>JASGJM010000030.1:0-52066 GCA_049840755.1 Luteolibacter sp. | reverse complement strand
CGAAGACGAAGGCGATCATGCCGGTGCATCTCTTCGGCCAGTGCTGCGACATGGACGCGATCCGCGCCTTCGCGGAGGAACACAAGCTCCTCGTGATCGAAGACGCCGCCCAATCGATCGGTGCGACCTTCAAGGGCGTGCAGTGCGGCAACTTCGGCGAAGTGGGCTGCTTCAGTTTCTTCCCATCGAAGAACCTCGGCGGCTTCGGCGATGGCGGCCTCGTCACCACCAATGATGACGCACTGGCGGAGAAGATCCTCAAGCTCCGCAACCACGGCATGCATCCCCGTTACTATCACCAGATGGTCGGCGGGAACTTCCGTATGGATGCTCTCCAATGTGCCTTGCTGCGTGTGAAACTGCGCCACCTCGATTCCTATGCGGAAGGCCGGGCGCGCAATGCCGCATGGTATGCCGCAAACCTGCCGCTGCCGGAAGGTTGCAAGGCTCCCGCCGCTCTCGAAAACCGCGGCCACGTCTGGAACCAGTTCACGCTGCGCATCGCCGGTGAAGGCCGTCGCGATGCTTTCAAACAGCACCTCGCCGAGCGTGGCATCGGTTGCGAGATCTACTACCCGGTGCCGCTGCATCAGCAGGAATGCTTCGCGAACCTCCCCGCCAGCGATTGCCCGGTTTCCGAGGCACTGTCGCGTGAAGTGCTCAGCATTCCGGTCTATCCGGAACTGGTGCAGTCGCAGCTCGACGAGGTCGCGCTTGCGTTTGCCGCATTCCAAGCCTGAGGGCTTGCTTCCGTTGATTGATTCCGCATGAGCGGTCAGGCTCCAATGCGGCACGTCCTGCTTCTTGCGCAGGTCGAGCCGCCCATTCACGGGCAGGCGATCATGGCCTCGCTTCTTGCCCGGGAAGCCGCCCGTTGGGATGACTGCCGGTTCACGGTGATCAATGCGGCCTACGCCACGGATCGGGCCGGTCTTGGCGGGTTTTCCTTCGGCAAGGTTCTGCGTTGGCTCGGATATCTCGCTCGTGTGGCGAAGCAGATCGCTTTCGATGGAGTGGACACCGTCATCATGACGCACGCTTTCTTCAAAGGACCCTTTCTGAAGGACAGCGCGTTCGTGTGGCTGGTGAAAGGCTTGTTCAAGAAGCGCCTGCTCGCATGGGTTCACATGGATCCTTCGCGATTGGGTTTCGATACCCTTTCGGGTTCGTTGAAGCGCTATGTGGAAGCCACGCTGGAAATGCCCGACCACTGGATCGCTTGTGCTCCAGCTTTAACCGGAGATTGGCCGCAGGAGATTCCCGCCGAAAAGACGGCCGCGATCTGCAATGGCATTCCTGATTCCACGGGAGACAGACTGGCGGCTCCTGCGGAGTCGCAGCGTGTCGTTTTCCTCTCCGCCATGACGGAGGAAAAAGGATGGCGTGAGTTGTTCGAGGTAGGGCGCCGCTTGTGCACGGAGTTTCCAGCCTTGGAGGTCGCTTTCTACGGCGGGGCCGGTGCGGGCGAGACCGATGAATCACTCCGGCAGCACTTCTCCAATGGACCATTTCCCGATCGCATGACCTGGCATGGAGCCACATGGGGCGAGGATAAGGCGGCTGCTTTGCGAGCAGGCGCGGTGTTCTGCCTGCCGTCTTGGACCGAGGCATTCCCGCTGGCGGTGCTGGATGCGATGGCCTTCGGGCTTCCTGTCATCGCCACCCGCGTAGGTGCGGTGGCAGACGCGGTCATTCCGGAGAGTGGCGGATGGTTGGTTCCTGTGCGTGACAAAGAGGCTCTCGAAATAGCACTGCGCGAAGCCCTCACTTCCGCCGATCAGCGGAGGGCAATGGGAGCATTCAACCGCGCCCGGTTTCTGGGAAATTTCAGCGTGGAGGCGTTCGGCCGCGCCTGGCACCGCTTGCTTCTGGCCGCTTGATTCCCATGAGTAGGAAACTTTTCATCGCAGGCGACCGCGGTATGGTCGGCTCCGCTCTGGTCCGTGCGGCCAGCGGGTATGACATTCTGACCGCGTCCCGTGCCGAGCTGGATCTGCTCGACCAGCGTGCGGTCTTCGATTGGCTCGCAGTGAAAAAGCCGGATGTGGTGGTGATCGCCGCGGCCAAGGTCGGCGGCATCCACGCCAATGCGACCTATCCGGCGGATTTCATCTACGAGAACCTTAGTATCGCTTCGAATCTCGTCGAAGGCAGCCGCCGCGCCGGAGTGCCGCGCGTGCTCTTCCTCGGCAGCTCCTGCATCTATCCGAAGCAGGCACCGCAACCGATGACAGAGGATTGCCTGCTGACCTCGCCGCTCGAACCGACGAACGAGGCCTACGCCATCGCCAAGATCGCTGGGCTGAAGCTCTGCCAGCACTACCGCGCCCAGCACGGGTTGCTCTATCACAGTGCGATGCCGACCAATCTCTACGGCCCCGGGGACAATTACCACGCTGAGAATTCTCACGTGATCCCGGCGCTGATCCGTCGCTTCCACGAAGCGAAGGAGCGCGGCGATGCTTCCGTCACCATCTGGGGTACCGGCACGCCACGACGTGAGTTTCTCCACGTGGACGATCTCGCCGCCGCCTGTCTCCATCTGTTGGAGCAGGACAATCCGCCCGATTGGGTGAACGTCGGCACCGGTGAGGATCTCACCATTCTCGAACTTGCCACGCTGGTGGCGGAAACCACCGGCTTCACCGGATCCATCCTCACCGATCCCACGAAGCCGGACGGCACGCCGCGCAAGCTGCTCGATATCTCGAAGATCCGCGCCACCGGTTGGAGCCCCACCATCGGCCTGCGTGAAGGTCTTGCCGCGGCTTATCAGGACTTCCTCGCTTCGCTTGGAACCGCTGCCGCCCGTCTCTGAAGTTGTTGCTATTATTATCCACCCCCACATGAAACGCGCGCTCATCACCGGTATCACCGGCCAGGACGGCTCCTACCTCGCGGAGCTCCTGTTGGAAAAAGGCTATGAGGTCCACGGCATCATCCGCCGTTCCTCGACCTTCAACACCGACCGCATCGATCACATCTACCAGGACCCGCATCTTCAGAATGCGAAGATGTTCCTGCACTATGGCGATCTCTCGGATGGCACCAATCTCGCCAAGCTGCTTGGGGAGATCCGTCCCGATGAAGTCTACAACCTCGCGGCCCAGTCCCACGTTCGCGTCTCGTTCGATGCTCCGGAATACACCGGTGATGTCACCGGCCTCGGCGCCCAGCGCCTGCTGGAAGCCATCCGCCAGGCGGGGTTGATCGAGCATGTCCGCTACTACCAGGCCTCCTCGTCCGAGATGTATGGCAAGGTCCAGGAAGTGCCGCAGACGGAAACCACGCCGTTCTGGCCTCGCTCTCCTTATGGCTGCGCGAAGATGTATGCCTACTGGCTCACCATCAACTACCGCGAGGGCTACGGCCTCCATGGTAGCAACGGCATCCTCTTCAACCATGAGTCCCCGCGCCGGGGCGAGACCTTCGTTACCCGCAAGATCACCCGTGCCGCCGGTCGCATCAAGATGGGCCTGCAGGACAAGCTCTTCCTTGGCAACCTGGATGCGAAGCGCGACTGGGGCTACGCCAAGGAATACGTGGAAATGATGTGGCTGATGCTCCAGCAGGACACGCCGGATGACTACGTGGTGGCGACCAATGAGACCCACTCCGTGAAGGAGTTCGTGCAGGAGACCTTCGGCCAGCTCGGCCTCGATTGGGAGCAGTATGTGGATTACGACCGGCGCTATGAGCGTCCCGCCGAGGTCGATCTCCTCATCGGCGATCCAGCGAAGGCCAAGCGCCAGCTCGGCTGGGAGCCGAAGGTGCTGTTCAAGGATCTCGTCAAGATCATGACGGAGGCCGATCTCGAACTGGCGCGCAACGAGCGGGCCATCGCCCTTGCCACCGGCAAACCGGTGGGCAGCGAGCGTTGATCGTGGCCCACCAACCCCTGCTCCTTCTTCCCCCGTGAAAAAAGTCTTCGTCTCCCGGCTGCTACGACATCGTGCATGCCGGGCATCTCCAGTTCTTCGAAGAGGCGCGCGCCCTCGGTGACCACCTGACGGTTTCGTTCGCCTCCGATGAAGTGCTGTGGATCCACAAGCGCCGCCGTCCTTCAATTCCGGACGAGCACAAGAAGGCGCTGTTGGAAGGACTACGGATGGTGGATGAGGTGGTGATCGGCACCGGGCACGAGGAAGGCATTGATTTCCGTGAGGCGTTCATGCGCATCCGGCCCGACTTCTTGGTGGTGACGGAAGATGACAAATACGCACCGCTGAAACGCGCGATCTGCGCGGAGGTGGGAGCCGAATATGTCGTTCTCCCGAAGACGCCGCCGAAGTTCACTCCGGTTTCCACGTCCTCCATCGTGCGTTGGGTACAGGCTCCCACGGAGGCTCCGTTGCGTGTGGACTTCGCGGGCGGTTGGCTGGATGTGCCACGGTTCTCACGTCCGGATGGCTACGTCGTGAACTGTGCGATCTCACCCTTGGTGTCGTTGCGTGAATGGCCTTATGAAAAGCAGGCCGGTCTCGGTGGCTCCGGCGCATGGGCGCTTCTCAATGGCAAGGATGGGGTGGATTCCGAGCTCGATCTCGGAGTCGGCTGGCAGGATCCTGCGGTGATCCGCGAAACGGGTCTCTGCGTCTGGCGCTCCGGCCATCGTCCGGTGCTTGATTTCAAGCGCAATGGCGACTTCCTCACCGGCTGCCTCGCCATCCTCTGGACCGGTGGCGAGCACGATACTCCGGGCGTGGTCGAGCGGCCGCGCGATTACGATACCATCGCGGCGTCCGGCCGGGTTGCGCGGGAAGGCGTGCTGCATGCGGATCTCGCCCGCCTCGCCGAGGGCGTCGCGCTTTATCACCGGGTGCAACTGGAAGAAGGGATGGAGCCGCTGCCTGCCATCGAAGGCAGTCTGGCATCGAAATATTGCGGCGGCGGTTACGGCGGCTACGCGGTCTATCTCTTCCCCGATCAAGCAGCCCGCACGGCGGCGCTCAGGATTCATCAGGGTCTCCGCGAGGTGGAGCCATTCTACAAAGTCTGACTTCCCGCCATGCCGATCCAGAGCGTCCAAGTCCTGGAACTCCCGTTGCGGTGACCAATCGTGCCGAGGCGGCTCGATACCGCCATCGGCTGGGCCCGGCTCGGAGATCGGGCCCGTGCGGTGGAGGCGGCGGATACCCACGTCATCACCCGCGCGCGCCATGAACCGGAGTTCCGGGCTGCGCTGAGAAATTTCGATCTCATCTGCCCGGACGGCATGCCGCTGGTGTGGGCGATCAATGGTGAGGTGGAGGCATCCCGGCGTCTGACCGAGCGGGTCAGTGGAGCCGAGCTGATGGGCGAGATCTTCCGCCAATCCGCCTCCGATCCCACGCTGAAACACT
This sequence comes from Luteolibacter sp., assembly GCA_049840755.1. GTDB lineage: Bacteria > Verrucomicrobiota > Verrucomicrobiia > Verrucomicrobiales > Akkermansiaceae > Luteolibacter. The sequence continues at coordinate 46,724 of JASGJM010000030.1, read as the reverse complement.
TCCTGTTGGGAGGCAGCGAGAAGCTTCTCGAAACCCTGCAAACGAAACTCGGTGAGACCTTCCCCGGTGCTGCCATCGCGGACGTTTACTCGCCGCCCTTCGGTCCATGGCCGGAGGATGAGTTCCAGCGGATCTGCGACCGCATCCGTGCATCTGGTGCGAATTTCGTCTGGGTCGGCCTTGGTTGCCCGAAGCAGGAACGCTGGATTGGCGAGAATTTGACGCAGCTCCCACCTGCGGTCTATTTCGGCATCGGCGCGGCGTTCGCGTTCCACGCGGGCACCGTCGAGCGGGCACCTGCCTTGTTCCAGAAGCTCGGTCTTGAGTGGGCCTATCGTGTCTACCGCGAACCAAAGCGACTGTTCCGCCGCTACTTTACCTACAATTCGCTATTCCTCTGGTATTCCCTCCGTGACCGCATGCTCGCGGATTGATCGATTCCTTTTCCATGGCCGCCACCAACATCCACACCGAGTTCCACCGCTTCCTCAACCGCCAGGACAAGGAGAGCCTGCTTGGCCAGCGTGGACTCGTGATCTGGATGTACGGCCTCTCCGGCTCAGGCAAATCCACCATCGCAAATGCCGCCGAGCGCGCGCTGCATGAAGAAGGCCGTTTCACCGTCATCCTCGATGGCGACAACCTCCGCTCCGGGCTGAACGGGAATCTCGGTTTCTCCGACGAAGACCGCCTCGAAAACGTCCGCCGCGTCTCGGAAACGGCCAAGGTTTTCGCTGCAAACGGCATCATCACCTTCGTGTCCGTCATCACCCCCGCGCTGCTCTCCGGGATTTGGCCCGGAGCATCGTCGGCGAGGATTTCTTTGAGGTTTACGTCCAAGCCAGCTTTGAAGCCTGTGCCCAGCGTGATGTGAAAGGCCTCTACGCGAAGGCCGCCAAGGGCGAGATTGCGAATTTCACCGGCCGGGATAGCTCCTTCGAGGCTCCAGAACATCCGGACCTTCTCCTTGATACTGAAAGCACCACGGTGGCAGAGGCTGCCGCCGCCCTGCTGGACGCCGTCCGGAGCCGAATCTCACCGGCTATTCCTGAGTGAAATAGTAAATTTGGTAATTATTGCTTGCGGTGCCGCTGCCGTCTCATTACCTCCGCGCCGCGCTTTAGCGCGTGAGCCCGGTCTTTGAGTCCAGGCTCCCATCCACCGAAGTCCCTCTCTTCCCGTGCCCAACTACCAACTCTCCCACCTCGACCAGATCGAAGCCGAGGCGATTTTCGTGCTCCGCGAGACTGCGGCGCAATTCCAGAATCCCGCACTTCTTTTCTCCGGCGGCAAGGACTCGATCGTGATGGCCTGGCTCGCCCGCAAGGCGTTCTGGCCGGCACGCATGCCATTCCCTCTTGTCCACATCGACACCGGTCACAATTTCCCGGAGACGATGGTGTACCGCGATGAGTTCGTGGAGATGCTGGGTGCCCGTCTCGTTGTCGGTTCCGTGCAGGAGTCCATCGACACCGGCCGCGTGGTCGAGGAAAAGGGACCGAACGCCTCCCGCAACGCCCTCCAGACGGTGACCCTGCTCGACACCATCGAGCACCACCAGTTCGACGCCTGCCTCGGTGGCGGCCGTCGCGACGAGGAAAAGGCCCGCGCCAAGGAGCGTTTCTTCTCCCACCGCGATGACTTCGGCCAGTGGGACCCGAAGAACCAGCGCCCCGAGCTGTGGAACCTCTTCAACGGGCGCAAGAATTCCGGCGAGCACTTCCGCGTCTTCCCGCTGTCCAACTTCACCGAGATGGACATCTGGATGTACATCAAGCGCGAGAACATCCCGCTGCCTTCGCTCTACTTCGCTCACTCGCGCGACACTCTCATCCGCAATGGCGCGATCCTCGCCGTGTCCGAGTTCGTGCAACCGCGCGAAGGCGAGACCGTCGAGCACAAGCAGATCCGCTTCCGCACGATGGGTGACGCCACCATCACCGGTGCGATCGAGTCCGATGCCGTGACGCTCGACCAGATCATCGACGAAGTGGCCGCCGCCCGCCAGACCGAGCGTGGCAACCGCGCTGACGACAAGCGCTCCGAAACCTCCATGGAAGACCGCAAGAAGGAAGGATACTTCTAAAGACCTTTTCTTCCTGATTTCCGATTACCAACCACTTCTCTCTTTCCATGGACCTTCTTCGTTTCACCACCGCCGGCTCCGTTGACGACGGTAAATCCACCCTCATCGGCCGCCTCCTTTACGATTCCAAGTCGATCTTCGAGGACCAGCTTGAAGCCGTCGAGGAGTCGTCCCGCCGCCGCGGTGACGAGCACGTCAACCTCGCCCTCCTGACCGACGGTCTCAAGGCCGAGCGCGAACAGGGCATCACCATCGACGTGGCCTACCGCTACTTCGCCACGCCGAAGCGCAAGTTCATCATCGCCGACACGCCCGGGCACATCCAGTACACCCGCAACATGGTGACCGGTGCCTCCACCGCGAACCTCGCGATCATTCTGGTGGATGCGCGCAAGGGCGTGATCGAGCAGACGAAGCGCCACAGCTTCATCGCGAACCTGCTGCGCATCCAGCACGTCGTCGTCGCCATCAACAAGATGGACCTCGTCGATTACTCCGAGGAGGTCTACACGCAGATCGTGAAGGACTACGAAGCCTTCGCGTCCCGTCTCGACAACATCATCGACATCACGACCATTCCGATTTCCGCGCTCAACGGCGACAACGTCGTCGACAAGTCGGAGAAGATGGATTGGTACAAGGGACCCTCGATGCTCTATCATCTCGAGCACGTCTACATCGGCGGTGAGGAAAACCACGTCGACGCACGCTTCCCCGTGCAGTGGGTGATCCGCCCGATGAGCGACGAATGGCACGACTTCCGCGGCTATGCCGGTCGCGTGGCGGGTGGCGTGTTCAAGCCGGGCGACGAAGTCACCGTGCTGCCCTCCGGTTTCAAGACCCACGTCAAAGCCATCCACACTCCGGAAGGTGAGATCAGCGAGGCCTTCGCGCCTCAATCGGTCTGCCTCACGCTGCGTGACGAAATCGACATCTCCCGTGGCGACATGCTGGTGAAAACCAACAATCCGCCGAAAGTCTCCCAGGACATCGAGGCGATGATCTGCTGGTTCTCCAACAAGCCGATGCCTCCTCGCGCGAAGCTGGTGCTGCGCCACACCACCCGTGAGACCAAGGCGGTGGTGCAGGAGATCAAGTATCATGTGGACATCAACACCCTCCACAAGGTCGAGGATGTCGAAGGCTTCAACATGAACGACATCGGCCGCATCACCCTGCGCACTGCGGTGCCACTGTTGCACGACTCCTACCGCCGCAACCGTCACACCGGCTCGTTCATCCTCATCGATCCCGGCACCAATGAAACGGTGGCCGCGGGGATGATCGTGTGAGGCCTAAAGGATAGCTCGCGGATTGCGCTGCGGGCTTCTGAGCGGGCAATTGGCTCTTGCTGGAGTTATCCGTGCAGCTAACGTGGGGCCCAATGGCATGCGGAAAATCCGTGTGTTTATAGCCATAGCAATCAGCCGCTCGAATTCATGGAAAACATCCGCGCAGTAATTGAAAGCGAGTACCGGGCTTCATTGGTAGAGGCCGGGGTCTCGCCTCTGCCTGAGATTTGCGATGATCTCGTGCTGCTTGAATCGGGCTTGGACTCCCTGGGCTTCGCCATTCTGGTCACACGCTTGGAGCAATCTTTGGATTACGATCCATTCACCCTCATGGAGGAAGCTGTCTATCCCTCCACGTTTGGTGAATTCGTGGCGATTTATGAGCGTTTCGCCCCCAAGGCCTGATCAGTTGGTTCCGGCAAACCTGCTGGAACTTTTACAGAGTTCATCCGGGACTGTTCCCCGGGTGATCGCGGGAAGCATGGTTGCCGGAGTTGATGAACTATCGGAACGATGCCACAAATTACGGGAAGGGATTTTCAAGCCACTCTACGGCCGGTCTGTGAGTCTTTTGTGCGGAGAAGTTGTCCAGTTTTTGGTTGCCTTGGTTGCGCTCGACGGTTGGGCGTCCGCTATTTTCTTATCCACCCCGGGAGAAGAAGAGGACGCACTCACACAGAACGAGTCCTCCGCTCGATGTGAATTCCGTGTTACCACGCTCTCTGACGGGATCTCCGTTGTCGAACTGAAGAGCGAATCGGAATCTGCCCTTGGCGATCGCTCCCTGACCCATTGGATTATCGCGACGTCGGGAACGACCGGAGTCCCCAAGCTTGTTGTCCACACCTTTGAAACGCTGACCCGGAAGGTCAAACGGCAGAATGGCGCTTCGGCGGATTTGCGTTGGGGATTGTTATACGATCCCGCGCGGTTTGCAGGGCTTCAGGTCCTTTTACAGGCTTTCGCTGGTGGAGGAACACTGATCGTTCCCCAGGATCACACGGACCTTGAAGGTGCGATGGCGTTGCTGATTGGAGCTGGATGCAACGCGCTTTCAGCAACGCCCAGTCTTTGGAGAAAACTTACCATGACCAAGCGTCTGGCCGATCTTCCTCTTAAGATCGTTACCCTCGGGGGAGAGCCGGCGGATGCCAAAATCCTGGACCACTTACGAAAGCAATTTCCATCGGCTACGATTCGGCACATCTACGCATCGACGGAAGCCGGAGTGGGATTTTCAGTGGCGGACGATCTACCTGGTTTCCCCGTATCCTTTCTCAGTGAGCCTCCTCCGGGAATGTCACTTTGCGTTCGATCCGATGGGATGTTGATGCTCAAGCCGGATCAGCAGGGACCCGAATTTCTCAAATCTTCTGAATCGATCAGCAACGAAGCAGGCTGGATCGAAAGCGGTGATCTCGTGGAATTGAAAGGCGATCGATACCTATTTCTCGGACGTGCCAACGGCAGCGTCAATGTGGGAGGCCGCAAGGTGCACCCTTCTGCCGTTGAGCGTGTTTTGCTGCAGGTGGAAGGCGTTCAGGAAGCGAGAGTTTATTCCAAGGCGAACCCGATCCTCGGCGCGGTAGTGGCGGCGGATGTCGTTGCCGGCACGGGAATCGATCCGGCGGATTTGCGGAATGAGCTGTTGAGCCACTGCCGCGCCTCCCTTGAGCGCTTCGAGATTCCTGCTTTCTTCAAATTCGTCTCCAACTTGGAAATCACTTCTACCGGAAAGATCAGAAGATGAACCAACAACCGCTCGTGATCGTCACCGGAGCCAGCCGGGGGCTGGGACTGGCAATTTGCCGTGGACTTGCTGCCAAAGGATATCGGGTGGTGGGTGCGTCGCGGAAGAATTCCGCGGAATTCATGCGCCTTGAGGAAGATCTGCCCAGCCAGGTTTTCTTTAGACCCCTCGATCTCGGTGTGACAGGGGGGCATCATCAATGGCTCAGGGAAATCGAAAAGGAGTTCGGTTCCCTCTACGCATTGGTGAACAATGGAGCGATGGCTCACGACGGGGTTCTTGCGACCATGCACGAGACCCAGATCGAGGAATTGATCCAGGTGAATCTGACAGGGACGATCATCCTTACCAAATATGCGCTCCGGAGCATGTTGCCGCAGAGGAGGGGGCGAGTGGTAAATATTGCTTCCATTATCGCTTCGACCGGCTTCAACGGATTGTCGGTTTACGGCGCTACCAAAGCAGCTCTTCTGGGATTCACCCGGTCATTGGCTCGTGAGGTGGGAAGGGCGAATATCACGGTGAATGCGATTTCTCCCGGCTACATGCAGACCGAAATGTCGGCGGGGCTCACTCCCGACAAACTCGAGTCCATCATCCGTCGTTCGCCACTGAGGAAGCTGGCCTCGGTGGAAGATGTTGCGGCAGGGGTCGAATATCTGCTCTCAGATGGTGCCGCCAGTATTACCGGTATTGATCTGACGATTGATGCGGGCAGCACCATTTGATCGGAGCTCCTTGAATTCCTTTCCATGAGTGATTCCCACCAACCTGGACGAGTTTTCCAACGAGGGCTTGGGCAGCGATTCAAGCTCGGGCTCCAAAGGTTCACTCGCACGATCCATCATTCATTTTTCGATCGTGGTCTGCCCGATCGTCTGGCCATCTATCTCCACGAACTCGATCCTCTGGCCACCAGGTTGCTGGATGATTCGATTACGGAGCTCAAGAGGCTCGGCTATCGCTTCGTTGACGCGGCAACTTATGATTCGACGGACGATCATGCTGGGAAAGTCGTCATGGTGAGTTTCGACGACAACTACCGGTCTTGGTTCGAGAATCTGGATTTGTTCGATAGGCATGAGATCAAGGCCATGTTCTACGTGAACACGCTTCCTCTCGGCTGCAGCTCGTCATCGGGGGAAGTTGTCGACTACTATAACAGACTCGGAGCCGTTGCCGACCGCCGCCCATTGACGGAATCAGAATTGACGGAGCTTGTCGCGAGAGGTCACGGAATAGGTGCTCATACCCATTCTCACTACAATTTGGGAGCTCTTTCGGATAGCGAGGCTTTGGCGGATATTGCAGTGAACTTGGAAGTTTTAGCCAAGATTGCGAACCGCGACATCGTGGATTTTTCATTCCCCTTTGGGATGCCGGGAAATTTCCGCCCTGTCTTGGAAGACAAAGTCCGGGCCATGGGAGTGGTGAGAATCGCCCATGCCACTCCTGGAATGCAGCATGTTGCAAAACATGGGGGGACAATTCATCGGGCACTTTGGAGGCAGTCCCGTGACTTCAGCGCGAACCTCCAGGATGCACGTGTGGATGGCTCGAAGTTCGTGCAGATGACAGGGAAAAGCCCCGTAGGCTGAAAAATGGAGAGTTCTCCCAAGATTGCCGTCGAGGAAATCGAGATTTCCGATGCTCCGGAAGTCGTGCGATTTTTGAGCGCAGCGGTCGGCAGCATGGTTCCTCCGTCGACAGAATGGCTTCTGTGGTTGGCCGAGGCATCGATGCTTGCAGGAATTGATGAAGTTATCCTGGGATGGAAACTTGTGGTGAACGGCGAATTCCAAGGAATCCATCTGGCCACTCCTTTTCGGTTGGGGGATGCATCCACCGGAAAACTTCAGTTGGTAAGCCACAATTTCTACGTTGCCGAAGCCTGGCGTGGTATGCCGGGGCTGGCGCTTTTCCGCGCCTTTCTAGCAAGGAAGAAACAGTTCAAATTGGTGGCAACGACTGCCAACGCTCAGAGCGGGGCGCTGTGGAAAGCTCTTGGCGGAATGGCCATCCCAGGGACCGAGCTTGAAATCTACCGACTGCGAATCGGCCTGCCTCTTGTGGAGGAAGCGATTGTCAGACGCATGCCATGGCTGAAAAGATTTTTGCCAGCTGCGCGTTTGTGGACACCACGTTTGGAGACTGCCGATCGATTCCTTCCAGTACATGCGGATGGAATCGATCAATGGCCTGAGACGACAGAGGATGAGGTCGCGCTTACTCCGGATATCGGTACGATGGTGGATGGCCAATCCCATGGCGCGCTGCGAGCTGCTCGAATTTCAGGTGGAATCCGAACCTGCCTGGGCCTTGCTGGAATTGGGTGTCCGCGGGCATCGAGGGCAGATCGGGGCCATTACGGTGAAATATCTTTGGGGACGAGGGTTCGAACGTTTTCCTGATGCTGCCATTGCGATGCTGGTCCACTATCTTCTGCGATCGGTTCCACTCGTCAGTTTCAGTGGATCTGCGGTTCGTTCGAATGTTCCCGGTTCTTTGCGGGCACGTGCGTTGGACGGTCCCCGTAGGTGGCAATTTCCAGTGGGGAAGAATGATAGTCCCTGTTGCCGATGGAATGGATTGAATTCAATCTGAAGGCGGCCCGGCTCCATCCATGGGTCCGCATATTGACTTTCTCTCGTCGGGGATGATGATCCCGATGTTATGATTGTCCGCAGGACTGATTGTCAGTAATGGTCTTTAAGACCTGATGAAATCGTTCATTCGGAAAATCTACAACTCATTGCCTTTGGTTCGCGAGATTCGCGGCCTGCATCGGCAGACTCCTTGTTTGGAAGCCATCAGCAGGAGCATTCAGGCGTCCCATTGGCAGCAGCTTCTGAATGCCGATCCCCGGCTGTCCGAGCCGAAGCGGCTCGCCCGGTTCGGGTATCAGGTGAATTCGCAGAACGATGAAGACGGTATCATCCAGGAAATCTTCCGCAGGATCGGAACGTCCAACCGCATCTTCGTTGAAATTGGAATCGGAGACGGCTTGGAGAACAACACGGCCTTTCTCTACACGCTTGGTTGGAAGGGGGTTTGGATCGATGGCAATGGCGCCTTTCTGGAAACCCTCCGCAGCCATGGAGTTCCTGCTGAACGCCTGAAGGGCAGGCAGGCCTTCGTGAACCGGGAGAATGTGGCGAGCCTGTTGGCTGAGCTTGGCGCGCCGAAGGAACCGGATTTTCTCTCGCTGGATATTGATCAGAACACTCTCCATGCGTGGCGCGGGTTGAAAGACTATCGGCCCCGTGTGGTGGCCATGGAATACAACTCCGTCATCCCGGCCGAGGTCCCATGGGAAGTGGAATACCATGCCGAGCGGACTTGGGATGGGACCCAGAATTTCGGTGCCAGCCTCAAATCCTTCGAACGGGTTGGACGCGAATTCGGCTATAGTCTGGTTGGCTGTGATTTCAGTGGCATCAATGCCTTCTTTGTCCGGGATGATCTGGTAGGCGAACACTTCGCAGCTCCCTTCACGGCTGAGAACCATTACGAGCCGCCACGTTACGGCCTCCATCCCCGCATGTTGCATCCGCGGAGCCTCATGCATCCGATCGATCTGAAGCAGTCGCCCTGACCCGGCATTGAGCCGAGCTCGCTGCTTTTCTTTTTCAAACCGCTTGGGATCTTCAGGGCAATCCAGCCTTGAATCCCCGGCTCTCCAAAGCTGCTGATGAAAGTCTTCTGCTGCTTCACCCCGGCGCACGAAATCCTGTTCTCGGGCTATTTCCAGCCCTCCCTGCCATCCGATTTCGAGGTCCATTCCACGCTGCTGGATCTCAAGGGCGCGGGTGACTTCTACAGCAAGGAGTTCCTCGAGTGCATCCGCCGGAAGATCGATCTGATCGTTCGCAGCATGGAGGAGAATGACGGCCAGGTGATCCTGTGGAGTGATGTGGACATCATCTTCCTCGATGGGACCGCAGCCGATCTCGAAGCCACCTACGAGGCCTCCGGCAAGGACATCCTGTTTCAGACGGAGAGCCCGAAGACCCCGGAAGTAAACACCGGCTTCATCGTCTGCCGGGCGAGTCCGGCGGTGGCCGACTTCTTCCGGAATGTGGGTGCGCGTCTCGCTGCCGATCCCGGCAAAAACGAGCAAGCGATCGTCAATGAAATGCTTGCGGAAGGGATCGCTCTTTCGTGGGGGAAGCTTCCGGTGAAATACTACGCTCGCACGCATGGCTGGCCGGCTCCGGCGGATATCTTCATCTACCACGCGAACTACACCGCGGGTAAGGATGGCATCGGCCAGAAGATCCGTCAGTTCCGTGAGCTACACGCCGTCCGCCGCTATGGACTTCCGGCAAAGCTCTGGTTCGGCCTGAAGAAAGTGCCGAAGAAGCTGCGGAACTATCTGAAAGCCTGACGCTGGGGAGGCACGAAGGGAGTTGGATTTTCAAAGCGATATGAACCCACCACGGGCATTCTCCGCTTACGCGTTCGATTTCGATGGAACGCTGGTCGATACGATGGGTCTTCATTTCGAGGCCTACCGCCGGGTGTTTGAGGAAGCGGGGCTCGAACTGACGCGGGAGGATTTCTTCGACAACATCGGTGGGAAAGCTTCGGAAACCATTCCCCTCTTTTTGAGAGGACGGCCGTGTGCTCTTACGGTTCCCGAACTTCATGCCCGGAAGAAGAAGCAGGTGGCGGATCTTTTCCGTGAAGCGGATCTGACCGTGCTTCCTTCAGCGCGACTGCTGCCGGTGCTGTCACAGCTCGCTCCCTTGGCTCTGGTCTCGTCCGGTTCCCGTCCGGGAATCGAGCAACTCCTGGACCGCCTTGGCTGGCGATCTTACTTCAAGGTGATCGTGACCGGGGAAGATACCGAGAGAAGCAAGCCAGACCCGATGCCGTATTTGCTCGCCGCGGATCTCCTCGGCGTTCTTCCAGCCGAGATGCTCGCGTTTGAAGATACCGTCGCAGGCTGGGATTCCGCCAGGGCTGCCGGGATGACGGTGTTTCTTGTGGAGGGCAATTCCCCCGTATCCGTGTCATGATCCGTCCCGACCTCAACGGGTTTTCCGGAGCTTGTCTCGAGATTCTCTCCGGACGAACTCCACTGCGTGTGCGGAAGAGAGCATCTTCTCCCGCCGGAAACGCGCGGCTCCGGCGTCAGATGGAGAAGCAGGCGGCGTTCGCTGGATTGGGAGCCTCGCTGCGGACTCCGGAGATTCTCGACTGCGGCGAGACCGACGGTTGCTTCCATTTCGACATGGAGTATGTGCCCGGACTGGATGGTCACCGCTTTCTGGAGAAATGCGATCCCACGGACCTGCGGCGGTTCACCGGGCAGATCAGTGCTTTTCTCGAAGAGGCCGTCGCGTTGCCGGCGGTATCCCAAGGCAACTGCGCAAACTTGTTCACGGCTTCCGTGGAGAAGCTCCTGGAAGTGCACGTGAAGAACGTCGGACTGGATCATGCGCTCGTCGGGCGTCTGCTTCTTGGCCTGGACCAGGTGAGGACTCTGGCCCCCGATACTCCCGGGTTCTGCCACGGTGACTTCACGCTGGAGAACATCATGGTCGATGAACACGGCTGCTTGTGGCTGGTCGATTTCCTCGACTCCACCTTCGAGCACCCTGTTCAGGATTACGTGAAGTTGTCTCAGGACCTGTTGGGAGGCTGGTTCGAAATGAAAAGCCGGATCATCAGCCCGGCGGTCCAGTGCTACCTGCATGAGAACATCTCGGCCAAAATCTCCACATTGAATCCGGCTTACTCATCGATGGAGCCGATCCTGCTGGCACTCAATTTCTGCCGCATCCTGCCGTATGCCCGCTCGCAGCGTGAGCGGGAATTCATCCTCAAGAGAATCCAACGCTTCTGTCATTCCCGGCCATGAAAGTCATCATTCCGTGCTGCGGCAGCTCCAGCCGCTTTCCCGATCTTCCTCCCAAATGGATGCTGCCGGATCACGCCGGACGTCCGATGATCCGCGAGGCGGTCTCCAAGATTCCTGTTTCTGCATCGGACATCATCGTGGTGATCCTCCAGGAACACGAGGACCGCTTCCAAGCGGTCCGGGGATTGAAGCTGGCCTTCGGTCCCGAAGTGCAGGTGGTCATTCTCGGAGAGCGGACCCGCAGCCAATCCGAGACGGTCATGAAGGCGCTCGAAGCCACCGGGCTGGACGAGCCGTTTCTGGTCAAGGACTCGGACAACTGCTTCCGCGTGGATGTTCCCAACCAAGCCGAGAACTACGTCTGCTACGACTCGCTCAACAACCACTCCCTGATCAATCCGCGTAACAAGTCCTACCTCCAGTTGAACGCCCAGGGATCGATCCTGAACATCAAGGAGAAGATGGTGATCTCGGACACCTTCAGCGTGGGTGGTTACTATTTCACGGACCCTGCTTTGTTCCGTCAGGTGTATGACAAGCTGAGCGGTCGCTTTCTCGGAGAGGACCGGGAGCTGTATCTGTCCGATGTCATTTCCTCGATGATCCTTGAGGGTGTCCACTTTCGTGGCCTTCCGGTTTCAGACTATCAGGACTGGGGAACGGTGCACGATTGGAAGCGGTTCCTGCTCAGCCGGAAGACGTACCTCGTGTCGCTCGATGGCTATTTGTTCGAACGAGGTTCCGAGTACTTCGATCCGACCTTCGAGGCTGTCCGTCCGCATGCCAGCGCGGTGGAGGCTGTGAAAAAGCTCCGGACCGAGGGCCACTCGGTGATCCTGCTTTCGATCCGTTCGTCCCAGTTGACCGCGATGACGAAGGACCAGCTTGCTGCCATCGGGTTCGAGGATATCCCGGTGGTCTTTGATTGCCCGATCGCCCGCTGGGAAATGGTGACGGCTCCCTACCGGGGCATTCCATTCCGGACCAGTGAGGCATACGAGCTTTCACCGGATGCCTCGGATGCATTCGACCTGCTCAATCAGTAGCTCTGCGAAGCGCGCGTCCGGCAAAGCTTGATGGCATCATGAACCGTCCGATCATCACCCTGACTAAAATCTCTGCGAATTTCGCGAGATACGTCGATTGGTTGGCTGCCGGGCTGGGTGAAATGCAGCTCCTGGGTGAAGCGGAATTCCGCTGCGATTTGCAGCCGGTGAACAGGCTGCTGGGGATCAATGGTCCCCGCTGGCTGATCCGCCGGCTGATGCCACGGGTTTTTCATGAGGTCGATGGCGGCCCGGTATTCGAAGGCACCGTGCAGGTGGCGGACAAGGTCGTCCGGTTTTGCTACGACGTGGATGACCGGCCGTTCTGGTTCGATCTCAATGCGCTTCAGGACACGGATATTTATTTCAAGGCGCAGATGCCGCGGGATTTCCCGGGGCCCTTCCATCTTTCCAGCGAACTCGCTTATCCGTTGCCCGCATCGGTGATCGAGTGCGCCGACCGGGTCCGCCCGGCGATGCTGGGACGACCGCTGGCACGCAGTCTCAAGCCCGCTCCGAACAAAGCGGTGTTGGATGCCTGGAGCCGGCATGGAGAAATCGAGCCGGATGGAAGCCTCTTCGCCTACTTCGGCGGGATCTCGAATGAGATGACCAAACCCATGACCATGGAATGTGGTCGGGTGGGATCACGGCCACCGCGCTTTCGCGTCACCGGCGCACCGGCTTCCTCGGATTACCCGAGCAGCGGCCCTGCCGGGCATCCGAATCAGAAGCGTCTTGATCTCGTCCGCTTGCTGAGGGGATGGAATGATCCGCGGATCGATGCGCGGATGGTCTCAGCTCCTGATGCAAGTGTGGTGGGGCCGGAGATCTCGGACCCGCTGGAATATGCCCGCCGCCTGGCCAGATTCGATTGGAACTGCAACATCACGGGCTTGTATGGCAGCATGCCCTTCCGCTTCGCGGATGCCTTCGCCATGGGTCGCGGAGTGATCACCGACGATCTCGTGGTCCGCTGGTATGAACCGTTCGACGCAGACTGCGAAGTCCGTGAACTCGGGCCGATGGGGTATGAACCGGCGGAGAAGGTGGATTGGCAGCGTGCGACAGCAGTCTTGAAAAAAGCGGCAGAGGACAGCGATCCCGCAAGCTCCCGTGAACGCAGGGCGCACATCCGGTCCCGCTATGAGCGCCTATGGAATCCTTTGGCTTTCGCGCGTTATCTGACCCGTGAGTGCGTGAACTCGCTCTGAATGGATCTGGTGGATGCCACCCGATCCAAATGAACCCATGACATCGGCTTTTCAAAGCGGATTCGCCCGTATCGGGGCTCTTTGGCAGAGAGTGCTTTCGAGCCATTCCGTCAAGGATGTCATCTGGATGTTCGCGGAGCGTGGTGCGGTGATGTGCGGCGCGTTCTTTTCCGGCGTGCTGGTGGCACGTTACCTCGGCCCGACCCATGCGGGCGCGATCAACTTTGCATACGGAGTCCAGGGATTGCTCGCCGCAGTGCTCAGCCTCGGATTGGAAGGCGTCACGATCCGGCGACTGGTGACCGATGAGGAGCGCAGGGACCAGTTGCGCGATCTGGTTTGGAGTCTTCTGAGCATCACCGGACTGTTGGGTGGCCTTGCTCTTCTGGTGATGGCGGCGGTCACTTCTGAAAGCCGTGAGGTGAAGATGGCGTTGGTAGCGGCTTCCGTCCCGCTCCTGTTGACCCGTGGGCAGCTGTTCGAGTGGATCTTCCGTTCGAGATCGGAAATCAGAAAACTGAGCCGCGTCCGGATGGTGGGGATACTGGTCATGCAGGGCGTCAAGGTGGCACTGGTCTTCGCCAACGCGGGATTCGGAGCATTGGTTTCGGCCATGGTGGTGGAGGCTCTTCTGTTGTATGGGATCGCCTTCGGCACCTTCCGCTATGCCGGATTGCCTTCTCCCCATCTCAGATGGAACCTGCGCGGTTCCGGAGTGCGGGAGCTCCTCTCGGAGTCCTGGCCATTGCTGGCCGCGGGCGTGGCGGTCATGGTCTACACGCGGCTTGATGTTGTCATGCTCCAGTGGATGAAAGGGCAGACAGAGGTGGGCATCTATGGAGCCGCCACCCGCTTGAGCGAACTTTGGAACGTGGTGCCTTCCATCATTTGCGCAGGCTTCTACGCGAAGTGGATCGAATGGCATCGCACCTCGCCGGATGTGTTTTCGCGATCCATCCGTCTGTTCCTTGGCTTTCTTCTGCTAGGGGCTTTTTTGCTGGGGTGCGCCGTCCAATTCACCGCTGATGGTGTGATCGCACTCGTTTACGGAAGGGATTACAGCGCTTCGGCCGGGCCGCTTAGAATTCATATCTGGGCTTCGCTGCCGGTGTTTGTCGGCTGCGTCATGGGGCAGCTCTATGTCATTTGGGGTCTCGGACGCGTCATGCTTGCGGGGACGATCGCAGGGGCTGCCAGCAATGCGCTGCTCAATCTGTGGTGGATTCCTTCGGACGGGGCTTCCGGAGCAGCATTGGCCACCGCCATCTCCTATGGGATCTCGGTGGTGTTTCCCTTCCTCGTGTCGAAGGCGGCGAGAGCCCGTTTCGCCGAACTGCATTGGTTTTCCTCTTCTCTCCCGCACTCATGACTACCTTGTTGAAACGGCTGCTCCCTCCACGGCTCAAATGGATTCTGGCGCGGTGGCTGCACAATGATCTCCAAGCCACCTCCACGATTTCCCATGCGCAGGAGGGTGAGGACATTGCCTTGCTGCGTCGGATCGGCCATCGCCCGAACGGTTTCTTTGTCGACGTGGGCGCTCATCATCCCAGCCGGTTCTCCAATACGCTGGCGTTTTCCAATATGGGATGGCGGGGCATCAACATTGAGGCCAACCCGGATGCCGCCGGTGAATTCCTCAAGAAGCGGCATCGCGACATCAATCTGAACATCGGCATCGGAGGTCACCGGAGCCAAATGAAGTTCTTCCGCTTCGACGAGCCGGCGTTGAACACCTTCAGTCCCGAGGTCGCAGAGCAGAGAGAGAAGTCCGGCTTCAAGATGCTGGACTCCATTCCGATCGAGGTCTATCCCCTGGCGGAAGTCCTGGAAAAGCATCTGCCGGCAGGGACCGCGATCGATCTGCTGAGTGTCGATGTGGAGGGGCTGGATCTGGACGTGCTCCAATCGAACGATTGGGAGCGGTTCGCTCCGGCATTCATCATCGTGGAGATCCTGGATCGCGGGTTGGATGAGGTGAAGGAGGATCCGATTGCGATCTTTCTCAAAAGCAAGGGCTACATGGCTTTTGCCAAGACCGGTCACAGTGTGATTTTCGAGCGTGCAATTGCGACCGGAAGCCATGGGAACTGAAAGCGGAGAAATCACTCCTATGCCCCCCGTGAAAACGCCTCCCATCGTCCTCACCATCTTCAATCGTCCGGATCTGGCGGAGCGGGTGTTTGAGAAGATCCGGCAAGCAAGACCCGAGAGGTTGTTTGTTGCGGCGGATGGACCACGCGCGGGCAGACCCGGAGAAGCCGAGCTGTGTGAGGCCGCGCGCCGGGTGACGGAGCAGATCGACTGGCCGTGCGTTTGTGAACGGCTCTACCGGAGCGAGAATCTCGGCTGCCGGCGAGCGATGGCGGAGGCGATCACCTGGTTCTTCGAGCGCGTGGAGGAAGGCATCATTCTGGAAGACGACTGCGTGCCCGATGCCACGTTCTTCCCCTACTGCGCGGAGCTGCTGGAGAAATACCGGGACAATCCGGACATCGCGATGATCAGCGGGGACAACTTCCAACCCGCCGGGCGGCTCGATGATTCCGCTTCGTCCTATTATTTCTCCAAGTATCCCCACATTTGGGGATGGGCGAGCTGGAGGCGATTCTGGCGGGACTACGATGTGGAAATGCGTGAGTGGTCCGGCGATCCGGAGAGCCTGGCATCCGTGGTCCAGTCACCCGCAGTCCGACGTCATCTGGCCAACGTCTTCGATGCCGTGAAGGCGGGTCGCATCGACACCTGGGACTTCCAGCTCATGTTCGAATGCCTGAGGTCCGGTCGTTTGGCGGTGACACCTCATGTGAACCTCGTGATGAACGATGGGTTCGACGAACGGGCCACTCATACGGTGACGAAAGAGGGTCATACGACGTGGCCTGCCGCGGCCATGGCCTTCCCGCTGATTCATCCTCCGGAGATCCAGGTCGATTTGAATGCGGATCGCCACACCGAACGCGAAGTGTTCGGTGTGAAACGCCCATCGATCAAGAAGCTCATGCAGTTGGGACTTCGGAAAGTGAAGCGAGCGCTGGGACAGGGATGAGCGAGGCAACCGGGCTCCAACCAAAGACAGCAATGAAATGCCCCATTGATGGAAAGCAGATGGATTTCGCCTTCAAAGCGACGGTTCTGGGCAAGTATGACGTTTCCTACTACCGCTGCGGTACATGTTCTCTCATTCAGCCGCAGGAGCCCTATTGGTTGGAAGAAGCGTATTCGAGCGCGATCGCGGATACTGATGTGGGCTTGGTGCTGAGGAACCGCCTGAATTGGCGTCGGCTTGCTCCCTTGCTCCATCGCATCGCGAGCTCCGAAGCCAGAATCCTGGATGTGGGTGGAGGCTACGGCCTGTTGTGCCGCGGTCTGAGGGATGATGGTTTCGATTGCTATACCACGGATGCCTATTGCGAGAATCTGTTCGCGAAGGGATTCGAGCCCGGTGATGGATTCTCCGCAGAGGTGCTACTGGCCTTCGAGGTCATGGAGCACATCACCAATCCCCTGGCGTTTGTCCGCGAACAACTGGCGAAATACGGGGCGGATACACTGGTGTTCTCCACGCTCACCCATTCAAGTTCCGCTCCGCCTCCGCTCGATTGGTGGTACCATGTCTTCGAGAGCGGGCAGCATGTCTCGCTGTACCACGAGAACAGTCTGCAGGCCTTGGCGGCGGAGTTGGGCCTCAACCTTTACTCTCTGAGCAAGGACTTCCACGTCCTCACGCGGCACCGGCTTTTCTCGCTGGATCTCTGGTATCTGCAGCGCAGGAGGCTGGGCTTGTTCTACGAGGCATGGGTCGGCTTCGCGCGGCGGGGGAGATCCTGGCTTGAGAGGGATTATCAAGCCGTGAAGTCCAAGGCGGGCGTCCGGTCTCCCGCGTCTCTTCAGGAATGACCTTTCGCAAATGGCGGGAACAAATCAGATCAACGGTAACCAAGACTCCGCATGAACGGGTGGAAAAAAGCGATTGTTGGGAATTTGAGAAAACTCGGGTATGACCTCACCCGCTATCGTCCGAGCACGCATGCGGATTCGAGGCGTGCCAGGTTGATGGAGGTGCAGCAGATCGACCTGGTGCTGGATGTGGGGGCGAATGAAGGACAATACGCCATGGAACTCCGGGAGGCCGGGTTCCGGGGCCGCATCGTTTCCTTCGAGCCGCTGTCGAGCGCGTATGCCGTGCTTGAGAAAAACGCCGCCGGTGATCCGGAGTGGAAGGTGATGAATTGCGCCCTCGGTGAGGAATCAGGAGTCAGCAAGATCAACGTCGCGGGGAACTCCACCAGCAGTTCGCTGTTGGGCATGCTGCCCGCGCATGAAGACGCGGCTCCCTATTCCAAGTATGTGGGAGAGCAGGAGATCGTGATCAAGACTCTCGACGAAATCTTCGATGAGGTTGTTGGCAACCACGCCCGCATCTGGCTGAAGATCGATACCCAGGGCTATGAGGCGAAGGTGATCGCCGGAGCGCTGAAGAGCCTTCGGAAGATCTCCGTGGTGCAGATGGAAGCGTCACTCCAGCCATTGTATGACGGCGCGCCATCAACCGCAGAGCTGCTCACGACGATGGATGCCCAAGGCTACTCGATCGTTGGCATGGACCCTGGGTTCTGCGACGAGCGCCATGGCCATCTGTTGCAGGTGGACATCACCTTCCTGCGCCGCGACGCGTAAGCGAACCGCGGGCGGAGAACCATCCATTCATGCGGATCGCTTACAACCACCAGATATTCCTGGAGCAGGAGTATGGAGGCGTTTCGCGCTACTTCGTCCGCCTTTGCGGGGAGATGGCGGGCATGGGAGAAGACCCGAGGATTTTCGCCGGGCTTTTCATCAACCGGTATCTGGAACAGATGCCGCCCGGATTGTGGAAGGGTACCCGGATTCCGAAGCTCCCTTTCGGAGGCATGACCTTGGCGGACAGCGCGGCGAGGTTGTGCGGCAGGATGGACATGGCTCGTTGGAAGCCCGATGTCGTGCATGAGACCTATTTCCAATACCGGTCGGCCGGTCCTGCTACTGCGCCTGTAGTCGTGACGGTTCACGACATGATCCACGAGCTGTTCGGAGGAGACTCGGAGGGCTCCATGCGTGCATCCGCAGTCAAGAAGGCTGCGGTTTCCAGGGCGGATCACATCATCTGCATCTCGGAGAGCACGAAGCGGGATCTCATTTCGTTGTGGGATACACCGCCCGAGAAGATCTCGGTGGTGTACCATGGCTTTGAAGATGCAGGCGTGGAGATGGCGGCCGGAGACACGCCTCAGCAGATGTTCCGACGGCCTTTCATTTTGTATGTCGGCCATCGGAGCGGGTATAAGAATTTCGAGGGCGTGTTGCGCGCATACGCTCAATCGCCCGTGCTGAAGGAGAACTTCGATCTGAGAGCTTTCGGCGGCGGCCCGTTCACGCCTATGGAGAGCGAGGAGATCGCGCGGCTTCAGGTGGGCGATCGGGTTTTCCAAACCGGTGGGGATGACGCCCTCTTGAACCGGCATTACCGGGAAGCAGTCTTGTTCGTGTACCCGTCCAAATATGAAGGCTTCGGTCTTCCGCCGTTGGAAGCATTCGCGAACCGCTGTCCGGTGGTTTCCAGCCATGCGAGCTGCATGCCGGAGGTGCTGGGAGATGCCGCCGAGTTTTTCGATCCGGAAAGCGAAGAGGAAATCCGGAATGCCATGGAGCGGGTGCTGCTCGATCCGGAGCATCACGCGGATCTTATTGAGCGGGGAACGCGGCGCGGCAGCCGGTTTTCCTGGAGACGGTGCGCTGCGGAAACGCTCCAAGTGTACGAGCGGGTTCTTGGTGCAAACTGAAGTCGAGATCTTTCCCAGATGTCCGCCATCGTCATTTTTGAATCCCACGCATCAGTGCCTACCGGGCATTATGCGGACAAATGCGAGTTATGGCTTACGGAAGCCCTGAAGCATTTCGACCGCGTGATTCTTGTTTGTTATGGCAAGCCTGCTGTGGAAATCCCGCCCAGCGTGGAGATCGAGTCTTTGGGAAGGTTGTCTTTGGGAGGTTGGAGGATCTGGAACAGACTGCGATCGCACGTCAACGTCTTCCGTGGCGCTCTCAAAGCCTGCAGGTTGGCAAACCGGATCGATGCTCCGTGTCTACTTTTGTCAGCAACGCCTCCTTTGGCATTGTTCGCTGCACTTCGGCTGGGCCAGCCGCGGAGTTCGGCTCAAATTCTGATGAATCTGGGGAAGGATGGATTGTTGCCAGCGCGGGCCCGGAAGCTTTTCGAGGATTGTGTGAACACCACATGGATGTGCTGCAATACCCGCCACTCGGCTTCTTCTTTGGAGACGCTCTTTGGAAAGCGAGAGAAAATAATCTATTTGCCGGATCCTATCGGGGAGCCGGAGGTGAGGACTTTTCCGGACCGTGGTATTCACAAGCTTTTTATTCCGGGGGACGACGATGACCGCCGGACTTCCATCCGGAGACTCGGAGAGGTGGCCGGAAGCGTGAACGGTTTGACCTTCGCGCTCCATCAGCCGGGCTTGTCGCGCGGGCGTGAAACCTTCATCCGGGAGCAAATCCCGGGGGACTGGACGTTCTACCATGCTTTCGCGGCGGATCGTGTTGATTTCGAATCCAGGTTTCTGTCAGCGGATGCGATCCTGATCTGCTACCGCCACGATGTCACTTTCGGCAGCGGCAACTTGGTTCTGGCTCTCATGTGTCACCGGCCTCTGCTGGTTTCCCGCTTCCCAGGCGCGCTGGAGCTCGCGGAAGAGTTTGGCCTCATCGGAGAGTTCTTTGACGAGAGCGATGGTAAATCCATGGCTGAAGCCCTGGATCGCCTGAGGAAGTGGTCTGCTCAGAAATGGGAAGAGTTTGAGCAAACGGTCACAAAGGTGAGAGGGCGGCATTCGGCTTCAGCTGTTTGCAGCTCATTATTTCATCGCCTGAATTGAAATCGCTGCTTAGAGACGAACCGCCTCCCCTTCTCATGTCCTGCTCTCTGGCCATCGTCACGCGCTCGTTCGCGCCGTATCGGTTTCATTTTTATGAGGCATTGCGGCAGTCCGGTTTGTCCGACGCGGTGGTGGTGATGGAAAAGCCCGTGGCGGCCGATCATCCATGGCGTCAGAGGCCGGATGAAATTTTCAAAGGAGTCCTGGCGGTTACGGGTGGAGGAGGGCTCGGGTTCCTGCGATTGTGGATGGAGCTCAACCGGCAGCAGCCGAAGCTGCTCATCGTTACGGAATACTCATTCTATTCGGCTGTAGCGATGTCGTGGGGCAAAGCGCACGGGGTTCCTTACGTCTTGGGAACCGAGACGGGTGAAAACGCGCCTTTCTATGCCCGCAAATGGTATTCCGATTTCTGGCAACCGCCTTGGCGCCGGATGGCCGATGGAATCCTTGCCAGTACTAGGATGGCGGAGGAGACTGGTTTGAGGATGGGCAAGCCAACGCTTCTGGCTCCCCATGCGGTTGACGCTTCGGAATATCACCCGATCGAACGGAATGGAGCGTCGGATCAAGTGGTGTTTCTCTGTGTGGGAGCCTTGATTGAACGCAAGGGAGTCAGGGAGTTGGTGGAAGCAGGGCGTATTTTGGCATCCAGAGGGGCGAGGCATTTCAAAGTCAGGCTCGTGGGGGCGGGTCCTTTGCGTAGCGAATTGGAGGCTGCAGCGGCTGATCTGCCTTGGCTGGAGGTGAAACCATTCGTTGAGGCTGGAGAACTGGTCCGGGAATATCAGCAAGCCGACGTGTTTGTGTTGCCGACCTATGATGATACCTATGCGGTTGTAGTTCATGAGGCGGCCTGCTGTGGACTAGCGCTTCTCGTCAGTGAGAGGGCCGGAGCGGTGGAGGTTTTGGTCCGTGACCAGAACAGCGGCCTTTCTTTTACTCCCCGCGATCCTGCAGCGCTCGCCGAGGTGATGGAGCGGATGCTGGACGAGCCCGAATTGCGCCGATCCTCCATGGTTGCGGCCCGGGCCGTGGGTAGGCGCTATTCGGTGGACCATCTTGCACGGGCTTGTGCGGCTTGGCTGGGTCAATTCTCGTCTGGTGAGGGGCCGACGGAGAATCATCCTGCCGACAACCTTTCCTGAGGCATCCTTGCCGTAAAGTGACTCAATCCCGAGCCTCCACCTTGTTTTCCGATGCCTCCCCGAATCGTCGTCGTGCTTGACGGCGGGGGCAAAATGGCTCGAAACGTGGTCGTTCCTTGGTGATCGAAAGCAGGGAGAAGTCCGAACAATCGCCCAATCCGGCATGAACAACAGACTGAGTTCCATTTTCGTTCTTCTCGGCTGCCTTGCCCTGGCCATGTGCATCGGGGTGAACATCTTCGCTGGCGGCCAGAACGTCATCGGCAAGGCGTTCTACTACATCACCCCGGCTGCTTTCTTCTTCGGGCTGATGAACCCCCGGTTCTCCCTGTATGCCTTGGTGTTTTCGAGCACCCTTCTGGATGTCGCCAAGCGATTGATGATCATCGACAACCGCTTCTCCTACATGGACATCGCCTTCATTCTGGCCTTCGCTCCCGCATTGCTCGCCGGGATGGGGGTCAATTGCTTCCTCAAGGCGGTTTGGAGCAAGAGCGATGTGCTGAAGCGCCAGCTGTGGATTTTCCTGGCGTGCTTGGTCGTTTCGGCGGTTCTCGGTGCGTCGTATGCCTTGGGCAACGAGTTCGGCCTGCGTTCGCTCGGCGACGGAGTGAATGCCTCGGCTTACACCTTTCTCGCGTTCTGCCTGCCGATGATCATGCACGACCGCCAGGACCTGCGGAAACTGATGATTTTCTGGTGCATCTGCTATTTGATTCCCGCGATCTGGTGCATCAAGCAGGGGATGTATGGACTTGCGGATTTCGAGTATTCGTATCTGCGTTCCGGCTTCACCAACGAAGCCCGCCAACTGAACGAGATCGTGATGCGAAACATGGGCTCCCTGGTCAGTGCCAGCGCGCTTTCCCTGTGTCTCTCCTCACTCATCGTGATGCTGGTGATCCCGATGAACTGGAAAAGCGGCCGATTGACCTTCCATACTTGGTTCAGTTTGTGGAGGGTGGGCATGGTGCTGCTGCTTGCCATCGGCGCCTATTATACCTTCTCACGAACCGGTTGGATCTGCGGTATATTCGCGATTCTGATCTTCATTGTCCTTCAGAGGAAGTGGTTGTTCTATCCTTCGATGGTCATGGCTCTCGTTTCTGTGGTGGCCTTGTACCTTTCCGCTGACTTTCTGTTCAAGAGTGACTTCATGAACCGGTGGCAGCAGTGGTTGATGATCCACGTCGCCAAAAGCGCCGAGAGCGAACAAACGCTGGTCCTTGGAACCATCAACGGACGTCTGGAGAGTATGGCGAACGTGGTCCACAACTCTCACATGTGGACACCTTTCGGGCATCGATTCTCACCAGAAGACGCGCTCGCAATTGGCAATGTCGAGGTTCACGATGTTCTCTCCGAAATGTTGGTGTTGGTCGGATACATCCCGCTTTCCATCGCTGGTTTGATCGGGATTTTCGTATTTGTCCTGTTCGTTAAGGCGAACTTCAACATCGCGAACGAAGCCGACAGGAACTATTTCAGATTCTTCATTGCGCTGGGCAGTGGGTTATTGGTGGCAGGGTTGAGCCAAGGCAAAGTTTTGTTCGTGTTCCCCGTGAACTTCTTCTGGTGCTTCTTCTTCTCCGCCGCCTTCGTGGTTTATATCCGCTACCGGGAGTCCTTGGTGAAGGTTCCGCAACAGCCTGCTCCTTCTGTGCCGGAGAAACGAAGAGAACGCGTGCCGGATTTCCCGATTCCGGCACGGAGTGGAAGGGTCTAGAGCTCCTTCCTGTTCGCAGATCTGGCAGCAGAGATCCGAACGATTCAACAAGATCTGCAAGCACTCTCCCGCCCTGATATGAGTGACACCCGCCGCCAGTCCTTTTCGATCCAGATTTTCCAGCTCATTGATGCGATGCTGATCTGGGTGGCGTTCGCAGTGGCCGCGATGCTGCGCGGACCGCTGATCGATTGGCTGAACAACATCGGCGTGCATGTGTTCAAGCAGGACATTTCCGGGCTGAAAGAGATCACCTGGCTGCTTTTCATCGTGGTGCCGTTTGCGCCACTCGCGCTGGAGTTGTTCGGATTCTACCGCAGTCCGATGCGCCAGCGGTTTGGTCCCGCGCTTTGGCAGATCGTGAAGGCATTCACGATTCTTGCAGTGGCGATCAGCGTGATGGTGGTGTTCTTTCGCTTCAACGCATCCAGCCGCGCGGTGCTGGCGATGGCCATCCCACTTTCCGGGGTTCTTCTGATGCTGCGGGCCTGGGTAGTGACGGCGCGCGCGCGGCGGGCCAGTTTGGTGGAAAATTTGAAGGAAGCAATCGTCCTCGCCGGTGCACCGGAGGACATGGATCAATGGCTGCGTGAGGTTCCTGAGGATGAGTCGATGTTGTGGCGGATCGTGGGCCGTCATGATCTGACCGGTGACGATTGGGTGGGCTTCCAGCGGTTGCTGGAAGACGGTGCCGTGGAGCGGGTGGTATTCGCCGCGAAGCATGCGGCCTTTGACAAGCTGGGAACGGCGATCGAAATCTGCGAATCGCGCGGGATCGAAGCATGGGTGGCGGCAAGCTTCATCCAAACCCAGGTGGCGCGGCCGACGTTCGACATGATCGGCGGCCGTCCGCTGCTGGTGCTGCGATCCACCCCCGATCTGTCATGGGAACTGCTGGCAAAGGGAGTGATCGACTGGATCGGCGGGATGGCGCTGTTGATCCTGACCCTGCCGCTATGGATCGTGGTGGCGATTGCGATCAAGATCCAGAGTCCGGGCCCGGTGTTTTACTTCCAGGAGCGTGCGGGTCGCTACGGCAAGCCGTTCCGGATGTGGAAATTCCGGACCATGATCCCGGATGCGGATCGCAAGCTGGAGGAGCTGAAGCAGCAATCGGGCAACCAGATGTCCGGGCCGGTATTCAAGCTGGAGCACGACCCGCGCATCTTCCCCGTCGGACGCCTGCTGCGGAAATTTTCGATCGATGAGTTTCCCCAGTTCATCAACGTGATCCGTGGCGACATGAGTCTGGTGGGGCCACGACCGATGGCGATGTATGAGCTGCCGAAGATCGAGAATTCGTCGCATCGTCGGAAGCTGAGCGTGAAGCCCGGATTGACCTGCATCTGGCAGGTAAGCGGGCGTAATGAGATCACGAGTTTCGACGAGTGGGTGAAGCTCGATCTGCAATACATCGACAACTGGTCCCTGTGGCTGGACATCAAGATTCTTCTCCAAACCATCCCGGCCGTTCTGCTGGCGAAGGGTGCCAAGTGAGACCCTTATACCTTCGTCTCCGACATGCGCAGACTTTTGAAAAATCTCGGACTCTCCTGCATCCGCCGTTTCGGTTCCCCGATCCGCGATGAAGAGACCGGGGAATTCCTGGGGCGTGCGGTGATGGTGGTCTGGCGTGGAAAGATCCACCTGATCGGTTACTCGGGGAACACGCCTGTGAAGCCCGTATTCTGCGCCCAGGATCGCGTGAGATACTGGCGGCAGACGGTCGGGTTCACATCCCCGAAGCCGCCGGACTTCCCTAGCAACCTTCCGGACTGATGGCTGCTCTTCCGCGTGTTGCGACCGTATTGGTGACGCATGAGGCTCCGGATGCCGTGGCCCGGATGTGCGCGTATTGGTCCGGGAAGGACCCGCAGCACGAGGTGGTGGTGGCGTATGGCGGCCCCCGGCAGAATCACGAGGCGCTGGAGGTGAAGCACAAGGTTTTCGTGGAGGACCCGTGGCTGCGGACCAAGGACCACCCGCGGGAGCGGCAGAGTTATCTGGGCGTGTTCCAAGCCGCGCTGCCGGTGATCCGCGAACTGGATGCCACCCACGTGCACGTGGCGGAGTATGACGAGATTCCGTTGGTGAGCGGCATGAACGCGCGGCTGCTGGACCTGTTGCAGCGCGAGCAGGCTGATGTGGCGGGACACCGGCTGACCCGGTTGGATGAGACGGGACATCCCCACTATACATTCCACCGCCACGATCCGGCATTTCTCCAGTATTGGAAGGAGATCACCTGCCGCGATGAGCCCGGAGTGGTGCTGTCGATGCTGGGTTGCGGATCGTTCTGGACCCGGCGGGCATTTGAGGCGGTGGCCGCCTTGAATCCTCCGGTGCGTATTTATCTGGAACTGATGCTGCCGACCGCGGCGCATCATCTGGGCTTCCGTGTCCGTCCACTGGATGGACTGGATCGGTTCATGGCTCCGGAGATTTTGAAAACACCCGCCGACTTTGAGTCCTATCGCCGCGAGGGTGCCTGGCGCATCCATCCGGTGAAGGGGTATTGGTCCGAACCAGTAAAGGACACATGAAATCCGGGATCATTTCGGCCGTTCTCTTGGTGCTGGCTCTCGCGTTGGCTCTGGCCTTCGCGCCAACCTTGGAGCCTACGGCGCCCGGCGTGGTGCTGCTTGCCTTGGCTCCCGCTCTGATGGTGGGGGCATTCGGCGCGTCTGCATCCAGGCGGCCGGTGTTGCTTGCACTGATGCTGAGCATCGCGTGCGGCTATGCGGCGTGGCGTGCGGCTGCTTCACCTGTGATCGATTTCGGGCGGAGTGATCTGCTGCTGATCGCCTGTGGTCTGGCTGGATGCTTCTGGGCCGGATGGTTGGCCGATCGCCGTGGTCACAGAATTCTGGCATCCGGTCTGGCCGTTCTGGCACTGGCGAATCTGGGAGTCGCGCTGATCCAGTGGCATGATCCGGGATTCACACCCTTTTTCGCAGGCCGGAAAACCGCCTCTTATCCCTCGGGCTTTTATGCGCACTACAACCACTTTGCGAACTTCCTGCTGGCGGCAGGATTCGTTGCGTGTGGGCGGGTTCTCACGGGAGGCGCGGGCCGTGTCTCGCGGATCGCGTGGGCTTTGGTCGCTGCCGGATGTGCAGGCGGCATCGTATTGAGCAACAGCCGCGGAGCCTGGGTGGCTGCGGCAGCCGGGCTGCTGTGTTTGCTGGTGTGCTGGCTGCTGGATTTGAAGCGCCGCCGCTCCGGAGCATTCGGGTTTGCGATGGTTGCCGTCGTGGTCGCCCTGCCGGTGCTGGCATTCGGGGGGTGGAAGGTGGCCAGACAACTGCTGGCGGACCGCGGAGTCGCCGCCAATAGCGCCAGGATGCTGGATGACAGCGGGCGGCTGAATTTCGCCTCCATGGCGATCGATATCGCTGCGAATCATCCGCCCACGGGTGGTGGCAGCCGGTCGTTCTCCTACGAGGTGTTCAAGCACTGGAACCCCCAGCAGCTGTGCGACCGCTCCGCGGATGTGGAGTTCGTCCACAATGAATTGCTTCAGACGGCGGTGGACTATGGCTGGATCGGCCTGGCGATCGTGGTGGGGTTGCTGGTCCTGGTCGGACTGAGGGGATTGGTGGTGCTGGCGGTCGAGCCGGAGAAAGGCAGTCCGGGACCGGACGGAGGACTCACCATCGGGGCGATGGCGGCGATTGTGGCCGTGATGGTCCAGAGCATGTTCAGTTTCGTGTTCCACATGGCTCCGGATGTGATCGTGCTGGGGGGCCTGATTGGGATCGTGATTGCGCAGCCTTGGCCGTTTGCCCGGGCGGGGACCGGGTTGGCGGGGTGGGCCCGTCCGGCACGCTGGTTGGCCGGTGGGTTGGCGGTGGCGCTGGTGACCTTGGGATGGCGGGACGCTGCAGCGTGGTGGATTGCGGCCAGACCGGGTTCGGCCGGTTTGGAGAGCATCGTGCCGGTCCGCTATGCGGCATTGGATCGTGCGGCGGATGTCCGGCCGGATTTCCGCCTGAGCCATGACGCGGCGGAAATGGCAGCGAAGATGTCCGAGGTGGAAAGCCCGCCGGCTTCCAACGAATGGGCTGACAAAGCCTACCGGCATTTGCAGATCGCGGTGAGCCGGAATTCCTACGACCACGCGGCACGACTCAGCATGGCGAGGATACTGGATGACTTCGGCCAGTTCACGGCTGCCGATGAGCAATACCGGTTGTTGCTGCCGCTGATGGATACGCGGGAAATGTTTTACCGGACCCGGTTTGCCTTCGGTAGCCACGCATTCCGACAGGCGAACGCCCTGTTCCACTCACGCCGGTCGGCGGAGGCCCTTGCCTGGGCGATGGAAGCGCGAACCCAGATGGAGCGGAGCAGCCAGCTGGCCTTTTACTCCCCGCAATCCGCGGAGTATGCCGAGTTGATGAAGGTGCAGGCTTTCATCAAGTGGCTGGAAGACGCCCGCACCACACCGGCTCCGGATGTGGTGCCACCTTCTCCGTGAGGAGCTTTTCTTCGTCCACGTTTCAGCGGCTGGCCATTTGCTGCCAGTCGATATTGCGATCCGCCAGATTCCCCAGGAACTGGCGGATTTTCTTTTCCGCATCTTCACGTGACGGAAAAACCACGGCGTGACCGTTCGAATCGCGGAAGCCGTTCGTGCCGTCCTTCTCGCTGAACCACATCGAGACCGAGACATACGCCCAGCGTTGGTCCTGACCATGGAAAATACGGTCGCCCATGTCGATGAGCGTGCGTTTGATATGATCCTCGGTGATCCGGTTTCTGCCGACGAAGAAGTCAGTACGTCACGCAGTGGAATGAGATGCTCTTTTCCCTCCTTCTCATCGAGCGGGAGGTTTTGAACCGAGGTCAGTTCGCGCACCGGCAAGGTCTTGCCGGACGGGGTGGTCAGGATGTCGGACTTCGCTTCGTAGATCTGGTGGCCCTGTGCCGGCATGCAGCGTTCCGGGCGGTGGATCGAGTTGTTGATGTCCGAGCCGGAGAGGACGATGGAGAGGTCGACCCGCTGGTCGATGGGGTCACCTTCCCGCGTATAGGCATTCGGGATAGGAGCGATGCAGACGGCCTTGCTGAAATTGGTATCCTTGGCCAGGATGCCCACTTCCTTTTCGCTGGCGGGAATTTCCTTCAGATCCCACTCCCCCATATCCACGGGTAGTTTCATCGAAATGGCGGACTCCGCGACCTTTCCGGCGGAAGGGAGGAAGAACACCGCGCCCATCAAAGCAGCGAGGGTGGCCGAAAGGATAAGCGCGCGTTTCATGGTGCTTGGGATGGGGCCACCGTGGTGCGGGTGACCACGGTGCGCCGGACTTCGCGGCGGTTGCGCGCCCGCCATGGCAGACCGCCCTCGAGAATCGAGTGGACGGTCATCAGCAGGAACAGGGAGAAGGGATAGAAGAAGACCAGTGGCGACCAATCGTGCCAAGTGCGCCCGGCGAAGTCCGCGCCGCTGTATTTGGCGATGATGAAGATCGAAATCAACCGCAAGGCATTGCCAATGATGGCGATGGGGAAAGCGCTGATAAAGAGTGCCGCCCGTTTCCACAACGGCATGCGGGCGACGTAGGTCCAGGCGGAAGCGATGAGCATCAACGCCCACAGTGAGCGGATGCCCGAGCAGCCTTCATCCACATCGAAGCCCGTGCCGTCCCCCATGATCAACTTGTTGCCCAGGATGGTGGTGGGAATTCCGCAGAGAGAGGCACCGGCGTGAGCCAGCCGGGTGGCGATGAGTTGGAGTCCGCCGGTCGCCTGCTGGAGGAAGCCGACGGGGATGGCCAGCCAGATCAGAAAGAACGGGAAGACCAGCAGCCAAGCCGTGCGGCGGCCCCAGAGATACCAGACCGAGCCGGTGAGCAGGAACGGCAGCCCGATGATGGCGACGCGCCATTGGAGGGTGCGGTAGGAGAGGATGAAAAGCACCGCGCCGAAGATGGCGGGGATCAGGCCGAGCCATTCACCTTCTCCCCGGGAGGCCATGATTTCCTTGCGCCGCCAGATGAGTAGCCCGACCAAGAGGAAGGGGAAGATGACCCCGTGCTCGAAATCGCTCTCCTTGTTCCACGCTCCGGTCCAGATATGGACCGCGGTTTCTCCACGCGTGGATCCGAAGTGGCGCAGGCCTGCGTAGAAAAAGCCGATGACCAGAAGGGCGGGCCCTGCAACTTTCAGAAACGCCCAAAGGTGAACGGCCGCCGTGCGCAACGATTCCTTTACGATCTCCAGTGCCGACGGTTGTTCCAACGGCAGATCCTGTCGCGGTTCGGGCACGGGTGATCCTTCGATCGGGTCCATGGAGGAGGGGGCGGAGAACTCATTTTCGCCGCAACGTTGCAAAGAGTTGCCGAGCAGCCACCCGCTGTCAACAATCGCGGCCGCAGCTCCGTCCCATGAAAATCATCAGTGGAACCGCCCACCGGGCCCTTGCAGACCGCATCGCAGACGTCCTCGGACAACCTCTTGCCGATGTTCATGTCACCGCCTTCCCGGATGGTGAAACTTTCGTCAAAATCAACGAAAACATCCGTGGGGAGGACGTGTTCATCATCCAGCCGTCGTGCCCGCCGACGAACCACAACATCATGGAGTTGCTGATCATGGTGGATGCCGCCCGCCGCGCGAGCGCGGAGCGGATCACCGCCGTGATGCCGTTTTTCGGCTATGCCCGCCAGGACCGCAAAGACCAGCCCCGCGTGCCGATCACGGCGAAACTGGTGGCGAACCTGCTCACCTCCGCCGGTGTGAACCGGGTCCTGACCATGGATTTGCACGCACCGCAGATCCAGGGCTTCTTCGATATCCCGGTGGACCATCTGTATGCGAAGTCCGCGCTCATCGGCTATCTCCGCGAGCGTCACCCGGATACCTCCAATCTCACCGTGGTGTCCCCGGACGTGGGCGGCGTGAAGATGGCCCGCGCGTATGCGGACGCCCTCGGCGCCGATCTTGCGATCGTGGCGAAGCACCGCATTTCCGCCACCCGCGTGGAGGCGATGAACGTGATCGGCGAAGTGGAAGGCCGCGATGTGCTGCTGGTGGATGACATGACCGAAACCGCAGGCACGCTCACCGCCGCCGCCGAGATTCTCCAGAAACACGGTGCCAAGCGCGTGTTCGCAGGCGTCTCCCACGCCGTGCTCGGTGAACTGGGCCACGACCGAATCCGCGATTCCGTGATCGAGGAAGTGATCACCACCGACTCCGTGCCGCAGGCCGAGGGGCCGAAGGTGAAGGCGGTGGGTATCGCTCCGCTGCTGGGTGAGGCGATCCGCCGCATCAGCGGGGGGCAATCGGTGACCTCGTTGTTCGAGGTGTAAGAAGCCGCGACTCCAAGAGGTTGTGCCACTGCGGAATTCCCTGTTAGGGGAATGAGATATGTGGTGGGATGCGCACCATCATGAACCGTGGTCGCGTCCCGCTTTTCCGTTCCCTGATCGATTGCCTCCGCGAGGCCCATGTGGCCAATGAAGGAGGCTGGTCTCGCCGTGGATTCCTGCAGACGCTCGGTGCGGCCGGGATGGCTGGAGCGTTGTCCGGGTGTGTGACCGTGCCGACGCCGGGGCGCAACCTGCGCGGACCGGTGGTGATTGTGGGTGGCGGGATCGCCGGATTGACCGCGGCGCTGCGTCTGATGCAGCAGGGGGTGGATTGCGAGCTCTACGAAGCCTCACCACGCTTCGGCGGCCGCATGTTCACCAAGCGGGATTTCAACAAGGATGGCATGTTCTGTGAGCTGGGTGGCGAACTGGTGGACACGGACCATGAGGCGCTGATCAAGCTGGCGAAGGAGTGTCACATCTCCACCCAGCCGCTGAAGAAGGGCGAGAAGGGTCTCGATTTCTACCATATCGGCGGGAAGGTTTTCACGGACCGCGAACTGATCCCGGCATTCCAGCCGATGGCGAAGCGGATCGCGGCGGATGCAGAGGGGCTTACGGATGCCCAAGGCGAATACACGGCCAAGGCGCGGCGGCTCGATGCGATCAACCTGAAGCACTATCTGGCCGGATCGCGGCACGATACGCCGGCATGGCTGATTGAGATGCTGGATGTGGCTTACTGCTGCGAGTACGGCGTGGACACGGTCCATCAGAGCGCGCTGAACCTGGTGAACTTCATCGGCACGGATACCAGCAAGGGGTTCGAGATGTTCGGAGCCAGCGATGAGGCGATGCGGATCGAGGGCGGCAACGACCGGGTGCCGACCGCAGTCTATGGCAAGATTTCCAAGAAGGTGCGGACGTTCCCTGAGCACGAGCTGACATCGATCAGCCGGACGAAGGGCGGGCTGCGGCTGACCTTCCGCCATGGCAGCCAGCGGGTGGTGAAGGAGTGTCCGCATGTGATCTGCGCCATTCCATTCACGGTGCTGCGTCAGGTGGAGGGAATCGATTCACTGGGCCTGAGCGCGGACAAACGGCGGGCGATCCACACTTTCGGCTACGGTGCGAACGTGAAGGTGATGTGGGGGGTGAAAGAGCGCGTGTGGCGCGAGCCCAGTGGGGGCCGGGACTTTTACTGCAATGGCTCGGTGGTTTCCGATCTGCCGTTCCAGCAGTTCTGGGAGACCAGCCGTGGTCAGAAAGGCCGGTCGGGGATTCTCACGAACTTCATCGGCGGCACTCCGGCGGCGACCTGGAGCACGGAGCGCCTGAAGGCGTTCCCTGGTGAAGCGGAGAAAGTGTTTCCGGCGCTGGCCGGGCAGTGGGATGGCAACCGGGCGGTGATGAACTGGCCGAAGGTGAAGTGGAACCGCGGCAGCTACAGCGCGACGTTGGTCGGGCAGTACACGTGGGCTTACGCGGCTGCGGCGACTCCGGAACTGGGCGGCGATCTGGTGTTCGCCGGGGAGCACACCAGTCCGGATTTCGGAGGCTTCATGAATGGCGGAGTGGAATCCGGCGAGCGTGCTGCGAAGGAGATGTTGGCGAAGGTTTGAGAAAACGGAGATTTTTCTCAGCCATCATGAATCCGTCATGCGGGCGGTGCCAAGGTGCACGTGCGGTTCGGGAATGAACGGGCCGCACGATTCACAATCCTATTCGCACTGATATGAAGAAATCCGCATCCATTCTGATTCTCGCCGGCCTTGCCCTGCCGGTGGTTCTTTCCGCCAAGGAAGAGAAGAAGGGTCTCACGCTCGACCAAGTCCCCGCCAAGGTGGCGACGGCCATCCGTGCCGCCGCCGGTAACGAGGCGGTCCGGATCAAAGCCGAGAAGGAAGACGGAGTCGACGCCTTCGAGGCCAAGTGGTCCGCAGGGGGCAACAAGCACGAGATCACCGTTGGCACCGATGGCACGGTGATTTCCCAGGAAGACGTGATTGCCGCTGATGCCGCTCCGGCTGCTGTTCAGGCCGCCATCAAGGGCATCGCCGCCGGTGGCAAAGTGGAGAAGGTCGAGAAGGTGACCGAGAAAGGTGCCACGACCTACGAAGCGGAGATCGAGACCGCGGCCGGTGAGGTCGAGGTGAAGTTCGATGCTTCCGGCAAGGAGCTCGCCCGCGAGACCAAGGGCAAGGAGAAGGAAGGAAAGGACGAAGAGAAGGACGACGATCACGAGGAGAAGGGCGAAAACTGAGCCCGATACCGCCTGATGGCATTGCGGCCCCATTCCGCTTTCGTGCAGGATGGGGCCCTTTCGATCCGCCCGTTCCCACCGTGAGAGTCCTATACGTCGAAGATTCCGAGAGCCTGCGCCGTTCCGTGCGGCGGGCATTGGAGCATCGCGGTCATACCGTGGACGTGGCGGGGAATGGTCGTGAGGGGCTGGATGCCACACTGATGCACGACTATGATGTGATCGTGCTGGATGTGATGATGCCGGAGATGGATGGCCTCACGCTGCTGCGGCATCTGAGGAAGTCCGGAGTTGAATCGCACGTCTTGTTGCTTACGGCGCGGGACACCATCGAGGACCGCGTGCACGGCCTGCGTGAAGGAGCGGATGATTATCTGGTGAAGCCCTTCGCTCTGGAGGAGCTGCTGGCACGGGTGGATGCTCTGGGCCGCCGTCGGCACGGAATGACTCTGCCGGTGTTGGCGCTCGGACCGCTGGCATTGGATTTCGCCGCCCGGAAGGTGACGCTGGAGGGTGTGGAGATCGAGTTGACCGCGCGCGAGTGGAAGCTCCTGGAGTGCCTCGCGCGCCGCCGCGACCAGGTGGTGCCGAGAGCGGAGATCGAGGAACAGATCTACGACGACAAGGTGGAGCCGATGAGCAACGTGGTGGATACCGCCATCTACGGCCTGCGCCGCAAGATCGGCAGCGGCTTCATCCATACCCGCCGGGGGTTGGGTTACATCCTGAGCGCGCCATGAATTCGCTGAAGGGAACACTCACGCTGCGGTTGCTGGTCGGAGGAGTGATTTTGCTCGGATTGGCGGGATTCGTCTTCCACTGGCAGATGCGGCGCGCGTTGACGGGGGAGTTCGATGCGGCGCTCAGACTCACGGCCCAGTCCTTGCAGGCCTTTGTGGAGGAGAAGGGAGACTCGCTGAAGATGGACTCGGATGTGGATGAGATGCCGCAGTTCAATGATCGCCGGGGCAATACCGTGTTTCTGTTGCGGCGGGCGGATGGCCGGGAGATCCGGCGTTCCCGGTCCATGGGTAAGGAGACGCTGCCGATGACCGGGGGCACGGTGAAGGCGCCGGAGTATTTCGAAACGAAACTGGGCGACGGGCGGAAGCTGCGTTGCATCGGTTATCATCTGGAGGTGGGCCATGAGCATGAAGGGGAGGAGGACGACTCCACCCATGCGGGAAAGGAGGC
Source organism: Luteolibacter sp. (assembly GCA_049840755.1). GTDB lineage: Bacteria > Verrucomicrobiota > Verrucomicrobiia > Verrucomicrobiales > Akkermansiaceae > Luteolibacter. The sequence continues at coordinate 12,885 of JASGJM010000030.1, read as the reverse complement.
TCTGCTGGTGGTGGGGCGCGTCCGCACGCCGCTGGAGCACACGCTCCGCGAACTGCGGAATTCGCTGTGGATCGCCGGTGGCGTTACTCTCGCGGGATTGGGTCTGCTGTTGATCTGGGGCGTGAGGCGCGGGTTGCGGCCCCTCGATCAGTTGGTGACGGACATTTCCGGAGTGACAGCCAGCTCCCTCGCCACGCGTTTCCCCGTGGAGCCCTTGCCTTCCGAGCTCCGGCCGATCGCGGGCCGGTTGAATGAGCTGCTGGCACGGCTGTCTGCGGTGTTCGAGCGGGAGAAGAGCTTTACCGCGAATGTGGCGCATGAACTGAGAACGCCACTGGCCGAACTACGGGCGCTGGCGGAGGTGAACCTGATGGCTCCGCCGGAGACCGCAGCGGATCAGGCGGCGGGATGGCAGGAGGTGCGGACGGTGAGCGGCCGGATGGAGTCGCTGGCCTTGCGGCTTCTGGAGTTGGCACGCTCCGAGGAGCCGGGGCGGATGGTGCAGCGGGAGGCCGTGGATGTTTCCGCGCTGGTGAATATGGTCTGGGCCCGCCACGCGACGATCGCCCGGGAGCGGGGCCTGACCCTTCAGGCGGAAATCCCCGACGGACTGAGCTGGGACAGCGATCCCGTGCTGCTGGATTTGGTCGTTACGAATTTGATCGGAAATGCGGTGCATCACGCCCAGCCGGACTCGCCGATCCGCATCGCGGCGGACGGGAACTCGATCCGGTTCACGAATCTGGCGCCCGGATTGACCCCGGAGGACTTGCCGAACTTGTTCGAACGTTTCTGGAAAAAGGACGCGGCCCGCAGTGATGGCCGCCGTCATGGGCTCGGACTGGCATTGGCCCGGGAAACAGCGCTTCTGCTCGGAGGCTCGCTGGATGCCCGGTTGACGGGTGATGGCGCGATCGAATTCGTGCTCCGGATGCCTCCTCCCCCCTCGCACTCATGACCCACGAATCCGAATCCCCCAGCAAGGTCCCTGAAGCCTGCCTCACCTTCTGGATCATCAAGATCGCCGCCACCACGCTCGGCGAAACCGGGGGCGACGCCGTCTCCATGTCCATGGATCTGGGCTATTTGGTGGGAACCGGGATCTTCGCCCTGGTGTTTCTGGCGGCGGTCGCCGCGCAGATCAAAGCCCGGAAGTTCCACCCGTTCCTCTACTGGCTGACGATCATCGCCACCACGACGGTGGGTACCACCTTGGCGGATTTCGCGGATCGTTCGCTGGGAATCGGTTATGCGGGCGGCAGTTTGTTGCTGCTGGGATTGCTCGTGGTCTCGCTGGTGGCCTGGCACCGCTCGCTGGGGTCGGTTTCGATCCAGAGTATCCGTACGCCGAAGGCCGAAATGTTCTATTGGGTCACCATCATGTTTTCCCAGACTCTGGGCACGGCGCTGGGGGATTGGACTGCGGACGATGCCGGGCTCGGCTACGGTGGCGGGGTGGCGATCTTCTCCGGACTGCTGGTGCTGGTGGTTCTGGCGTATTATTTCACCTCCATCTCGCGGACGGTTTTGTTCTGGGCGGCCTTCATTCTGACCCGCCCTCTGGGCGCGGTGGTGGGGGACCTGCTGGACAAACCCCACGAAAAGGGCGGCTTGGACCTGAGCCGCTACACGGCTTCCGGGGTGCTGGTCGTTTTCATCATCGCCTGCATCCTGATCTTCCCGCAGCGCCCGGCCAAGGAGGCTCACTGACCGGTGGCACGGTCCTCCGGACGAGCGGTGGATTTTTGAAGTTCCGCCCGTTTTCGCGATGTCCAGCCCTCATTTCGCAACAAAATTTTGACAAACCCACGATACCCGGATACAGACCGCCCCCCGGTCCGGGGGTTGGAACCTCCGGCGCATCCCGCAACATCCACCACTTCCTGTCATGGCCACCAAGCAGACACTCAAAGCCGCCCAGCGCGCGCGCACCGGCTCCGGCCGTCTCAATCAGATGCGCAAAGAGGGCTGGCTGCCGTCCGTCATCTACGGACGCAACACCGAGAACCTGAACCTCAAGGTCGATGCAAAGACCTTCGCCGAGCTTCTCGCCCACTCCTCCTCGGACAACATCCTCGTCAACCTCGAGGTTGAAGGCCAAGGCACCCGCCTCGCTTTCCTCCAGTCGATCCAGCACGACGCCATCTCCGGTGCCGCCCTGCATGCCGACTTCCTCGCCATCGACGAGAAGACCGAAATCACCGCCAAGGTGCCGGTGCACCTCAATGGCGAGCCTGCTGGCGTGAAGGCCGGTGGCGTGCTTGAGCAGTACATCCACACGCTGGAAATCCACTGCCTGCCGAACGATCTCCCGGACACCATCGAAGTGGACATCACTTCCCTGGCCCTCGGCGCTTCCCTCCACATCTCCGAGCTCCCGCTCGCGAAGGGCGTGAAGGCTACCCACGCCGGCGACGTCGTCGTGGTACACCTCGGCGTTCCGGGTGCTGGCGTGGAAGAAACTCCCGCTGCCTGAGATTCCTGATTTTTCAAGAACGCCCGGCCTGCTGATGCGGTCCGGGCGTTTTTGTTTTCAGGGATGTGCGGGAGGGCGGAAGGCCTTGGGTAATGTTCCAAGCCGGATTTGAGGTGCGCTCACTCGTCTGCAAACTCGGCGGCGACTCCTCCCCAAACAATCACGCGCTGCTCTGCTATCTGCACATGCGGGGGGCCGTCCGGCTGGTCGGTGTTGACCAGAACGATCTCACCAGGAAGCAGGAGCCTTTCCATGCCAGTGAGTTCCACTTGGACGGTGAGTGGGGTTTGCGTCGTGTTCTCCAATCGGATCAGCGGGCTCATTTCAGCATTTCCAGCGGGTGGGCTCTCAGGGTGGTCGAATGAAGTGCCTTGTGGAAGCCCTGTTCGGATCACGGGAGAGTTGCATTCCGGGGTTTCCAAGCAGGACGGGAGCGCGGTAAATGCCTTCCGCGCGTTGGCGCTCCTTTTTCATCCAGTGGATCCCTTTACCCTCATCGTCGGCTTGGGCAATCCCGGGCGGCAGTACGAAACCACCCGCCACAATGTCGGCTTCATGGTGCTGGACCGGCTCGCGGCGAAGGCCGGCGTGGCCTTCGAGAGCAAGCCGAAGTGGCAGAGCCACCTGGCGAAGCTCCCGGACGGCACGTTGCTGCTGAAGCCCCAGTCCTTCATGAATCTCAGCGGCAGGCCGGTGCAGCAGATCCTCGCCTTCCACAAGTGGACACCGGACCGCATTCTGGTGGTGTATGACGATGCCGCACTGCCACTGGGCAATCTCCGCTTCCGCGAGAAGGGCTCCCACGGCGGCCACAACGGCATCCGTTCGCTGATCCAGCAGCTCGGCACGGACGCGTTCCCGCGGCTGAAATTCGGCATCGGCGGCAGCGATCCGGGCGAGATGGTGGGGCACGTATTGGGGAATTTCCGCTTGGAAGAGCGGCCGCTTCTGGAAAACACACTTGATTCCGCCGTTGAGGCCGTACAGGTTGCGCGCTCCCAAGGCGTCGCCTCCGCGGCGAACCGCTTCAACACCCGCTCCAACACACCTCCATCACCATGAGCCGCAAATACGAAGGCCTGATCATCCTCAACACCAAGGGTGTCGAAGGCAGCGTCGATGAAACCGTCGCCAGCGTCGCCAAGGAACTCGAAACCGAAGGCGCCAAGGTCGGCGAGATCAAGCAGATCGGCCGCCGCAAGTTCGCCTACAACGCACAGCACCTTGAGGCCGGCCACTACGTGACCTACCTCTTCACCGCCGAGCCGGCCGCCATCACCAAGATCCAGGCCCGCCTCGCACTGAACGCCAAGGTGCACCTCCAGCACTTCCAGCGCGTCGCTTGAGCCGCGATCCGCTCTCCCGAGCGATCCGTCCTTGCTGCACCCCGGATTTTCTCCGTAGGTATACGCTCACATGGCCAATTTGAATAAAGTTCTCCTGCTGGGGAATCTGACCCGCGATCCGGAGCTCCGCTACACGCCGAAGGGCACTGCCGTGGCGGACATCGCGCTGGCGATCAACCGGGTCTGGACCAACGAACAGAACCAGCGCCAGGAAGAAACCACCTACGTGGACATCACCCTCTGGGGACGCCAGGCCGAACTGGCCCAGCAGTATCTCACCAAGGGCCGCGGCTGCTTCATCGAAGGCCGCCTGCAGATGGACACCTGGGAGGACAAGGCCACCGGCCAGAAGCGCAGCAAGCTCAAGGTCGTCGCCGAGAACCTCCAGTTCCTGCCGGATGGCAAGGGCGGCCCCGGCGGTCCCCCTTCCGGTGCCAGCCATGCTCCTCAGGGCAATGGCGGTGGATACTCGCGCCCGGCTCCGTCCCAGCAGCGTTCCGGCCCGCCGCAAGGTGGCTCGGCCGCGCCGATGGACGATTTCCACGACGAGGACGACATCCCGTTCTGATCGGGTGAATCCCACCATGGATTGATTTTACCAAACGCGCTCCGGAAACGGGGCGCGTTTGGCGTTTCAAGGATGGAAGCTGCGGCAGGAGGTCGATAGGCTGGCGCGCATGTGGAGACCTCTCCTTCCTCCGGCCTGCGTTGCCATGCTGGGAGTCATGGGATTGGCGTCCTGCGGTCATCAGGCTTCACGCCCGGATCCGGTTCTGGAGGGAAGGAAGGTGACCTCGCTGCGGATCGTCTGGCAGCCCTCCGAGCCCGCGACTGCGGAGCGGATCCGGAGGATCATCCATGACGAAGTGGGAGGGACCTTGTCCTCGCCTCGGCTGGATGCCGCTCTGGTGGCTCTTTACGAAAACGGTTTGATCGAAGACTGCCGGTTCGACGCCATTCCTCATGTCAACACGGTGGAGCTGGTGGCGACGGTTGTGCCCCGCAAGCCGATCGGCCCGGACGTAGTGCTGTTCACGGGCAATACCGCGTTTTCCGACACGAAACTGGGACGCGAAAGCCAGCTGGCGGGCAAAAGACTGACCAAGGAGGTGCTGGCCCGGGCGGCGCAGTCGGTGAAGGATTTTTACCGCCGGAATGGCTTCCCGGAAGCCGAGGTGGTGGTGCGCCGGAATACGAAGGAAGGGTACAAGGCGGTCTTCGAGATTCGCGAGGGGCTCGGGCACCGTTAAATGATGAGTCATCACAGTCCCGTCATGTTGGATGGGATAGGTGAGGGGAGATGAAAGTTCGTGCGTATGCTTTGCTGGTTCCGGTCGCGGTGATTGCCGGGCTGGGAGGTTTTCTGGCGGGTCGCCAGACCGGAGGAGCTGTTTCCAAGGAGGACGCTTCGGTGCCGCCCCTGAGATCCGATCGCAGCCCGGGAAGTAGCAGCCGGAGCGGGCGGGCGGAACCGGGGGACGGAGTGGCTGACAGCAGTGGCCGTCGTGCGCGTGGCCCGTCCTTGGCGAAGCTGGGTCGGGAGCAGCTCCAGGGAAAGATGAGTGCGCTGATGCGGAGCGCGGATGCGCAGGAGCGCGCCCGTGCTTGGCTGGATTTCGTGGATGGGCTGGAGCCGGGGCAGTTCGAGCAGGTGGTGGCGGACTTCCGCTCGATGGGGCTGTCCAGTTCCAACCTGTCGGAGTATGCCACGCTGCTGTCCTCGTGGGCGAAGCACGACCCGCTCGCGGCGCTGGACTTCGCCGAGAAGAATACCGGCAGTGTGTTCGCCCGGCAGGCGATTCTCTCGACTTGGGCGAATACCGACCCCGCTGCCGCGCTGGCTTGGGCGAACAGCCACTTCCAAGGGGCGCCGGATCAGGGCAATCCGTGGCTGGTGGGGGTGATCCGTGGCATTGCGGCGAATGATCCGGTGGAAGCCTCCCGGCTGATGCAGGGGATGCCGTTCTCCCGGGAACGTGGCGATGCGCTGGCTTCGCTGGTGCCCACGATCATGGCGCAAGGGGCGCAGGAGGCGATGGCATGGGCGGATGGCCTGCAGGACCCGTCGCTGAAGGATCGTGCGATGCGGGAGATCGCTCCCCGTCTGGCGGAACAGGATCCCAAGGGCGCGGCCAACTGGCTGGCGATGACGAACACTGGATACTCCCGTGGCACGCTGATAAGGCGGCGCCCCAGTTTTTCGATGCGGACAGGTAGTATGGATCGGGACGCATTGCTTTCCGAAATCTTAGAGCTCGCCACCGCGTGCCCCAGAACCGGCCAGGCGACGCAGGATGAGCACAGCCTCGAACGGCTCTTGGAAGACAATGCCGAGGCCCGCGAGGTTTACCTCCGAATTGCCGATGATACCGTCACCCTGAACGATGTCCGGCAGTCGCGCGTCGAGCAGTGCCGCTCCTGCCGCGGGGGCAGCATCGAGGAGAGCGGCGACTTGTCATTCTGCCCGCGTCCGGCGCCTCGTCGGCGGGCCGAAATTGGTGGACCACTGGCCTCGCTATCGCGGCGGGGTTGGCCGTGGCCGCCACTGTCTGGACGCTTTACCGCCGCTCCTTCGGGCCCTCGCCGCGATGGAATGACCTTCGCGAATCGTCAGCCTGTCTGACGTTCGTTGGACCGACGAGGACGACGTCTACCGAGAATGGCAGCGGGTCGGCGCCGACGATGCGATGCAGTTCGAGGCGGGGAGCATCGAGGTCCTCTACGACAATGGCGTGCAGTTCATCGTGCAGGGACCGGCGGACTGCCAAATCCTCTACGAGCGGCAGGTCTCGGCGATGGAAGGCAAGTTCGTAGCGCGGGTGAGTCCCGACGCCGTCGGCTTCGAGATTGTCACTCCCCACGCGAAGGTGATTGATCGAGGCACATCCTTTGGCGTGACGATTGATCGCGAACGCCAGACCGATGTCGTCGTGTATGAGGGCAAGGTCGATCTATCGCTGCCGGAGCACGCACGTCACAGCAATCGCAGTCTCGCCGCGGGCGAGGCGATGCGTATTGGCAGCGATGGCCACGTCGATCGCATTGCTTCGGTGGCCAGCGGAGCTTTCTTACCGCCGCCGCGTTTGCCCGATTCGCAGGCTGACGATGGCCGAGTCATCGTCTCTGTCACCGACAATCTCAAGTCCTCCGACACCACCAAGTATTACCGGGTTGTCGCCCGCGGATTCCGGGAGGAAGCCCAGGCCTATGTGGATCGCCTCCACCAGTGGAATGGCCTGGATGACCGCGGAATTCCGCCATTCCTCTCTCGCGGCAACTATGTGATGACCTTCAACGACGACAAGACGCAGCACAATCTGCCATTGCCGTCGATTGGCTCGACCGGCCCGTCTCTCTTTGCTCGTTGACGATCGCCGAGCGGCCAGCTTGGCTCACCGATGCCTTTACCGACACCGGCTGGGACATCGGCATCGACGAGGGGTTCACCGACGTCGAAAACGTGGAGACCGCCGTCGGCGCCGGCCGCAGCATCGAGTGGACCTTCTCGGTTTGGTCGTGCGACGTGCCGACGCCTTCGACAGTGCTCCTTGGGTCATTGCAGCAAGAAGAAACGGCTTCGCCGCCTCGCGAGGTGCTCCGCACCATGGCATCGTCGCAACGCCCCTTGTCGGCGACGCGCCCAACGTCACAAGCACAAGTAAGCTCATCGCAGCCGCCCGATCGAACGCACGGCGCATCTTCTCTGCCGACGTTGGCCTCGGCTATCGTGGACGAGCGGCACAAGCGGTTACACTAAGTGCCTCCTGGAGCCTTGCGCGGCGGGCCGTATCGCGTCCCCCGGGGTTTGATGGGACGAGCACTGCTGTGTTTAGCGCTCCTTGTTTCGAAATCTCGTCCGCCCTCTTCTGATCGAGGCCAATGTGATTCGTAACCGACTCACTGTTCTCATTTCACTCGTTCTCGTGGCGGCGTCCCTCCGCGCAGTCTCCGCTGCCGCCGCGGAAACAGACTGGCCCCCAATCGACCAGCCGCAAACCAAAGCCTGGACGCGCTGGTGGTGGCATGGCAACGAGGTCACCGTCGAGGACCTCACTGCCCAAATGGAGAAGTACGCCGCGGCCGGACTCGGCGGGCTAGAAATCACGCCGATCTACGAGCGTGCGAGCGCGGCGGATCAATTCATCAATTACTTGGCGCCCCAGTGGGTCGACAGGTTCGTTCATGTGCTGCACGAGGCCGAGCGGCTGGGCATGGAGATTGATATGTCCACCGGCACCGGCTGGCCCTTCGGCGGCCAGTGGGTCGACGCCGACACGGCCTGCGCACGCTCGTCCTGCAAACCTATCACCTGAGCGGCGGCTCCCTGGCTCGACAAGCCCGTGCAGTTCGTTCGGCGGCCGGTCATGCACAATTGGCCGCCGGATTCGCATCGAAGAGTTAAAGGAACCGCTCCGCCTTAACAGCGACCTTCAAGGTATGGCCCTCGAGCAGGTCCGCTTCGAAAAGCCGCTCCCGCTGGTGGCGTTGGCCGCCGTCAGCGACGGCGGAGAGACGCAGCCACTCACCAATCGCGTCAGTTCAGACGGGATGCTCGTTGGAAAGCACGCCGGGCGAGTGGACGCTCTACGCGGTTTTCCTCGGCTGGCACGGAAAAATGGTCAAGCACACGGCCCTGGCGGCGAGGGGAACGTCATCGACCATTTCGACCGACGTGCCCTAGCCACTTACCTTAAGAAGTTCGACGAGGCCCTTGGCGGCCGCGATATCAAGTCGTTCCGCGCATACTTCAACGACTCCTACGAGGTCGACGACGCCGCGGGAAATTCCAACGCAACGCCCGAGATCTTCTTGCAATTTCAGCGGCTCCGCGGATACGACCTGCATGCGCATCTGCCTGCGTCTTCGGCAAAGCCTCCGCCGACGAAAACGCACGTGCTGTGCGACTACCGCGAAACGATCTCCGACTTGCTGCTCGAAGAGTTTACAGAGCCCTGGACCGCGTGGGCTCATCGAGCAAGATGCACTCACGCGCAATCAGGCCCATGGCTCGCCCGCGAACATCCTCGACCTCTACGCCGCGAGCGACATTCCTGAGACCGAAGGAACTGATCGCATCCAATTCATCGCCGCATCGAGCGGCCCACGTCACCGGCAAGCCGCTGACCTCTGCCGAAGCGTGCACCTGGCTCGACGAGCATTTTCTCGGCACGCTCGCGGCGGCCAAGTCGTGGGTCGACCGCTACTTCTTGGGCGGGGTCAACCATATTTGTTATCACGGCACCTGTTTCTCTCCCGACAGCGAGCCATGGCCAGGCCGGCTGTTTTACGCCTCAGTGGAACTGCAGCCGACGAACTCCTACTGGCCGCACTTTCATGCCCTCAACGAGTACGTGGCCCGCTGCCAATCGTTTCTGCAAGGCGGCCGGCCGGACAACGACCTGCTCGTCTACTATCCGATTCATGACGAGTGGTCTGCCGGCAAAGGTCCCAACATGCCGCATTTCAACGGAGAAATGCGCGGCTCCGCAACGCGGCGAACAGTTCAGGCGCTTGCTGGCGGCGGGCTACGGCGTCGATCTCATCTCGGATCGTCAATTGGCCGACGTGAAGGTCGATGACGGCAGGCTGACCGTCGCGGGCGCGTCCTGACACGCGCTCGTGCTGCCCGTGGGCCACGTGATGCCGTTGGCCACGCTGCAAAAGATCGCGGGGCTTGCCGAAACGGGCGCCAAAGTGCACGCCGCTCGCGAGTTGCTCGACGAAGTCGCAGCGGGGGTGGCCGGCATCAGCCCGGCGACCAGCAACTTTCCCGCCGTCGCGGAGGCTCAAAACCAAGCTCGTCGCCAACCTCGACGACCTCCCCGCGGAACCATTCGTCAAAGGATCCTCGTTGCAGTTCGTCCGCCGTCGTTTCCAAGATGGCGTTGCCTACTTCATCGTCAATACGGGCGGAGAGGCATAGACGGACTGGGCCGCGCTCACGGCGAAATCAACGGCCGTCGTGTATTGACCCCCTGAGCGGCGATCACGGAATTGCGCATAAGAACGAATGCAGAAGGCACGCGCACGGTGCTCGTGCAACTCGCCTCGGCGGCTTCATGCATCGTGCGAACCTCGCACATCCCGTCGACGGTCTTGCGTATCCCTATGTGTCCGCTGATGGCGAGCCGCTGGCCCTTGCTGGCCCTTGGGAGCTGTCGTTCACCAGCGGCGGCCCCGAATTGCCCTCGGCGGCGACCATCACGAAGCTCGGTTCGTGGACGGATCTCGCGGGCGAAGCGGTGAAGAACTTTGCTGGGCTCGCCAGCTATCGCACCGAGTTCCCGAAACCCGAAGCGGCCGCTGACGCGTACGTGCTCGACTTCGGCGAAGTTCACTGAAACCGCCGAAGTCGCCTTTAACGGTAAGCCGCTCGCAACACTCGTCGCAGGGCGAGGTATCGCGGCGCATCCCGGCCGACAGTCTTCAAGCGACCAACGTGTTGGAGATCGAGGTCGCCAACTTGATGGCAAACCGCATCGCGGATCTCGATCGCCGCGGCGTCGCGTGAAGAAGTTCTACAACGTCAACTTTGCCGCCCGTCGGCCCGAAAGATCGCGGCCCTGGCGGCTTGTTCATGCGGCCAAGTGGAAGCCGTTGCCTTCGGGCCTCCTCGGGCCCACGACGCTCACCCCTGTCAAAATTGACGCACCAACTCCCTGACGGCGAGCTCGTGTCTCTCGAGACCCTGGTAGGAGGTTTAAGATGCGAGTGCTCATCATTCCCGCGCTTACCGGCGCTGGCATCGGTCGGGGGGCTTCTCTCGAATGCCTCGGCAGCCAACGAATGAGGCGCTGGCGATTCGACTTCGGCCCGCGCGACGCCGCAAGCGGGTACGTGCAGGTCGTTGCAGCGGACAAATATTCTGCCGACCGAAACAGGTTACGGTTTCCTCGCCGCCGACGACGTCGCAGACGTTGATCGCGGCAGCGGAGAACCGCCCTGCACTGATTTCTGCACGGGGGGACAAACCGTTCACGTTTGCGGTCAAGCTGCCCGAAGGCAACTATCGCATCACGGCCACGCTGGGCGATGCGCGGCGAGGAGTCGACCACCACGATTCACGCCGAGGTTCGCCGCCTGCTTGCCGATCGACTCCACCTGGCCCAGGGCGAGGCGGGCCGATTTTCGGCGAGCATCGTTAGCGTGCGCACTCCGCATCTCCGAGGGGCGCGAAGTTCGGCTTAAGCCGCGTGAGCGCGCGCCGAAGAATGGCCCAACTGGGACGACAAGCCACGCTTCACCTTCTCCGGCGATCACCCTGCCCTGGCGGCCCTTGAAATCGAGCGTGACGACCGCTGCCCCACGTTGTTTTCTCATCGGCGACTCGACCGTCTCCGACCAGGCGATCCCGCCGTGGAACAGCTGGGGCCAGATGCTCCCAAGATTCTTCGGGCCCGACCATCGCAGTTGCCAATCATGCGGAAAGCGGCGAAAGCATCCGCGGCGCTCTTCGGCGAGAGGCGTTTTGAAAAGCTCTATGGCCGAGTGAAGAAGGCGATTGGTATTATCAGTTCGGCCACAACGACATGAAGGAGACCAGCGCCGACAAGCTGGAGGTTTACACGAAAAATTCTTCGAGCAATTCGTAACGGAGGTTCGCCAGCGCGCGCCACTCCGATTCTCATTACCTCGATGGAGCGAAAGAACGGTATCGACCGCGACACGCTCGAAGTGATCCCGATGCCGTCCGCGACGAGGCCGAAACGGCGACGGTCCCGGCCCGGTCGACCTCCATCGCATGAGCAAGATCATGTACCGCGGCCTCGTGCTGACCTCGACGCCGCCTTCCAGGACGGCACGCACCACAAAGAGTTCGGCAGTTACGAACTCGTGCTGCGTCGTCGAAGGCATACGAAGTGCGGTTCCGGAACTTGCCCAGCATCTCTCCAGCGATGCCGGCGCGTTTGATCCGGCGAAGCCCGAGAAGGCGAGGCCCGCTGGGGCGTGCCCACGCAGGCTGCCGGACTCTAAGTCGTGCAGGATGCGACCGCGGCTCAACGTTAGAGAGAGTCACGGGGTGCTCGACGCATCTTCGACCGCATCGCCTGATCGATCGCGAGGGTCAGGTTCTCGCGCGTTGCGGGTCTTCAGCAATCGCACCGCGACCGGTTCCTGCTCCAAGTTCATCTGCTCGATCTCGGCATGGCCCGACAGCAAGATCACCGGAAGGCCTAGCGTCGCGCATTCTTCGGCCGCTTCCAGGCCGTCCATCACCGGCATATCGAGATCGGCGATCACCAGGTCCAGGGCGATTCCGCGCAGACTCGCAACAGCTCCGCGCCATCGCCCGCCTGCCTGTGCAACGTGATAGCCGAGGGCCGTCAACAAAGATTTGAGTGCTCGTCGCACATCGGCGTTGTCGTCGGCCAACGCGATACGAAGCCGCCCGTTCGGTGCCTCAGCCATGGATTCGCCTCGTCCCCGCAACCGCTGGTGATCATACCCCGTCGACTCGAGCGGCTCCGAGATTATTGGCGATCGCCCCGCGAGAAAAGCGACTCCGCCTTGGAATGCAGCGACCGACCAAACCAGACTACACGCTGCAAATTACGGGCCCAGTCTGGCGCCCACGGTGAGGTTTAGCACGAAGGCAACGGCGCCATTACTCCAGGGCCCCGTCCATCACCCGCCGGCAACTTGTGAGGATTCGGCGTCCTTAAGCTCAGCGGGCAACGCCGATTCCGGAAAGCCTTGGAAACAGATCGGCCGCGTAAATCGGTAGATCGCAGCTTGTCCGATCGAAGTGAAGTGACCATCCGTCGTCGCCGGATAGGGACCGCCGTGGTGCATCGACGCGGCAGATCTCCAGCCCCGTAGGAAAGCCGTTGAAAATCAGTCGTCCCACCTTGCGCTGCAAGATCCGTACGATACGCCCGGACGTCCAGCAGTTCCTCTTTCCGTGCCGTGAATCGTCGCGGTGAGATGGCAGTCGAAGGTCATGCGCTGTGTTGTACATCTGCTGGACGTTGTCGCACCGGATCACGATCGACAGGTGCTGTTCGGATTCTATCGTGTTTCCCTATTAACCTTAGCAATACGTAACGAACCAGTAGGCACATA
>JASGJM010000029.1:0-60544 GCA_049840755.1 Luteolibacter sp. | reverse complement strand
AAGGTTAATAGGGAAACACGATAGAATCCGAACAGCACCTGTTGATCAGATCGAAACGGCTGGGGACGGCGTGGCGATTCTGGGGATGAATGACGGCCGGTTTCAATTATGGACCGAGTCACGGCACGGTGCCCGCAAGGAGATCCCCGTGCCTCCAGCATGGCTGCCCGAGGTCGGAAATTTGAGATTCATCCCTTCCGACCATCTGGCCGCCCATTCCATGGATACATTCTGGTGGTTTGATACGGAGTGGCACCACGTGACATTGGACAATCCCATCCCTCCGTCCCAAGAGGGAGTTGATGAGTCCGTATGGTCGCTTTACCCGGTCTATTCTTTCCAGAAGCCTGTTCTGCATGCGGGCTGGAATGTCTTCGAGGGAGAAGGAGGTCTGGCGTCCGTGAATCTCTCCGGCGAAAGCCCCCAAGTGGACCACTGTGTCTGGAAAGAAGCCTGGCGATCCATCCGGCATACCAAACCAAAATGGAGTAGGGATGTTGTTACCGATTGGCCGGGAACTATGGGCGGGGCGTGGGAATGAGCACGCGGGTCTGGACATCCGCGGCCTCTATCGACGCGACACCAAAGGGCGCTGGCACACGATTGTCGATGGGATGGGCAACAAAGAAGACGGGCCGCTCTCCCTCCCGGCGGCTGCCGCGATCCGGCATATCAGCTCCGATTCCCAAGGCCGCCTCTTGATCACCTCCGGGCAAGCCGTGTGCAGGTGGGATGGGAAAGTCTTCGAGACCTTGCTCTCGGTTCCGAAGCGAATTCTCAGATCCGCCGCTGCCACTCCCCGGGGAGACCTATTGGTGCTGACGGACGACAACGGAGGACCGGCGTTCGGCGAACGCGAAGGAGTGTGGCGCTGCAAGCAGCTCCTTCCCGGCCCTTCCACCGCAGTGCCGGTGAAGGATGAAGCCCGTGCAATCGCCATCGCCGTGGAGGCTTGGGAGGCAGCTTATGGGAAAGACGTGATCGCGAAGGAAAAGCCTTATCAGGCGACAGCCATTGAAGGCGGCTGGCAGGTCACCAGCACTCCACGATCCGACGGCGACCATCCGGCCAAAGCCATGATTGCGGAGGCGGATGGCCGCGTGTGGAGCCTGTCGCACGGCCAATGAGCCTGCTGACATCGGGACAGGAATGTACCGGCTCCCTGTAAAAACAAAACCGGCCCTCCGTGAAGGAAGGCCGGTTTGGAAAAATCAGGTCTGGCAGGCCGGATCAGGCGAGGGCGAGCAGCTTCGACTTGAGCTGATCCTTGGTGACATTCGCGCCGACGATCTGGTCCTTCACCTCGCCGTTCTTGAAGAACAGGAGGAGCGGGATGGAGCGGACACCGTACTTCACGGCGAGCTCGCGGGCGTCGTCGACATTGACCTTGGCGACCTTGGCCTGGCCTTCCAGTTCAGCCGAGACCTGATCGATCACCGGGCCGATCATTTTGCAGGGGCCGCACCATTCGGCCCAGAAATCGACGAGCACGGGCTGGTCGGAATCGATGACTTCGGATTGGAAATTGGCTTCGGTAAGTTGGAGTGCCATGCGCGGAACTTGGATGCGGGGGGCCGAAACGTCAAGGGCCACCCTGCGGATGACAGGATGGCCCTTTGAAGAGAACGGGTTACGAACCCGGAAGCTGCTCAGGACAGCGGGATACCGTTGGCGGCGAAGGCGAAGTACGCCACCACCGCGGCAAGGATCAGGTTCAGAATCGGAAGGAACATTGGGTTCTAGGAAGGGTAGGTTTATTCAGCGGCAGCGGCGGACGACGAGAACAACTGGCCCCAGGAGCCCTGTTCCGGGTTGTCCTTGGCGCTGATCCAAGTGTCCGCGATCATCAGCTGGAAGCCGAGCACCGCAAGGGCGGCGATGAAGCCGACCACGGAGAGGGCCTTGGCGATGCCTTCGCCACCAGCGGCTTCTTCCTCATCCTCTCCCTGCAGGGTGGCTGCCTGGCTGAAGGATGGGCGTGGGTTGGTGCCGATCGGCTGGGTAGGAGCTTGAAGCTGAACAGTGGCCTTCGGCAGCGCGACGGTCGGTCCAGGAGCGGCGACGCCACCGGCAGCACCAGCGCCCGGAAGGGTCGGAGTGCCTGCGGGGCGGAGAGGAATGGTCGGAGCCGGACCCGGAGGACGCGGAGCGCCGCCCGGAGCGGTCGGGGCACCCGGCACGGTGGGAGCACCGGCGGGACGGAGAGGGATGGTCGGAGCGGGAGCCGGCGGGCGCGGGGCGCCACCGATGGTCGGAGCCGGAGGAGCGGTCGGCGAGGGCGGGCGGACCACTGGAGCACCACCGGGGAGGGTGGCGGCAGGAGGAGCATCGGCCGCCTTGAGGGTCACGCGGACGGTTTCCTTCTTCAGAGGAACGCTCGACGTCTGCTTGGACGGAGCCGGCGGTTGGTTTTCATTCTCGCTCATTCAGACGCGGGTTTTGGGATTTGAGAAACCTACTAAGACGGACGAGCGCGAAGCTGTCAAACCCCCATCTCCGGGTTTTTCACCGGAAACGGAGGCCGAGCGGAATCACCAGCGCTCCTTGATCCAATCCGAGGGATAGGCGGTGCCATTCGAGATGACCTGTTCGCCCAATTTCGTGCCTTTTGACATGATCACGAGCGAACGTTCCGGCACGCCCGCCACGGCGGTGATGCGGAAGCCCTCCGAGAGCTTCCCGGCGATCCAGAGGCCGGGCCATGGTCCGGGCCCTTGGATGACCTGATCGGTGTAGCCGGAATTCGCAGAGGCAACGAACAGCCAGCCATCGTCCGGGTCCTCCGGGGTGTCATCCCCGGCCACGGCCGTGATCAGCATGCCCTCCGAGCGGCGCTTTTGGATCCAATCCCGGCGGCTGTCATTGAGCGGGGTGGGCAGGGTGTAGCGCTGGGAACCGTAGCCGGTCTGGTCTCCGAGGGCAAAGACCCACTGGTTCTTCCAACCGCCGAAAGTGGTGATCCGCCAGCCCTCTGCGAACAATTTCGCGAGCTGTTCCTGATCGAAATCCATGCCGAGCAGACGCTGCCCGCCGGGCACGCCCTTGCTCATGACCACATTCCAACCATCCGCATCCCCGGCGATGGAGGTCACGCGGTAGCTCTGTTTCCAATAGGACTCGATCTGATCGCCCGGCCACGCACCGGTGCCAAGGTGGCATTGATCCGTGCAGGACGAGGACTTCGACATGACGACCCGCCAGTAATCCGGAAAGCCGCCGGTGGCGGTGATCCGCCAGCCTTTGCTGACGGCAGGTTTTGTCGGAGCAGGTGCTGGCGCGGGATTGGGTGCTGGATTGGGAACCGGCGGCTTTGGCAGGGGATTCAGCTTCAAAGAAGCGAGCTTGGGCGCATCGGCAGGTGGCGCGGTGATCTTCGGCCCGTCCTGGCCGGGATGGCGGTCACGGGCCACCTCCGCCTGCAACATCGCTCCGGTGGCACCGGCCCAGGTGGAGGCCATCTTGCGGGCGGCATCCGCATCGACCCAGCCGGAGGTGGCCACCTTGCTGGCCAGCCGTGGGTCCTTCCGGGCCAAGGTACTCAATGATGCGCCGCAGGTCGGCGGCGGCGAGTTTCGGATAGTCGGCGCGGATGCCCGCAGCCACTCCGGCGATCACCGGTGCCGCCATCGAGGTGCCGGACATCGGGGCTTCCAGCCCGCCCAGAATGGTGGAGCGGATCTGCTCCCCCGGCGCAGCAACCTGGACGGAACGGACGCCGTAGTTGGTGAACGACGAGGGCTTCCCCTGATTGTCGGTGGAGGCGACGGTGATGACGTTCGGGAAGAACCGGGAGAGATACTGCGGGGAGGGCAGTTCCACGTCATTGTCGAGGTGGTCATTGCCCGCGGAGATGACGATAAGGACGTCCGGATTCTCATAGAAGGCCAGCGCGAAGGCGGCGGCGTCCGCGATACTGAGCTCCAACGGCAGCTCGGCGATGCGCTCGGCGGCCTCTCCGGTGTAGGCACGGTCGATGCTGGATGGATCCGCCCCGGCCTCCTTGTAGATTTTCTTCAAGCGGGCGGCGGATCCGGCGAAGAACGACTTCGGACGACACCAGCTCATATTTGCCACCCCGGCACCGCAGGTCCGCAGGTAGTCGGAAGCGCGGCGGCCTTTGTTGATGGCCTCATTGCGATAGCGATCCAGCACGGCGATGACGAAGGCTCCGTAGTCCGGGGATTTTTCCGCGAGATCGTGGAGTGTGTCCTCGTCGAAGACCACCGAGACCTTTGGCGAAACGACCGCGCCGATGGTGGCACAGGTGAGCTTCGCCTTGTCGCCGCTGTAGCGCTTGATGATGCCCGCGACGTGCGTGCCATGGGAGGCGGCCATGAACATCTTCGCATAAGCGTAGTCGTTCAACTCGATGTTCTCGCCGAGCAGATTCTGGAGACCGACCTGCTGGACGAGCGGATTGTTGAAGCGGTTGCGGAGTCTCGTCTCCATGTCCCCGTCCCCGCCCTGTGCCTTCAGATAGTCATTGAGCATGCCGATGAGGAAGTTGCGGCTTTCATCGGTATTCTCGAATCGAAAGCATCGGCGCGCGGACCGGCTGGTCGTTGTTGAGGTTCCAGCCGTACACGTCATCGACGAAGCCATTGTGGTCGTCGTCCACCCCACGGCGGCCCTTCAACTCGGCGGTATTGATCTGATAGGCGGCGGCCAGTGTCGGATGGGTATAGTCGACGAACATGTCGTTGACCAAGGCGAGGTGGGGAATCCGGGCCTTGCCGCCGGGGCGGCCGTATTGGCGGCAGAATGCGTGGCAGCGTAGCAACAGGCTGAGCGGCCCGTAGGCGGGTGATGAGGTATCGAGCAAATCCAGCGCGGTTTTCCCGGACGTATCCGTAAGACGCGGATCCGCACCGGCCCAGATGAGACGCTTCGCGCACTCGAAGGAACCGGCCTGGGCGGCGAACATGAGGGGCGTGCGGCCCTGGGCATCCCGGACATCCGGCTTGGCCTCGGCGAGCGCGAGCACCAGACGGGAAGCATCTGAAGAACGGGCGGCGGCGAGGAGTGCATCGGAAGCGACATCCGCGTGGGCCAGGGAGGAAGCGGCCAATAGAACCGCGGCTGCGAGCGAGGGGGATCTCGGAATCACGCTGAACCCTAACGACTCCCTCCCGCTGCGGGCAATCCCATGTTTCAGGCAGCCCGATCACGGATGAGTGACAGATGACATGAAATCCTGCAGGATGGTGATATGGCCACGACCACCCGCTCCCGGATTTTCTGTCTGCTGTTCGGTATCATCGGCGGGGCCTTTCTGGTCATCGCAGCATGCTGGGTAGTGCCCAACCTCCGGCTGGCAGCGAACGCCACGACCGTGACGGGCCGCATCACCGGCTTCCGGGAAATCGTACAGAGACCGGCAGAACCACGCGGTGAAGCACCCTGTGGCCGAGTACGAAATCGGCGGAAAGACCTATCAGGCGGAATCCCCTACCCACACCGATCCACCACGGTTCAAAAGCGGGGACATGGTGAAAATCCTGGTGCCCGAGGGGAATCCGGCGGGCGGGAAATTCGGTGGTTTCGTAGACCTTTGGCTCGGACCGTTGATCCTGGCGGCGCTCGGGTTGATCCTGTGCGGGGTCGGCTGGTGGGGCCGCAGCCGACGTATCGGCGGAGCCAGCCGGTCGGTGTTCTAGGAACCCGGAAACCGGTAGCCCGCTCCACGCACCGTTTCGATCAGACTCGGCTTCGAGGGATCCGCCTCCAGTTTCTTCCGGAGATTGAGCATGTGCTGGTCCAGCGTCCGGGACTCGGGATAATGTTCCAGACCCCAACATTGGTTGAGAAGTTCATCCCGGTTCACCACCTCTCCTATGCGCGAGGCGAGCAGGTTGAGAATCTTGACCTCACGCGGACTCAGATCGATCGAGCGTCCGTCATCGTGAATCGCCCGTAGGTGGCGTGACTGGACCGTCCATGGTCCGAAACGCCCGCCCTGCGCCTGGCGTTCGGGAACGTTCCGCCGCAGCGCCGCACGCAGGCGCGCCAGCAACTCATGCTTGCCGAAGGGTTTTCTAACAAAATCGTCGGCTCCCAGTTCCAGTCCGAGCACGATGTCGATCTCCTCGGACTTCGCGGAAAGGAACAGCAGCGGCACCCGTGGATCGTCCTGGCGGATGCGGCGGCATACCTCGTAGCCGGTGGCCCCGGGCATCATGATGTCCAGCAGGACCAGTTCCGGGTGGAACTTCTCCCACAGGGCGATCGCTTCCGTGCCATCGCGTGCCGCGTGCACCACGTAGCCCTCCGCATCCAGCAACTCGGCCAGAGATTCACGGGTCACGGTATCGTCTTCCGCGAGCAGCAGGTTCATGCGGCCCTCTTTTCTGTTCTGGGAATTTGCAGGCGAAACAACGCTCCGCGCTCACTGTCCACCAACTCCAGACGCCCGCCCATTCTCTCCGCCAACTCGCGGCTGATCGCCAAGCCCAATCCGGTGCCACTCACACCCTCGCGCGCGCTGGACACCACCCGTTCGAAGGGCTGGAAAATCCTCTCACGCGCTTCGAGCGGAATCCCCGGCCCATCGTCGGATACTTCGATCATCCACGCCGTCGTGTTGCTTGAAATGCTCACCTTTGCCCGCGCTTGTTCGCCTGCATACTTTTCCACATTGGAGAGCAGGTTGGAAAGGATCTGCGCGAAGGCATCGCGATCGAGATCCACTTCCTCGCCGAAGCTCCCTTCGAACTCGCAGTGGATCGACTTCCGGGCAAACAACGGCGCGAAGTTTTCCCGGACTTCTTCGACCACCCGGTCCGCATCGCACAGGCTGGGCAGCAGCTTCGCCGGATCGCGTTCCAACCGTGCAAAGGCGAGCACGTTGTCGACGATGCGTGAGAGCCGCCCCGTTTCCTCGCGGATCAAGCCGAGGCGACGCCGCATGCGATCATCCGCAGCGTCCACGTCATCGAGTGCCAGATCGGTATTGAGCAGCAGATTGGTCAAAGGCGTACAGGAGCTCGTGGGACACTTGGTTGACGAAACTCACTCGCTCCCCCGCCAATCGCAGGGCACGGCGTTGGCTGGTGGCCACGGTCACTCCGCCTGCCACGATCAAGGCTGCCAGAGTGAAGCCGCCGAACAATACTGGTGTTCTCCAAACGGTTGTCACGGTCACCGGATACCAACGTCGGAGCGTCCAATCTCCGAACCGTGAAACGTGGCGAAAGCGTTCATCCGGCGGAACGTCCGGCGATGCCTTCCCCGTCGAGATGACTCGCCCTTCAGGCCCGAGCCATTCCTGAAAGCCCGGCCCTTGGTTCGGAGAAAGGCGTTTCATGATCTCCTGCGTGGCGATTCGCGCGGCCACCGCCCGGTCCACCAGCAACACCACCGCCGCACTGCCATTGCCCCGGACAAAGGCGAGCGGTCTGCCCTCTTCGTCGATGAAGGAGGACCCGTCGTCCGTGATCTCCGGGGGAAACACCCACTCGCCCGGCTGCCGTTGGGCGAATTTCTGCAACACCGGCATCACCGTCGGCTCCGTTCCATCGGGCCGCCGATGCGCCCCCGCTCCTTGAGAAAGCCGTGGATTCAAAAACGAAACCTGCTTCACCCCGTAGGTTTGCACCGACAGATCGGACATCGTCGCCCGGTCGAGCCAGCGGCGCGCCTCCTTGTCGAGGCTGGCGGTCCATTGATTTTCGAGCAGGGTGATCTTCCCGACCACTTCGCGATAATCCGCCTCCACCCGGTTGCCCGGTTCGGGCTGGCGTTGCTTTTCTTCGCGACGGGCTAGCAGCACCCCCGCCGCCGCCACGGCCAGAGCCAGCACGGTGGCGATGACCAATGTCACCGCCACGGGCCGGGAATGCTGGATCTGGGCAGCGCGGTTCATCCGTTTTCGGACATTCTCAGTCCACCCGCACGAAGACCAGCAAGCGGTTTTCCGGATCATCAATGCCCTTCTCGGAGCGATAGCCGGTCACACCCATCAGCGTCCAGCGTCCGCGCGGCAGGCGCATGTTCGTGCTCATCTCCTGCATGGCGAATTTCGCGCTGCTCACGTCCGCTTCCCACTTCCCATCCTTGTGAATGCGATGGTGCACCGCAGACCCCGCCATCATCACATTGGAAAAGGCACACTGATAGAACCCGCCTTCGCGCCCTGCGAACCAGCCGATTTCAAAGGTGCAGCCAACATCCCGGCTTTCGGGGCTGGTGGGCGTGGCGGGCGACAAGGCGGGAAACTCCTCTTTTCCCGCGTTGGCCGGATCTCGCGATACAAGCCGGGCTGCCTCCCATTCGGTGGGATAGCTGGTCTCTTCGGTATAGGCGATCCGGGTCTTCGTGTCCGATTGGCCGGTAGCGGAAAGGCGTCTCACGACCTCCGCATCTTTCTTTTCGATCCACTGCTGGCAGATTTCATCCGTGGCGGAGGGAAGTTTCAGCGGGTCCTGACCGAGCATCCACGGGGTGAGGACTTTCTCGCGCACACGGACCATCTTGACGGCGATCCCATATTGTCCCGAGGGCGTGAATGAAGGAGTCGGCGCTGTCGCCGCGGTCCCCCGGACAAAAACCATCCTCGTCAGTGCATTCGCAGGCACGGGCAGAGGCTCAGGCGCACCCGTCCCCAGAGGAGCTGTCCCACCCACGCGTGCGGGCGGCATGGGATCGAAACTGCCAAGCAAACGCACGGGACCAGCTGCGAAGGCCGGACCGAAGGAATCCAAATCCGGCGTAAAATCGAGAGGCGGGGCTTTGGGATCAGGTGGTGAGCCGAAGGGGTCCGGACCGGCCGGGGTTTCGTCCGATGACGAGGGCCTCGGCAGCCGCGCGAGTGCCAGATTCCGGAAAGCCGGGGAGATCACATCATCCGACATCCGGGTCTTTTCCACCAGTGGCACGGTCGCGAAAGGGAGGCCGGGCAGCAGCTCAGTAAAAAGCGATGCGCATTCGAAATGCTCCTGATCATTCGCTCTCGTGAATGCCGCTTTGAACTCGCAACCGAGTGGACGCTTCCTGAAAGACATGGGAAAGGGCCACGTCCCGGCCGCCGGTGCCGGCTGGAATTCGGTGGGCCACATCAGATCGAGACTGAAGTTGTTGGTAAGCATCGCTCCTACCGTGCCAGTCACCACACCGGTCATCTCCACACGCGCTTTGTTTTCTCCCACCCATCCCTGCACGACCCGGCGCAGCTCCGTGGCGTCCGTCGGAGTGCCATGGGTTTCCTGCCACGCATTCAGTAGATCCGGCGGCACCAGGATGTGTTCGTAGGAGATGACGCAATCGTTGCCCGCTCTCGGCTTCGCCTGATCGGACGCGGAGGAGGCTTCGAAGGGATTGGTCTGTTTGTCCTGTGCGGCGGCGGTGAGACCGAGCAACAGGGGCAGCAGGGAATGAAGTAACGGTTTCATGTGTTTCGTGGGAGGCGGGTGCCTTTCCCGGAACCATCACAGCCGATCCTGCCTCCCTCTGCGCCAAAGGGCCATCAAGGTTGTGCAAAATGATTGCAAAAACCGGCGAGAGGGAACGGCCCGCAAAATTCGCGTGCATCCCCCGCCCCGAACGGCGAAAACCCCGTCGCCTATGTCCAACGACAAGACAGCCATCACCCCGACCCGTGCCCAGGACTTCCCCGAGTGGTACCAGCAGGTCGTCCGCGCCGCCGATATGGCGGAGAACTCGGAAACCCGCGGCTGCATGGTCATCAAGCCGTGGGGCTACGGCATCTGGGAACTCATCCAGCAGCAGCTCGACCGCCGCTTCAAGGCCACCGGCCACCAGAACGCCTACTTCCCGCTGCTGATCCCGCTTTCCTATCTGGAGAAGGAAGCCGAGCACGCCGAGGGCTTCGCCACCGAGTGCGCCGTGGTCACGCACCACCGCTTGGAAGCGCAGAAGGACGAGGTAACCGGCAAGACCAAGATGATCCCGACCGGCGAACTCGCCGAGCCTTACGTCATCCGTCCGACTTCCGAGACCATCATCGGTGCGGCCTTCGCCCGCTGGGTGCAGTCCTACCGCGATCTGCCGCTGCTCATCAACCAGTGGGCGAACGTGATGCGCTGGGAAATGCGCCCGCGCCTTTTCCTCCGCACCGCCGAGTTCCTCTGGCAGGAAGGTCACACCGCGCATGAGACCATGGACGAAGCCATCGTCGAGACGCGGATGATCCACGGCCTCTATGAGGAGTTCCTCCGTGACCACCTCGCCATCCCGGTGATCCCCGGCGAAAAGACCGAGAACGAGCGCTTCCCGGGGGCCGACATGACCCTCACCGTCGAAGCGATGGTCCAGGACCGCAAGGCGATCCAGGCCGGCACCTCGCACTACCTCGGCCAGAACTTCTCGAAGGCGCAGGACATTTCCTTCACCGGCCGCGATGGCACGATCCAGCATGCCCATACCACTTCGTGGGGCGTGTCCACCCGCATGATCGGCACGCTGATCATGGCACACGCGGACGACGACGGCCTGGTGCTGCCGCCGCGCGTGGCCACCCAGCAGATCGTGATCACGCCGGTGACCCCGAAGGAAGACACCCGCGATGCGGTGCTCGCCTCCTGCCAGGCACTCGCCAGCACCCTGCGCAACCAGACCTTCCACGGCGAGCCGCTCCGCGTCCACGTCGACACCCGCGACATCAACGGCGGCGTGAAGAAGTGGGAATGGATCAAGAAGGGCGTGCCGATCCGCATCGAAATCGGACCGCGCGACATCGAGACCCGCAAGGTCTGCCTCCAGCGCCGCGACCAGGCCGTGTCCGCGAAGGAATTCGCCGATAAGGAAGACTTCATCCAGCGTGCCTCGGACATCCTGCAGGAGATCCACAATTCCCTGCTCGCGAAGGCCACCGCCTTCCGTGACGAGAACATCACGCCCTGCGATTCCATCGAAGCCTTCCACGCCCACTGGGCGCAGGACAATCCGGGTTGGCTCATCACCCCATGGTCCGGCACTCCGGAGCAGGAAGACGAGCTTTCCTCGCAGCACAAGATCTCGATCCGCTGCCTGCCGCTCGACAAGCAGGACGAACCGGACGCGCCCTGCGTGCTCACCGGCATCCCGACCCGCTCACGCGCGATCTGGGGCCGCAGCTATTGACCCCAGGGAGCAAGGACATTCCTGTCCTTGTTTCTTCCAGATCTGCTTCGTCGCCGATTCGAAGCTCATGAAACGAAAGCCAATTCCACCCATGCCTGCGGAGGAATTGGCTGTTTTGTCCACCCGCCAACTCCTCGCACGCCTGAACCGGTTGCGGCAGTGTGAGGAATCGCTCGAACTTTCGGATCGGGACTCTCCTCCTGACGACGGCAAGATCCATTTCAAGAGTTCCGACGCTTGGGCGGTTGCCTATCGTGACCTGAATGCGTGCAGGGAGCACGTCCCGCGAACCCGACATCCCGACCGGCGCTGATTTCTTTTCGCGTTCGCGCTCTGGGTCCCTATAGTGGCTCTGATGTCGTCGAAAGGCACATGGAAGCAGGCATGGCGATCCCCGTGTGGACGCTTGCTGCTCTGCTTCCGCATCCTCGCATTCGTGGCGGGTGCGATCCTCTATATATGGGGACTCCCTTGGTTGGTTGCGACGCCGATCAGGGAGAACTACGACAATCTTCCGCTCAATCCCCCTCCCCCATCATGGGCGCGATCCTTCGCCATCAGCCATGGTCAAGCCCGCTACTACCCGAATTCGATCCGCGACAATCCATGGAAAGCGGGAAGCTGGGCCGCAGGTCTGATTGTGTTGTGGGTCGTTGAAGTATTATTGGTCCGCCGCATCCGCAGATTGGCATCACGGTCACCTGAGTGAGAGAGTCAATCTTCCCGGCCCACGTTCTCACGGGCGTGGCTACGAAAGAGAGAGCCTCTTGCCTGTGGCCATTTCGAGGCGATGTTAGGCCCCCATGCCTTTTCTCGTTCAAGCTGAGGCCGCCTACTCCGTGACGCAACGCAGCACCGCGCTGCTGAACATCCACGCGCTCCAGACACCGGATCAGGAACTGGCGGAGGAGACCTTCACGCTCGATCCGGCGGTGGACTGCGAGGAGTTCCTGTCGCTCACCGGTCAGAACCGTTACATCCGCCTGGATACCGGCGATGCCACCGCATTGACCGTCCACTACTCGGCGAAAGTGACTACCCGCCATCAGGAGATTCCGCGCAGCGAAATCGAAGCCGTGCCGGTGGCGCGGATGGACCCTGATTCCCTGCCGTATTTGTTTCCGAGCCGCTACTGCCAATCCGACCAACTCGGCCGGCTGGCATGGAAGGAATTCGGCGAACTGTCCCATCCCTATCAAAAGGCGGCGGCGATCACCGCATGGATCCATGCCAACGTGGAATACATCTCCGGCTCCACCGATTCAGGCACATCAGCTGCGGACACACTGACGCAACGCGCTGGAGTCTGCCGGGACTTCGCCCATCTCGGGATCGCGCTGTGCCGTGCGCTTTCGATCCCCGCGCGCTATCTGACGTGCTACGCCCACCAGCTCGATCCACCGGATTTCCATGCCTGCTTCGAGGCCTGTATCGGCAACCGCTGGTTCGTCTTCGACGCCACCCGGTTGGCTCCACTCAATGGACTGGTGCGGATCGCGAACGGGCGCGATGCAGCGGATGCCTCCATCGCCACCGTATTCGGTGGGATGCATGTGGAGAAGATGACGGTATCTTGTCTGGCCGAAGGTTCCTTCGATCCGTTGCCGCCGGACGTGGTGGAAACCCGTGGCATCATCCTCGCCTGACCCGGCCATGAACCTCACCTCGCTGGTCCGCATCCGCCATGATACGCGCTACCAATATGCGGAGCCGGTGACATTCCACCCGCACCGTCTGGTCCTACGTCCACGCGAAGGTCACGACCTGCGGGTGGAACAGATGGAGCTGACCACGCAACCGGCAAGCCGCGTCTTCTGGAGCCGCGATATCTTCGGCAACCTCATCGCGCATGCTCATTTCGACCAACCCGCCACCGAGCTCCTGATTCGCAGCAACGTGCTGGTGCGCCGCTTCGTGGATGATGCCGCAGCTCCCGTTCCGCAGATCACCGGCAACACCCATCCGATGGAATACGAGGAAATGGAGCGGGCGATGACCACACCCTACCTCACTCCGGTCTATCCGGAGGACACCGCAGTCGTGAAGGAATGGATCGCCGACCATGAGCCTCCGACCGCCTTCGACAGCGCGGACGCCTATGTACTGCATCTGGTGACAAAGCTCAAAGCCACGATGCAATACCAGAGGCGCGAGCAGAAGGGCGTGCAATCCCCGGCCACCACGCTGACCTTGAAGTCCGGTTCGTGCCGCGATCAGGCGACACTCTTGATGGAGGCATTGCGGCATCTCGGCATCGCCTCGCGCTTTGCCAGCGGCTATCTGGATTGCGCGGCGACGCGTGCGGCCCAAGGCTCCACCCACGCATGGACGGAGGTCTATTTCCCGCAGCTTGGCTGGCGCGGTTTCGATCCGATCACCGGCGACCGCTGCGGCCCGCGCCACATTGTGACGGGCACCAGCCATCATCCGCGTGGCGTGATGCCGGTGAGCGGCCGCTATTCCGGACCTTCCACCGCTTTCCTCGGAATGTGGGTGACGGTGGAGATCGGCGCGGACACGGGAAGTGAAGGAAGATAGTTGAGGACCGCTTTGGGATGACAGTCGGGCGTTGTTGTGTTAGACCGCGCCCATCATGTCCGATGTGAACCCCTACACCACTCCGCAATCCCAGGTCGCCGCCACGCCTCCGCCGCTGTCGAACGACCAGGTGACAAAGGCGCTCACCGGCCTGCAATACCCGCTCCAGCTTTCCTTCAAGATCCTCGCACTGGCCAGCCAGGCCACCGTGACGGACGCGACCGGACGCACCGTGATCTACACGAAGCAGAAGCTCTTCAAGTTCCGCGAGCACGTGGAGATCTTCACCGACAACACACGTTCCACACTGCTCGCCGAGATCAAGACGCGGAAGGTGATCGACTGGTCCGCCCGCTACATGTTCACGGATGCCCAGGGCGGCGCGATCGGCAGCGTGGGCCGCCGCGGCTGGCGCTCGATCTGGCGCGCGCACTACGAGAGCTTCAATCCCGGCGACGAAGTGCCGGATTTCTCGATCCGCGAGGAAAATCCGGGGGCAAAGGTGATGGATGCCCTGCTCGGAGAAATCCCGCTGGTGGGTTTGCTCACCGGTTACCTCTTCCATCCCAAGTACCTCGCCACGCGCTCGAGTGGTGAAGGCGCGATGCGATTGACGAAGGAGCCCGCGTTCTTTGAAGGGCGCTTCAAGATCGACAAGCTCACCGATCTCTCCCCTCGCGAGGAGATGAACCTGATCCTCTCCTTCATGATGCTCGTGCTGCTGGAGCGCCGCAGGGGCTAAGTAGCACAATTTTTCAACTTGTGAGTGTAAACGGCGGAGCGTGGAGGAACACCCGCAGGTTTTCCCACGACTCCGCTCCACTCATGCGCAAGTTGGAAACTCACGCTACTTCAACCACTCCGCCGCCTGCTTGGCGAAGTAGGTGAGGATCATGTCCGCACCGGCACGCTTGATGCCGGTGAGGGATTCCAAGACCACCGCCTTCTCATCGAGCCAACCGGCGGCGCAAGCGCTCTTGATCATGAGATACTCGCCGCTGACCTGGTAGGCCGCTACAGGAAGAGTCGTACTTCCGCGGATCGTCGAGATGATGTCCAGATACGGACCGGCAGGCTTCACCATCACCATGTCCGCGCCCTCGGCCTCATCGAGCTGGAGCTCGCGGATCGCCTCGCGGGCGTTGCCGGGATCCATCTGATAGGTCTTCTTGTCGCCGTCCTTCGGAGCGGAATCGAGCGCGCCGCGGAACGGACCGTAGTAGGCGGACGCGTACTTCGCGGTGTAGCTGAGGATCGAAACGTGCTCGAAGCCGGAGTCATCCAACGCGGCACGGATCGCGGCCACGCGGCCGTCCATCATATCGGACGGGGACACGATGTCCGCACCGGCGCGCGCATGGCAAAGCGCCTGGGCGACGAGGATTTCCACCGTCTCATCATTGAGCACATGGATTTCACCAAGGCCATCGCGGGCGACCACGCCATCGTGACCGTCGGAGTTGTAGGGATCGAGCGCCACATCGGTGATGACGCAGAGCGAAGGATACGCCTGCTTCAACGCCTCGATGGCACGCGGGACAAGGCCATCGTCATTGTAGGACTCCTCGGCGTGTGGAGTCTTGAGGGACTCCTCGATCTTCGGAAACAGCACCACGGCATGCACGCCAAGCGCCACGGCCTCACCGACTTCCTTCACCAGTCCCGGGATCGACCAGCGGGTCACGCCCGGCATCGAGCTGATCGGCGTGTCTTCCGCGTCCTCGTGAAGGAACACCGGCAGGATGAAATCAGCGGCGGAAAGCGTGGTCTCACGGACCAGCGAGCGGATCACCGGTGTGCGGCGGTTGCGGCGGGGACGGATCGGGAAGTTCATGAGATGAAAACAGAGTTGAGGCTTTAGCCGAGGAGAGTCTTGAGAGGGAGGCGGAGGCTTTGGCGAGGTTCTCAGGAGGACGCTTGAAAAGCAAAGGGAGTCATCAAACTCCTCCCCCGGGGAAGACCTTCCTCGGCTGAAGCCTCAACTCCTTCAGACCGGCGTGATCTCGTAGGAATCTTTGGCATCCTTCACCGCCCAGCCGAGTTCGGTGAGCTTGGCGCGGAGTTCATCGGACTTCGCCCAGTCTTTGGAGACACGAGCCTGCCAGCGCTCCTCGGCGAGGGCGCGGATGTCCGCAGGGACCTCGGCAGCGGCCTCTTCCTCAGGAAGTGTGATGCCGAGAGCGCGCAGCACGCGGTTGAAGCCGGCGAGAGCCTTGGCAGCGGCCTCGCCTTCGAGCGAAGAAGCCTCGCGCAGGCCGGTGAAGAGACCACCGAGCGCACCCGGTGTATTGAGATCGTGCGCGAGGGAATCCCACGCAGCTTGGAACGGCCCGAAATCGACGGTGTCGAAACGCGCCTCAGCCGGAGCCTTGGCAGCGAGTGCACGGGCTCCTTTCGCGAGCTTGGCGAGGGCCTCCTTCGCGCCGTGCAGCGAATCGAGCGTGAAATTCAGCGGCCTTCGGTAATGAGCACCAATGAGGACGTAGCGGACCTCCATCGCCGTGAAGCCCTTCGCCTCCAGATCGTCGATCGTGTAAAGATTGCCGAGGGACTTCGACATCTTTCCGCCATCGACGAGCAGGTGGGTGATGTGGAACCAGTGTTCGGCGAAGTGGCCGCCGCAGGCGCACTGGCTCTGAGCGATCTCGTTCTCGTGGTGCGGGAAGACGAGGTCCACGCCGCCGGAGTGGAGGTCGAAAGTATCGCCGAGGTATTCCTTGATCATCGCGGAGCACTCGAGGTGCCAGCCGGGTCGGCCCTGGCCCCACGGGGATGCCCAGAAGTTCTCGCCATCCTCGGGCTTGCGGGCCTTCCACAGCACGAAGTCGGAAAGGCTTTCCTTCTCATACTCGTCCGAGCTGGAGCGGCTGTTCTGGGTCTTGCCGATCTCCAGCTCGCGTTGATCGAGGCGGGAAAGCTTTCCGTAAGCCGGGTAGGAGGCGATATTGAAATAGACGGAGCCGTCCTCGGAGGCGTAGGCATGCCCCTTGTCCACCAGCGTCTGGATCATGGCGATCTGCTGCGGCAGGTGCTCGACGGCACCGGGCTCGACGTGCGGCGGGAGGCAGGCGAGCTTCTCGCAATCCGCGTGGAACTTCTCCGTCCAGAAGGCGGTGAATTCCGTGAGGGTTTTGCCGGCCTTCTGGGAGTCGCGGATCGTCTTGTCATCCACGTCCGTGATGTTCCGGACATGGAAGGTGCGGACGCCGCTGGTTTCCAAGGTGCGGCGGAAGACATCCTGCAGGACGAAGGTGCGGAAGTTCCCGATGTGCGCGGGCCCGTACACAGTGGGACCGCAGCAGTAGAACCGGAAGGTGGACCCGTCCAGGGGCTGGAGCTCGCGTTCGCTCCGGCTCAGGGTATCGAAAAGCCGCATGCGCGGATGCAACGGATTGGAACGCCAATCGGCAAGCCTCAACGGCGGCGGCGCAATGCCAGCAACAGGGAGGGAGCAAGCAACAGCAAGGCGGAGGGCTCCGGCACGGTCTGGATTTCCACCATCTGCCGTACCGGCATCCTGCCCGCGTCCACCACCTCGATGGGCATCATCAGCGCTCCATCCGCCGTTTGGGTGACGGTGACCGGTAATACCGGGTCCGCCGTGGGACGCCCTTCGCGCACGCGCCCCCAAGCCGCAAAGGCGGGCAAAGCCACCAGCGCAACTGCAAGAACGATGGGATGGAACGCCCGGGGAACCATGAACGGAAGGCAGAATGCAAAGTTTTTAAAAAATATCAATTTATTTTAAATAAATTGAGGGATTGGCGGCCTCAGGATCAGAGCTAGGCTGCCGGAGGTGATCGCGATGATACGGAACGAACGGCTCAGGCAGGTGGTGGCGGCTGCGGCGATTCTCGGCGGCGTGCTGGTGCTGACCTTGGGCGTCCGCGCGGCGAGCTTCCTGCCGGGCATCGTCGGTGAGTTCTTCGGCATGGTGACTGGCATCCTGTCCACACCGGTCTTCCTTGAGATCTCCTTCTTCTGCATGGGCCTCATGATCGTGCTGGCTCTCAACCACTGGCGGATGAAGAAGGAGGGCGATGAATTCGTGTATCTGGACCAGATCCCGGAACCCGAGGCCTCCCAACTCCCGGATCAGGCGAAGTGGGCGATCTATAAGACGGAGCCTCTGACTGGTGAAGAACCCTCATTGCTGGTGCAAGCCGAGGGAGCACTGGAAATCGGTGATCTCCAAGCGGCCGCCGATGCGGTGGCGGCGATGGACGAAAAGGAGCTGCATCAGCCAGAGACCACCGCCCTGCGGATCCGACTGGCCCGGGCCACCGGCAAGGAAGATCTCGCCCGCAAGCTGGAGGCCGGGCACTGAAGCGGCATTGCACCGCGCGTGGAATCTGCCATGGAAGTGCGCGAGCGAAGATGATTCCCCTTCTCTTCAGTTGCGAACAGGCCACCTGTGCGGTGCCCGAGGCGTGGCGCGATCTTTTCCGCGGCCACGAGGAGGTCGTGACCTCCACCGAAGGCTGGGAACCGGGAGCGCTGAATCTGGCACAGGGCTTTGCGATGAAACTGCGTATCCCCCTCGCCCACGGGGATGTCACCCGCCTCCTGATCGACCTGGATGCCGCCGGCGACGAGCGTTGGAGCCGTTTTTCCGCCACGCTCACCGAAGCCCAGCAGACGAAACTGGTCGAACGCCACGAGACCAAGCACCACGACCTGCTGTGCGCCCGCATCACGGAATTGCTGAGACGCATGCCATCGATCGTGCACCTGATGGTCCACACCACGGATGACGATAGCGGAGCGGTGATTCTTGAGTCTTCCGCTCCGGACACCCCCGCAGCCCGATGGGTGGAAACGTGGGCTCAACAGCTCCGCGCCGCGCCCGAGCCACTGCGCGTGGAAACACGAACGATCGAGGTCCTGCCCGCCACCTCCGCCTCACTGCGGATCTTCTTCGGGCCCGCAGCCTACTCTTCCATCATCCTGCGCGTCTCCCAATCTTTCTTCCTGGAGGGTCGTCCATGGCGCTGGGAGAAGCTGAAAAAGCACCTCACCGACACTCTCGCGGTCACAGCCCGCGAGTTCACTGTCTCCCGAGAATCCCCTTCGTCTCCTGAACACTGAGGCGGCGCTGCTCCTGCCAGTCGATGACGGAGGGCGAGGCGAAAACGCGGCGGCGCTCATCGGTTTCAGCGTCCGAGGGGTGATCCAGCACCTTGCCGGATGCCTCACGGGCATCCTTGGTGGCGTAGTCGCTGGTCTTGTAGGCCTTGCCACCGCCTTCACGGGCGGACTTGTCGCCATCGCGGGCGGCCACTTCGCCAAACCGGGAGGACTTCTGGAATTTGCTACCGTCGGTATTCCCGGTGTATTCCTTCATCTCGTAGTCCTTGTTCCCCCACCACGACTTCTTCTGATAGTCGCCGGTCTTGAACTCTTTCTTGGTCCCTGCGAACTCGCCCTTGAAGTAAGGGGAAGTGCCCTTCGACTCGAAGGAACTGCGCTTCGAGCCCTCCTTGGTGCTCCAGTGGCCTTCCCCGTCCTGGGTGTAACCACCGCCGCCGGACATGCCGGTGGCCCAGGAGTCAAAGCTCTTCTCCTTGCCGCCTGTGGGAGCCCCGCTGGCAGCCGTGGTCTTCTTGCTCCCGGCACAGGAGACGGCAAGCAAGGCTACAACCGGAAGAAGGAGTCGCGGAATCGCTTTCACAGTGCGGCACGTTGCGCCGCCGGCCCCGGCAGCGCAATCGAAAAGGCGGTGCGTTAGAAGCGGAGCGTGCGTTACAGCGTCACCTGCGCACCCAGTTCCACGACCCGGTTCGGCGGCAGCTTGAAGTAAGCGGAGGCCGGGGTGGCATTGCGCAGCATGGAAGCAAAGATCGCCAGACGGACGCGGTGCTTCGAAGTGCAGGCCTTGCCGGTGACGATGGTTTCGCGGCCGAGGAAGAAGCTGGTGCGGCCGGGATGATAGCCGATCTCCGGCGGCATGCCTTCCTTGAGAGCCTGTGGCACGTCCGGCTCCTCGGAGAAGCCGAAGCGCAGGATCACATTGAGGAACCCCTGGCCGAGATCCTTGAACTCGAAGCGCTCCTCCTTCGCCGCCACCGCCACGTCGAGCGTGAGGACGTGGAGCAAAATCAACCGCTCGTGGATCACTCCGTTGTGCTTGAGATTGTGCAGCAGCGGGACCGGCACGGCATCCGCCTGACCGGTCATGAAGATGGCGGTACCGCGCACGCGAGGAATGGTGCCGCGGGCCACCTGGTCGAGCAGGTCGCCGAGCGGGATGCGCTGGCGGGCGAACTGGACGGCACTGCGATTGCGGCCCCAGGTCCAGGTGGTCATCAGGAACATCACTGCGGACGCCACCACCAGCGGCAGCCAGCCACCGTCATGGATTTTCAGCGAGTTCGCGGAAAGGAAGGCAAGGTCCACCCCGAGGAAAATGCAGGAGAGGACCGCGGCCTTCGCCACCGACCACTGCCAGATCTTGCGTGCGGCCGCCCAAAACAGGACCGAGGTCGCGGTCATCGTCAGAGCAATGGCGATACCGTAGGCGGCGGCGAGAGCCTCGGACGACTGGAAGATCGCCACCAGCAGCACGCAGGCGATTGCGAGCAGCCAGTTCACCATCGGCAGGTAGATCTGGCCCTTTTCCGTAACGGAGGTGTGGAAGATGCGCAGGCGCGGCAAGCAGTTGAGCTGGATGGCCTGCGCCGTGAGCGAGAAGGCCCCGGAAATCAGCGCCTGGCTGGCGATGATGGTGGCGAGCACGGCGAGGATCACCAGCAGGAGGTTCAGACCCGGAAACCGATCGGGATCGATCAGGTGGAAGAACGGCGAGGCATTCTCTCCGGCCATGATCTCCGGCTGGCGTTCGAGCAAGGCGGCCTGACCGAGATAGTTCAGCACCAGCGCCGGGCAAACGACCACCCACCAGGCCATGCGGATCGGGCGGCGGCCGAAGTGGCCGAGGTCGGCATAAAGAGCCTCACCCCCGGTGACCGCGAGGAAGACGGCGGCGAGCAGCGGCAAACCGTGCTGCCATTCCAGCACCAGGAATTTGATCGCGGTATTGGGCAGGAGGGCCTCCAGCACCTTCGGGGTTTGGAGCAGCGAAACCGTGCCCGTGATCGCCAGCACGGCGAACCAAGTCAGCACGATCGGGCCGAAAAGCTTGCCGACCTTGGCCGTGCCATACCGCTGGATCGCGAACAGCCCGATGAGAATGACGATGGCGATCAGCGGAATGAGGTGCTCGCTCTTCGTGATGGCGGGAAAGGCGTCCGTCAGCGGTTTCACGGTCTTCAGACCTTCCACGGCGCTGAGCACCGAGATCGCCGGGGTGAGCATGCCATCCGCGTAGATGAGGGCCGCGCCAAACAGGCCGAGCATGAAGAACCAGCGCTGGTTCTTTTCGCCGGGCACGGCATTGCGGATCAGCGCGGCCAGAGCGAGCACGCCGCCTTCACCACGGTTGTCCAATCGCAGGATCATCCGCAGATACTTGAAACCCACGATGAACAGCAGTGACCAAACGATCAGCGATGCCGCTCCGATCAGATTGAAGGGGTTCACCGGAGCTCCATGTCCGCTGAGGAAGCATTCCTTGAATGCATACAGCGGACTCGTACCGATGTCCCCGAAAACCACTCCCAATGCACCCAACGCGGCAGCTACAGGCCAGCGCGACGACGTCCCAGATTCAGCCTGACTCATTCGGCGGTTTGGTTCTTATGCGTACGGTCCCGCAGGGGGCCGAACACGCGCAGATGAGCATCCAACCTAACCGCAAAAGCAAGCGAATTCGCGCAACCGACTATACGTGAAAACTTTACAAAAACGACAATTTGCAATCAAACCCGGAAGACCGGCCACGAAAGGGTCCGGAACCAAGCGGGCAGGCTTCCTAACAGGGGCTTGGAATGACGCTCCCTGGTCGATGGAAAGACGACCCGCGGGGGCTCGACACCCGGAAGTTCCCGGTGCATCCTAGCACCAGATCCATGACCCGATTGATCGCCACTCTCATCGCTCTGACCACTCTTGGAGCCGCGGCCGCGCCCCCGAAGATCGCCATGGTCCGCGTCACCGATCTTTATCACCAACTGCTTAAGGAGAAAACAGAGATCAACTCGCAGATGGTCGCCTTCGACACCCAGCGCAAGGACATCCTCAAGGACCGCCGCGCGGAAGAACTCCGCAAGCTGGTGGAGGAACTCAAGGCCCTGCAGGCGGACATCCAGAAAGACGGCAGTGCCAGTGATCCAAACCGCCAGCAATTGCTGAAGGACTACGAGACGAAGGTAGCTGCGATGAAGAGCCTGCAGCAGGATTTCGAGAGCTTCAGGAGCCAGCGCGAACGCGAGATCAACCAGGAAATGGTGAAAATGATGCGCACGACCTTCGATCGAATCAGCAAGGAAGCCCGTACCATCGCGGAAAAGAAAGGCTTCGACTGGCTGATCGACAGCTCTGGAAACACAAATACCGGTCTGCCTGTCGTTCTCTACTCGAAGAATGCGCCTGATCTGACGGACGAAGTGCTCGTCGAGCTGAAGAAGCAGTTCCCCGAGACCTCCGCACCCGAAGCCTCCACGCCACCGACTTCCCCCGACTCCCCGTCACCCCAACCTGCTGGCACGCCAGCCCATTGACGCCATGGAAACACTCAAAGCCATCCTGCAGGAACGATTCACCTGGGGCCTGCTGCTGGGCCTGCTGATCGCCGGATTCATCTGGAAATCTGCCTTCCACGCCAAGCGCAACCTCTCCAAGGAGAACAAGCGCATCGCCGACGAGCACCGCGACCTGACCAGCCACCTCAACACCCAGCTCAAGATCAACGCCAGCGGCAACCAGACGCTGCAAACCGAGTTGGAGGATCTCAAGAAGCAGAACGAAACCCTCCGAATCAACCTTGCCGCGCTCCAGCAGAAGCCCGGCCAAGCGGAACTCCGCCAGCTCCAGATCACCGAAACCGCCGTGCGGCTGATGCGCGAGCAGGCTCCCGGATTCGCCCCCGCATGGGAAAAGGCCATGCGACAGGCCGAGACCGATCTCGCCGCCGCCGATTCCGGCCTGAAGAAGCTCGTCCGCCGGGTAATCCCGGGCCTTGGCAATTCCGGTGCCGCCGCCAGCGCACCGCTGCTCGTCACCGACGAAAAAACCGATGGTTGATCCGGCTCGCCTGATCGGCCTGCTCGATCTTACCACCCTCGGCCCCACCGATGCCAATGGGGACGTGCAGGCGCTCGCTGCACGAGCGATCGCTCCGGTTCCCGGTCGTCCGGACATCCGCTGCGCCGCCGTATGCGTTTGGCCGAACCTCGCCAGCGTGGCGGCGGAAGCCGTGAAAGGCTCCGGCCTGGAGATTGCCTGCGTGGCCGGCGCGTTTCCGTTTTCCCAAGCACCGCTGCCCGTGAAGGTCGCCGAAGTGGCTGCCGCAGTAGCAGCCGGTGCTACCGAGATCGACATCGCCATCAACCGCGGCCTCTTCCTATCCGGTCGCCATGATGCCCTGCGCGACGAGATCACCGCGATGAAAGCCGCCTGTGGCACCGCTCATCTCAAGGTGATCCTTGAAACTTGTGACCTGCCGGACGACGCGGCGATCCGCACCGCCTGCCGGATTGCTCTCGAAGGCGGAGCCGATTTCCTGAAGACCTCGACAGGCAAAGGGAAGCACGGCGCCACCCTCGCCCACACCCGCATTCTCCTCGAAGAAGCGACGGCGTGGACGAAAGCAACCGGCAAGCCCATCGGTGTGAAGCCCGCGGGCGGCATCCGCACCCACGCGGAAGCCAGCGCCTACGTCGAACTGGCTTCCGAATTCTTCAGCGAGGTCAGCGCGGAGAATTTCCGGATCGGCGCCTCTACGCTATTGGATGATCTGATCGCAGCGCTCTGACTGGGAGCAAGGACATTCCTGTCCTTGTATTTTGAGCCTCCATAAACAGGGGCAGGAATGCGGAAGGTCCAAGTGAACGCGAAGCGGTAACCGGCATGGCCGCAGGCAATGTCCCTGCTCCCTGATCACACGTGAAGCAGCACCTGCTCACGCGGGAAACGGACCTTTGGAAGACCGGCGTATTTGTCTTCCGGAGACCGATAACCAGCCGTGGCGACGACCACCGCGCTCAAGCCCTTTTCCTCAAGACCGAGGATGCGATCGTAGTCCGGTGGTGAGAAGCCTTCCATCGGGCAAGCGTCGATGCCGAGCAAGGCAGCGCTGGTGAGGAAATTGCCGAGCGCGATATAGACCTGCCGACGTGCCCAGGCATCACGGGCTTCATCGTCCTTGCCCTGAATGATGCTGCCCATCGCCATGCCCCGGAGCGGCGCAAGTGATTCGAGCGATACCCCGCGGACTTCGGAGATCCTCTGGAGATGGGCATCCACATCGGCTTCGCCGAGGTTCTTCTTCACTGCGAAGATAACGAGCTTCGATGCATCGGTGATTTGCGGCTGGCCATATGCAAGCGGCTCTCAGCTTCTCACGAATGTCTGGATCACTTACCACGATGAACTTCCAAGGCTGAAGACCCACACTGGATGGGGAAAGCTGAAGCACCTCCTCCAGCGCGCTCCAATCGGCGGGATCGATCTGACGGGAGGCGTCAAACTGCTTGGTGGCGTAGCGCCAGTTCAGTTGGTCGATCAGTTGCTCACGGCTTGCGGTTTTCATGATGGCGGAGGTTAGACAGAAACCACCGCCGCCGCCCAATGCCGTGTCGTTGGGCTGAGGCATACTCCCCGGCATGCCTCCGGGAAGTTGAGGCTTTCGAGCTGTTAGCCGCAAAAGAGGCGGCCGCGTACCGAGCGGGATCCCGGATTCGGAGTACCTGATACTCCGCCTCCGGGAAGGCCCTCCTCGGCTGAAGCCTCAACTCCTTCTCAACCTGTCGTGCGCAGGCCGGAGGCGATGGCGTTGATCGAAAGCAGCAGGTCCGGCAGCAGCGCGTCCGCCTCATGCTGCTTGCCCGAGTTGAGTAGTTCCCGCCACTTCCGCAGCAGCACGATCTGGCGATGGTGCAGCACCTTCAGCGGAGCCTCGCGGATATCGAGAGTCTTCGCCATGCGCGGTCGGCGGTCGGCCATCTCACCATCGAACAACTCGGCGAGCAGGACGCGGGTGCGCTCGAACTCGGCATCGATGATTTCAAGGAAGCGCGTGCGCAGCTTCTCGTTCGTCACCAGCGCCGCATACTCGTGCATCAGCTTGAGGTTTGCCGAGGCGAGGTTGGTTTCAACGTTGGTCAGGACGTAGGTCAGGAAGGTGGAATCCGGCAGCGCGGCCTTCAGTTCGGCAAAGCCGGCCGGGTCTTCCTTCTTGAGAGCTTCAAGACCGGAGCCGACACCGAACCAGCCCGGTAGATAATAACGAGCCTGCGTCCAGGAGAACACCCACGGAATGGCGCGCAGATCCGAGA
Source organism: Luteolibacter sp. (assembly GCA_049840755.1). GTDB lineage: Bacteria > Verrucomicrobiota > Verrucomicrobiia > Verrucomicrobiales > Akkermansiaceae > Luteolibacter. Next base: position 35,537 of record JASGJM010000029.1, on the reverse strand, counting down.
TCGAATGCCCCTGCTTGCCGGTGCGGCGGGCGGGACGGGAGCCGATGCGCGCATGCTCCAGTGCATCGAGCGGCGTGGCCTGACGATAGAAGGTGATGAAGTCCTCGGCGTGCAGCAGGGCCTGATAGGCTTCCTGACTGGCCTTGGCCAGACGCGGCATGAAGCGCTCGCACGGATCTTCCTGCTTCTTGCCGAAGCGATGGCGGGCCGTGGTCACCGCCGCGCCCGCAAGCAGCAGCTCGAGATTGTAGGTGGCGTTGGCAAGGTTCGCATACTTCTGCGCGATCGTCTCGCCCTGCTCGGTCATGCGGAAGTGGCCGGACATCGCACCATGCGGCAGCGATGCCATGAACCAATGGGTCGGGCCCGCACCGCGGGAGATCGTGCCACCTCGGCCGTGGAAGAAGCACAGCGGAATGCCGTGCTCCTTGCCGGTCTGCGTCAGCGCTTCCTCCGCCTTGTGCAGTGCCCACTGCGCCGCGAGAATGCCGCAGTCCTTGTTGGAGTCGGAATAGCCCGAACATCACCTGTTGCGTGGAGAAGACTTCGCTGGTCCCATGAGGAACGAACGGCTGCGGCGGGTGAACGGATGTTCCAGGAACTCGGCAAGAATGTCCGGCGAACGATCGAGGTCGTCCATCGTCTCGAACAGCGGCACCACCTCCATCGGGCAGGCGAGGCCCTCGGTGGGTCAGCTCCATCAGACCGGCCTCGCGGGCGAGCAGATAGACACCGAGCAGGTCGGAAAGCTGGCGGGTCATCGAGATGATGAGCGCACCGAGGCCCGCGCCACCCCACGCCAGACGATGGCGGACGAGCACGCGGTAGCAATCGAGCACTGCCGAAGCCTCATGCCCCGCGACAATGCCTTCGTGCAGGAACGGTCGGGTCGACTGGAGTTCCTCATTGAGGAAAGCCAGACGTTTTTCCTCCGGCCAAGCCGGGTAGTTCTCGCCGTCCGGCACGTGTGCGGCGGCGAGCAGTTGGGAGATCGCCTTGTCGTGGAATTCGGAGTTCTGGCGGACATCGAGAGTCGCCAGATGGAATCCGAACATGTCGATCTTGTGGCGCAGCGGGCGGATCGCCTGGTCCTCCACCAGATGGCAGCCCGCGTCCTGCAGCGTGCGCGAGAGCAAATCGAGATCCGCGGTCGAATTGATCCACGGTGACATAGCCAAGCTCGCCCTTCGCCTGAAGTCGCAGCCGCAGCGCGATGAGCGCGGAAAGCTGGCGCCACGGCTCCTCCGCATGGCGATCGAAAATTTCCTTCACCGCTTCCTCCGCGCCGAAGCCGAGCACGAATGACAGCTCATCGATGCGCGCCTGGAGATCATCCGGAGCTGGAGTGAGATGGCGGGAAAGCGTGAGCTGCGAGGACAGCGAGGAGAACTCGCGATGCAGCAACTCGAAGGCCGCCTGCCGGAGCTGCACCAAAGCCGTCTCCGTGACCTGCGGAGTCACCAACGGATGGCCATCGCGGTCGCCGCCGATCCACGTGCCAAAGGACAGCCGCGGAATATTCCCTGCGGCGTTGAGCACATCCATGGGATAACCCGCATCGCGCCAAGCCTCGGTGAAATGAAGATCGAGGCGGTTGACCGCATCCGGGAACAGGTCGCGGAGATAGTGGATGGAGTTCCGCAGCTCGCTGATGATGTCCGGGCGGACGAGATGGATCTCGCGCGGTGCGCCAAAGCGTTTCGAGGGTCGGTGACGATGTGCTGCCGCAGACGGCGGCGCTCACGGTCCGTGTATTTCGGATACTCGTTGCGGACGAGTTCATCGTAGAGTGCGCGGTGGCGCTCGCGGATGCTGGAACGCTTCGCCTCGGTCGGGTGGGCGGTGAGCACGGGTTCCACCTCCACGTCGCGCGAGCACCTCCAGGATGTCCGCCGGACCGAGACCGAGATCGCGCAGGTCGCGGAGCGCCTGCGGCCAGAGATCCGCGGATCGATTGCGCGCCGAGACATTTTCGCGTTCGCGCCGGATCGCGGCGGCGACGCGTTCCTCGACCATGTTCAGGAGCTGGAAGCCGATCGAGTAAAGCTGGGGAATCCCGGCCGGAGGATTGGTGTCATCCGGCACCGCGCCCGACCACGGCAGGTACGGCAGCAAGGCGGTCTCGCCGGTGGATTCGAGGGCCTCGCCGAGGCAGCCGATCAAAAAGGAGAGCGTCTCGTCGATCAGGTCGAAACCTTCGAGTCGGAGTTGTTCACGAGTGGGGGTCAAGGTGGCCGTTCCGGTCATGCGCGCGGCCACTCAAGCACGAAGCGGGCCGAATGGGAAAGCGAAGCCTTGGAGATTCCAAAGCCGGGTTCCTGTGAAGCCCCGGCGGATTGTCGTAAATGATGCGCCCTCAAACGCTTCCGCCCGGATTTTCGGGAACCCTGGCGGCACCTTGCCGCTTGACGGCGGGCCGCAGGGGAGTTTCTTTCCCGCGCGCCATGCTCCGCCAGTTCCTCAAGTCCAAGATCCACCGCGCCATGATCACCCACGGCGATGTGGACTATGAAGGCAGCATCGAGATCCCGACGGACCTCATGGAGGCCGCCGGCCTCTGGGAGGGGAAAAAGTGCTGGTCGCCTCGATCACCACCGGCAACCGCCTCCAAACCTACGTCCAGCCGGGCCCGCCCGGACTCGGTCATATCATCATCGATGGCGGAGCCGCCCACCGCATCAAGGTCGGTGAGCGGGTGGCCATCATGGCATTCTGCCTGTCCGAGACCCAGGTGATTGCCAAGAAACTGGTGCTCTCCGAAACCAACGAAATCATCCGCCAGGGCCGCTGAAAGCCCCGGAATCGCCCGCTTTTTTCGCCACAACTCCCCGCTTTACAAGGTGGGGACCGCCTCCCATAGTCCCGCGCCCATGATTCTCGCTGACATTCCTTGGCTCTCCCTCAGCATCAACCTGCTGTTGGTCATCTTCTTCCTCGTCTGCGTGATGATGGTGCTGCTGATCCTCATGCAGCGCCCGAAGCAGGAAGGTCTGGGCGCCACCTTCGGCACCAACGTGACCGATCAGGTCTTCGGCGCGCGCACCACCAACGTTCTCCAGCGCGGCACCGTTTATCTGGCCACCGCTTTCTTCGTGCTCAGCCTGGCTCTCGCCATTCTCATCGGTCACCAGAACGCGACCAAGTCACTGGTCAACAAGAAGGCCGTGGCTGCTGCGGAGCCCGAGGCTCCTGCGGCTCCCGTCACCCCGGTCGTCCCCGAAACTCCCGCCGCTCCTGCTGAAACCCCGGCTCCGGCCCCGGCAGAAGCCCCGAAGAGCGAAGATGCCCCCAAGCCGGAAACCCCGGCCCAACCGGCTGCTCCTGTCGAAACTCCTGCCAAGCCCGCTGAACCTGCACCCGCAGAACCAGCCAATGGCGGAGAAAAACCCGCAGGTCAGTAACGCTTTCCCGGCGTGACCGACACGCCCGAAATCTCCGATGACGCGCCAGTCTGGGCGCGTCCGGATGCGTTTCCCGATGCTCCACAAGGATGGGGCTGGACGGACCGTAAAGGTGGTTTGCATCCGGTGAGCTCTCTGGAAGAGCTCTCCAATTCGATCCGCGAGGACCGGTCCTCCGCGATTGATTTGGTGTGGACTCCCGCCCAAACGCGGATGGTCGTGCCCGAGGAGGAGCCCGCCCTTTTCCACGCTCTCTTCGCCGCCCGCCGCCGCTGGGCCGCCGCCGATCTGGAACACTCCACCGGCCAAATGAAGCTCTTCGGAGCCGGAGTGGTGGTGACAGCCGCCATGGCGCTGTGGAAGGATCAGCCGTTGTTGAAATCCACGAACCTCGGAATGGCACTCGTGCTGTTCGTGATGTTTGCCCTGATTCCGTGGTACCAAGCATGGAAACGCGGCCGCGAGCTCCATCACTGGACCCCGGATGGCATGGCGGCCGCGATTCCGCCACTGCGGTTTGAGACCTGGCTGGACCTCCAGCGCGCTCCATTCACCAGGCTTTTGCTCGGACTGATGGTGGCGACCGGCCTCGCCCAGCTTTTCAGCACGGGCTCGATTCCAGCCGCCGGATTGGTCAAAAGCGCCTACTTCCATGGCGAGAGCTGGCGGCTTCTCACCGCTCCCTTCCTTCATGGAAACCCCGTCCACTGGTTCCTCAATATGGCCGCCCTTCTCTATCTGGGCAGGCGTGTGGAGGTCTTCGCCCGCTGGCCTCACCTGGTGATGGTGTTCCTGTTCACGGCGTGGATCGGAGGTGAGGCGTCCGCCCGCTTCTTCGATTCCACTTCTGTGGGGGCCTCCGGCGGTCTGATGGGCCTGCTGGGCTTCCTGCTGGTGTTCGAGACTCTGCACGCCCGCTTGGTCCCACGGACGTCACGCCGACGGTTGCTGGCGGGCGTGGTGCTCACCGGCGTGATCGGAGTGATCGGTTATCGCTTCATCGACAATGCCGCCCACGCCGGAGGCTTGATCGCCGGGATGGCCTATGCGGCGATCGTCTTCCCGAAGTCCTCCTCCCCACACCGCCCCCAGAGCACCCTCACCGATCGGGTTGCTGGCACCCTCGCCCTGGTTGCCACGATTGGTTCTGCTGCGTTCACGGTTTGGAAAGTGATGGGCGGAAAAGGTTGAGCCGGAAGGCTTGGAAGTTTTCGGGGAGGAGCCCATGCTTGCCGCTGGAATCTCTCCGCTTTCGCTTCCCATTTTTTAAGCCTCCATGCTTCCCGCGCTTCTCACTTCCGTTCCCGGTCCACGCTCGCTGGAACTGGCCGCCCGCCTGCATGAGGTCGAGTGCCACAACACCACCTTCCGCTCTCCGGAGTGGCCGGTGTTCTGGGAACGTGCCGAAGGCGTGAACGTGTGGGATGCAGACGGGAACCGCTACCTTGAACTGACCAGTGCTTTCGGCGTGGCGACCCTAGGCCATGGGTTCACTGCGGATGCCGCCCGCCAACAATCCCACGATCTCCTGCATGCGATGGGAGACGTCCATCCCGCCCGCCTGAAAGTCGACCTCTGCGAACGCCTCAGTGCGATCACGTTCGAAAGCTGGGGCTGCGGCAAGGGCAAGGCGCTGCTTGGAAACTCAGGCTTTGAAGCCGTCGAAGCCGCCTTGAAAACCGCCACGCTGGCCACCGGCCGCAAAGGCATCCTCGCTTTCGAAGGCGCCTATCACGGACTCGGCTATGGAGCCTTGCTCGCGGCAGGCATCCCTTGGTTCCGCGAACCGTTCGATGGGCAACTCGCCCGCGTCACCACCCTGCTGCCTTTTCCAACCGATGAGTCCAGCCTCGAATCATTCCGAGCCGCTCTGGATGCCGTGGATGGCAGCACCATCGGTGCGGTGCTGGTGGAGCCGATCCAAGGCCGCGGCGGTATCCTCATTCCTCCGCCGACATTCCTGAGGGAACTCCGTGACTGGTGCGATCGCACGGGCGCATTGCTCATCTTCGATGAGATCTTCACCGGCCTCAATCGCACCGGAAAACGGTTTGCCTGTGACTGGGACGGCGTGGCTCCGGATCTCGTCTGCCTCGGCAAGGCGCTGAGCGGCGGCTTTCCCATCTCGGCCTGCATCGGCAAGGCGGCAATCATGGACGCTTGGCCGGAAACTCATGGCGAAGCCCTTCACACCAGCACCTTCCTGGGCAATCCACTGGGTTGCGCCATGGCCGTCGCCGCATTGGAACAACACCTCCAGTCGGACACCACCCGCGCCGCAGCGGAACAAGGCGAGGCGTTGCACGCGGCGCTGGACACGCTCTCCGGAGAGCCTTTCGTCACCGCAATCCGTGGGCGCGGACTGCTCCAGGCCATCGAACTACACCACCCGGATGGGCGGCCAGCGGGAGACATCGCCATCTCCATCGTGCAGGATCTACTCCGGGAGGGTCTGCTCCTGTTGCCGGAGGGACCGGCCGGTCACGTGCTGGCCTTGAGTCCACCACTGGGACTGAGCGGGGAGGAAATTCACTTCGTCACGGACCGGCTGCGGCAGGCGCTGCGGCGGAAAATTAAGTGACCATGCTGTCCGGTAGCGCTTTAAAAGGGACATTCCGATTTGTGACGGCTATGCCGTTCTTCCCATTTTCCGCCCTCCGTATGAAAACCTCCGCCCCCCTCGCGCTGACCTTGCTCCTGCTGGCGCTCCCGGTACACGCCGCCCTGCTGTCCGATCCCACGCCGATCGACGCCACGCTGACCGATGCGGCGCTTTTCTCCAAGCCGGTCAAAGACCAGATGCCGCCCACCGGTGGCTTCGCCTGGCTCAGTGACAAGAAGGACGGTCTGCGGGCCAATGCCGGACGCTGGACGCTGTTCGGCGGGAAGACCGGCGAGATCGTCATCCGTGGCGACGATACCAAAACCAGCACGGTGAGCGTATCCCTCTACAACCGCGGCGATGATGGCGAGATCGCCGTGAAGGAGCTGGAGAGCCGTTTCGAGGACTGGAAAAAGCGCATCTCCGATGGGCTCGGTGTTCCCGGTGAAGTCTATTCCCAGCGCAGCGCCGTGAACCTGAAAGGCTGGATGTGGCGGAAGGACAAATCCGCCTGGCTGCTCGAATCCTCCATCAGTCGCGGAGAGGGTGCTTCGCAGGCCGAGTTCCTGCGGCTTCGCATCGCCTCGCTCGACACCGCGGGAGCGAAGGCCCAGGTGGCGAAGCGCTCCAGCCTCACCGAGCACATCGTGAAGAAGGACAATGGCGATGTTTACATCGATGGCGTGCCGATGGTTGACCAAGGGCAGAAAGGCTACTGCGCCGTCGCCACCGCCGAGCGGGTGGCCCGTTACTACGGCCTCGAAGTGGACCAACACGAGATGGCGCAGGTGGCGAAGACCGGAGAGAACGGCACCAGCATGTCCGAGATGGAAGAGGCGCTGAAGCGCATCACCGGCCGCCTCCACATCAGTACCACCAAACGGTTCGACTACGATACCAAGCAGTACGAAGAAGACGTGCGCGACTACAACATGGCGGCGAAGCGCGCGGGTGCCGCCAAGTATGAGGCCAATCCGAATCTCATCGATCTGAGCGGGTTCCAAACCTCCGTGAAGCCGGATGTCTATCTTGCCGCGAAGGTGAAACAGTCCGGCTACAAGCGTTTCATCGCGCGCATCCAGGAGTCCATCGACAAGGGAATTCCGGTGAGCTGGTCGCTGGAGCTGGGCATGTTCAAGGAACAGGGACTTCCCCAGACCCATGGTGGCCACATGCGCCTCATCATCGGCTACAACACCAAGACCGAGGAAATCATCTACTCGGACTCATGGGGTGCGGGTCATGAATTCAAGCGCATGCCCGCCGGAGAAGCCTGGTGCATGACCATGGCGCTCTATACGATGGCACCCACCTCGTGAAGCTCGACCGCCTCCTCGCCAAGCACGAGACGATGGGCCGCAATGAGGCCCGCCGCCGCATCATCAGCGGACGCGTGCGCGTGGATGGAGAGGTCACGACGAGCCACGACCGCGAGATCGACCGCTTCACCCGCATCGAGCTCGATGACACTGTGATCCAGCAGCCGGAACGGTTGCTGCGCATTCTCCTGCACAAGCCGGTCGGCGTGGTCAGCGCCACCGTGGACGCGGAGCACACCACCGTGATCGATCTCATCGACGATCCCGACCGGCACACGCTGCACATCGCCGGGCGTCTCGATCGCAATACTTCCGGGCTCGTGCTGCTGACCAACGATGGCCGTTGGTCGAAGCAACTGATGAATCCCGCCCACAAGGTGGACAAAGTCTATCTGGTGACAACGCGCGACCCGATTCCTACGGATGCAGTGGAAGCATTCGCGCGTGGATTCTACTTCCACACCGAGGACATCACCACCCTCCCTGCGGAGCTCGAGATTCTCAGCGAACGACAAGCCCGACTTACCCTACATGAGGGTCGTTACCATCAGGTGAAGCGCATGTTCCACCGCATCGGCAACCAGGTGACCGCCCTCCACCGGGAAAGCATCGGAGACATCCGGCTACCCGGAGATCTCAAACCGGGAGAGTGGCGGTTTCTGTCCGATCCAGATTGAAAGACTCTTCACCAAGCCTTGTTCGTCTCATCCGAGACAGGCGGGCTCCAAAGCTTGATGCCAGCGATGTCCGCTTTATCTACAAGATCGAGGTATTGCTGCCCCATGGAATAGTCATCCTTGGTAGGTTTCCACGCGGCAGCTGGATTCTGAACGTACTGTGCCAACAGGAGCTTCTCAATGTGCCGCTTCACCTCTTTTCCCTGGCCGAAGTAGTCAGCCACCTTCGCAGAGTCATCGCCCAGCTCTTCCTTTTTCTCCGGGGTAAGTTTGCTGAAGCTCTCGTTCCATGCGCCATCCTTACCGAGCCAGAAAAATCCCACGAAGCTGCCGCCCTCCCACTCACGCTGCGGCGTATAGTTTGAATAGCGCTTCCGTCCGTCCACCACCGACCGCCTCAAATCGCTGCCGATGAAAACATCCCGGGTCAGCCGATGCCAGCGTCCTGCATCATCCTGGCGGTAACAGGCCCAATGATTGCCTTTCCTATCACAACCAAAACCCTCGAGGCTCGAACCTAGAAACAGCTCCTGACGCCCATCTCCATCCAAATCGAGGCGGAATCGCAGCAGGTATCCGCCCTTCGGAATGACGTCTTCATCACCTCCGACGAACCATACCTCATCGGGATCATTGGCGCGGATCACAGCCACGAAATCCGACAGGGGCTCCTTCACGATCGGAGCCCTTTCCACAGCGGCCGCTTGTAGTGATCCCAACCACCCAAACCCCAGTGGAGCGGCGAGAGACAGCACCCGGAGTCTCGCGCTCATATGCTGCAAAAATATCTCCACCGCACCCTTGGGCCTGTTTTTCATCGGATGATCGTAGTTACGATCATGCTCGATTTGCTTTTTCAACGATACCTCAATGCCGCTGCTGTTCGAGGAGCAGGCGGAACAGGTCATGCGACTTCTCCAGCTCGGCAAAAGTGCCGTCACCCACAATGCGGCCGCCATCAAAGACAAGGATGCGGTCGGCGATGCGGATGGTACTGAAGCGATGCGCGATGATGAGGGTGGTGCGTCCACGAGCGAGCGCCGCCAGCTCCTGCTGGATGCGGGACTCGCTCTCGGAGTCGAGCGCGCTGGTGGCTTCATCCAGAATCAGAACGGGAGCATTCCGCAGGAAGGCGCGGGCGATCGAGATGCGCTGCTTCTGTCCCCCGGAGAGCTGGGCACCACGCTCGCCGACCTGGGTCTCGTAGCCATGCGGCTGCTGGACGATGAAATCATGGGCATTGGCCTGGCGCGCGGCTTCGAGCACCTGCTCGGTGGAGGCACCCTCGCGGCCGAGACGGATATTCGCCTCGATGGTATCCGAGAACAGTACCGCTTCCTGCGGCACCAGCGTGATATGATCGCGGAGATCCTTCTTCCGCACCTCACGCAGGTCCACGCCATCGAGACGGATCGAACCCGCGAGCGGATCATAAAACCGTGGCACGAGGCTGGCGAAGGTGGTCTTGCCCGCACCGGACGGACCCACAAGCGCGACGATCTGACCGGCGGGAATTTCGATGTTGATGTCCTTCAGCGCCGGTGAATCGCCATAGGAAAACGAAACCCCGTGGAAAGTGATCGCGCCATTCACGTTGCCGATCTTTACCGGAGCCACCGGATCGGGCGTGCTCTCGGGAGCATTCAGAATCTCCTCCAGGCGATCGAGCGAGACTCCGCCTTGCTTGAGCCGGTTGTGCACCTCACCGAGCTTCTTCATCGGGTCGTAGCACATGTAGAGAGCCGCCACGAGCGGAAGGAATGCTTCCAAGGTGAGGTGCTGGCGCGCGCCGTAGAACAAGGCGGCGGACACGACGATGGCGGAGACGAACTCGATGGCGGGAGGCGCCAGAAAGCGATATTTGATGACCTTCAGGTGCAGTTTCGTCCAACGGGCAAGACCGGAAAGGAAGCGGCCCGCCATCAGGTCTTCCAGGTTGAAGGCGCGGATTTCACGAGCTGCTCCCAACGTTTCGCTGAGCACCGCCGTGTTGTCCCCCTGCGTCTTCTGCATCACCGCGGCGCGCAGCATCAGCTTCTTGCCAACGATGCGGATCGGCAGCACGCAGATCGGGATGCTGATCAGGCACAACAGCAGGAAGAACGACTCCTTGCTCTGCCAACTGCTGTAAGCGAGGAAGCCGAGCGCGCTGACCAGCGTGAGCGGCTGCTTGATGATGTCATTCGCCACCGTGGTGATGACCATGTTCATCATCTGGGTATCCCCCATCACACGGCTGATGAGATCCCCCGTCTTCTTGCCACTGAAGAATCCAAGCGGCAACCGCTGCAGCTTGTCGAAAACCTTCTGCTGGATGTCCTTCAGCACTTCCAGTCCGCACTGGGTGGTCCAATAGACGTTCAGGAAACCGGCCGCGCCACGGATGAGGAAAGCGATGGGCATGATCGCACAAGCGGCGATCAACAACCAGGTGGCCGAGTGTTCCTTACCCGCATACTTCTCGAACTTCGCCGCGACTTCCTGCTGTTTGGCCGCGGTTTTCAATTTCCCCGGAAAGGCCTTCTCGATCATCCGGGTGGCCTCTTCCTCACCGGTCGTCTGCGCGAGGGCATCCCGGGTTTCCATCACCGACTGAGCCTGACCGAAGATCACCGGGAAAACGGGACCGAGCAGGAACGGCATGCCGAAGCCGCTCGCAGCCGCGAAAATCACCCCGGCGATCATGGACGCGATAAAGCGTCCTTTCACACGCCCGAGCAGCGCGAAGTAGGGTCGGAAACGTTCAAACATCGGGCGGGAGCATCGGGGGCTCCCGCCCGGGTAACAAGCCGGAATAAGGCCCTCAGGATTTGGTGATTTTCCACCTCAGGAAGCGCTTTTTCGGCCCCCCGTTGACCATGGAGGCCTTCAATACGCCACCGGTGGTTGTGATGGTGATTCCGGAGTTGGACCACGTCGCGAGATCGAAGGACCACTCGGCTCCATAGGTAATGTCACTCCGCACTGTGGACAGCGGGCGGGAGAGCGAGAGCGTCACATCCTCCGGATTGAGAACCAGCGTATCGGAGAACGGCGGATTCTTCGTCAGCGGATCCAGCGAGAACGCGTATTCCAACCAGTTCGGGATGCCATCGCCATCCGAGTCCACTGTTTCCGCCACTCCCACCAGAGAGGGATACTCATAGGCCAGCCAACCGGCAAATCCGGTGATGGCCGGGGTATTGGTAGGAGTGACGACCAAGGCCTGGCCCCAAACGCCGGGAGTGCTGCCGTTCATCTCACGGATGCGCAGGCGGTAGCTGGCCCCTGCCACCAGGGTTTCCCCGGCGGTGGTTGCATTCAAATGGAAGGAATTTGCGCTGCCCGGGAGAGTGGTGACGGTGATCGGAGCCAGCGTGGTCGAATCACTCACGGCGATGTCATCCAACCAGACCCCGGCCAGCACCGCGGCAGTCCCGGTATCGGCCGAGAGAACCGCCGAGCCGACATCATTCCGGAACGCAAACCGGATCCGGATGGTCTGACCCGCATAAGCCGCCAGCGAAACCGACTGGGAGGCGAAGATATTGGTGCCCGTGATCGGATCCGAAGTGGTGGCGGTCACCGTCGCGCCGAGGCCCGGCAGGTTCCAAATGGAGGTCCATGTGGTGCCTCCATCGGTGGAGACCTCCGCGTGGATGAAGTTGTTCTTGAACATCCGGCCACGGTGGCTCGCGAAGGTCAGGTTGCTGGTGGAGGTCGGGACGATGTTCCGGTCGATCGTCAGCGTATCAAGCGTGTCGGTGGCGGTATCCACTCCGAGGCGGAATGAATTCGAGCCGGTCTTCTTATACTTGGTGCTGATCAGCGCGTAGCCGGCCCCGGTGCCATCGATCACCTGGGGAGCCGGCGATGCCTCGGCCCCTTCCGAAACACTGGCTCCGACGCGGGCGACCTCGAGCTGATAGGAAGTCGGTGTGCCCTCCGGCGTGAAAAGATAGACCGCGCCGGAAACCGGCGGCGCGGTGGTTCCCGTCAATGGCAGCGGCGGCGCAGGAACCACCGCCGTGTAACCGTTGTAGGCCATCCAGCGGCCGCCCATCATCGCACGGCCGCGCAACCACCACGTGTCACCCGGCACCAATGTCTCGCCGACGGCGGCCGAATTGAACGTCACCTGGGTGGCGGGTGCGGCGGGGCTCAACGCCGCCTTCTTCTCCAGCCACTTGCACCCCGTGACGCTGATGTCATCGAGGTAGACGCCGGTGGTCGTTCCCGGCGTGTTTCCTACGGTGTAAATCGTACCTCCCGAAGTCGGAGGAGTATAGTAGAGACGGAACCTCACCCGCATGATCCCCGAGGTGGGAAGGTCGAACGAAGCGGTGTTGAACGCCGAATCCAGATTGTTCGTCCCGTTGTACTGGAGCGTGGTCAGCACGCCCCAGGTCACGCCGCCGTCCGTGGACGTCTCGACGTTCATGAACATGTTCGCGGTCATCTGGCCGCGCTTGTAGGCGAAGTTCAGTTTCGCGCCGGTCGCGAGCACGATGTCACGGTCGATCTCGAAACTCTGATCGGGCGCGCCTCCCACCACCGGGTCATACGAAGTGGGCAGGGTGAGCCGGAATGCCTTCGAGCCCGTATTGTGGTAGGTCGATGAGATCAACGGAGCAGCCGAGCCATTGGTGGTGCGGTCGATGACCATCGGTGTGGGGGAGTCCTCCGCACCTTCCCGTCCAAGTCGCCGGTTGCAACTTGAAGCAGCCGACCTCCACCGCGTCCGAGTAGTCCGGACGGGAAAAGGAATAGGTGGTGGATCCGGTCGCGCGCGGAGTCGCCGATCCGGAGACTGGAATCGAATCCGTCAGCTTCTCCGGATTCATCAAGGTCACCGAATAGGTGTAGGAATCGATGTGACTGGTCGGAGTGTCAAAGTTGGAGACCTTCACCTTGAAGGTGGTATCGGTGTTTACTGCTTTCACCGCCGCCGCCGTCGGAACCTGCCAGACAATCGAATTGTCCCCGTAGCCCGAGGTGATGGAAAAGACACCCCAATTCGCAGCCGGAGCGATCTCCACATCGTTCGCATCGTACATCTGCACCTTCGTGAGTGCTGAGAACGTCGCGCCAGGATAAGAGAGCGACCAGTACGGGCTATTGAGCGGTGCCGGGAAATAACCTGCAGCCGGATAGGGCACATAACGCGCGGCCGCCGTCGTGTCGGTTTCGCCTGAAATCTGCGCGATGTAGAGAGTGTTGCTCGGAGCCTTCGGGCCACCGGAGTCCTCCGTCTTCAAACCGGGTGTGTCACCTGTCGCGAAGTTCGTGGATTGGACTTTCAGCATCCATCGGCGGTGTCCAACAGCAGTGTTCCATGATGAAACACCCGACACATCCTCGCGGGCATAGGCATCGATCGCGCCGGGGCCGAAGAAGCCATTGGCGAGGTCGCCGTAGTGGTTGCCGTTCCAGCCAATCGCGGTCCATCCCGTCAGGCTGGAGGCCGGAGAGTGGTTCATCGCGGTCGCTCCATTGCGCGCGATCAACATGGCGGATGCCTGTGCTGCCGTGGACTTGAGCGTCGTGAGTGGCGGAGCTGCGGCATCTCCCGAAGTATAGGCGATGGTGGAGGACGTGTTGAGCTGAACGACGGCAGGAACCTTGCACAGCGCGCGGATGAAATTCACGCGGCGCTCGACATCATCCGAAAAGGTGGCGGCCACCGTGCCCGCTGCACCCGTCGTATAGCTGCCGGTCCAACCGACCCGGCTCTGATAGCCTTCGGATGCCTTGTAGACGGATTGCCAGAATGACAACACGTCGTTGCGTTGGTTCGTATCGACGGAGTATCCGTCCGTTCCCGGAGCAGTGCCATTTCCGGTCCAGGCACCCGCCATGGGCAGCCATCCAAATCCCACGGTCATGCCCACCCAAACACCGCGCGAAAAATTCATGCGGGGTTCTAGAAGGTCGAAGCCCCTTGATCAATAGCGGTTAGTGCTTTACGCGAACTCGTAACGGAGCGCGGAGAGTGCGAAAAGCGCCGCGGTTTCGGTTCTCAAAACCGTCGGCCCGAGTGTGACGGGCAAAAAGCCCGAAAGCAGCGCCGTAGAGGTCTCTTCCGGAGTAAAATCCCCCTCAGGACCCACCAGCACCGTAGCGGAGGAAGTCTTCTCCGCGATCCTAACCACTTCACGCATCGGCTTCGCTCCCGGAGCCAGCGAGGCGATCAAGCGCAACCCTGCCGAGGTACTGTCCAGCCACGCAGGAAACTCCAACGGCTCCGCCACTTCCGGCAGGAAATCCGAGCCGCATTGCTTGCAGGCCTCCAGAGCGACCCGCCGCCATTTGTCCGCCTTGCCATCTCCCGGTTGGACGATGGTGCGACGGGTGACCAACGGTTGGATGACGGCGACACCGAGCTCCACCGCTTTCTGGACTACCAGATCCATCGTCTTCCCCTTCGGGATCGCAATGGCCAGCACCATGGCGGGCTGCATGCGGGGAAGGGTCCGGCTCTCTGCGAGAGAGAGCTTCACCCGATCCCGCACGACCTCCCGGACCGCTGCTTCGGCACGGCGACCTGCGCCATCAAAAACCGTTACCGTTTCCCCGGCACGGATGCGCATCACCTGGGAAAGGTGCTTCGCCTCATCCCCCGTCAGCCACGCCTCCTCGCTCCACGAGTCCGGGGAAAGGAAGAAGCGTGGCACGGTCGTGAAGGATCAGAGATCGAAAAACCGGCGGGCCTTTTGGAAGAAGGACTCCTGCATCGGCGAATTGTGCTCACCGATGGATTCAGAGAACGCACGGAGCTTCTCCTGCTGCTCGGCACTCAGCCTCGTGGGCACCTCCACCTGGGCCTTCACGTGAAGATCGCCGCGGCGACCTCCGGAGAGCTGTGGCATCCCCTTGTCACGGAGGCGGAACACCGTGCCACCCTGGGTGCCGGCCGGGATCTTGATTGAAGATTGGCCGTCGAGAGTCGGGATCTTCAGTTCACCTCCGAGCGCAGCCGTGCTGAAGGGCAACGGCACTTCGCAGAACAAATCGGCACCATCGCGATCAAAGACATCGTGATCCTTCACATGCAGGAACACATACAGATCCCCGCTGACTCCACCGCGCACTCCGGCGTCTCCGTTGCCGGAAGAGCGCAGGCGGGTACCAGTATCCACACCAGCGGGAATGCGGATCTTGATTCGGCTGTCGCGTTGCACGCGGCCCTCGCCGCTTGCATGAACCGCATGGGTCCGCGACCGACTTCACCCGCGCCACGGCATTCCGGGCAGGTGGATTGCTGGATGAAAATGCCGGCCTGACGTGCGACGACGCCACGGCCACCACAGGTCGTGCAGGGGCGGGTGCCACCGCTGCTCTTCGAGCCGCTGGAGTGGCAGGTGTCGCAACCGACGAAACGCTCGATCTCCAATTCCTTCTCGACGCCGCGGGCGGCCTCTTCGAGGGAGATTTCCAGATCGTAGCGCAGGTCGCTGCCGCGCTGCTTGCTGCCCTTCTGGCGGCGACCACCGCCACCGCCGAAGAATTCTTCAAAGCCGCCACCGAAGGCGGAGCCGAAGACCTGCGAGAACAGGTCCATGGGATCGTGGAAACCACCACCGCCAAAGCCGCCTCCGCCGAAGCCACCGCCACCACCAAAGGCGGCATGACCGTAACGGTCGTATGCGGCGCGCTTGTCCACATCGCTCAGGGCCTCATAGGCCTCGCCGAGCTCCTTGAACTTCTCTTCCGCTTCCTTGTCCCCCGGATTCTTGTCCGGGTGGAACTTCACCGCGAGCTTGCGGTAAGACTTCTTGATCTCTTCCTGGGAAGCATCCCGGGCCACGCCCAGGATCTCATAGTAGTCGCGTTTTCCGGACATGGTGGACATGGCTCAGGCTCCTTCGCTGGACGGGGCTTTCGAAACAACCACGCTCGCCGGACGCAGCAGGCGGTCGCGCAGGCGGAATCCGCGGCGCGTCACCCGCAGCACGCGGCCTTCCGGCACGGCGGACGTCTCTTCCTGGGTCACGGCCTCATGGAGGTTCGGGTCGAAATCCTTCCCCTCGGCCGGGATTTCCTCAACACCCTGGGAGGCAAGGAAATCGGAAAGCTGGCGGCGCACCATGTCCATGCCGATGTAGATCATCGAACCCTGGTCCTTGGACGCGGCCTGCATGCCCATCTCGAAATTGTCGATCACCGGCAGGAGCTCTTCCAGCAGGCGCTGGTTGGCGAAACGCATGGCATCCTCGCGCTCGCGGGCGGCGCGCTTGCGGTAGTTGTCGAGGTCCGCGGCGGTGCGGAGAGCGGCCTCTTTCCACTTCGCGGCCTCGGCTTCGAGCTGCTCCCAAGGATCGAGCGCAGCCGCTTCGGCAGCGACTTCCGGGGTGGCGGTGGGCGCGTCCTCAAGGACTTCCCCGCGTCCGGCGGCCTGGTCGTTGTCGGAATTCATGGCGCTACCTGTAACGACGGATGCCCCCGCGTCAACCCCCGTGCGGTGCGGAATGCCCTCTCAAACAATCAGCTCCGAGAGCGGACGGGGCCCCGACTCCAACTGCGGATCCTGCCTCAGGGCCTCCTCCGCCAAGGTCCGGGCCTCCCGGATCAGGGTCACATCCGAGAGGAAATCGACGAACTTCAAATCCGCCATCCCACTCTGGGCGGTGCCGAGCACATCCCCCGGCCCGCGCAAGCGCAGGTCGGCCTCCGCGATCTCGAACCCGTCGGCAGTCCCCTCCAGCACTTTCAGCTTTTCCAATGCCTCCGGACTCTTCCCGTCCGTGAGCAGGACGCAGTAGCCCTTGTGCCCGCCTCGACCGATGCGACCACGGAGCTGATGGAGCTGGGCCAGTCCGAAACGCTCCGCGTGGTGAAGAATCATCACGCTGGCATTGGGCACGTCCACCCCCACCTCGATGACCGTGGTGGCCACCAGCACCGCCAATTCACCCTCGCGGAACCGCCGCATGACGCTCTCCTTCTCCTCCGGCGGCAGCTTTCCATGAAGCAAGCCGACCTCCCGGCCCGGCAACCGCTTCTTCCATTTCTCGAACGCCTCGGTGGCGGACTCCGCCTTGAGCGTTTCGCTCTCCTCCACCAGCGGATAGACCAGATAGGCTTGGCGACCCTCATCCAACTGGCTTTTGACGAACTTCGTCACGTCCGTCTGCTTCGGGCTCACCCGCAGGGCCGTGACCACGCGACCGCGCCCCTCCGGCTTTTCGTCCAACAGCGAGATATCGAGATCGCCGTAGATTGTCAGCGTCAGCGTGCGGGGAATGGGGGTGGCGGTCATCACCAACACATCCGGGATCGTCCCTTGGCCCACCAGACGCCCACGCTGGGCCACGCCGAACTTGTGCTGTTCATCGATCACCACCAGCCCGAGGTCCTGGAAAGCCACCTTGTCATAGAGCAGCGCATGGGTGCCGATCACGATCTGAGGCTCCCCCTCGATTGCGAGATGGGTGGACTCCTCCTTCGCGGCGGTGAGCAGGCTGATGCGGACGCCAAGCGGCTCCAGCCAACGCCGGAAAGTCAGGAAATGCTGCTCCGCAAGTATCTGGGTGGGCGCCATCAGCGCAGCCTGAGCCCCAGAGTCCACGGCAAGGAGCATCGCGGCCATTGCAACGAATGTTTTCCCAGCGCCCACATCGCCTTGCAGCAGGCGGTTCATCGCCCGCGGGGAGCGCAGGTCCGCCACGATCTCCTTGATCGAGCGCTTTTGCGCGCCGGTGAGATCAAAGGGCAGGCTTTCATAGAAACGCTTCAACAAGGTGGTGCGCGTACCCTGCACCCGGCCGTCATGCTCGTCATGGCGCGCACGCCGCCACAGCACATTGAGCTGGAGCGCGAAAAACTCCTCCAGCGCGAACCGTCGCCGGGCCGCAGCCGCGTCTTCCACCGAGTCCGGGAAATGAACCTGCCGGAATGCCTCGGCGCGCGGCATGCGGGGATCGACATCATGCACCCACCCCAGCGAAGCCGGGTCCACCTGATGCAGCATGAGATGGACAATCTCACGCAACCGTCGTTGGGAGATGCCGGTGATGTTCTTATAGATCGGCACGATCCGTTCCAGATGGATCGAAGGCCCATCGTCATCACGCAGGATCTCGAACTCCGGGTGATCGATCACAAGCCGCCCGCTCGAGTCCTTCACCTTGCCGTAGACGATCACCTCATGACCGCTGGCCACCATCTTGTGGATGAAGGGCATGTTGAACCACCGGCAGGTCACCTTCCCGGAGCCGAACAAGCCACCGCTGCCATCCATCACCACCGCCTCATAGAATTTCCGGCCGGGGCCGAAGCGCCGCACGGAAGCATCCACCACCGTGCCACGCAGGCATACCGGCACTCCGGACGCCTGCACCGGAAAAGCATCGAAGCGCCGCCGGTCCTCATGACGCCGCGGCAGCCAGCCCAGTACGTCCAAGGGTGTCCGCAACCCCGCCGCAGCCAACGCCGCCACCTCCTTGCCCGGCAGCACCGGCAGGGTGGATAGATCGGCGTCCGCGGAGATCATGATGGCACGACGTTATTCTCCCAAAAGGGCCAGGCGCCGGAGGTAGTCGAAGCTGTAGAGTCCGGTGGCATGCCCGTCTCCCCATCCGATCTGGAGAGCATACCCCCCGACCGGATCGATCTTCACCAGATCGAAAGCCCGTGGGCCAAGGTCCACCACCGGCTTCACCACGCGGCCAAGCGCATCCGGTTCACCCTGGCAATTCGCACAAGGGCAAGCCCGGCGCAGCATCGGCAGGGACAGATAAAGCTCCTCACCATCCGAGAAGGAGATGGCGAGTTCGTTTCCAATGACCGTGGCTTGAGCGAAGGCGGATGCCATGCACGGAGCATGAATCATCCCAGCTCGCCGTCCACCCGATAGGCACGATGGCCGAAAATCGCGGAACCCACCCGGACGAAGGTGGCCCCTTCCTCGATCGCCTCCTCGTAGTCGCCGCTCATGCCCATGCTGAGATCCGGGAGAGCGAGCGCGCACGATGCTGACAACCGATCGCGGAATTCCCGCAGCTTCGCAAACCACGGCCGCGCGTTCCCATCATCAGGAGGAATCGTCATCAGACCGCGGATTTCGAGATGCTCCAAAGCAGCCAGAGATTCGATCTCCCGCTCCAACTCCTCCGGCTCATAGCCACCTTTTGACAGCTCTCCAGCGGCATTCACCTGCAGAAAAACCTTGGGCCTGGAACCCAGCTCGGCGGCTACCTGATCGGTGTAGGCCGCCAGCCGCAATGAATCGATCGCGTGCACGGTCCCGAACAAGGGCAGGATCTTCCTCACCTTGTTTCGTTGCACACCACCGATGAAATGCCAGTCCAGCCCCGGTGGGCAGGCGGCGATTTTGGGCTCGGCTTCCTGCCAACGGCTTTCTCCAAACACGCGCTGCCCGACAGCGGCAGCGTCCATCACCGCTTCCGCCGGAAAGGTCTTCGATACCGCGATCAACTCCACCGAGGAGCGCTCGCGGCCCGCCTGACGGCATGCCGCCGCGATGCGGGCCTCCACGGCCTCCAGATGCTCCGCCACCTGTGATCTCATCCTGCTTCAGCGGACGTCCGCCGACTGCTTGATCATCCCGGCCATGCGGGCGTTCTCGGTGATATCGACCAGATCCTTCAGGATCATCAGGCCTTCCCGCTTCACGGGATCCATGCCGCTCGGCCAGCGAGGAGTATCATCCAGATCCTCCGTCTTGTCCTTCGCCTTGCGCATGAAGCCCTCGTCCTCCACAGAGGGATCGTAGGCGTGGATGTCGGCACCCTTCTCGATGTCCTCGAGCGAGAGCTTGTAGAACTTGAACTTGGCCGAGTCTTCTTCCTGCTGCTTTTTGGAAGCGATCCTTGCGCTCCAAATTGCGGGTGTGCTGGGTGGCATCCGCCTCATCCAGCTCCTTCTTGCGGGTCGCGATGTTGAGGGAGACCTTGTTTTCCGCCAGACGGGTCTTGGCTTTCGTCACATCGTCGGAAACGTAGGCAAAGTCCTTGCTGGTGGAGACGCGTGCCTTGCTCAGCTCCTGGAGGCGCGGCAGGAACAGGTTCGCCTTCGGAAGCTGCGTGAAGTCACCGGCCGGGCGGATGCGGTCATGCGGGAGTGCGTGGTCGAGGAACTTCTCCCCAATCTCCACCGCGTCCGAAAGGCTCGGCAACACCACATCCGACGCCACACCTTCAAGCTGGGTGGAGGAACCGGAGGGGCGGTAGAACTTCTGGATCGTGACCTTCAGGAAACCGGCGCGGTCGCGCGCGGCGAAGTACGGCAGCATCTTGCCAATATCCATCGGCTGCTGCACGGTACCCTTTCCGAACGTGGAGGAATCTCCGACGATCACGGCGCGGTTGTAGTCCTGCAAGGCTCCGGCGAGGATCTCGCTGGCGGAGGCGCTGCTCTTGTCGATGAGCACGACCATCGGCCCCTCATAGAGCGGCTTGCGATTGTCCGCATCCTTCACCTGCACCTGCCCCAAGGTGTTTTTCACCTGCACCACCGGGCCGCGGTTGATGAAGAAACCGGTCATGCGGCGCACCTCATCGAGCGAGCCGCCGCCGTCGTTGCGGATGTCGAATACCAGTCCGTCGATCTTCTCTTCATTGAGGCGGCCGAGGATGCGTTCCACATCCACCGAACAGCGCGTGGTGCCCTCGTCGAAATCGGCATAGAAAGAAGGCAGCGTGATCCAACCCAGGCGGCGCGGCGCTCCGCCAGCCTGCTTCATCTCGATGATCTCGGCACTGGCCTGCTCGTCCTTCAGCTCCACCTTGCCGCGGGTGATGGTCACCATCTTCGCCTCGCCGCGGGCGCCACCGGCGGGCTCCACCTTCAGGCGCACGGTCGTGTTTTCCTTGCCGCGGATCAGATCGACCACCTTGTCGATCTTCATGAACATGATGTCCGTCATCGTGCCGTTGTTGACCGAGTCGACGGCCACGATGCGGTCATTGAGCTTCAGATTCCCCTCCCGGTCCGCCGGACCGTTCACCACGATACCCGTGATCTTGGTGGCCCCGTCCTCCTCGGCCTGAAGCAGCGCGCCGATGCCGACGAGCTCGTTCTTCATGCCATCCTTGAAACGATTCATCTCACGGAAGCTCATGTAGTCCGTGTGTGGATCGTAGGAACGCGCCACCGCGCTGAGGAAATAGTTGGCGATCTCCTCGTCATCCACGTCGTCCTTCACGCTGTGAAGAAAGCGGTCGTAGCGGAGCTTGATCTTCTCCTTCGGCTCGCGGTCGCCCTTGGTGGGGTCCGGCTTGCCCTGGTCGGTCGCCATCTTCACCAGCATGTCCCGCCGGAGCGTCTCGGCGAGGACGGCCTCCCGGATCTGCTTTTGCCAGATCGTCTTCGCCTCGGCTTCGTCCTTCGGCCATGCGGCGTCCTTGCGGGAGCGCATGATCGTATCATCCTTGCTGAAATCGAGATCCGGACCGGAAAGGAGCGCCTTTGCATCCGCGACCCGGGTCTCCACACGGGCCTGGAAGGTGTGGTAGATGTCCTGGGCCGCCTTCATGCTCTCGGACCGCAGGAGCATGTTATGAAGGTCATCCCCATAGGCCGTCTTGAAGCGGTCGACATCCTGCTGCGTGAAGTAAACACGGCTGTAGTCGAGATCCCGCAGATAGTCCTCCAAGAACTGCTGGCCCAGCTTCTCGTTGAAAGGCACCCGGGAGTAGTGGCTGTTCTGCAGGAGAATCGCCATCTGGCGCCCCACCTCGTTGAAGTCGGCCTTTTGGGCACATGCGGTGCTCGACACTGCGGCGGCCATGACGGCCAGAACCGACCTGCGGATGCGGATAATGCTCATGGGTGACGGCACAAGGTGCGTGATTAACAAAGTCCCGTCACACTGCCACAGGCGGCCAAGATGTCGATTTTTTAAAAGTCCGCGCCCGCCTATTTCCGGGCTTTACGCTTCTCCAGCCAGTCCTGGAACCACTCGTCCTCCGCATTGCGTTTGAGCCGCCCGGCATCGGGCGCATCTCCGAATGGCAGCATTTTCTCCACTTCATTCGGACGCCTCTCCAGCTGGACCTCCACGTCCACCACGGCGTTCCCTCGCAGGACCTTGAGCGTGATCTTGCTGCCAGGCTTGCGGGCGCGCACCCATTTCTGAAAATCCTGCACGGCATCGGCATTCCGCCACATCTGATCCCCGGCCGCCACGATCAGATCGCCCGCCGGCAGTCCTGCTTTCGCCGCCGGCCCGCCTGGAACCACGAAGGTGACCCGGATCCCGAAGCGGTTCGCCGCATCTCCTGGCACGACCGCCGCCACCGCCTGCATCAGGACCCCCATGTAGCCCTCTCCATCCTTCCGGTAGTCGTCCAACACCAACTCCCGTAGTGTCGCCAGGCAACGTTTGCGGATCTCCGGGTCTGCTTCGGTCGTCGTCCGGCGATAAAGCCACTCCATCGCCTCCTTCGGCTTCCGCCGCCCCCACGCCAGCAACGCGTCCTGGCCTTCCTGGCGATCTTTGAAATCTTCCGCAGCCAACCGCTTCAGGGTATCCGCAGGCGGCCCCGGTTCCGCAGCCTTTGCCCAAGAGCCCACCATGAGCATCACCATGAGCATCACCATGAGCATCACCATCACCGCCCGGAGAGTTCGGAGGTGATGGAATCCAAGTCGCATGGGCGTACAAGAAAAAGCACCGGCCCTTGCGGACCGGTGCTGGAAGTGAAATCAACGACCGAGGATGTTCTTCTCCGGCACTTCGACGGTGTCGGTCTGCTCAAGCACGTACCGCTTGAACTGTTCCTGCTTCAGATCGAGCTCCTTGACCTTGCCACCCCGGGTCAGCAGCACGCGGTTCATGGCACCGAATTCATCGGCCCCCCCTGCGGACTGGATCGCCTGGTAAATGGTCAGGCCAGGGACGTACTCCACCGGTCCGGGACGACGAACGTGGCCGCCGATGTGGACAAGCTGCTTAGCAAGCTGCTCGGCGGAAGACGCGATCACGTTCACGCTGGGGCTGGTATAGATTTCAGCGGACTTGTAGGCGGCTTCAATCCGGGCACCCAAGGAGGCGGGGCTGGAACCGGCGGCGGATACGAGGCCGATGAGGGGCATGTTCACCGTGCCACCGTCGGATACCGTATATTCACCGCTGACGCGGGCGCTTTCCTGGGCGGGAACACCGCGGATATCAATTTTGATCGCTTGCCCGGCGCGGATCGAGGTCTGCCCATGGGCGGTGACCATCAGACCCGCGAGCGCGAACATGGCGGCAAGTAGGCTTTTCACGTTCATTTCAGGTAAGTTCGTGGAGGTTGAGAGGATGTCAATACAGCTCCGAGTCCTTCTGGCCGGAGGAAGCCTGCGAGCGGGGAGCCGGAGCAACGGTCGGCGCCGCAGATGGATGGGAAACCGGCTGTGATTCCGCCGGCGCGTAGTAGGTGTAGTAGCTGGTGTAATACTGGTACTGGCTGTCGCTGCGGACATCCACGTTGTTCAGCACCACCCCGATGACGTGACCGCCGACGTCTTCGACAGCGCGCTTCACGCGCATCAGCATGTTGCGCGGCAGCTTGCGGTGCTGGACGACGATCATGGTGAGGTCAACTTCGCTGGCGAGCACCGAGGCATCGCTCACGCCGAGGATCGGAGGGCTGTCCACCAGCACGAGGTCGAAGCGCTGCTTCACATCCTGAATCAGCTCCGACATGCGGCGGGAGTTCAAAATACCCGCAGCATCCGCCGGGAGAATACCGGAGGGCATGAAGTAGAGATTGTCGACCGGGGTCTGGAGAATCACGTCTTCCAGCATCAGCTCGGTGGTGAGGTAGTTGGTCAGACCCACCGAGTTGTTGATGTCAAAGAAGGTGTGGAGGCGAGGGCGACGCAAGTCAGCGTCGATCATCAGCGTCGTATAACCGCCCTGGGCGCAGATGTAGGCGAGGTTCACCAGCGTGGTCGATTTGCCTTCGCCGGCACCGCCGGACACCACGGTGATCGCGTTGTCCTCAGGATTCTTGCGGTTGAATTCGATGTTGGTGCGCAGGATGCGGTAGGCCTCCGCATCCGGGCTCATGCCGCTCTGCTTGTGGAGCACACCCACGTCCTTGGGAACCACCGCGAGAACCGGCACCTGGAGATAGCGCTCCACATCCTCAAGGGTCTTCACCGAGGTATCGAGATACTCGAGGAAGAAAGCGATGCCGACACCGAAGACGAGACCGAGCACGGCTCCAAGGGTCAAATACAGCGTGACGTTCGGGCTGACGGGGCCGGTTGCAAGCACCGGGCTTTCGTGGACTTTGACGAACTGAACGGTCACACCGTTCTGGACGCGCTCGGACACGAGCTTCGTCTTCATCGTCTTCAGCATGTCCTGGGCATTTTCCAGATCACCCTTGGCCTGGAGATAGTCCGTGGAATCGATCGCACGGTTGATGGCGTCCTCCTGCTTCTCATCACTGAGCACACGGACCTTGGCGAGGCGATCCTCGGCCAGAGCAAGCTGGGCACGCAGCGTCTCCTTCAAGCTGGCCACGCCTTCATCCAACTGGCGCTTCATGTTGCCGAGCACCTGATTCTGCGCGACCACGTCCGGATGGCGTGCGCCCAAACCCTGGGTCTTGAGCGTGGTGATCAAGCGCTGCTGCTCCAAGTACTGTGGATAGAGCGTCTTGATGATGTTCTCCGGCAGATTGAGGCCCGCCGCATAAGTCAGAAGCTGGTCGCTGTCATACTTCAGCAGCGTCTGGATCTGGCTCTCCAACTGGATCTTCTCCTGTTCCAGCTTGTTCGCGGTTTCACGCGCGCTCGAAGCGCCACGGTCGTCCTCGCCCAGCTCATTGCGGAACAAGCTCTGCGGCCCCGTGAGGATGATGCCCTTGGTGCGGACGATGTTCGTCAACACCTTGCGCTTCTCTTCCACCTTGTCTTCCTGCTCCTGGACCAAAGTGGCCAGCTCCTTCAATTGAGCTGCCGCCTGGGCCTTCTCGTCGGCATTACGATAGTCGTAATAGGCCTTGGCGACTTCGTCCGCGATATCGCGGGCGTCCTCCTTGTTGGTGTGACGCACCTTGATCTCGATCAGGTCGGTGCTGCGCTTGTTCTGCGCGTCCACGATCGCCTTGAGCATCAGGAGCACGCTCTCCTTGTCGAAGTTCCAGCGGCTTGGAAGCTCCAGCTTGTCGGACACGCGGGAGAACACGTTCCGGGACTTGATGATTTCAAACTGGGTGGCGAAGAACTGCGGAGTGATCACTCCGGCGGAAAGCTCGGTGTTTTCACGGCCGAGGATGGTAAGACCGGCGGAGGGAGGCTTCACCTCAACCACGGCCGTGCTCTCGTATTTCTTCGGCATCACATAGGTGATGACGGCGGCGGTCATGAACACCAGAAGCAGTGTCAGCAGAATGACGCCGTAACGGTTCTTGATGACCTGCCAGTAGTCGACTGCATGCAGGGTCGCCTCGGAGGGATTGGGAGTCTGCGGATTCATGGCTTGGGACGGGAGAATCAATTGGTACGGGCCCCCTAAAAGACGAACTCCCGCAATGAAATCATTGCGGGAGTCCCGGGGAAGTCAAATGTCGTGACGTTTTGTAACGATCAGAATGGATCAGAACTCGGCGCGCACACCCACGTTGATGCGGTTGCGGTTGTAGCTGTTCCCGTAAAGGTCGGAGTTGGAATCGGTGTAGTTGTAGGACACGTCACCCGTGATCTGGTCGGTGAATTTGACCGAGAAGCCGACATAAACGTTCACAAGGTCTTCGCTCAGGCCGCTGACCGTGAGGGGAGCCGGGCCGCTGAAGGGACCCAGAGCCGCATTCACGAGCACACCGTCATCGAAGCTGGCCGGGATGTAGTCAACCCCACCGAACACCGAGAAGCGCCGGGAGATCGCGTAATCCGCAGACACTCCAAGGCGGAGGGTTTCGCGGGAAGTGAACTCATACTGGTCGAACTGGGCGATGCCGCCCGTCGACACGGAACCGAACACCGTGCGGACCGTATCGTAGTTCTCATTGCCGTAGCGCAGGAAAGCGCGGACACGGAACGCCGAGTTGATCTGGGAGTTCAAAGCCGCTTCCACATACGGATTGGTGGTGTTGCCATCATATCCGGCGACGGTGTTGACGTCGACGTCGTGGAACTGGGCACCAGCCTTCACGAGGAAGATGGTGTTCGGGCTGAGGCGGTATTCCACGCCACCCAGCACGAACTGGTCGGTGGAATCGGAAGCGTAGCCGTCACCCGTCGTCTGGCCGCCACGGTATTCCGCGGTGAGGACCGTCTGCGGGTTGATCTGGTAGCGGAACTGGTGATAAGCCGTCCACGTGAAGCGGTCCGCATTCGGAACGTTATCATCGTAGTTCAGGCCGCTCAGGACCAGACCGGTGTAGGTCGCGAGGCGCTCCGTCCAGCGATAGCCGAGGGAGTTGTCGGTTTCCCAGTAGAAGTATTCACCCACCTGGCGGGAGCTGGCGAAGCCGTAAGCGTAATCCGGCTCCAGTTCGTAGGAGACGAAGCTACGGCTGCTGAAGCGCAGGCGCTCGTTGAAGCGGTGGGTCAGGTTCACCCCGGCACGAGCCTGGGTGTAGAAGTCATCGGAACCGTAGGCGCTCGGCTTGTCGAAGTAGTAGATCAGGCCGAGGCGGGCGTAGACGTCCCAAGTGGTCTGCGGATCGGCAGACACAAAGGAAAGGCCCACGTAGGGGTTCACGCTGAATCCTTCTTCCTTGTAGCCCGGATTGTTGACCGTGGCCGAAGTGATCGGATCAATGTAAACCGCCGGAGAGGTCGGATTGACGTTGTCGTCGTAGGTGAAGTTGACGCCAACGGTCCACTTGAGCGGAGAGCTCTCCTGGGTTTCGCTGCCAGCGTAGTAAAGGCCTTCACCATAGGCAGAGCCTAGGGCGGACAAGCCGGCAACACCGGCGAGAAGGGTGCGTTTCATTGGAAATTGGATTTGGAGGTGAACAGACTGGGGAGCTGGATATCCGTTCAGGTCGGATTGGTGAAGCCGGTGTCGGACGCCGCCGGGGGCTCAAGCACGGGTGGGAATTCCGTGCCCGGACCTGGAGGAAGCAGACCACCCGTCGGAGGGGTCTTGGTTCCCGGAGGGCTGAAGTTCACGGCACCCTGGCCAGGGAAGTTCAGCGGATTGAATTCGTCGTCGCAGCCCTGGAGGTAGAAGTTCATGTTGTCACCATTGCGGATGACGAGGTAGCCGCCGGGAGCCTGGACCCAGCAATCACCTGGAAGCGGGACCTTGGCGGTGTAGACCCAGGTGCTACCGCCGCCGGTAGCGGTGGCACGCACGCGGGTATCGACTGCCGCTTTGGCATTCAGGTCGCCGAGGTAGACGCCGTTCGGATCGACCACCTTGTAGTGCTCGGGATTCTGGGTGGCGACAGCCTTGCCGACGCGGGTATTCTTGCCCCAGAGGTAGCAGCCGGCATCCTTGGAATCTTCGGAACCACCACCGGTGCCCGGATCGAGCTTGGCCATGACGGCCTGCACGCTGCCGATTGCGTCCGGAGCAGCGGCCAGCGAGCACTGGGCGATGAGGCGCATCTGGTCCGGGGCCGCAGTCGACGCGGTCTGGACGATGGAGGCGACGGTGTCGGAGCTCGCCTGGGAGGCCTCGATGGCGGCCTTCACGATTTCGCAGGCATTACCCGAGTGAGCGGACACGTTGCGCTCCACGATCGAAAGAAGATCGGAAGGCTTGGCGGCGATGGATTCCTTCACGGAAGCAGCGAGCTTGGCGCCGTCTTCAGCCGCATTGGCCGAAAAAGCGAAAAGGCCCATGGCTGCACCAAGAAAGGCGCGCGTGGCGGTTTTGTTCATAATGATCGAAATTTCCTTATGTGAGGATTACCGGCTGAAAAAAAGCGGGCAGCGGGAATCGAACCCGCATGGCTAGCTTGGAAGGCTAGGGCTTTACCACTAAGCTATGCCCGCGTTGACGCCTGCAAGCTAACAGGCACCCCAAAATGGCGGCAAGCGTTTTTTTGGGATTTTCGAAGAGCAATTTGCACTTCCAAACCCCGATTTTACGGCATTTTGCGACGTTTGAAGTTGCCTTCCCGGGACCATGGGATACCCCTGTCCCGGCCTTGCCAGACGCGGGTGTAGTTCAATGGTAGAACGCGAGCTTCCCAAGCTCGATACGTGAGTTCGATTCTCATCACCCGTACCATCCCTTCCCGGCAGATCCCCCCGGAATTCTAAAATTTCCTGCTGAGCGAGCGGGAGTCCGCATCCCCAAACCTCCACGGGAGGTCGATCGCAGCGGAAATTCCAATCCGTGGGCCTTGGGCGAGATGTTTTACATTTCCCCTGAAAATCGAGCACTCCGGATCATCAAGAAATGTCGCGGCGTGGTGCCCACCATCGATCCCGAATGCCTTGGTCAACTTGCCGGGCCCGGAACAAAGGTCGGCATCCTTGACCCCGGGTCGCCGGGTCCGCATGGCCTCCACGCCCTCCAGCGGCTCAAGCGCCCGGAACAGGACGAAGCCGTCCATCTTCCCTCCTCTGGCCAGAATATTGAAGAGCCAGTGGACTCCATAGTTGAGATATACATATGCATCACCCGCCTCATGGGAGGCGACGAAGCGGCGGGCTCCCGGGCGGAAAAACGTGTGGCAGGCGGGGTCTCCCTCCGCCGCATAAGCCTCCGTTTCCACGATCCGGCCGACGCATCCATACCAGTGGAACGTACAGCCGATAAGGTCCCGGGCACAATCGACCGGGTGTCTGGCGAAAAAATCCACATCGATCCGCTCCATCTTCAGAGGCCGGTCGGATGATCGATGAATTCCCATGGCAGCCCGAAGCGATGTGACAACTCCTCGGCCAGCGCCTTCACGCCGAATGTCTCGGTGGCATAGTGTCCGGCATAGAGAACATTCAGCCCGAGTTCCTCAGCCAGCGGGTAGCTCCAATGCGGACCCTCCCCGGTAATGAAAGCATCAATGCCGCTTGCTGCCGCCGCCGCGACCTCGCTGCCCGCGCCGCCGGTGACGAGGCCGACGCTTGCAATCCGGTCCTTCCCACCGGGGCAGACGTGCACGGACCCGCCCACCGCGGCCGCAGTCGCTTCCACCAACTCCTCGCGGGTTCCGTCCCAGCCCCCCTTGAGGCCCATGGGCCGACCCTTCCAATCGAGAAACGGCACCGGTTCGCGGAGACCAATCGCCCGCGCCAGCCGGATGTTGTTCCCCCACTCCGGATGCACATCCAGCGGCAGATGGGCGGAGTAGATGGCCAGCCCGGCCTCCATCGCCACCTTCAGCTTGCGGTAGAAGGCGCCGCGCACCGGTTGGGCTCCCTGCCAGAACATTCCATGGTGAACCAGCAACAGCCCGGGGCCACCTGCCGCAGCCGCCGCCACCACCGGCAGGGAAGCATCCACCGCCGCAATGATCCGCCGCACCTCGCCGTCACTTTCCAATTGCAGACCGTTCACCGCTCCGGAGTAGTCGGCGATCTCACTGATTCGCAGCTGGGTATCGAGAAAGTCCGTCAGGGTCGCCAAATCCATGATCTTTTCTAGCCCATGGCCGCCTGATCGCCAGCACGGATCAGCCCCGGCTTGCTCCCGACCTCACGGCAGACTTTGATCCAAACGAATGGCCGTCCTCCGTCTGCTGCTTTTGCTGACCCTCGCCACCGCCAAGGGAGCGACTCCGCAAGCGATTGTCGCCAAGCCCCAGGATGTGCGCACCCAGCCGCTCGTCACTCTCCAACTCAACGGCAAATCCACCCCTTTCCTGATCGACACCGGCTCGGCCGCCCCGCTGATCGTCTTCCCGGCCGCTCTTTCCAAACCGACCGCTGAGACCACGGCGGTCGATCTCCGCGTTGCCGCCAAACAACCGCCTCTCGCCGACCAGGCCACCGTGCTGGCGGCCGAGATCCCTGGTGCCAAAGGCATCCTCGGCTGGCCGTTATTGAAAAACAGCATCTGGAAGCTCGATCTGCCAACCGGCCGCCATGAATTCCTCGCCACCCTCCCGGATGTCCGTGGCTGGACGTCATTCCCCATCCTCGCCAATCGCAGCAGCCTCGCCATCCGCCACCCTCAGCTCGGGGAAGTCTTTCTGGACAGCGGCGCTCGCCGCGGAGTCTGCCTGACCAAGGACCGCTGGAGTGCGTGGCGGAAGGATCACCCCACTGCCCCGCTGACCCTTTCCGAGGGCCTCAGCCCGGCGAGTCCCGGCGGAGCGTTTGCCAATCCGGTAGCCCACGACGCTTCCTTCGCCTTCGCTCCTCTGGAATTCCGCCATACCAATGTCGGCGAGGCATTCTTCGATCCCGCCCATGACGGGGCCTCCATCCTGCTGGGGCTCGAAACCTTCCTCCGCACCACGGTGATCGTCGATGGCCCGGGAAAGCGCGTCTATTTCCAGCCCTCCGATCGCTCACCTGCCTACAAGCCGCTGCCACCAAACCGGCTCCAGGCCGCGTTCGTTCTCGATCCCGATTTCACCAACGCCCTGTGTGTGCGCCTTCTTCCCGGCGGAGCCGGCCAGCGCGCGGGACTTCAGGATGGGGACCGGGTGCTGGAGCTCAATGGCAGCGGGTCGCCTCCCAGCTTCGCGACCATGTTCGATCTGGTCCGCACCCAGGGAGCCAAGGCCACGCTCCGCATCCGGCGGAACCGTCAGCCTCTGGTGATCTCATTCGAGGTCCCCTGAGGCCATGAAGGCTGCGAGATCCGGAGAAAGCTCCGATTCCCACACCACCTCCCGCCCCTGCCACGGCACTCCCAGCAATGCCGCATGAAGAGCGTGCCGACGCATCAGCAACCGCTCGTGGAGTTCCGGAGTCCAATCGTCGCGTATCCATTCGAGATATTCGGAGCCATCGCCCGAGTAGAGCTTGTCCCCCACGATCGGATAGCCGGAGTGCGCCAGATGCACCCGGATCTGGTGCATACGCCCGGTCTTGGGAAAGCACCTCACCAGCGCGAATTCCCGTCCATCCCGCCGGAAGCGCCGCTCCACCCAGAAGCCCGTTTCACATTCCCGCCCCTCCGGATGCACCATCTGTCGGAGCCAGATCCGGGAGGGCTCGATCTCACCCGCCCGCAGGATCGGGGCATCGCTGGTCCAAGTATCAAACTTCGGCCAACCATGGACGATCGCCAGATACTCCTTCCGCGCCTCGCGCCGCTCGAAGATCCGTGAGAGGTCCCGCGCCGCGTCCCGGTGCTTCGCGATGAGCACCACCCCGCTGGTCTCGCGATCCAGGCGGGTGATGATGGAAAGGGCCGCACCGTTCTCCATCTCGAACATCAGCAGGGTCTCCACTCCGCCGAGCAGGTTCGGTTCGATCTTCCCGTTCGCCGGGTGGACGATCAACGGCGCCGGCTTGTCCACGACAATCCAATCGTCACTCTCCCCGAGGACTCGGAAATCGGCGATCGCATGCAGCTCCATCAACGCACCCTTGCCCCGGCCGCCCGCAAAACCAAGCGCCAAGGTGCTTTCGTGTTTCGCCCCCGCCTTCCAGAAGAAGGCGGCCCGGACAAAGAACTCCTTTTCCTCCAAGCTCTTGCCACCCGATTCCGTCTTGCCAGCGGGGCCTCCAGCCTTTCCACTGCGCGCCCATGCCCGCCGACGTCCAGCATACCCTCGCCGGTTCCGCCACCCTCGAAGGGACCTCCCTTCACACCGGTGAAAAGGTCACCCTGACCCTGAAGCCTGCCCCGGAAGGCCACGGTTTCAAGTTCCGCCGCATCGACCTGCCGGACCAGCCGTTCATCGCCGCGGATGTCGACAAGGTCCAGACCGTCGAACGCGCCACCACGCTGGCGGAAGGCTCCGTGAAGGTTCACACCGTGGAGCACGTGCTCTCCGCTCTCACCGGCATGGGAGTCGACAATGCCCTCATCGAGATGGACGCCAATGAGCCGCCGATCGGAGATGGCTCATCCAAGCCCTTCGTCGAGCTCATCAAGAAGGCGGGCATCGCCGCCCAGACCTCCCCGCGCAAGACCTGGGAAATCCGCGAGCCGATCCACTTGGAAACCGGCGATGGCACCCTGATCACCATCGTCCCGAGCAAGACCTTCCGCGTCTCCGTCACCAATGTCGGCCCGGACGGCCGCTTCACCCAGTATTTCTCCAGCGAGGTGACTCCGGAGAAGTATGAGACGGAAATCGCCCCCGCTCGCACCTTCGTCTACTACGAGGATGTGAAGCCGCTTCTCGAAAAGGGCCTCATCAAGGGCGGCTCGCTCGAAAGCGCCGTCGTCATCCGTGGCAACGAGGTGATGTCGAAGGAAGCCCTCCGCTTCACCAACGAGTTCGCCCGTCACAAGGCGCTCGACCTCATCGGCGACCTGATCCTCTCCGGCAAACGCATCCTCGGCCACGTCATCGCCGTGAAGCCGGGCCACGGCCCGAACACCAAGATGGCCTCCACCCTGCGCGGCGAATACTCCCGCATGCGCTCGATGATTCCGCCGTTCTCGATCCCGAAGGGCGAGACCGTGCTCGATATCCAGGACGTGCTCAAGATCCTGCCGCACCGCTATCCCTTCCTGCTGGTCGACCGCGTCGTCGACTTCGAAGGCGATACCAAGTGCGTGGGCGTGAAGAACGTGACCATGAACGAGCCATTCTTCCCGGGCCACTTCCCGGAACACCCGATCATGCCGGGCGTGCTCCAGCTCGAAGCCATGGCCCAGGTTTCCTCCGTGCTCATGCTCCGCAAACCGGAGAATGCCGGAAAGATCGGCTACTTCATGAGCGCGGACGATGTGAAATGGCGCCGCCCGGTGCTTCCCGGTGACACCCTCTTCATCGAGGCGGAGGTCATCAAGATCCGCGGCTCCATCGGCCAGACCCGCTGCAAGTGCCTGGTCAACGGTGAGGTGGTGTCCGAAGGCGAACTGAAGTTCGCACTGATGGACCGCTGATACACGTTCTCCATCTTCCTTTCCTGCAAGGCCCCCGGTTCGCCGGGGGCTTTTGCGTCTATGGCGGCACCTACTGCTGGAATACGAAGACGCCGCTCTTGTTCGCGACCACGATGTCCGCCTTCCCGTCGCCATTCAGATCCGTGACGGTGACCTGCGTGCCTACGCCGGAAGCCCGGTCGATCTCATGGGGGATGAATGTCGCCCCGCCCTTGCCATCGCGTTTGGTCTCGAACCAATACAACACCGCCGCGCCACTCGGATCGGGATCACCGCCGGAACCGTGGGCCCAGCGGCGCTTGCCGGTCACCAGATCCGGCACTCCATCGCCATTGATGTCCGCGCTCGCGATCGAATGGAGTTGCGAGAACTGCACGCCGTCCACCTGCTTCGCAGGGTCTTTGTCGAGGATCACGTGCTCGATGAACGAGCCGTCCTTGTGCCCCTCGAACCAACTCAGGCCATAGCCGTGTGCGTTCGCGGAGGTGACGACATCGTTGACCCCATCGCCATTCACATCCAGTACCAGCATCTGTGAGCCACCGTCCTTGGAGAAGGTCACCGGATGGAATGTCCACGGAGTGGCAGCATCGGCGGGCTGCTCATACCAGCCGGTCTTATCCAGAATGTCAGCACGCCCGTCGCCATTGAGATCACCCGCCCCCTGGCCATGGGTGTAGCGCTGGTAGAGCTTCGGATTCGCAGGTGCGATCGCATGGAAGCTGCCCGCCATATCCGACTTGCCCCACGGCAGCTCCAGATAGCCGGTGCTGCCACGGCTATGACAGATCAGCTCGGGTTTGCCATCGCCAGTGACATCGATCCAAGCCGGTGACTCGCCATCGGTCACATCGAGCATCACCTGGCGCTTCCATTCACCATCGGATTTGCCGGGATTGAGAAAGGCGAAGGTCTCCTTGCCCGGAAAGCCCCCGTTGAGAATGTCCGGCTTGCCATCCCCATTCACATCCGCTGCGCCCCCGATGAAGAACTGGGAGTACTCCTTTGCTCCATCCAGCGCGGGTGGAGGAGTGGTGAACGCACTCTTCCGCTGGAAGTCCGGCCCGAACCAGATGAACGCGCCGGCCGTCACATCCTTCTTTCCATCCCCATCGAAGTCCGCCACTGCGGCACCTTCCGCGAGAAACTCGGTGGTCAGCGTTTTCTTGGTAAAAACAACTTCCGCCTGAAGCGGCAGGGAAAGGGCCAATAGAAGCAGCGGGGTCTTCATGCGTGCGAATGGATACTCACGGTCACATCGGAATCTTCCCTTTAAGGAAAACAAGTCGTGCCCCCTGCCGCAGACCTTTCCCTGCGCCCGAAAAGGCGCGATTGCCCGGGCTCCTATCCGTCGTCATCTTTCCAACATGTACCGCCTTTCGCTTGGGCCGCTCCTTCTGCT
Source organism: Luteolibacter sp. (assembly GCA_049840755.1). Taxonomy (GTDB): domain Bacteria; phylum Verrucomicrobiota; class Verrucomicrobiia; order Verrucomicrobiales; family Akkermansiaceae; genus Luteolibacter. The sequence continues at coordinate 1,280 of JASGJM010000029.1, read as the reverse complement.
GTCCCTGGCCTCCGCCGCTTGCTCCGGGCTCCCTCCTACCAAACCATGGCACCCGCAACAGCTGGTGATGGATATGGGAGATCCCTGGACCCCTCCGCCCCCGCCACCACAGATTCGCCCCGCCGATCTGAAACGCATCCATATCGGCGATTCGGAAAACACCATCACGGCGGTCGCCGGACGACGCCCGGCCCAATGGGCCCATGGCTCTGCAGTTCGGGTGAATCTCCGGGAAACCACCTATGAGGTGGCCTACCTCTACCGCGAGAATACCGGCTACATTGAAGACATCAGCGCCAAGCCGCTCACTCAGCCGAAGGGGGCTCCAAGTTCCGTGAGCCATGGCTCACCGAGAACGACAAGAAGATGATCGGGGACATCTCATTTCCGTTGTCGCCCTCGAGCCATCAACGGCACTCCGATCAAGAGCGCGGTCACAAAACAGAACGTGATATCGGCAAGGAAGGTTGGATGCCGGTGTGGATCCAGATGATTCAACGACGCGGACACCGCCAGTGTGGTGCCCACAAACAAATGGAAGCCGGGCAACAGCTTCGCCACTCCCTCAAACACCCGCGGTCGCCAGCATGCGAGCGCCGAAGCGATGCCGATGCACCCGAACGCGCTCGATGCCATCTTCAACCAATAGTCGAGAATTGGATCATATCGCAGGAGGCGGGCCCCCATCCCCTCCAGTTGATCGGCCGCCACGGCCCATGGCACGAACGTAAACCAGAAGGAAATGCCCCAACCGCAGGCGCTGAACAACAGCACGAGCCGCAGCACTTAGCCACCCCTTCGATTCTGGAATCGTCAGCATCCCTTCTTCATGAAAAGCCGCCGCTAAAACAAACAGCCGGGAGAATTGCTCTCGCGCCCTGCTTTGAAAGCGATCGGGTCACAGACCCTTCCTACAACTCCCCCCATCAAAACACTTTCCACAAACTGGCAAACACGCCTCCGCCATCATTCGATCCCTAGCTTCCTCTGCCTTCAAACCACTCCATGTTTGAAAGCAATCAGAACACATATGGATCACAGGCACGATAGAGTCGCCTGTGTGGACCTCATTGACCGTGCAAGGCTGATCCCCGCACATGGATAGGAAGACGTGATTGCAAATCATCCTGCAGGCCGTCAGGCCATGCTCAGGGCAAAGGCAAATTGGCATGGTTAAAATCCTATCAGCAGCACCTCCGCAATCCGATGCGGAGGTGCTCATAAATGGAAGTCATCACGCCACCGTCAGCGTCACCGGCACGTTGCCGCGCGTGGCATGC
>JASGJM010000028.1:0-13933 GCA_049840755.1 Luteolibacter sp. | reverse complement strand
ACGTATTGCTAAGGTTAATAGGGAAACACGATAGAATCCGAACAGCACCTGCCGGAGATAGGCTCGGGAGAAGGCGGAGACATGGGGAGGGGGAAGATTTTCACGCACGCGCGGCGCTCGTCCCGCTCATGGACTTTGTTCTTGATTTGGATGGGGCCATCCAGGGTGAAGGCCATGCCGTGGCGGGCGACCCGGGTGGGCATCACGCAGTCGAACATGTCCACGCCGCGGGCGATCATTTCCAGAATCTGCGGGGAAGATCTCCAAGACCCATGGCGTAGCGGGGCTTGTCGTGGGGGAGGAACGGCACCGCATTCTCGATGGCCCGGAACATTTCCTCCTCCGGCTCACCGACCGAGACTCCGCCGACGGCGTAGCCATCAAATCCGATATCCACCAGTTCCCGGGCGGATTGTTCGCGCAGATCGGCGTAGATCGAGCCCTGGACGATGCCGAAGTGGCGCTGGAGCCCGTCACCGGAGCGGGGTTGGTGCTTTTCCGTCCAGGCCTTGCAACGGCGGGCCCAGCGGGTGGTCATGGCCAGCGATTTCGCGGCGTAATCCTTATCGCAAGGGTAAGGCGGGCACTCGTCGAACAGCATGGCGATGTCCGAGCCGAGAGCAGCCTGGATCTCCATGGACAGCTCGGGGGTGAGCAGCATCTTGGAGCCGTCGATGTGATTGTTGAAGCGGACTCCCTCCTCGGTGATTTTCCGCAGCTTGGCCAGCGACCAGACTTGGAAGCCGCCGGAGTCGGTCAGGATCGGCTTGTCCCAGGTGGTGAATTTATGCAGGCCGCCGAAATGCAGGATCAATTCGTGCCCCGGTCGGAGCCAGAGGTGGTAGGTATTGCCGAGGATGATCTGGGCTCCCAGCTCCTCCACCTCGCGGGGATGCAGGGTTTTCACGCTGCCCTGGGTTCCCACGGGCATGAAAATCGGGGTCTCCACCGTGCCGTGGGCGAGCTCCAACCGGCCGAGGCGGGCGGAGGATTGAGGATCGGTGGCGAGGACGGAGAACATGGCGCGGGGGCGCTGATTACCATGGGATCGCGAACTTCCAAGCCCAACTTGCCAACCCGCCGGGCGGAATAATTGCCTTTCGGGCGATGTTAGGGATTGGCCGGAGGCTCCGTAGCTGTTCAAAATACGGGCGATGGCACAATGGCACTACGGTGAAAACGGACAGCAGCACGGACCGGTCGATGAGAACGGCATCCGGCAGGCGATCGCGTCCGGATTGGTGCAGCCCCAGACCTTGGTCTGGCGGGAGGGCATGCCCAACTGGTTGCCCCTCTCCCAAGTGGCCGAGCTTGGAGGCCCTTCGTCAGCCTACCAGCAGAGCCCCTACGTCACTCCCTACGCGCCGACCAATGGACTCGCGATTGCCAGCATGGTCTGTGGCATCGTGAGCATTTTCATGTGCTGGGTGCATATATTGGGTGCCATCCCGGCCGTCATCTGCGGCCACATGGCGCTCGCCCGCATCAATGAATCCCCGGTGCCGATGGGTGGGCGTGGCATGGCGATCGCGGGTCTCATTCTAGGTTATCTCTGTATCGCCGCCACTCTGGGGGGCATTCTCTTCTTCGTTTTCTCGATTTCACTCCACCCCTAGCCTCTTCAATCCATGCAATGGTACTATTCTAAAAACGGCACACAGCTCGGTCCGATCAGCACCGAAGATATCAAGGCGAAGCTCGGTTCCGGTGAGATTTCCGCCACCGATCTGGTGTGGAAGGAAGGAATGGCCGACTGGGTGCCTTCCTCCCAGGTGGGCGAATTGCGCACGTCGGTGGCGACTCCGGAAGTGATTCCGGCCGCCCCGGGTGCCGTGTCACCCTTACCCGCCCAGCCTTCTCCTTACGCGCCGTCTTCCGCTCCGGGCCCGACTGCTACCCCCTCTGCGATTCCCGGCCAGCCGGTTTCACAAGGCATGGCGATCGGCTCGATGGTTTGCGGTATCCTCGCTCTGCTCACCTGCTGCCTGTGGTGCCTCAGCGGCCCGCTGGCGATCGTGGCGGTGGTACTGGGCCATCTGGCCATCGGCAAAGCCAATGCAGAACCGGCCCAGTTCGGTGGCAAGGGCATGGCCAAGGCCGGGTTGATCACGGGCTATCTCGCGATCCTGGCGACCCTCCTCTTCACGATTTGCAGCGTATGGGCGCAAACCCAGCCGCCGGAGAATCTCAAATTCCTGCCTCAGGAAATGCGCGAGCGTCTCGAAGAGCAGCGCAAGCTGCGTGAAGGTCTGCGCAATCCCGCGCGGTAATCCATGATCGCCCGTTTCATCCGGCGGCGGCCTTGGACCCTTGCGGTGCTGGGGTGTGCCGCCGGATTCTTTTTCCTGCGTGCCAGCCTTCCGAAGCTGGCACGGTGGGTGCCTCCTTGTGGATTCCGCCGGTGGACCGGCTGGTGGTGCCCCGGTTGTGGAGGTACGCGCTGCACGATGCGCCTGATCCACGGGGATGTGGCCGGAGCGTGGGCGATGAACCCGCTGGCCATGATTCTCGGAGGAGCGTTTGCGGGCTGGATGCTGCTGGGGCTGGTCTGTGAATGGCGCGGACGGAGAATGCCCGCCATGCCATCGTGGCTCGCGTGGTTTCTTCCGACGCTGATTCTGGTGTTCTGGCTCGCCCGCAATCTCCCGTGGTGGCCGTTCACCCTGCTGGCTCCGCATCGCTGAGCGTTCGCTCCGGCTGAGAAATTACCGCTTCACGAGCCGCTCCACGTATTTGGCGAGCAGATCGGCCTCCAGATTCACCCTCTGACCGGCAACTGCGGCATGGAGGTGGGTGTGGGCGTAGGTATGCGGAGTGATCCAGAACACCGCGCTGCTTTCCTTGAGTTCCGCGATGGTGAGCGAGATGCCATCGATGCAGGCGGAGCCCTTGTCGATGCAGAGCCGGTGGATCTCCGGCGGCAGCGCTACTTCGAACCGATGGTCCTGCCCATGCGGCTCCAGCGCGACGATGGTGCCGGTGGCATCCACGTGGCCCTGCACGAAGTGGCCGCCGAAACGTGCGGTGGCGAGCATCGCGCGCTCGAGATTGACTACCGATCCTGCTTTCAGATCTCCCAGCGAGGTCACTTTCAGGGTCTGCATCAGGACATCGAACACGGTGCCTTCCGGCAGCAACTCCGCCACGGTCAGGCAGCAGCCGTTGATGGCCACGGAATCGCCGAGCGCGAGTTCCGGTTGGAAGGGGATGCCGACGATCAGGCGGGCTTGGTCTCCGCGGGGGTCCAGGGAAATGACGATGCCGGTGGATTCAACGAGTCCGGTGAACATGGTGGGAAGAAAGCACTAAATTCTAAATCCAAAATTCAAAACGGAAGAGCCGCCGCAGCAGGTGGGTTTTCCGAAGTGTGCGCGCTTTTGTCCGGAATGAGCATGAAGCAGGCAGCTACGATCACCGTGGGAATCAGGGCTGCGGCCAGCAGCTTGAAGGGGGAGACACCTTCGCCGAAGTAGCGGGCGAGGAGGGTCTGTCCGGCGGGATTGGGGGCGTTCGCGATCACTGTCAGGCCACCTCCGGTCACGGCACCTGCGAGCACGGCATATTTGAGGGCCGGTGTCAGACCGTCGACCTGGCTGGCGAGGAAGGTGATGGCGGCATTGTCATTGAATGAGGTGAGCAAGGTGGAACCAGCGAACAGCGGCCACTCACCGAGGCTGGAAATGATCGGCTGTAGCCACCAGCCCTGCAGGCCGCCGTGGACCACGAGACCTCCAAGGAAAAAGCCCACGAGGATCGGTCCCTTGAGAGCGATCGGGTTCTGGTGGTGTTGGGTGGCCTTGCCGAAGGCCAGGAAGAAAAGGAAGCCGCCGATGAACAGCGGCGGATAGTGGGCGAACACCACGGTCGCCAGCATGAACAGCAGATGGCTGATCGTGACGAAGAGCGGCACCGGAGTGTCCCGCTGCGTCCAGTCCGAGACGCCGTCTCCGTCCTTGTCCGGTACCTGCTCGGCCATCGCTTTCAGGTCCTTGCGGAAGAAGGTGAAGTAGGCCGCGGTCGAAAGCAGGATCGCGAGCACCGCCTTGTCCCCATAGTGCAGCAACATGTGCGTGGTGGAGAGGTTCCACTTCTGGGCAACCATCAGCACCGGCGGAGCAGCGAAGTTCGTCAGCACGCCGCCCACCGAGATGTTCACAAACAGCAGCCCGAGCGTGCCATAGGCGAACAGCGGGCGCGGCTTCAGCCGGTAGAACTTGCGGCCCAGCAGCATGGCGGCGATGGTCATGGCCCCGGGCTCGGTGATGAAGGAGCCCAGAATCGGCGCGATGACGAGGATGGAGAGCCACCAGGCTGCGGGTGTTTCCCGGCCGAAGCGGGCGAAGAACCGCAGACATTGCTCGGCGAAGCGCAGGACCGGACGGGTGGAGGCCAGTGCCATGATGACCACCACAAACAGCGGCTCGGTGAAATTCACCCCCATGATGTAGCCGGTGACTGCGGCCGGGCCTTTCATCACGGCCATCACGGCAAGCAGGGCCAGCACCCAGATGCCGAAGATCGCTTCCACCTCTCCCAGAAAGTGCAGGATGGTGCCCTTGAAGGACACCCGCTTCAGGTGGTCCGGGTCACCCTTGACCTTTTCATCGTGAGCATGCTGCACCCGGTGGGCGTACTTCGTGATGGGGACGGCGAGGAAGGTGTGCAGGATCGCCAGCACGAAGATGACGGTTGCGACGACGAGGAACGGTTCTTCGTGGGCGCGGAAAGCGATCCGTTCGCCGATGCCGGTCAGTCCACGCGCGGCCTCCTGAGCGGGGAAGGATTCGGCGTTTTCCAGAAAAGCGGGCCTTTCCACTCCGGCGGCACCGGCTGGAAGCGCAAGAGCCGCAAGCGTAGGGATCAGTCGTGAGAAGAGCCGCATGACGGGTTTATTAAACAGGCGGTTAGGAAAACCGGCAAGGGCAACCGGTCGTCGGCCGCCGCGCTGACTTGGAGCTTGGAAGACGCCGTGGCCCTTGCACACTGCCTGTCATGATCTCCCGGTTGTGGATTCCCCTCGCGCTGCTTTTCTTCGTGCCGTCCTGTGCGCGGCTCAGTTCGTTGACGCATCCGAAGAAAAAGGCCGCGAACAAGGAGGATCAGCCGTTCGGTCCCACCGGGATCCCGCCGGAATTGCGGGGTGGGCTTGGTGGTACCCCGGTCGCCTCGGGTGGCAATATCGCTCCACAGGCGAACCTTGCCCAGGCGACTCCGATGTCCGAGATCCTCTGGACGGACCCCGATCACCCGGAGAAAGGTATCCCGGAGCTTTCCGACCTGATGTCAGCTCCCAAGCATGGCGCATGGCTGGACGAAGAAACCACCGCCCGTCGGGAAGCGGTGCGCGAGGGCAAGCCGCTGTTGATCTGGTTCACGGATTCCGCCCATCCCGCCGGCAGCAAGGCTCTGACCGAGGAGCTTTTGGACAAAAAGGAGTTCGAAAGCTGGGCGAAGGAGAAGTTCGTGCGCCTGCGGGTGGATGGCTATCCACGCGTGAAGGATCCGAACATCTCGTTCGACGAGGCGACGGACAGGGAGGCCCGCAACCGCGAGCGCACCGCCGAGATGAAGAAGCGCTACAAGGTGCTGGGCTATCCGACCATGCTGGTTCTCTCCAGCAGCGGCGATGTGGTGGGCCGCTACAAGGGGTATAAAAGCGGCGATGCCGATTACACCTGGGGCCTTCTCAAACAGGGCGAGACCCTCGCTGCCAAGGCCGGACAGGAATGGCGTGCCGGTTTGATGCAGAAAGGTTACCGCGAATGGCAGGACCGCAGCGGGAACAAGGTTTTCGCGAAGCTGACGTCGTACTCCAAGGGGACGCTTGTGTTTGTGGAGCCGGATGGCCGCCGCTCGAAAACCTCCGAGACCCGCTTGTCCGACACGGATCGGGACTGGATCAAGCAGCAGAAGGCCCTGCGCGGGATCGAGTGAGCCCACCCGCACTCGTCGCTTGCCAGCGGGCGCTTCCCGGTGGAATCTCCGCGGCCCCGTCCCAAGCAGTTTTATGGAAAATGTCATCATCATCGGCACCGGATGTGCCGGCTACACCGCCGCCATCTACACCGCCCGCGCGAATCTGAACCCGCTTCTTCTCTCCGGTACCCAGCCTGGCGGCCAGCTCACCACCACCACCGAGGTGGAGAATTTCCCGGGCTTCCCGGAGGGCATCCAAGGTCCGGAGCTGATGATGAAAATGCAGCAGCAGGCCGAGAAGTTCGGTGCACGGATGGCGTGGGCCACCGTCGAATCCATCGAACGCCGTGAGGACGGCACCTTCAAGTTGAACTGCGGCTCGGAAACCTTCGAGACCAAGACGATCATCGTGGCGACCGGTGCCGCACCGCGCCATCTTGGCTTGCCGAACGAGAAGACACTCATCGGCCATGGACTGACCTCCTGCGCCACCTGCGATGGTGCCTTCTACCGCGATGTGCCGGTGGCCGTGATCGGCGGCGGAGACAGCGCGACGGAGGAAGCCACCTTCCTCACCCGTTTCGCCAGCAAGGTCTATCTGATCCATCGCCGTGAGGAACTGCGTGCTTCGAAGATCATGGCCGAGCGCGCCTTGGCCAATCCCAAGGTCGAGCCGGTCTGGAACTCCACCGTCACCGAGTACCTCACCGATGAAGCCGGTGAGGTCCGCGCCGTGACGCTCAAGAACCTGGTCGATGGCTCCGAGAGCGAACTGGAAGTGAAGTGCGTCTTCGTCGCGATCGGCCACGTGCCGAACAGCGCCTTCCTTGGCGACCTCGTCGACAAGGACGAAAACGGCTACATTCTCCAGGTGGGTGGTAAGACCGAGACCAAGACTCCCGGTCTCTTCGCCGCTGGTGACGTGGCCGACCACTACTACCGCCAGGCCATCACCGCCGCTGGCCAAGGTTGTGCGGCAGCACTGGAAGCCGAGCGCTACCTCGCCGATCAGGAAGGCTGAACAGCCCGCCACGCTTTTGCGAAAAACCCGCGCCGGAATCCCGGCGCGGGTTTTGTTTTTGGAGGATCGGGTTTGCGGATTTCAGGGCGAGGTCACGCTGAAGGTCACCGGTCCGGAGATGACGGTGTAGCCGTTGTTGGCGAGGAACCACGCCTTGTAGCTGCCGGCGGGAAGGCCTGCTGCGTTGGGGAAGGTGACGGAGCCGTTGGTGAGATTCCCGGACGCCGTCTGAGTGCCATTGGTGTAGAGCCACGCCAGATAGCTCCCGGTGGAGGGAGTGGTGACGCTGGCCGGGAAAATGCCGATCCAATCGCTGCTGTTCCCCGGACCACCGGCGAATGTGGCGGTGATCGGAGTGCTCGTGGAGTAGCTGGACTGGTTCAACGTCAGCCCTTGGCCGAATTGGAAGGTCACGACGATGGAGGCATGGTCGCTGGGCCACGTGTTTTCACGCGTGGCGGTGATGGAGTCACCGTAGGTGTAGCCACTGTGCTCGATCGGCGTGGTGAATACCTGGGCGGCCACGGGAGTCACGCCGGAGCCCTTGTGGAAGACGAAGTCGATGCGATCCTGCGGTTCGTTCGGGTTGCTGTAGAGTGGCGACCAGGTGATGAATGGATGCGTGACCGGATCCGGATAGACCTGCCGCACGGAGTCGGTCATGCCCGCATCGGTCAGGGCTTTGGTGGCCGGCCATACGACGACCTTGCCGTAGTGGGCGGCGGAGTTCGCGGCCGTCCAGTCGAGGTGGGACGGGCAGTTGAAGTCTCCCGTCAGGAAGACTGGCGTGGTGTTCGCAGCGGAGAGATAGCTGGAGATGCCTGATACGATGGCGGCGATCTGTTCGTCACGCTGTGACCTCAGTTCTTCGGTCATCACGCTGGCGTTCGTGGAGCCTGCCAGCTTCGCCGCATACGGGCCGTAGTAGAGGTAGTCGAGGTGGGTGTTGACGATGATTACTTCACGCAAGGGGGAGGTGCAGATCCGGATGCGGGCTCCGTTCGCGACTCCGGCGGTGAATGTGCTGACGATGGGATAGCGGCTGGCGATGCCGGAGTCGCCAGCGCCGGTGGGGGTGTAGTACCAGCCGAGCTGGTTCGCGATGGTCTGGACCTGATAGGCGTTCGAGCCGCTGGTGTTGTCCACGGTTTCCTGGGTGCCGATGATATCGGCTCCGGAGAGGATCACGGAATCGAGGCCCTTGTTCTGGCCGTCATCCATCTGGCCCCAGCCGTGGAAGAGATTGTAGGACATGACCTTGATCTGCGGGACCTGCTCCTGGCCGGTGGCGAATACCGGAAGGGTGAGCGTGGCATTGGTGGCATTCCCCAACAGATCGACGGCCTTCACCACAAAAGTATTCGTGCCGCTGTCACTGGCCGCCGGAGTGCCGGTGAGTTCGCCGGTGGAGGATACCGAAAGCCAGGACGGGCCGGAGACCTTGGCGAAGGTGATGGCATCGCCTTGGTCCGGATCGTAGGCGTAGGCACCAATGCGACCCGTGTAAGCCTGGGCCTGCACCGCGTGGCGCAGGGAGAAGGGAGACATCAGCCATACGGGCGAAGCCGGACCACCGACCGGTGTGACGCTGAATGAAGCCGGACCGGCGAGGATGGTGTAGCCGTTGCTGGCTAGGAACCAGGCCTTGTAGCTGCCGGGAGGAAGGCCGCCTGCATTGGGAAAGGTGACTGATCCGTTTTTCAGGTTCCCGCCCGCTGTCTGGGTGCCGTTGGTATAGAGCCACGTCAGATACGTGCCCGTGGAAGGCGTCGTGACGGTGGAGGGAAAGATACCAATCCAATCGTTGTTGTTGCCCGGACCGCCTCCGAAGGTGGCGGTGATCGGCGTATTGGCCGGGTAACTGGATTGGTTCAGAGTCAGGGTTTTCGGTGCCGCCCATGTGGCACCCGTGAGGGCGAGGATACAGCCCGTGATGAACGTAAGGGTTTTTATCATGGCTCCTTAGCGGAACCCGGAACACACGTGCAGGACAATGGGCATAATCGTCGGTAGAGGGGTAAAATCGTCATCGGAAAATGCCATCTCACACCCGCAGGAAGATCTTCCTGCGATAGAGGAAGTAGAGCACCAGCCATTCGATCAGCAGCACGCCGCTGGCGAGGATGACAGGGGCAGCATTCCCGCAGGAGTTGGCGAGGCGCCCGAACAGCAACGAAGCAGGGGCATCGAAATCGAAGAATCGCGCCAGCAGGTAGATCGTCAAAGCGTTCATTCCGATCACCCGCAGCGGCAGCGTCCAACGCTGGAATTTGGCCACGTCGATCACCGCGAAGAACAGCGCGAAGACCATAAGCGCGATGCCGATGGCGAGCAGATCGAAGGTCGGCGTCCACAGAGCCTTGATCGGCGGATAGCCCGCGTGCCAGCACAGCCAGCCTGCTCCGGTCACGGCGGCTCCTGTTAGGAATGTGATTCCTGCCGTGCGCCAGGTGCAGGCATCCGGTTTTCGCAGGAATGAACCGAGCACCGAGCCGGACAGGGTGAGCGTGGTGGCGGAGAAGATGCAGAGCAGGCCTTCGGGATCGAAGGTCTTGCCATTGAGCCGGCCCGGCACCAGCAGGCGGTCCAGCCAGGTATTGATCGCGCCGGTGCGGGTGAGCTGACCCGCGCCGATGTCGGGAACCGGAACGAGCAACTGCAATACGGCCACGATGCCAAGGATGGCAGCGATGCAGGCGAGACGGCCTTTCGGGCCACGGATCACCAGATTGATCGTGGCGGCGGCTCCCCATGCCAAACCGATCTGGCCGAGCACGCTGAGCAGCCGGGGTGGGCCGGATTGGGCGGAGAGCAATCCGTTGTAAATCATGCCGAGCACTACCAGCACCAAGATCCGGATCGCGATCTTGGTGGCGAGCCGTGCCTTTGAATCACCCCGTGCGAGCCGGGATTCGAAAGAGAAGGGGATCGCCACTCCGGAAAGGAACATGAACATCGGGAAGATCAGGTCGTAGGCGCGCAGGCCGTCCCAACGCACGTGCGAGAGCTGGGTGGCCCAAGTCTCCAGCCACGGCGTGCCGCGCCATTTCGCGGCGGCATGGACGATGGTCTCCGCACCGATGATCCATAGCATGTCAAAGCCGCGCAGGGCATCGAGCGAGAGCAGGCGCGGTGGTTTGGTATCGGCTGGAGTTTCGGTCATTCGAGGATGGTGACTAGACGGTAGAAAGAGCGCGAAGCTTGCGCAGGGAAGGAGACTTCCTTCCATCCGCCATCCGCATCGCCCTGCCATGCGGGAGCCCAGCTCGTCAGATCCGTGGACAACTCCAGGCGATAGCGGCGGTGCAGGCCGGAGTAGCCGGTGCCGGTGGCGAGACGAGTGAGGAACTTCACCTTGCGGGTGGATACATCCACGGTGAGAGCGGGCGCATCTGCAGTCTCGGGGGAGGTTCCAGCGATATATTCGGTCAGGGCATCCGCCCCATCACCGTCCGTATCCGAGTGGGGGAAAATTACGCCGGTCAGCGGGGCGTGGAGCTTCTCCCATTCATCCGGGAGGCCGTTTTCATCCAGATCCAAATTGAGGTTTTCGAGGAAGTCCCGCTTCGCCCAGCCTGTGTAGGTGGTGCCGTTCACGGTGAAGGCGGGTGAGACGGTGTCCGTCCCGACGCGGCTGGCATACAGTCCCCACAGTTCGGATGGATGGGCATCCCAGGTGCTCTGCACCTCGCCCGTGAGATAGGCGGTGGAAACGTCCGGCTTGCTCTGGGTGACGTGGAAATCGAGACCGACATTCGTGACCTGCCGGGGTGTCAGACCACCGAGTTCCGGGAAGGCCGTTTCCCAATGATCGTGGAAGAGTCGGTTCTGCGCCCACTCATGGACGTAGAGTTTTTTCACCTGCCATGCGGGGAGTCCTTCGAGGTCCGTGGAGGTATCCGCGGCGAGGGTGTAGGCATCGATCACCGAGAGTGAGGTGGCGATGTGGTTCTGGTGGCCGTATTCGCCCGCAGTGCTGTGAGTCACGACGATCTCCGGACGATAGCGGCGTATCGCGGTGGCGACAAAACGGGCGGCTTTTACCCGACCTTCCGCGATGCCGATGCCATCCACCACACCATCCGCCCACACGTCCCAGGTGTCGTTCAAAGTGGTGGTGGGCTTGTCCCGGAAGCGCCCGAAGATCGGTTGGTAGCGTTCCCCATAGGCCCACAGCGCATTGCGGAGCTCCGCCTCGCGAACCGCAGGAGCCAGCGAGTTGTCACCGCTGGTCATGCTGAGGGAGACAACGGGCAGCTTCTTGACCTGGGTGTAGTAAGGATAGGTGCCGCCGAAGAAGATGCCCTCGTCATCCGGATGGGCATTCACCACCAGCATTGCAGCCTTGGTGGGGCGGGGCAGCCAGAGCTTGCCGGATTCATTTACCCGCGGATTGCTGCCGAGGCGGTATTCCTCGCTATTGGGCAGTCCGTCGTGATCGGGATCCCCATTCGGGCCGTTGTCCGGATTGACGGAGCCGTCATCCGCGTAATCCAGGCCGTAGAGTCCTTCCCATTGGTCGGGCAAACCATCGTGGTCGGCATCCACGTTTGGATCGCTGACCAGCACGGCGGTGATCAGCGTGCCCTTGTTGGAGGTGCCGGTCGCCGGGACCACCGATACGCCGTTTTGGAAACGTAGCGTCCCGGCGCTGGCCGTGATCGTGGCCCCACTGGCATAGGTGGAGAAAGTGGCCGCGCTGGTGACCGCATTGCTGCCATCCTCGATCCACAATTGACCGCGGGGCGACAGCGTCACCGCGATGCCATTGAGACGCCGCGTGGAGAGTCCGGAAAGAACCTCCATGCGGCCGTTCAGGATCTCGATGGCAGGGGAGGGGCCCTCGCCGTGGATGTAGCCGCATTGGAGACGTGCCCCGCCATCGATCCGCAGCGTGCCGCCGCTGTTGGTGGACGCTTGGCCGATGCGGATGGAATCGCTGGTGCTGAGGCGGGCGCACCACAGGCCGGGCATGTCCGGTGTGCCGGTGGTGAAGGTGAGGGTCGCCTGTTTGCCATCGTCGGTACCGATGAAGAAGCGGTTGTAGGCTCCGGTGCTGGTCTGGGTCCCGATGAGAGTGGCGGCCTGGTCGAGATTCCAGACGGAGGAGGTTCCGCCCTTGAAGGCGAAATCCGCCGGGGTGCGCGAGATCCCATCCGGGAACAAAAAGGCCGTCGTGCTTGCTGGGATCGTGGCGGAAGTTTTCCACGCCGAGGTTCCGGTGAAGCTCAGGTTTTCATACTGCGCCGCCACGACCGTCCCACTGATCCCGAGAAGGATGCAGAATGTGTAAGCCAGGCGCGGGGGGAGCATGATTCTATACAAGTTCCGCAAATCGCCGAAAGCTGACCGGATGTCAGTCGGATTTTTCCAAGCTGCTGTTTAGGGGATAAAAAAAGCCCGGGGAGAGCCCCGGGCCTTTTGGGTCAAATTGGTTTGGCTCCGTTGCTCAGATCTCCGGAGAGGCCTGGGCCTTGTGCTTCGAGCGCACTTTCAGATTGATCATTTCCACCACCAGCGAGAAGGCCATGGCGAAGTAGATGTAGCCCTTCGGGATGTGAAAGTGCAGGCCATCCGCGATGAGGGCGGTGCCGATCAGGATCAGGAACGAAAGGGCGAGCACTTTCATCGTCGGGTGGCGGTTCACGAACGACGCGATCGGACCCGACGCGACCATCATGACGCCTACGGCGATGATCACGGCCAGCGCCATCACCGAGAGGTGGTCGGCCATACCGACGGCGGTGATGACCGAATCCAGCGAGAAGATGATGTCGAGCAGCGCGATCTGAATGAGCACGCCGGAGAAGGAGACCTTGCCCACCTTCGGGCCATGGCCTTCGTCATCCTCGCCCACCGCCTTGTGGATCTCATGGGTGGACTTCCACATCAGGAAGGCACCCCCGATCAGCAGGATCAGGTCCTTGCCGGAGATCGGCAGGCCCGGGGGATGTCCGTCCATCGCGGGCCACGGCATGGTGAAGAGAGGCTTGGTCAGACTCATCACCCAGCTCAGGGAGGCGAGCAGGATCAGACGGGTGCCCATGGCGAGACCGAGGCCGAGCAGGCGACCTTTCTTCCGCTGCTCCACCGGCAGCTTGTCCACCAGGATCGAGATGAAGACGATGTTGTCGATGCCGAGGACGATCTCGAGCAAAGTCAGCGTCAGCAGCGCGGCCCACGCGTTGGGATCTGCGAGCCAGTGGAAATCGAGGACGGAGGCAATCATGCTTGGGCGAAGTTCAGGGCGCGTTGTTTCATCTGGGTGGCCATCAGGTTGAGAGCATTCGCACGGGTGGGCGCGAGATGCTCCTTCAAGCCGGTTTGGTCGATGTAGGAAAGGTCCGCGGTGAGGATCGCATCGGGCGTCTCGTCATCCAGCACCCGCACAAACAAGGCAATCATGCCCTTGGTGATCACGGAGTCGGAGTCGGCGAGGTAGCGCACCTTGCCGTCTTCGAACTTCGCGTCGAGCCACACCTGGGATTGGCAGCCCTTGATCAGGTGCTCCGGGTTGCGGGACTCCTCCGGCATCGGAGCCATCTTCTTCCCGAGGCCGATCACGTATTCGTAACGCTCGGTCCAGTCCTGGAAGAGTCCGAGTTCGTCGAGGAGTTCCTGTTGCTTGGAGGCGATGCTCATGGCGCGGGAGCGTTTTCCCCCGCGCGCCGGATTTCCGCAACTCTGCAATTCCCCCGTGGGAAATCCGTGAGGTTTTGGAATCAAGTGGCGGAAGCCACCGCCTGCAACCGCCGCCCCGCCATGAAAGCGAGGGCTGGGAGGGCCAGGGTATTCATGAGGATGGGGTGGGCCAGCACGCTGCTACCCGCCGGAACCATCGACATGGCGATCGGCAGCGAGGCGATCCACTCCACCAGCGGAATCCCAGCCAGGAAGCCGGATACCGTCACCGGAACCGAGTGGCGGCGCACCAGAAGCGGAATGGACCATGCCAGAAACGGGACCATCCCGATCCCTGCCAGCAGCGGATGGGTG
>JASGJM010000027.1:0-224659 GCA_049840755.1 Luteolibacter sp. | reverse complement strand
ATCAGACACAACCACGTATTGCTAAGGTTAAGAGGGAACAACGCAGAGAGTCTGAACAGACCCTGGTGGCGATGGCAATCTCGACGGTCGACGACGGCGGGGCGGCAGCACTGGCCAGGGTGTGATCTGCCCGTGCCAGCCGGGATCGCTCTTCCCATCGTGACCACAGTCTCGGACCTCGGCACCAGCCCGGGTGGGACGGCAGCACAAGCACGGCTGCTGGAAGCCTCTGATGGGAATGACCACGCACCACGCAGTTGGGCGGCACTCATGACAAGGGAACGGGCTTCCGCCTTTCACCTGCAGGTGTGGGTGACCTCGCTCGCCTCCTTCGATGGCATCAACGGTGCGTGCCACCGGCGGGCTGACCGAGGGCCTCGATGGCGCCCTCTACCAAGTGACTCCCCGGCGAATCCGGTGGCTCTGACGGTAGCCTATAAATATTACAAGGCGGGTGCGATCACCAAGCTTCGACGATTTCGCACTGGTTCAACCAATCCGCCTGAGGCTGGCTGGTGCGGTGTCCAGGATGGCAGCTTCTACGAGAGCTGACTCCAGCCACCATCTTTCACCTCACTCCGGATGGCACCTAACTGCGCTCGCATCCAGCTTCGGACTTGGGCGAAGCTACTCGGGCTGATCAATGGGAACGCCTCCGGGATTTGCCGCGGCCGGCGGGACGGCAGCTTCCACAGCACCACCGAGACCGGCGGCCTGGGATTGGGCGAGGTCTTCCGGATCACCCGCGAGGGCGTCTTCACCTCACTGGCCTCCTTCGATGGGCTCGGACTGGGCGCGGCCCCGCGCAGCGGCGTGATCCTCGCCTCGGATGGCAATCTCTACGGAGTGACCCAGAGCCGGGTCTTCAAGGTCACCCCCGGCGGTGAGATCAGCGTGATCGCGGTGTTGAAACGATGACTACAACGATACCGTGCCACGCCTGGTGGAGGGACCGGATGGCGCCTTGTATGGATCGGTGGGACGCGGCGGCAGCAACCAGGCCGGCCGCATTTTCCAGGTGACCAAGGCCGGCACGCTGACGACCGTCCATTCCTTCAACAATACCGACGGGCGGCTGCCACTGGCCGAGCTGATCGTGGCCAGCGATGGCAATCTCCACGCCATCACCCGCGAGGGCGGCGTCCATCCCGATGGCTCCCAGGGCGGCGGAGGCGGGATTTTCCAACTGCGCTTCGAGGCGGCGGTGACGACCCTGCCCGCCACCACCGTCACCGGCACCACCGCGATCCTCAAGGGCAGTGTCGATCCGAAATGGACGGCAGGTGGAGGCCGCATTCGAATACAGCACCGATCCCACGCTCACCACATCTACTAGCGTCATCGTAAAAACAATCCCGGGCGACGCGGGTCCCACTGCCTGCCAGACCATGGTCACCGGCCTGGTGCCGGGAGCCGCCTATTACTTCCGCGCAGTCGGCGGCGTCGATGGCGACCCCTCCGCGGAGACCGGCGGCGTGCTGGACTTCATTGCCTCCGGCGTCGACCCGAATGCGGGCACCGCCGAGTTCCTCTTCACCGCACTCGATTGGACCCGCGACGACCGCCTCACCCTGGAAGAGTGGCAGCGAATTTACGTGACCCCACCGACCAAGGAAGGACTTTTCACCTTCCTCGACACCAATCACGATGGCGTGCTCACCTTTGATGAATTCGACGCAGCAGCCACCAACCGGCTGTCCTCCCGCACCATGGCCACCGCAGATCAGCCGCACTCAGGTCTTCATGGAGGTCGACACCAGCGCCGAGAATGAAATCAGCCGCAGCGAGCTCGCCATGATGTGGAAGCCGGGCACGCCCGCGAAGACGATCGATGCCTACCTCTCCCGCGCCAATACCGGGGCGACCATCGATTTCTGGGAATGGCTGCACGCCCGCACCCTGCCGTCCTTCTCCACCTATGAGCAGGCCACCGCGATCCGCACCACCCGGCGGGACATCGCCGCCCAACTGGATACGGACCACGATGAGATGATCACCTTCACCGAGTTCAGCCATCTCTACAAGGCCGGCACCAAGACCGCCACCATCGACACCGCCTGGCGGGCTGCGAATACCACACCCCGCGGCGTGGTTTCCCCCGCGCAAATGACCGTCGAAGCCTTCGTCGAAGCCGCAAAGCTGCCGAAGTTGGTGGTGTATTGAACGGGCAATCGCTCCTCTTCCGCCTCTTCGCGTTCGTAAGAACCCGTTTAAAGGCTTCCACCGGAAAATGCAGCTGATCCAGCGCCGCGCGTATGGCTTCAGGAACTTCGAAAACCCAGCAACCTTCTGAAAAGAAAGTGGTCGGGACGGCCAGATTCGAACTGACGACATCCTGCTCCCAAAGCAGGCGCTCTACCAGGCTGAGCTACGTCCCGCGACGCGGGCGCACCGTTTCCCAATCCTTCGAAGGAAGCAAGGAATTACGCTTCAGAATCTTCGATTAACGGCGCTCGGTCCATTTTCGATCCTCGTAGCGACCTGCACGCAGGGCGATTTCTTCTTCCGGAGGTATTGCCAACCAAGGCTCTACTCTCCCGGTTAGGGCCTGCGCAAGACGGGCAGCACGCTCCATAGCCAGCGCATGACCCACAGCTCCGGCCACGGAGCCTTGATGCAGTAGTCCTTGCCGGGAGCGCCGCTGGCCCGCTCCGGCAAGCTTCCGGCCCATGGCATCGATCAAATCGTGGCACACTGGATTCTCAAAACAGGATGCGGCTCCCGTTTCGTCCCCGCCATCACTGAGGCGGGCATCGATCCCCTCCAAGGGCAGGATGGCCGCGAGCGCGGCATGCAGCACGCGATAGCTCTCCGCACCACGGGTCTGCGCAAGGGTGAACCCCATCGGCACCACCAGCGTATAGGTCCAGTCGCTTCGATGATCCACAGTGCCCCCGCCGGTCCACCGCCGGACCCAATCGAGGTCCGGAAAATTCCCCCGCGCCTCGGCCAAGCTGCCGAAGTATCCGATGCTACCCCATCCCGGCTGCCAGCGATAAACCCGCAGCACCGGTTGGGCAGCCGTTTCGAGCAGCCATTCATCCACGGCCATGTTGGCGGGCCCGGAGCGTTCGACCTCGTCGCACCAACACTGAAGACTCTCGAACACAAGGGACACCCCCCTGCCGCTAAACCGTTTCCGGTCGGAGAAAAGCGCAAATTTCCAATTCCGGTTTCCCCCGCCCGATTTTCGCGCTTCACTTCCTCCATGCCTTTCACCCCGAAGCCCGACAGCGCCCTCTTCATCGTGGGTCATGGCTCGACGGAGAACCCGGACTCCTCCACTCCCTACTTCGACCATGCCGATGAGATCCGTCGCCGCGGGGTCTTCAAGGAGGTCCATTGCTGCTTCTGGAAAGAGGAGCCCTCGTTGCGAGAGGCTTGGTATCTGACCGATTGCGAGGAGATCTACGTGGTCCCGGATTTCATCAGCGAAGGCTACTTCACCCAGGACGTCATCCCCCGGGAGCTGGATCTCACCGGCTCCTCCAGCGTGATTCGCGGCAAAACGATCCACTATTGCAAGCCGGTGGGAGTGCACGCCTCGATGACCGGCCTGCTCCTGCACCGAGCCCGGGAAATCGCCCCGGGAGTCGATCCCGCCAGCACCACCCTCATCATCACCGGCCACGGCACCGGCCTGAACCAGAACTCCACCAAGGCGATCCGCGACCAGGTGGACCTCATCTCTGCCTCCGGTGCCGGCTACGCCCACGTGACCGATGCCTACATGGAGGAGCAGCCTTTCATTGCCCGCTGGGACGAGATTTCGCCCACCGAAAACGTGGTGGTGGTCCCCTTCTTCATCTCGGACGGAGCCCATTCCTATCAGGACATCCCGGTGCTTCTAGGGATCGAGCCGGAAGTCGGCCCAGCCGCCTCCCAGCGTGAGATCTTCCGGCACAATCCTCATCACCTGCGCGGGAAGACCCTCTACTATTCCTCCGCCATCGGCACCGAACGACATCTCGCCGACGTCATTCTCGACCAAATCGCCGATTTTGACGCAAACCGCCTCAGCTCCGTCGCCTGACCTTTTCCCCGCATGTCGATCCTCCAGTTCCTCTCCGACTCGCTGCAAAACGGCATCCACCGCATCGGGCAAATCGAAATTCAAACGACCGCTTCAAGCGGATCATTCCCTGCTTTTTCACTCGGAAGACCAGACCCTTGTCTCTGCAGCGGATCACGCCGGGCTCGAGGTTCACCACAGTCCGGATGCCGCCCGCGACCTTTCGACCTATGCCGAAGACGGGACCTATCGTTTCACCAAAGGCCAGACCAACCTTCGCCGCGGCTGGCTGCTGATCCTTCCGACTCTGGAGGAAGTTCGCCGTGCCTTGGACCTGTTTTACCCGGCCGCCCTCGGGCTGCTGGCAGCGGAGCGGAATGGCACGCTCGAAATCGAAAACCTCCGCGACAAGCTGAACCGGCAAACCGGCATGTACCGGTTTGCCCGGAACATCAGCACCGCTGGCGCCCAGCAACTCGTCCAAGAGGTCTGTGGCCCCGCCCACCAGTGCGCCAAACGCATCCTCTGGCAGATCGATGCCGGGACCCCGCTGCTGGATAGCGATGCCAGCCGGTACCTCGGAATCCCCGGCGAGCTTCCCTCCAGCGAGGCCTTCCCCTTGCTCTGCCGGGAAGCTTGCAACCACTTCGTGGCCGAGTGCCGCCGTGTTTCAAAAGAGGAAGCGACCGCTGCGAAAGGTTGAGGTGCCGCGTCGTTGGGAAGGCGCATCGGGCAAACTAACGATCGTTTGATCCGAGCAGTAGAACTAGCATTTTCACAAGTTGTTCACAACAGCTTTGCCGTCCCCATAAGGCCCAGTTTGCTTTTCGAACGTTTGCTTGAGTAACAATTTCGTCACTCGCCGTTCCTCATCATTGGGCCCAATGGCGGTCACACCACCATGAATGGATTCACTGTATAAAAACCACAAAAAATACACACAATCAGCATCTTACAACATATACCTTCCCGCAATTTAGATCACAAACAAAAACGATCAATTCAATCGATCGATCTTCTTCCGCAGAAGGGATCCGCTTGAATCACCTCTCGCCTCCGCTTTCCTCAAGTGGGGATAAAACAGTTGTTGGCACCCTCGATTCAAAGGTTATTCGCGACCACATTCCACACGAGCGATTGAAAATCAATCGACGAGATCATCGCACCGGCTCCCACTGCCAAAACGCAAATTACTTGCGTAAATCGGTTCCATTGTAACAGTGACGCCACTGCCGATGCGCCGCTGCTCACTCCCTGTCCTTGCCCTCCTTCTGCTTTCCGGCCTTGCGGCGGCAGGCACGAAAGTCGCGACCTTCCACCCCCTGCTTTCCGATCTGGTGCATCAGGTCGGCGGGGACCGGGTCGAAGTGGCTGATTTGGTCAGCGCCACGGGTGACCCCCATCACTTCGAACCCTCTCCAGAGGACCTGCGGAAGGCCACCGGAGCGAAACTTTACCTCGTAGCCGGCATGGGCCTGGAAGCCTACTTGCCAGCGCTTGAAACCATCGTTCCATCAGGCAGCAAACTGGTGAACATCGGTGCCAGCCTACCTGCTCTCCATGGGTCATGCGATGAGCCCGGCCACAATCACTCCGAGCACGAGATCGATCCGCATTGGTGGCATTCGATCGATCGCTTCCGCCGGGCGACGACGGTGGTCGCGGAAGCTCTCGCCGCAGCCGATCCGGAAGGGGCATCAGTCTACCGGGCCAATGCCACCGCCTATCGGGACAAGCTGGATGCCTTGGAACGCTGGACCCGCCTGCAGCTTGCCACCATCCCCCGGGACCGGAGGCAGCTCGCCACCACTCACTCCGCCTTCAACTACTTCTGTGCCGACTACGGCTTCACCCCCTTTTCTGTTCAAGGGCTGAACCAGGAGCAGGATCCCAGCCCGGCCACCCTCGCCAAACTGGTCACGGAGCTGAAGGAGCACCATGTCGGGGCCCTGTTCCCGGAAATGGAGACCAATCCCAAGCTGCTCACCGTGCTCACCCGGGACACCGGCATCCGCCTGGGCAAGCCGCTGATCGCGGACGGCACCAATTCCCCGACCTACGAGGCGATGATCCGCCACAACGTCACTGCGATCGTGGAGGCCCTCGGCTCGAAGTAACGGTAGGCATCGAACGGCGCTCCCGGGCTCTGAGCAGATCACGACCGCGCCAAAGCAAAGGGCGGTGTTGTCACCAACACCGCCCTGCGTTCAAACTCTACTACCCGGCTGCTTAGAAATTGCGGCGCGCGGACAGGCGGAAGAATGCGGCGGCAGGTTTGGGATCGGCGATCCGGACCCGCAGGCGATGCACCCCTGTCGGCATCCCGGAAGTGCTGTCCTCCACCACCTGCACCCGATCCGTGCGCCAGGTGCCGGTGAGGCTGTCGCTCCACTCGACCTGATAGCTCACGCTGGCATCGCCGGGCCGGGCCTGGAACTCGAAGACACTGCCGTCAGCCGAGGTGATGCTCTTGGCATTGCGGGTCGTCGGGTCGTTTCCGGTCAGGTATTCCAGCAGGTTGGACACGCCATCACCATCACCATCGGCGTCATCCGCCCACAGGCTGCTCTCGGACTCATTGGCCAGCATGTTGTCGCTGGTGAAGCTGGCGGCCAACCATGAGTTGTATTGGGCACTGGGAATGACCTTGAGCACTACCGGCAGCGTGAGATTCGGATGGATCGGATCATTCGAGCTCAGGGCGATGACCTGGCTGTAGGTCCCCACGCTCAATGAAGTGGTATCCACTGTCAGGGGGATGTTGGTGGAAGTTCCAGCCAGCAGCGATCCCGAAGTCACCTGCGGCTTCAGCCACCCAGGCAGCACGGACTTTAATGCCTTGTAGGCGTTGAGGCGTCCCTGACTCGCAACCTTGCCTCCGAGAGACCCGAGCGAATCGGATCCGAACATGAGCAATTGCTTGAGCTGGGATGGAGTGAGTGACGAGTTCTTGGAGATCAAAAGCCCGGCCACACCGGCGACATGCGGAGTGGCCATCGAGGTGCCCGACTTGGACGCATAGCCGCCGCCCGGCTGGAGACTGAGAATATTGGAACCCGGAGCAGCGATATCCACCGTGGCAGCGCCCCAGTTGGAGAAGTAGGAGAGATTGTCCCGCTCATCGGTGGAAGCCACCGATACCACGTTCGGAAGCTGGTAGCCGGCGGGATACTGTGGCGTGACATCATTGTCCGTGGCGTCATTACCCGCTGCCGCCACGAAGAGATCTCCTGCCTGCCCGGCCTGATTGATCGCATCGTAAAGCGCCTGCGAATAGCCGCCACCGCCCCAGCTGTTGTTGGAGATCTTCGCCCCCATGCGGGTGGCATAGGCCACCGCCTTGACGGCATCCGAGGTATAACCCGAGCCGCTGTCGGCCAGGAACTTCACCGGCATGATGCGGGCATTCCAGCAGACTCCGGAGACACCGGCGGCATTATTGCCACGTGCGGCGATGGTTCCCGCCACATGGGTTCCGTGACCGTGGCCGTCCGCAGGGAGGGCGTCGTTGTTGGCAAAGTCCCAGCCCTTCACGTCATCGATATAGCCGTTGTGGTCATCGTCGATTCCGTTGTTTGGAATTTCACCGGTATTCGTCCACAGGTTGCCTTGGAGTTCGGGATGCGTCGAATCCACCCCCGTATCGATGACAGCGATCACCGCACCGGTGCCCCCGGTGGATACCGCCCACGCGTGGGAAGCATCGATGCCACCGCTGCCCGAGGATGGAGCGCGAAGCGCCCACTCGGAAGACAGCATCGGGTCATTCGGGCTGACCGGTTGATCGGTCGGAGTCCCCGGATCGGTGGCCACGCCTTTGAGCACCAGATTCCAGTTCAGGTTGGCGGCTCCGGTATTGGCCAGGTTGAAGGTGCGGGTGCCGCTGCTGCCCGCCACCATGCTGACATCCAAGGTCGCTGGAGAAAGCGTCGCGGTAGGAACACCTTGTCCCATTCCAGTGACGGAAACCGTGCAAACCGGTTGAGCCGGGTCGTTGCTGGTGATGGTGATGGTTCCGGAGTTCTGCCCCATCACGGTCGGGGCATAGGTGACAGGGATATAAAACGATCCTCCGGGAAGAACTGAAACCGTTCCAGTCGGGGAAACCACGAATTGGGCACTGGACGAAACCGCACTCTGCACCGTCAACGGCTGGCTGCCATTATTGAGAAGGTTCAGACCCCAGGTGCGGGTGGAGCCGATCGGCAGGGATGGGAAAGCCAGATTGAGTGGATTCACCACCATCCGGGGACCCGTAGCGGGTCCCGAAGCCGATCCATACGAATAAACGCGGATGTTATCGAGCCCGGCCGATCCGGAGCTGGCATCGGTGACATGGAAGCGAATGTCCTGCAGGTCGCCACCCGTGGTGTAGAACTGCCGGTTCCACTTCGACACTCCGTTCACAAAGAATTCCCAGCGCCCGGCGGTCATATCGATGTCCACCGCAACCTTGGTGCGGGTCCGAGGACTGATTCCGGCAGGGTAATTGATGGCTGAACCGGTCTGCCAAACGTCCACCGTGCCGTTGGGCTTGATCATGAATTTTTGAACTCCGGTTGACGTTCCGGAACCCGGCCCGTCAAACAGCACCTCGAGATCATTCGAGATATCCAGCCACGTATCGAACTCCAAACGGTAGGCGTTCGCCTGCTGCCGGACTCCAAAACGGATCTGCTGGTAGCCGCTGCCCTTCAATTCCAACGCCTGTCCGTCCAATCCGCCAATGGCCGCACGGATGGTGGGAGTTCCAAAATTGATGCTGCTGGGAGCATACGCCCCACTGACGGCAGTAAGCTGCCCGGCGGTGTGCTTGGGGGCTTCAAAAGTCACATCATAGAGCAGGGGCGGCTCCGGAGATGCTGGAGGGGAGCTTTCCTGACCATCCACGAGCACTCCGATGTTGTCGATCATGTAGCCACCACCACTGACCGCCACACTGCTCAGATTCGTAAAGTTCGAATTGAAAGTGAAGTGTTGGAAATCCTCCGCCGGGCCGGTGCCATCGATGATGCCGTCGGTGATGAAGGTCTGGCTCACCGTCCCCCCCCCCTGCCTTGGTGCCGGTGAATGTCACGCTGGTTGCCCTGGCAAAATTCGTGCTATACTCGGCCAGATCCACCGAAAGCATTGCGAACGGAAGATTCTCGCGATGGCGGAGAGCTACATTATCCGAGTAACCGAGACTGCGCAGGTAGTAGGAACCATTGTTGGGATACCCCGATGTATACGCCCCTTGCACGTAGGTGTATTGTGCGGTGCTCACCACGAAGTTCTGCTCCTCAAGATACGGACTGTAGGACGAAGGTCCGCCGAGGAAATAGGGTGCATCAAATCCGATCACACGGGCTCCTGCGGGAAGCGACTGAAGGCGTTGTTGTTGCTCTTCCGCCAGTGTTGCAGGATCGGACACGGGCGCGGCGGCCGCTTCCGCAGCGTCCAGCGGCAGCAGCGAATCGCTCCGCACCAGCTGTCCATCCACCATCTCCAACGCCACATCCTCGCCCGGAATGTCGGATGCGTGGACAAGGTAGTCCGGTTCGGCGTAGGCCACACGCTTGTCGGCGGTCAACTTCGCGATGGCATCATCCACACCATGCAGCGAGGCAGCGGGAAGAGCCACCAGCCAACCGCCATCCGGAGAAAGACTTTCACGGGCTGTCAGCCCCGCAGCGGACATGGCCGCACGGAACTCCTCCGTGGTCACTCCTGTGGCAGGACGCACCACCAGATGATCGGCCACCTTCGCAAGGGCTCCCGTGAGTTCCGTATTGTCCGCGTCCTTTTTGCCGGAGGGCAGCATTCCTTCAAAGACGAGATTGGAATACTTTCCCTGAACTTGAACCAACGTGGTCCTGCGGATGCGACCGTCCGGAGCGACCGTGTCTTCCGTCGCCAGAACACGAGGCTGATCCAAACGGTTCCACAAGGCAGGAGCGGACGGGCGCCCTCCCAGATGGCGGGCGGTATCCATCAGGGCTTCCTTGGCCCCTTTCGCTACAGAGGACGACTCCCCTTCGGTATGGTCCGAGCCCGCAGCCAGCGATCCGGAGGCCGGAGTATCCTGCGCCTCCGGGACAACAACCTTCCCGGAACCAGCGGGAGAGCGATCGCTCATCTGCCAAACCGACAGACCGGTGACCAAAAGGGCACCTATGGGCAGCAAGGTGCGGGGATATGAAGATTTCATCTAAAAAAGGGGGCGGAGAGGAGAGAAATGCGCCGCCAAGTTAGATATCACGTAGTTTGGGACAAGTTTTGAAGTGTGAAAAATCCATGAAGACCCAGAAGACGCCACCTTTTCCCAAAGGCGGGAAATAGAAAGGCCGGTGGTTCGCACCACCGGCCTTTCACGTTCAACTAACTTGCCATGAAAAGGCTTACCATCCACCACCCAGTGCCTTGTAGAGGGACACCAGGTTCGCCTCACGCGAGAGACGCAGTTGGATCAGGCTCTGCTGCGCGGAATACAGATCCTGCTGCGCATTGAGCACTTCGAAGTAGCTGTCCACGCCGCGTTGGTAGCGGGCGTCCGCCAGCGAGAAGCGCTTGTCCTGCGCCGCCACGAGGGCCTCTGTCGCCGCGATCCGGTTCGCCAGACCGCTGCGCGCTGCGAGCGCGTCCGCCACTTCGCGGAAGGCCGTCTGGATCGTCTTCTCATACTGTGCCACCTGGATGTTCTTGCGCACCACCGCCACATCCAGGTTCGCCTGGTTGCGACCGCCGGTGAAAATCGGCACATTGATCTGTGGCGAGAACAACCACGCGCCGCTGCCGCTCTTGAACAGGTTCGAGAACGACGCACTCGCCGTACCCGCATTGCCCGTGAGCGTGATCGAGGGGAAGAACGCCGCACGCGCCGCGCCGATGTTCGCATTCGCACCGATCAGGTTGTGCTCCGCCTCGCGGATGTCCGGACGGCGGGTGATCAGGTTCGAAGGCACGCCGGGCGAAAGATCATGCACGATGCCGGAGTCGAGGCCACGACCACCGGGCAGGTTCGAGGGAATCGAATTGCCGGACAGCAGCATCAGCGCGTTCTGCGTCTGCGCGAGCTGCTGGCGGTAGGTTGCCAGATTCACCTTCGCGGTCTGCACCTGGGTGTTCACCGACTGCACATCGAGATCAGAAGCATCACCCGCAGTGAAGCGCTGGTTGATCAGATCATACGTCTTGCTGACCGCTCCGAGCGTGCGTTCCGACAAGGCGATCTGCTCCAGCAACGCACGCTCGGTGAGATACTGGGTGGCGATCTCCGAGACGAGCGCGAGCTGCACGCCGCGGCGTGCTTCATCGGACGCGAGGTATTCCTCCAGCGCGGCCTTATTCAGGCTGCGGACACGGCCGAACAGATCGAGTTCATACGAAGTCACTCCAACGGTGGCGCTGTAGAGATGCGAGTCGGTGCGGTTGGTGCGCTCGCGGGCCATGGTGCCACCGGCGGAAACGGTAGGGAACAACTCCGAACGCGAGATCTGGTACTGGGCGCGGGTCTGCTCGACATTGAGCGCGGCGATGCGGATGTCGCGGTTGTTTTCCAGCGCGAGGGTGATGATGCGGCGCAGGCGTGGATCGCCGAAGAAGCCGCGGGAGTCGATGCCGTCCTTGGACGAGCCGCCACCGCCAGGCCAACGGTCCGCGACGGGAGCGCCGGGGCGCTGGTAGTCGGGGATCAACGAGCAACCGCTGAACAGCAGCGGGGCGATGACCAGAGGTGCGAGTGTCTTATGCATGTTGTGTTTCTCCTTTCTGGGGAGTTTCGGGAGAGTTTTCGCTGGGAGCTTCAGGTTCGAGCGGGGCGTCGGCATTCTTTCCGCCAACCAACCGGATGACGAACACATAGAAGACGGGAACGAGGAAAATCGCGAGCACGGTGGCGGCGAACATACCCCCGGCCACGCCGGTGCCGATCGCGTTCTGGCTGGCGGAACCCGCACCGGTGCTGATTGCGAGTGGCATCACACCGAGGATGAAGGCCATGGAGGTCATCAGGATGGGGCGCAACCGGAGGTGCACCGCTTCCACGATGGCATCGACCAGGCTCATGCCCTTCGCCCTCAGTTCCACCGCATATTCGATGATCAGAATGGCGTTCTTCGTGGCCAGACCGACGGTGGTGAGCAGACCCACCTTGAAGAACACGTCGTTCGGGAAGTCACGCATCGTCACCGCGAGCAGCGCCCCGATGATACCGAGAGGCACCACCATGATGACCGCGAATGGAATCGACCAGCTCTCATAGAGCGCCGCGAGGCACAGGAAGACGACCAGCAGCGAGAGCCCGTAAAGCATCGGTGCCTGCGAACCGGAAAGACGTTCCTCATAGGACTGACCGCTCCATTCGTAGCCGATACCAGCCGGCAGATCCAAAGCGAGGCGCTCCATCTCCGCCATGGCTTCACCGGAGCTGCGACCCGGTGCGGCGGCACCGGCAATGTTCACGGCGGGCACACCGTTGTAGCGCTGGAGCTGCGGCGAACCGAAACTCCAGGAAGTGGTGAGGAAGGCCCCGAGCGGAACCATCTGCCCGTTCTTGTTACGGACCTGCACGTTGCGGAGATCGTCCGGGCTCATGCGGTACTTCGCATCGAGCTGCACGATCACGCGCTGGATGCGGGGACCATTGACGAAGTTGTTCACGTAGAAGGACCCGAAGGCGGTCTGCATCGTGGTGTTGATGTCCGCAAGCGAAACACCGAGCGCCACGGCCTTATCCTGATCGAGATCCACCTTGAGGACGGCGGCATCCTCGAGGCCCTGCACGCGGACACCGGCGAGCACGGGGCTCTTGGTGGCGGCGGCCATGAGCTGGTCACGGGCGGCCATCATCTTCTCGTGACCGAGGTTGGCCTCATCCTTCAACCAGAAGTCGAAGCCGGTCGAGTTACCGAGCTCGGCGATGGCCGGTGGATTGAGCGGGAACACGATCGCGTCCTTGATCCCCCCGAAGCCCATCATGGCGCGCTTGATCACGGCCTGGACCTTGTGGTCGGCGCCCTTGCGCTCTTCCCACGGCTTGAGGCGGACGAAGGCGAGCGCGGAGTTCTGACCGCGGCCGTTGAAGCTGAAACCGGCCACCGTGATGTAGCTTTCGATTTCCGGCTGCTTGCCGAGGTAATCCTCCATCTGGAAGATCACGTCACGCGTGCGGGTGTCCGCCGCGCCCACCGGCAGGTTCACGTTGGTGAGGAAGTAGCCCTGGTCCTCGTCCGGAAGGAACGCGGAGGGCAGCTTCACGTAGAGGAAGCCGACGCCCACGACGATGGCGAGCAAAGCCACCATGCCGAAGATCGTCCGCTTCACCAGCTTCCGGATCCAGCTGGAATAGCTGTGGGTGAACGCAT
Source organism: Luteolibacter sp. (assembly GCA_049840755.1). Classification (GTDB taxonomy): domain Bacteria; phylum Verrucomicrobiota; class Verrucomicrobiia; order Verrucomicrobiales; family Akkermansiaceae; genus Luteolibacter. Next base: position 211,303 of record JASGJM010000027.1, on the reverse strand, counting down.
TGAACGTGCGGTTGAACCAGCCGAAGAAGCCGCGCTTCTCATGATGATGTCCCGCTTCCACCGGCTTGAGCAATGTGGCGCACAGGGCCGGAGTGAGAGACAGGGCGAGGAACACGGAGAAGATCATCGAGGCCACCAGCGACATCGAGAACTGGCGGTAGATGGTACCCACCGAGCCACCGAAGAAGGCCATCGGAATGAACACCGCAGTCAGCACCAGCGTAATGCCGATCAGCGCGCTGGTGATCTGGCCCATCGCCTTGCGGGTGGCTTCCTTCGGTGAAAGCCCCTCCTCGCTCATGATGCGCTCCACGTTCTCCACCACCACGATCGCATCGTCCACGAGAATACCGATCGCTAGCACCATGCCGAACATCGTCAGCACGTTGATCGAGAAGCCGAAGACCGACATGCAGCCGAACGTCCCCAGCAGAGCCACCGGCACCACGATCGTCGGGATCAGGGTGGCGCGGAAGTTCTGGAGGAACAGATACATCACCAGGAACACCAGCACGATGGCTTCCACGAGGGTCTTCACCACTTCCTCCACGGAGATCTTCACGAAGGCGGAAGTATCGAGCGGATAGTCCACGCGCACGCTGGCCGGGAAGAACTTCGAGAGCTCATCGAGCTTCGCGCGGATGGCCTCGGCGGTATTGAGCGCGTTGGCGGCCGGTGCCAGCTTGATGGCAGCGGCGGATGAAGGACGGCCGTTAACGCGGGCCCGGCTGGAGTAGTCTTCACCTGCGAGCTCCACGCGGGCGACATCACGCAGATAGACGCGCGAACCATCGGTGTTCACGCGCAGGGCGATGTTGTTGAACTCCTGCACGTCGCGCAGCGTGGCGCGGCCCTGCATGATGATATTGAGCTGCTGGTTGTCCACGGACGGCAGCATGCCGATCTGACCGATGGGCACCTGGGTGTTCTGCGCCTGAATGGCGGTCGAGATGTCACCCGGTGTGAGATTGTAGCTCACCAGCTTGTCCGGGTTCAGCCAGACACGCATGGCGTATTGGGTACCGAACTGTGTCACTTCCCCCACCCCTTCCACACGGCGGATCGGGTCGAGCACGTTCGCGGCGAGGTAGTTGCCCAGCGCGATTTCATCCAAGCTGCCGTCCTCGGACGAGAGCGTGAAGAACATCATGAAGTTGCGCGTCGCCTTCGCCACGGTGATACCCGTCTGCTGCACGACCTGCGGCAGGCTGGGCGTCGCGAGCTGCACCTTGTTCTGCACCTGCACCTGCGCGGTATCCGCATTGGTGCCGGGCTTGAAATACAGAGTGATGATCGTCACCCCCGAGGCGTCCGCCGTGGAGGACATGTACTGGAGGTTGTCGATGCCGTTGAGCTGCTGCTCGATCACGGACGTCACCGTATCGGTGAGGGTTTCCGAGGAGGCACCGGAATAGACCGCCTTCACGGAAATGGCGGGCGGCGCCACGTTCGGATACTGGGCCACCGGCAGGCCGGTGATCGCGAGCACGCCGAGGAGGCAGATCAGGAGCGAGACCACCCAGGCGAATACGGGGCGGTCGATGAAGAAACGGGCCATGATGGGATATGACTAATGACTGAATCCAAATGACTAATGAAGTCCAAATCGCAGTCCTAACGGACGCGCTGACTGTTAGACCGACGGTTGCGCGGAGGCTCAGCCCTTGTCCGGAGCCTTCTTGCCGTTATCGCTGGAGGCCGTCTTGGGGACAAACGGCTCGGGCTTCACCTCCGCACCGGGGCGCGCCTTGAGGTGGCCTTCCATGATGACACGCTCACCGGCCTTGAGTCCCTCGGTGACCACCCACTTGTCACCCACGGCGACATCGGTGCGGATCATCCGGAGCTGGACGTGATTGGAATCGTCGATGACGAGCACGCTGCCTGCACCGCCTTGGCCACGGGTAACAGCCTGCTGGGGAACGGTGATGGAATTGTCCTTCAGCGCCTGAGTCAGACGCACACGGGCGAACATCCCTGGAAGCAACGTGTGCTCGGGGTTCGGGAACTGCGCGCGCATGCTCACCATGCCGGTGGTTTCATCCACGGAGACTTCCGAAAAGAGGAGTTTGCCGGACTGGGGATACTCGGTGCCATCTTCCAGGATCAGCTTCACGGCCGAGGCGCCGTCCTTGTCGAGCTTGCCCTCCTTCAACCCGCGGCGGAACGCCAGCAGGTCGGTGCTGGACTGGGTGAAGTCCACATAGATCGGATCAAGCTGCTGGATGATCGCCATCTTGGTGGCATCCGTCTGACCGACCAATGCGCCCTCGGTGACAAGCGCCTTGCCGATGCGGCCGTCGATCGGGGCGGTCACGGTGGCGTAGCCGAGATTGAGGTCGGCGGTCTTGATCGCGGCCTCGGCGGTCTGGACTTCGGCCTGGGCGGTTTGCACCGCAGCTTGGGCGAGGTCATAGTCCTGACGGCTGATCGCCTTCACATTGACCAGCTCACCGTAACGGTTCGCAGTGGTCTGGGCCTGCTTGAGATTGGCATTGGCCTTCGCAAGCGACGCATCGGCGCTGGCTTTGGCGGCTTCCAGTGGTGCGGGATCGATGCGGAAGAGCTCCTGACCGGCCTTCACGTTCGCGCCTTCCTCGAAGGTGCGCTTGAGAAGAATGCCAGCGACACGGGCGCGGACTTCCGCGATACGCACCGCATCCACACGACCGGGAAGATCGCGGGTGAGCTCGACCTTTTCCGAGGCAGCCGGAACGAAGGACACAGCAGCAGGGGGCATCTGCATTGCCGGAGCTGCCTTTTTCTCGCAGCCGGTGAGTCCGACGGCGATCAGGGGAAACAGCGCATAAAAAGAGGATCTCATTGGGCAGGTAGGTCGGGGAGTAGGCCGGACGTCGTTGCGGACTTCGCGGTGAGATGGTATGTAGCGCCTCAAACGCTCGTTCGGAATGACTTTGTTGTTTCCATGGTGGAAACTTCAGGTTACCAGTGCCGTGGATGGAACTGAGGCACCTGCGTTATTTCGTCACCGTGGCAGAGGAATTGAACTTCCGCCGGGCAGCGGAACGCTTGAATATTACGCGTCCCGCCTTGAGCAAGCAGATCAAGGACCTTGAGGAGGAGCTTGGCGTAACTTTGCTGGATCGCAATACTGTACGAGTGACACTCACCGATGCGGGAAATACGTATCTCGTGGATGCTCAGGCGATTCTTTCCCATGTCGATCGTGCAAAAACTCTCGCCCGCGAGGTTCAGGCAGGACGGCGCGGCCACCTGCTCATCGCGAGCGTGGGGCCGATCGCAGCAGGCTTCATGCCGGAAGCGCTGAAGTCCTTCGGCGACGAATTCCCCGATGTCGACGTGGGATTCGTGGAAATGATGCCTCCCGATCAGTTTGATGCGCTGACGAAGGGCCAGATCCACATCGGCTTCGCCTATGGCAAGAAGGCCCCCCTGCCCCGCGGCTTCAAGAGCCTGCGTATTCTTCAAACCAAGTTCGCCGTGGCCCTGTATCACGGGCACCCGCTGGCAGAACGCAAGAACCTGACACTCGGCGACATCACCCGTGAAACGCTGCTGTGTCTGGGCCGCGAATCGGAATCCAAGCACTGCAAGGACGTCCGAGGATTCTTCTCTGCAGAAGGAGTGACGCATGGCCCGGCACGCTACATCCAGGGCTTCGACTCACTCCTCACCATGATCGCAGCCGATCATGGCGTGGCCTTGCTGCCCCGGATCCTCGATCTGAACCGCATCCATGGCATCGTGCTGCGTCCTTTGGTCGCCACCAAGGCGGACCTCGATTTCAGCATGTGGGCGGTGTGGAAGGACGATGTGGCTTCACCGTTGGTCCACGAGTTCATCCGCCGTCTGAAAGACCGTCTGCCGGTGCCATTCAAGGCTCCCTCGACTGGCATGGAAGGCGCGGCGTAAGGGCCCGCCATCTCTTCAACCGATTACTCCAACGTCGTCACCGCGGTATTCGCCTTGATGGTGCGGTCGACGTAGAAGGAGGTGTAAGCGAGGCGCTCCGCCTTGCCACCATTGAAGGGAGTAATGGTCAGCACCTCCATGGTGTAATAGCCATCGTCCTTGAGGCCCTTGTCGATATCGGACAGCGCCAGCAGGGCAGCTTGCGGCTCGGCGGTGTCATAGGTGACGGCGCTCGAGGGCAGGATGGTGCCCACCGTTCCCAAAGCGGGCGCTCCCTTGTAAACCTGCACGTAGGTGCTGCTCTTTGGATAAAGGTTCGTGAGCTGGAGCTTCACGTTCGCGGGAGCACCGACGTAGGTCTTGTCCGCCACGATTCCGGAGATGACGGCACCCGCCACCGGCCAGATCTTCACGGTAGCCTTGGCGAGCTGACCCTGTACAGTGGATGCGTCCGGATAGGTGTAGACCGTGAATGATTCCTCCCCCATCGCCTGTGTCGGCTGATCCACCGGCAGGCGCTGGAGCACCGAGGTGCTGGAGAATGTTCCATTGGTCTGGAACTGGAAGGAATCCGCATACTCACCCTTCGCCGTGGTGGCGGTCACCGCCTTGGTGGTGGCGTCGTAGAGAGCGTAGCTGCGCCGCACCTGCACCTGCTTGGCCGCAGCCGGGACATCCGCCGTGGCGAGCAAACCACTCACCGTGAGAGTCACACCATAGGGACGATCCGCGCGGGTCCGGGCCGGAACGCTGGGATCTTCCGAGGAAATAACAGCGGTAACGGTCGGGAGATAGGTGCCAACGGTCTTCTCGTCCAATTTGAGAAGCGTGGTCGTGGAGCCGGAGGTCACCGAGGTGTAGAGTTGGAAGACCGCACTGGTGCTGGGAATCGGCTTCGACACGATCTCGCCCGAGTCCCCTGTAATCGGCAGATCGTAAATCAGGCTCTGGCCGTTCACCGTCTGGATCTGGCGGATGAAGTCTCCGCCACGGACAAGAGATGCAGAGGCGAGCAGGAGGAGAAGGAAGCGGGTCTTCACAAGCGGGAACAGCAAGGGTGAAAAGAGAAGGAATCGTATCAGGGACGGGCCACCGAGATGGCACCGCCCTGGATCACGGCGACCATCAGGCAGCCGTTGCGCTTCGCGGTCTCAAGCTTGGTCGGGTCGATCGGAGTCTTGCCACTGGCCTCCTCCAAGGTCACATCGAACCTCGCCAGGCTGCCGCGGTTCGCCTGCTGGAATTCTCCCCATGGGATGAACTTGCCCTTCGGCTCGGTCACGATCATGCCCGCCAGTTTCTCCGGCACGTAAAGCACCGCCCCCTTCGGGACCAGTGTGTAGTCGGTGCCGATCTGGAGAAACGTGGAGTTCGATGCCAGATCGAAGTCCTTGCGCTCGTTCTCCACCTTCTGGAGGCCGCCGAACTTGGCCTGCTTCTGCTGGGCTCGCAGGGCGTCATCGGTCACGACATCGGAACCAGCCGCGAGGATTTTGGACGGCAGATACTGGATCCCGTAGCCGGAGGCGGGAGCTTTGTCCTGAGGTGTCTGCGCAAAGGCGGACGCCGAGGTCAACAGAACGATGGAAAGGAACTTGTTCATGGGTGGGACAGCAGGAGAGGTAGAAAAAGCGGTGGAATTCAGCTTCCAAGGAAGACCACTTCGCCAGCCGTGTTGTAGCCGGTGAACGGTGGGGTCTGACCCGTGGTGCTACCGGAGCGGGAGATAGTAAATCCAACCGGGGTGGTGGTATTGAGCAGGATCGAATTCTGGGAAATCGTCAGCTTTCCGGTGGGGGTCGGAGCGGAGGCGAGATATTCCCCCACGACATAGAAGAAACCATTCGGGTTGCGGTTCGGGATCGGAGAGAGGCCGGCACCCGCCAGGTGGAACACCACCGTCGTTTCCGGGTAGCCGAACATTTTCGTGGTCTCCCAGGTATCGCCATACAGTCGGACCGGTCCGACCGTCGAGCCCACCCGGTCACCCGTGACTTCCAAGACCTTGGGGTAGAACTGCGCCCAGTTCACCTGGAGCCGCACCGAGGAATACGAATTGCAGTAGCCGCCCAATCCACCGATCCACCAGCCCGAGCGGAACCGCTGCTGGGAATCACCGGGATCCGGGAAAGCACCGTCGCACTGGTTGCCCAGGCTCAACGTTCCAGCCACGCCGTAGATCTTATAGGAGTAAGGACGGCCGCAATAGACCCCCACGCCCTGTCCATAGGAATCCAAGGTCAGCGGGCTCGTCATGCCAGGAGCCCAGCATTGGACGTTCGCTCCGGTGCCGCCCTGGCTGGATGCGGCGAAGGAGAGGAAGCAGATGGCGGCGACCGCCTGCAGGAAGGTCTTCATATCGGGGACTGGGGACAACAGTTGGGGGACTGCCTGGCGTCTGGCTGGACCGCCCGGCACGACCCCATCATCCACTTTTTCGGCCACAACGTCATTCCGTAATCATGTATCGACCCCTTACGCGATCGCGTATCCGGCGATTGTTTGCATTCTGCAATGGCTGCTTATCGAGACCTCAATCCCTTGCTTTACAAAGGATTTCCCAGTCTACGTGAAATTGCGCAATTTGCTTATGATGCAAATGACACTCAGATTATCAATATCTCTTTAATATCAAAATATTATCTACGTGATATCACGGAAACACGATTGCGTTAGTTGCATCCGTATCAAAATCGGCCATTTTGGACCCACGCGTTCGCACAAAGCGTCCGCGACTCCCCAAAACAACCGTGCAAACGCCCACTCCCCCCTGGGCTGGCACTGGAACCCTGCTCGGCCTGCTTCTGGCCGGGGTGGGCTCCTTGTCGGCGCAAAATCTGAAGCCGCTGAGCGATTACAACGTGATCACCCGTGGCAATTTCTCCACCACCTCCGAGGTCGAAGGCCGGACGCTGGTCGGCGGCAGCCTCATCAGCCAGAACAGCGCCAACTTCGGCATCAAGCTGCAAGGCAAGGTCTCCAGCACCACTCCGGTGCTCAGTGTCCATGGTGACATCGTCTCCGGCAACCCGCTCAACCTCAACGCAGGCAGCTTGGAAATCGGCGGCAACCTCAACAACCGCAAGATCAACTACAACGGTGGAGGATCCTTGTTGACCGGCTACACGACGGACGGCACCGCCATCATCAACAGCCTGGATCTGGCCTCCCAGGCACTCTCCGCGCTGAACAAGAACAGCAGCTTCATCATGCCTGCCGACCAACCGGCGGCTTTCAAATTCAACGCCACTCCGGATTCCAACGGCGTGGCCGTCTTCTCGGTGAGTGCCTCGGACCTGTTCTCGAACAACAAGGTCCAGCAGATCGAACTGAATCTCAACGGCGCGAGCGACATCGTGATCAATGTCAGCGGCGTGAACATCGTCTGGACCGCGGGCAACATGGTCGGTGTGTTCAATCAGGATGACGTGCGCGACAACATCGTGTGGAACTTCTACGAGGCGACCACGATCGACTTCGGCTCCCATGCCATGAACGGCCAGATCCTCGCGCCGCTGGCGGACGTCACCACCTCCGGGGTGATCAATGGCTCGATCTACGCGAACAGCCTGACGACCACCTCCGAAGTCCATCTTCCCGGCTACAATGGCAGTCTGACCTTGGTGCCGGAGCCCTCGTCCGCCCTGCTGGGTGGTCTGGGCATGACCCTTCTGCTGTGCCGCAGGAAACGTCTGGGGTGAAGCCTGTCAATCAGGCGGGTCCCGGAGCCGGGGTGGCTCCGGGGCTCATCCGCGCCCGGTGACGGTGCGGAGATAGTCGCAGATCATGCCGATGCGCTTGCCTGCGGAATCGGTCTCGAGAATCTGCTGCCGCAGGTCCGGATCGTGAATGAACTGCTGGGCCACGATATCCGTGAGCAAAGGCGGCTCGCTGCCGTGGTGGATCAGGTTCATCACCTGCTGCTTCACCTCGTCCGGCATATCGCGGACCGCGTCTTCCACGGCTCCACGCAGGGTCTTTACCGCGGCTTCCGCCTGGGCCTCCGGTTCGAAGAAGGTGATGAGAGGCTCGATGGTGGCGTAGGGATACGGCTTGTCCAAATGCCAGTGGGTGAACTTCACGCGGATCACGCCGTGTAGCAGAAGTTGGGAGGTGCCGTCCTCCTGCTGATGGGAAGCCCGCACCAGACCGATGGTGCCGACCTCTGCCACGCAGTCGGCCGGATTCCGGGTCTCTTCACCGATCAAGCGCGTCACGGCGAAGAAGGCGGATCCTTCCAGGGCATCCTCCAACATCTTCCGGTAGCGGGGCTCGAAAATCCGCAACGGGAGGCCGCCATGAGGGAACAGCGTGCAATCGGGCAGCAGCATCACGCCGCAGGTTTCCGGGAGATGAAGAGCGGACATGGACAGGAACGTGTCGGGCTAACAGCGGGCACCTTCCATCGGATCAGCCAACAATCACGCCTTTTTTCGAGGGAGATGTCACCGCATCGATCAATGCCCTCGCGGGGGCGCCCCATTCGCTGCGGGCGGCGAGTTCCAGAGCCTGGGTCAGCGGAATATTGGAGAAGAGCAGCAGCTTGGCGGCGGACTTGATCTCATTGCGAGCACCGGCATCGAATCCGGCACGGCGCATGCCGACCACATTGAGACCGGCGAGCTGGTTCTGGCCGTAGCAAATGCAATAAGGGGGCACGTCCTGGCTGACGGCGGCATTGCCCTGGACCATCGCGAAATCGCCAACGTGGATGAACTGGTGGAACCCTGCGCCTCCTCCCAGGAAAGTGCGGTTGCCGACGCGCACGTGCCCGCCGAGCAGCACATTGTTCGCCAGCACGTTGTGGCTCCCCATCGTGACATCGTGGGCGAGATGGACTCCCGCCATGAGGAAATTCTTCTCTCCCATGGTGGTGTAGGCGCCGTTTTTCGCCCCCCGATGGATCGTCACATACTCGCGGAGCACATTGTGCGGCCCAAGGCGGACTCCGGAACGGGTGGTCCGGTCAAACGAAAGATCCTGCGGATCAGCGCCCACCACCGCGCCCCAGCCGATCTCACAACCTTCACCGATCTCCGTATCACCGGAGATGCAGGCATGTCCGCCCACCTTCACTCCGGCGGCGAGCTTCACCGGCCCCTCGATCACCGTGAAAGGACCGATGACCACATCATCGGCGATGGAGGCTTCCGGGGAAACAAGGGCGGAGGGGTGGATCTGCGGCACGGATGGAGGTTGGGTGGAAGAGCCGTGTTAGGAAAGGTTCTTCGCACGAACCCACGCGCTCTCTCACTCCCCTGCGGTCCGGGCGCTCTTCACGTGCGCCCACGCGAGAGCCCGCGCCAAAGTGCGCTCGTCATCGTGGAAGAACCGGAAGCGCTCCCACAGCGAAACACGCTTCACGTAGGACACGTGATAGTCGGTGAGCTTGTCCCGTTTCGGCGTTTTTTCCACCACCCGCAGGGTCCTGCTGGCAGGCACTCTGGAAGGCAGCATGCCTGCGGAATAGACCACCCGGCGCTGCCGTGCGGGAGTGGTGGGACTTTCACCCAGATCCACCAGGGTCGCGGGAGGACGGCTGTTGAGGAAATTCCCGATGCCCGATTTCAGGAGAACGCGGCCTTCATGGGTGCGGGGGGCACGGCTGACCGGACTCCCGATCCGCTGCTTCACCTCTGGCTGCGACTCTTCACCGGCGACATTGTAGTAATGCGTCGCGCACCCGCTCGTCAGCAGGAGAATGGCAGCCGGAGTGATCGCACGGAGGAGCTTCACAGCCCCTCGATAGCGGATCCACCGCCAAATGGCACGGGGTTTTCTCTTACCATTCCGTTCAGATGCCTCCGATCCTGCTCTTCGAGACCTTCCAGACGGAGCCCTGGGGATCGTACGGCGGCTGGTTGTCACCAGTGAGCTTGCCGGGTAGCGACTCATCGGTCCGGAAGAGGGGCAGGATGGGTGCGCCAGTGGACGATTTCTGGTAGGTGGCTCCCACTTCCTCGATCATCAGGGAGGCGGCGAAAAGTCCGCCCCATCCCTCGCAGATCAGGATGTCGATGGGATATTCGCGGCCCGCCTGGACCTCGAATTCCGGCCCCACCGCACAGCCCCCGATCTGGCTGTTCCAGTTCCCCGTGGTCGGATACTGGTAAAATGTCACCGGCGCTTCCATCGGGCAGCCGCGCAGGGCATTCCGATCGCCCTTCGGGTTTTTGAGAGCCGCGAGGAAAGTCTCCCACTTCACCGTTGCGGCGATGAAGCCGAAATCGAACACGTTACGATTGTTGAACCGCACCACCATCGTGTCATCCCCCGCTCCCACGAAACGGTATTTGCCGGACTTCGGTGGAATCACCGTGCCGCGGTAGACCACCATCCAGCGAGGATGCGCGTCCGGTGTCACCCCGAACGCCTTCGGTGCCTCGGCCGCATTCATCGCAGGCAGGTAGATGCGGGTCTGATAGAGCTTCTTGGGAGCGGCTTGGAATTTCGCCAGCTCGGCATCCTTCCAGCCCCGGGTCACGAAATCATGCACGATGTCCCACTGCTTCGGGTTGTCGGTATTGAGCACGTCCCCGTTGGAACGGCGGTCGATGTTGTAGAACGTTCCCACCAGGGCATTGGCATTCGGGTCGATCATTCCGAAGGGACTCATGCTTCCACCACCCCCACCGAGTCCGGGTCCCATTCCATTGCCAAATCCCCTTCCCTGCCCGTCTCCACGGCCGCCGCCGGACCCGCTTCCCCCCAGACCGCCGGACAATCCACCCGCGCTCAGGGAACCCACGGAAGACATGGCGGATGCCTGGTCCGGCTCCGGCAGGGTGAAGCTGCTGGTGGCTCCCTTCGCCGCCATGCGGGGGGTATTCGGCGTGGTCATGGTGGCGCGTTGCTTCTTGTTGCTGATCTCCTTCACACCGGGAGACCCGCCACCACCGCCCTTGGGCATGAAATCCGGATCCGGATCCTTGTTCGGGATCACTTGGAAAATCCACACCACCCCGATCATCAGAAGAATCGCATGGACGATGATGGAAATGGACAGCGATCCACCTCCGAGCTTCTTCCAAAAGGAAGGCTTGTTTTCCGCAGCATGGGTCGCCGCAAGCGGGGCTTGATCGAAGGATTCGGGATTCATGACAACAGGCAATAATTGCAAAGAACAAATCAACTCTTTCCGACGGAACATCCCGCCGCAAATCATTGTAAAATCAGGCAAAAAACGCCCATTCATCCAGAAAAAACGATGGAACAATTTGGCCGGTTTTGTGCAAAATTTGGTATCCCGTCCCACCTCTGAACAAGGCGTGGATCCCCCTTCCCGAAGTAGGAAAATTCCCCTCCTCCGCCCTCGTTCCGATCCCCCGCCGTTCGCGGCGGATCACCCCTGTGGCTCGTCGGCCGGACGACCGGTCTCGAAGCGCATCAGGTCCGCAATGAACGTCAGCGGAATGTGGCCGGTCTCACCGTTACGGTTCTTCGCCAGCACGAGTTCCGCGCGGCCTTCTTCCGCTGCCTTTGCTTCGGCATCCTCCGCATAGTAGGCGGTTCGATAAAGCAGACCCACCATGTCAGCGTCCTGCTCGATGGAGCCGGATTCACGAAGGTCGGACATACGCGGCACACCGAGGCTCTTGCCGGTACGGCTTTCCGGACCACGGTTGAGCTGGGCGAGGATGACAATCGGGATGCCAAGCTCCTTTGCCAGCCCCTTGATACCGGCGGAGATTTCCGCGATTTCACGCTCACGGGAGTTCTCCGCCTGCTTGGTGCGGGACTTCATGAGCTGAAGATAGTCGATCGCGATGAGCTGGATGTCCTCGTCGCGCTTCTTGCGGCGGGCCTTGGCGCGCACTTCGTTGATCGTGATGCCGGGCGTATCGTCCACGAACAGCTTTGCCGCCGCGATCTCGACGGCCGCGCGCTGGATGCGCTGCAGGTCGCCCTTGCTCGGGGTGTAACCACGGTTGAGCTGGCTCATCGCGAAACGTGCCCGTGAGAACAGCAAACGCTGCACGATCTGGAACGTGCTCATTTCGCAGGAGAACACCATCGCGGGCTTCGCCTGATCGATGCAGATGTGCTCCACGATGTTCATCATGAACGAGGTCTTACCCATCGACGGACGGGCTGCGACGACGAACATTTCCCCCGGCTTCAAGCCGCTGCACATCTTGTCCAGCACCTCATAGCCGGTGGAGATCCCCTGCGCGCCGCGGTCTCCGGCGAGCAGAGATTCAAACTGCTCGATCACCTCCTGCACCGACTGCTTGGTGGTCGGAGCCTTGCTCGTCTCCGAACCCTCGCGGATGCCCAGCACGCTGGCTTCCACGGTATCCAGCAGCTCGTTCACCTCATCCGGAGATTCGTGTGCCCGGGCGATCGCGGCATTCGCGGTCTGGATGATCGCACGCAGGACGTGCTTGTCCTTCACCAATTGGAGGTGATGACGGAAGTGCCCGGCCGTGGGCGCGTAGGTGAAAAGATCGTAGATCGCGGACGGGCCGCCCACATGATCGATCAGAGCCTTGTCGTGCAGCTTCTGCACGAGCGAGACGAGCTCGATCTCCTGACCGGCCTCATACAGATCCACCAGAAAGCCGTAGAGAGTCGCATGTGCCGGAAGGTAGAAGTGATCCTTGGTCAGCTTCTCCTCCACCGCCATGCCGATGTACTCCTGCCCATCCTGGAGCATTGAGCTGAGGATGCTCTTCTCCGGTCCCAGCGCGTGGGGCAGCGAGCGCATTACATCCTCCGCCGAGACAGGGGCTTGTTGGAGGGAAGGAGCAGCAGGCGGGGAATTCAGAGTCTCAGGCGGCATCAGCAGACGCGGAGCATGCCTGAGACGCGCCCACCCGGTCAATCAGCTAGCCCCCTTTGGCGAGCTATTTCCCGCCCTAGCGCCACTTGGGCTTCTCGCCCTTCCACCAGCAGATCGCCAGCAAAACGATCGATTGAAGCACCATGAAACCCAAGAACACCAAGGGTTCCTTCTTGAGAAAGCCGCACCCACCCAAACCAGCGCCAACCACACACCGATCACCAACCAGCCTTGCCAGCACACCGGCGGACCCCAGCCCCAACCGTATCGCTTCGCCGGAAACCAGATCTTCTTTTCCTCTCCCATACCTTTCACGTCACACGCTTGGAAAAGATTCTCCGGCAAAGCCGGTCATTCCTCCAGACCAAAGGAGAGGTTCCAGGCACGAATCAACTTCGAGCTCGGATCAAAGGTCATATTCACCCGCCAGCAAGGGACCCGTAACTTGGCGATGTCCTCCCGAATTTCAAACCGGCTGCCGTCCAGGCTTCTTCCCTCTTCGAAGCACAGCTTCGCCTGCAGCACGCCCTCCTTTGCATCCACCTTGAAACTTTCAGGCAGGCAAAGCCCGCGAACTTCTTCCACACTCATGCTCCCCGCTGCCAGTCCGCCGCTCTCCAGAAATCCGATCCACAGGCCAAGCTGGGACTGCTTCCGCTCACGGGCTTCCGACAGACTCTTGAGAAACTCCTCCTTGGAGGGCCGCTTGTTCGCCCAGAAATCGGGAACCCGATGAGGATCGTCGAGCACCGCATCGAGATTCCCGCGGGTGATCGGCGGGGCCTTCTTCGGCTCCTCCTGAGCCATCAATCCGCTGAGACAGGCCCATGCAAGTCCGGCTCCGATCATCCAAGAGGTCTTCATTCTCCGAATGTTGCGAACTCCCAGGACCACTGCAACCCGCGAATCCGCCCCTAAGCCTTGGCGCGCTGGCTGTCCCGTGCCATGGTCCCGCCACGCCATGCTGGATGCCGCCTCTCTTCGCCGTGATTTCCCGATTCTGAGCACCACCGTGAACGGTCGTCCGCTCGTGTATCTGGACAATGCGGCCACCACCCAGAAACCGCTGTCGGTGCTGGAAGCCTCCCGCCGCTATTACGAGGAAACCAACTCGAACATCCATCGCGGCGCGCATTTCCTGGCCCGGCTTGCCACCGAAGGTTTCGAGGCCTCCCGCCAAACCGTGGCCAATCACCTCAATGCCGAATCCCCGGACGAAGTCATCTTCACCTCCGGCTGCACCGATGGCATCAATCTGGCCGCGATCTCACTCACCCGCTCCGGCCTCATCGGCCCGGGCGACAAGGTGCTGATCTCCACCCTCGAGCACCACTCCAACATCGTGCCCTGGCAGATGCTCTGCGAGTATACCGGCGCGCAGCTCCGTGTGATCCCCTGCCATGACGATGGCTCGCTGGATCAGGACGCCTACGCCAAGTTGCTGGAAGAACAGCCCAAGCTGGTGGCCTTCAACTGGATCTCGAACGCCTTCGGCACCGTGAACCCGGTGGTCGAAATGACCGCCAAGGCGAAAGCCGCAGGCGCACTGGTGCTGATCGATGCCGCCCAGGCCGCGCCGCACCTGAAGATGGACGTGCAGTCGATCGGCAGCGACTTCCTCGCCTTCTCCGGCCACAAGGTCTATGCGCCCACCGGCACCGGCGTGCTGTGGGGCAGGCGCTCCGTCCTGGAAGCCATCCCACCCTATCGCGGTGGTGGTGAGATGATCAAGGAGGTGACGTTTGAAAAGACCACCTACAATGATCTTCCGTTCAAGTTCGAAGCCGGCACTCCGAACATCGAAGGCGGCATCACACTCGCAGCAGCCTTGGATTACGTGAACAGCGTTGGCCTCGATTCGATCCGTGAACACGAAACCAAGCTCATCCGCTCCGCCGCCGCGGCCCTCGGCGAAATCGAAGGCATCCGTTTCTACGGTCCGGACGATCGTGCGGGCGCGCTGTCCTTCGCCGTCAAGGGTGTCCACCACTACGATCTCGGCACGCTGCTCGACCAGATGGGTGTCGCCGTCCGCACTGGTCACCACTGCTGCCAGCCGCTGATGGCGCGCTTCGGCATCACGGGCACCACGCGTGCTTCCTTTGCTCTCTACAATACCGAAGAGGATGTAGAGACACTCGTAGCCGCAGTGAAAAAAGCGGCGGTGATGCTGGGGTGAAATCTTCGAAGTCTCCGAGATGACGGGATTCCAACGCTCCTACCGCTTCTCTGTCGTCATCACCTCGGTGCTGGCGGCGGGAACCATCTTCAGTGTTTCCGCATCGCCCGACACCCTTTGGTGGAGCTGGATTGCCAGCCTGCTAGTTGGAGCCATTCCGTGGCTCGCGATTCTGCTGCAGGGCGGCTTGGATCGACACCGGAGGTTGGCCTTTGCGATTGCCGCTTCAGCCGCTTTCCTTTCGTCCATTCTGCAAGTTGGAGCTTTCGTTGAATTCGTCCGCAGCGGAGGCGACGAAGGCCCGCATGGGGAAGGCTCACCAGGAGCCGGGATTGCCGCGATGCTCCTCTTCGCCGCTCTGATCACCTGCCCTTGGATCATCACCGCCCTGCGGGGTTGGAGAACGTTCACGCGAACGCCCAGCTCGTGCGAGTGATGCGGATTCCCCGTTACAGCAGCTCCTCCGCCAGCTCCAGAATGATCCCCTCCGGCCCCCGGATATACAGCAGCTTGTAGCAGTCCTCGTAGGTTTGGACCTCGCTGAAGAGCTCCACGCCTCTGCTTTTCAATTTCGCGACAATCGCATCGATGTCTTCGACGACGAATGCCAGGTGCCGGATACCCAGCACATTGGCGGGCTGCTGGCGGATGCCATCGTCGTCTTCAGGCGAGTGGAACTTGACCAGCTCCAGATTGCTCCCGCCTTGTGGAGCACCCAGCATCACGATCGAAGTTCTCACCCCTTTGAGCCCGACGATGGTATCGAGCCACGCCCCTTCCATTCCGCTTTGTTCCCCCAGCACTTCGAAGCCGAGGTCCACAAAGAACGCGGTGGCAGCCGGGAGATCCTGCACGTTCACCCCCACATGATCCATCTTCCTGACTTTCATGGTTCCACTTGCTGGCGGTCTTCAGGCGAAAAAGGGACGGCTCGCGCCGCCCCTTTCGAGATTCGTATGATCTACGGTATTTTCAGTATTTCACACCGCAGCCATAGGGCTCGGTCTTGGAGGTGGTGACGGCCTTGCCGGCGAGAGCGGCGTCTGCGGCAGCGGCCACGTAGTTCTCGGAGGAGGCGATGTCATCCTGTTTTGGCGTCGCCTTGGAATCGATCGCGCCGCTGTAGACCAGCGTGCCTTCCTTATCGATCACGAACATGTGCGGAGTGGTCTTGGCACCATAGGCCTTGCCGATCTTGCCATCGCCATCGATGAGGTAGTGGGAACCCTTCCACTTCTCCTCGGAGGTCTTGCTCAGCGCGGCGGCGGCATCAAGGAAGCCTTCCTTGCCAGTAGCGGAGGAGTTCACGGTGAGCCAAACCACACCCTTGCCGGTGTAGGTTTCCTGGAGCTTCTGCATGTTGCCACTGCCGTAGTGCTTCTTCACGAACGGGCAGCCGAAGTTGTTCCACTCCAGCACCACCACCTTGCCCTTGAGATCGGACAGGGAAACGGTGGAGCCCTTGGCATCCTTCGCAGAAAATGCGGGAGCAGCCTTGCCGACTTCAGCGGCATGGGCGGCGGCGAGGGAAACGATGCCCACGAGGGCGGAGGTGACGAATGTTTTCATGAGGTTGTTTCTATGGGGTTGGTAGCTAACGTGAAAAGGACGCGCGGTTTGTCCAATGACTTTCTCGGAACTTGTTATTTCTGCGACCAACTGACGGTGGCCGGATGAGCAAGGCCGCCTCCATCCAACACCAGATCAAGGGTTTTGGCCGCACCGCTGAGATACTCGCTCTTCGGCACCGTCGCCGTCCACTCATCCCCGGATTTCGCAAACACGATCTTCGCCGCCGGATCAACGACCTGCGGAGTCGCTTGGAACACGGCAAAGGCCGCCGGATTCGCATCCTTCGGCGCGGCCAAGGTCAGCACGAGATTCTTGTCCGCGTCCTTCACCTCCAGCTTCAAGCCCGCGAGCGGCGCAGGAACCTTTCCCTTCGCTGTTGCAATCACGGGAGCCGCCGGAGTCGGTGCAGGTGAGCCGGGAACCAGAGACAGATCCAGCGCCGCATCTCCCGGCACACAGGCGGAGTCATTGCAGGTCAACCAATCCACCTTCAGGGCGATCTTCGCCGGGCCTTTGGCACTCGCCGGTGGAATCAGCGTCACCGGCAGCACGAGCTCACCCAGATAGCCGAATCCCGGCAGATCGCCGGTCATGAAACGCACCGGCACCGGCCAACCGATCTCACTGGCTTTCCACCCTTCCGGAAGCTGCCATTCCACGTTGAGTTTCATCCCCCCTTCCCCCGGATTCGTCCAGTAGGTGTGCCACCCCGGATCCACGGTGATGCGGATCGCCGCGTCCACCGGCTTCGCCGCTTCATAGGTCTTGGAAGCCACAATCAATTCAGCCGCCGCATGGCCGGAATGAGTCGCCCCTTGCGCCGCAGAAACCATCGCCAACGAGACGAACATCGGAAAAATTTTCATGAGGCGCCCACTCTTGCGTGGTTGGAGCAAAGAGCAAGTTCCCACGATCATCAATAGCATGGAGCCACGTCTGGACGCTGCACAGAAATGCTTCCCCATTGGCGGAAAACGACATTTGCGATGCGACTGGAACCGCCGTCTGATCCAAGCTATCATGGGGATTGATCCCACATCCATGGACGGGTGATCAAAACCCAAACGTCGCAATCATACACCCTCTTAACGAATTCCTACAAGCTGTTTCGGGATTCCTCATGCAGTATGAAAGAACGTTCGAGTTCACCGGCGTTGCCCAATCATTCCATTCATGAAAGCCGCTCTCTTTTTCACTTCGTTCCTGCTCGCCGCCCGTCTGGCGTCGGCAGCTCCGACGACGGTCTCCCTGCCCCAGGAAAACGCCCGCCGTCTGGAAGTGCTGTTCTTCGGAGCCCCCACGGCCAATGGCCCCCATCACGATCCGGTCGAGCGTTACCGTGAGGCGAAGAAGCACCTGGGAGTCTCCGGCATCAACCTCACCTACAGCGAGAGCCTCGCCGATCTGAATGCGGCGGAACTCAACCGCTACGATGCGGTGTTGCTCTACGGCAACTGGCCGAAGGTGACCCCGGATCAGGAAAAGGCCATGACCGCCCTCGTCGACTACGTCGAAGCTGGGCACGGCTTCCTGCCCATCCACTGCGCCTCCGCCTGCTTCGAGAACTCGGAGGCGTATCTCCACCTCGTGGGCGGTCACTTCAAATCACACGGCACCGGCGTTTTCAAAACCACGATCACCGATCCGAACCACCCGGTGATGCGCGGTTTCCAAGGCTTCGAAACGTGGGATGAAACCTACGTCCACGACAAGCTCACCAACGACCGCAATCTTCTCCAGAAACGCGAGGAGGAGCCGTGGACCTGGACCCGCAACCAAGGCAAGGGCCGCGTCTTCTACACCGCCTACGGTCATGACATGCGCTGCTGGTCGCAGCCCGCATTCGAAGATCTCCTCCGCCGCGGCATCATGTGGGCGGTGGGCGATTCCACCCGCGCCAAGGTGCTCGCCCTGAAATTGCCGACGCTGGAAACCGAGGAGGTCAAGCTCCCGGGCTATCGCGATCACCAGATGATCACCCGCGCCCAGAAGCCGCTGGAGCCATCCGAGTCCATCAAGCTCGCCCAGGTGCCTCCGGGCTTCGAGATCTCCCTCTTCGCCAGCGAGCCGGACATTCTCAATCCGATCAACGTCGCTTGGGATGAGCGCGGCCGCGCATTCGTGGTCCAGACCGTCGACTATCCGAACAACGTTCAGACCAACGACCTCGGTCACGACAGCATCAAGATCTGCGAAGATACCAATGGTGATGGCAAGGCGGACAAGTTCACCGTCTTCGCCGACAAGCTCTCCCTGCCGACTTCTCTGGTATGCGCGAATGGCGGCGTGATCTGTACCAACGGCACGCAGATGCTGTTCCTCAAGGACACCGATGGCGATGGCCGCGCGGACGTGCGCAAGGTGCTGTTCTCCGGCTTCAAGATCCACGACACCCACGCCGGTGTCTCGAACCTCCGCTACGGCTCGGACAACTGGATCTATGCCACCATCGGCTACGCCGGTTTCGATGGCGATGTGGGTGGCGAGCATCACTCCTTCAATCAATGCGTGTTCCGCTTCAAGTCGGACGGCTCGAAGCTGGAGACACTCCAGAACACGACCAACAACACCTGGGGACTGGGCTTCACCTCGGACTTCGACCTCCTCGGTTCCACTGCCAATGGCAACCCTTCGTGGTATACGACTTTCTCAAAAGCTCAATACGCAGCCGCAGGATTGCCCCAGCCGAAGACCCCGGCCGGTGACAACAATCCGATGTATTTCCCGAGCTCGCTGGACATCCGCCAGGTGGACCAGTTCGACCGCTACACCGCCGGTGCCGGGCATGGCTTTGTCACCTCCACCCGCATGCCGGAATCCTACAAGGACCGCATCGCCTTCGTCTGCGAACCGACCGGCAAGCTGGTGGGCGAGTTCGACGTGACGCGAAACGGTGCGAAGTACGTCTCCAAGCAGCTTCCGAACAATCTCTTCTCCAGCGCCGATGCATGGTCCTCCCCGGTGTGCGCCGAGGAAGGCCCCGATGGTGCGGTGTGGGTCTGCGATTGGTACAACCTGATCATCCAGCACAACCCCACTCCGAGCGTGAAGTCCGCCGGCATGGACGCGAAGACCGGCCGCGGCAACGCCTACGAGACTCCGATCCGGGACCGCCATTCCGGCCGCATCTACCGCGTCTACCCGAAGGGCACGCCCAACGAGACGAACCCGAAACTGGACATCAAGAACCCCTCCTCCCTCGCCACGGCACTGAAGCACCCGAACCTGTTCTGGCGCTTGCAGGCCCAACGTCTGATCGTGGAGAACAAGCTCACTTCGATGGCGCCGTCCTTGAAGGAATTCGTGGCGACCGCTGAACCCGGTTCCACCCAGGCCTTCAATGCGCTCAACGGCCTCGGACTGCTCGATGCCGATCTGTTGAAGACCGCGATCACCTCGAAGTCCCGTGGCCTGCGCCGCGCTGCTTTGCAAGCCGCTCCGGCCAACGACGGCACGCTTGCCGATGCCCTTATTCAGGATGGCGTTGTGAAAGCCGCCGACGGTCGTGAACTGGCCGAAACGCTGGTGGCGCTTGGCAACTCCGCTCCGTCCGAAAAAATCGGCAAGGCGATCCTCGCAACTCTCGCGGCAAACCCCGACCAGTTCGCCAAAGACTCCGTGCTGCGTGATGCCTGGCAGATCGCCGCGCGCCTGCAGGCCTCCGGCGTGCTCGTGGCCGCCGCGACCGATCTCCCGGTGGGAAGCACCAAACCCGCCGTTGCCGCACCGAAGAACCTGCTGCCCAATCCGGACTTCTCCGAGAAGAACGGCAGCCAGCCGGCCGGTTGGACGCTGCGCACCTATTCCGCCGAGAATCCCGGCGCGGTGAGCCTTTCCCTCAGCGAAGGCGGTCGCAATGGCGGCACCTGCCTCAAGATTGAAAGCAGCGCCCGCGCCGACGTCGGTGCCGGTGCGGATGTGGACGTGAAGCCGAACACCCGCTACCGCCTGTCCGGCTGGGTCAAGACCCAGAACCTCCAGAACCGCGGTGGACGCGGCGCGATGATGAATGTCCACGGCACGGATGCCGATACCAAGGCCGTCGCCGATACCCGCGATTGGACCGAAGTTCAGTCCGAGTTCGAAACCGGCAACCAGACCCGCGTGCTCGTTCACTGTCTGTTCGGCGGCTACGGCGGTTCCGTCGGCACCGCCCTGTGGGATGACGTTTCGCTCGTCGAGATCGGAGACGCCGTGGGTGGCAATGACATCGCCACCTGGGTGAAGCCCCTCGCCGGCTTCCTGGCAGGCAAGGGCAGCGAAGCCCAGAAGCAAGCCGCCGTGAACGCGCTGAACAAGCGTGGCGATGATCTGGGCAAATCGCTGGTCACCGCCATCGGCACCGCTCCGGTCGCCGAGGTGGCGAAGGTGAAGAAGTTCAAGGCCGATCCGGAAGTCCACAAGCGCGGCGCCGAGGTCTTCAGCATGATCTGCATCGCCTGCCACGGTCCGGACGGCAAGGGCGTGCCGGAAACCTTCCCGCCGCTCGATGGCTCCGATTGGCTGACTGGTGATCCGAGCCTCCCGATCAACATCGTCCTCAGCGGCCTCCAGGGACCGGTCCAGGTGGGCGAGCACAAGTTCAACAACATCATGGCTCCCCTCTCCAACCTGAACGACCAGCAGATCTCCGATGTGCTGACCTACGTCCGCCAGAGCTGGGACAATGATGCCGCTCCCGTGGATGCCGCCACCGTTGGCAAGATCCGCGCGGCGAGCAAACGCACGACTCCATGGACAGCCGCCGAACTGCGGAAGTGATCCGACTTTACTAGCCCGATGAGATGAGGCGGTCCGGACGAAAGTCCGGGCCGCTTTTCTTTGGCAGGCTCACACCATCACTGCACCAACCGGAGCCGGATTGAACCAACGACGCAACGCGTCCTCCAATCCCTCCATGCCGACTCCCTCCGCAGCCCACGCAATACAGGCATCGGGACGAATCAGCATCGAAGGCCCTTCCTCCACGGCGATGCAATGGATTCTCCCGTCGCTGCCACGACGAGCTTCGAAGCCTGTCCACCAACGGAAGCATCGAGAAAAACACCCCGGCCATCCTGCATGAGATCGTAGAGCAGCACCCGGACATCGACATCGCCGATCGATCTGTCACCGATAACCCGCCCCACCTCATCGAGCTCCGACCCAAGATCGTATCGGATGCCAAGGCCGCTCATCATCTCCCCGATGAACCGGTTGACGTCATCGAACTGCATCAGCTTCGCCACGATGTCCCGCATCGCGCCGGATTGCGGATCAGGGCGCAGGATCGCGAGCTGGGCCAACGTGTTCGCCAGCACCGCTTCAGCCACTGGTCGACGCTCGCTGGTGTAGGTATCGAGCAGGCTTTCCGGCATCTCTCCGCGAATGACCGCCGCGAGTTTCCATCCCAGGTTCGCCGCATCCACCAGTCCTAGGCTCAGCCCTTGACCGCCGAAGGGCGAATGAACATGCGCCGCATCCCCGGCGAGGAATACCCGTCCCTCTCGGTAGCTGTCGGCGAGCCGCGTGTTGTCCGTTCCACCGGCTCCCGTTCTGGAGAGCCTTCACCCGCACTTCCCTGCCACTGACACGGCGCAGCACTTCCTCGATCTCCTCGCGCGTGACAGGAGCCTGCCGATCCTCCGGAGGACCGGTGAAATCCAGCATGAACACCCGGCCCGGCAGAAAACCGTGCGAATACACACCACCGGGAGTGCGATGCCAACCGGTTCCCTGGAGGAGCTCCGGATGATCGAGCTCTACGACCGCCTGATACATTGTCAGGGTTGGAGGTGAGCCCGGAAATTCAAAGCCAGCCATCTTGCGGACCGTGCTGCGCCCTCCATCGCAACCGATGAGATACGAGCAACGGATACCTTCCGCTCCCGCCGGAGAGCGCCACCCGACTTCGACTCCATCCGTCTGCTGCACGAACCCGGTGAGCTCACATTCACGGCGTACTTCGATGCCAAGTGCCCGCGCGCGATCTCCCAGCATCGCTTCCACACCCTGCTGGTCCACCGCATGGGCACGCCGTTCCGGTTCCTTCTGAGCATCCCGCCGGATCAGGGACAGGCCACCGAAATGACCGCTGAATCTCGCCATTCCGCCACCGGATCTCATAGCAGGGGTCAACATGACCTCCAGACGACGCGCCTCCGTATCTGCGATGGCCGCAGTCATTCCACGGCGCTTCAAAGCCTCAATCCCGAGAGGCCCGATTCCCAATGCCTTCGTCACAAGGCTGGGTGTGGCGAGGCGCTCCAACACCAGAACATCCGCACCACCCAAGGTCAGTTCAATCGCGGTCAGCAGCCCGACAGGACCCGCACCCACGATCACCACATCGATCGTTTTCCGAAAAAGTTCTTTCATATACTGGATACATGCATGTACCGGGTACACCAACATGTCAACCGCCTCGGACCTTCGCTCCCGGAAACGCAAAGCGCTGCGACAGCGCATTTCGGATATCGCGACCCATCTTTTCTTCGAGCGCGGCTTCGATCACGTGACCGTTGACCAGATCGCAGCCGCCGCCGAGGTCGGGCGGATGACCGTCTTCAACCATTCCCCCGCAAGGAGGACATGTTCTTCGACCGTGACGAGGAGGCCCGCGAGGGACTACGCGCAGGCACTGCGGCAGCGTGATCCGCGTATCTCCCCCATCGAGACATTGCGCCTGCTCACCCATCGCCTTGTGACTGGAGCGAACTCCTACATCCGCTTCAATGCTGGCAGCCAGAACTTCATCCGCACCATTGAAGCCAGTGAAGCCCTCAAATCCCGCGCCCGTGCGATTCGTAACGAACTCGAACAGGTCGTGGCGGAGGCTCTTGCCGAGAGCGTAGGGCTCGAACCTGACCGCCCCAGAAGCCCATCTGGCCTCCAGCCTGCTCGTTGCAACCTGGAGCGTGGCCTTCATCCAAGCCCACCGTACCTACCGCCAGAAACGGAGCGCAGCTAAAGCCAAGGCCGTCTTCCTCTCGATCATCGACCAAGGAATCCTCGGCGTGAAAGCCGCCATGGAAGGCACGCCTTACGCATGAGCGTCGGAGGCATCAGCAGACTCCTCTCCTCCAAACTCGCGATACGCCTCCGGTGAGCGGCCGGTGCGCTTGTGGAAGACCAGCCGCATCTGCTCGTGGCTGTTGAAGCCCGAGCGACCGACGATTGTTTTCACCGGCAGATCCGTTTCCACCAACAACCACGCCGCGCGGGTGAAGCGGCAATGCTGGATCTCTTCCAGGATTCCATGACCGGTCACCGCACGAAACCTGCGCTCCAGGCTACGTCTTCCTTTACCCACGGCTTCGACCACGCCCGGCACATCCAGCATGCCATGGCTGAAGTTCCAGATGTGCTCGATCGCGGCATCCACCACTTCATCGCCGGTGTTGCTTTTGCGGGTTTCTTTTTCCCCCGCCGGCTCCTCCACCACGAAGTGGGACAGCAATCCCACCGCCTGCCATGAGAGGTTCACGGAGTTCCGGGTCGGCTCGGCGTGCGCCTTGCCCAGGAGCCGTTCGAACTCCTCGATAAAAAGCTCCGGTCGATCGATCGCCGGATAATTGTGGTTGGTGCCGAAGGCGCCCTGCGCCAACCACCTGCCCGGCAACCCGCCGTTGAAGTGGATCCACATCAATTCCCATCCCGTATCCGGGCACGGTCGGTGGCGGTGCCATTCACCCGGCGGAATCAAAAACACACCTCCCGCCTCCAGCTTCCGCTGCTTCGTTCGCGTCTGCGATTCCCCGGCTCCCTTTACCACCACCGCCAGGCAGAATTCGGGGAGCACCCGGCCCTCTTCCCACGAGTAATGGTAGAACAGCGGGTGATAATCCTGCTTGGGATACGCCTCTCCGGGCAGCACCCGCTCCCAGCCCGCATGGGTCACGTACAGACCTCCATTGAAAAGATCCTCATGAACAGGAAGCACGTGTTGAAAAGGCTCGGAAAGACGCATTCGAAGGATATTACCGTCAGGATTCCCCATCCATTTCACTCATCGTTTGCTTTCTGCAATTGGAAAAGAAGCGAGAAACGACGCAATCCAAGGAGCCAATCCCTTTGCGATCCTTACGACTTTCCGTCACATTGATGGAACCTGAAAGAGCACGCCTTGCGAGCTTTCCCTTCTCCTCACCATGAATCCAGACGTCTCCCCACCGGCCACGCCACAGGCGATTCATTCCCATGAGAACAAGCCGTCCTTTTGGAAGAAGCTCGGAGGCGGCTTCTTCTTCGATCTCGCTCATCGTCCATGCGATTCTTCTGCTGATCGGAGTGGTGTGGATCTTCCAAATCATCCCTGAACAGAAAACGGCGGTGGACTTCATGCCAGCCGGTGGCGGCGGTGGATCTCCCGGCGTGAAGGAGATCAGCAACAAGAAGCAACGGGCCACCATGACCGTGCCGAACGCGCCCCGCATGGCGGCGAAGGGAGCCACCAGCAGCTTCACCCTGCCGGAACCGGAAGAAGCTTCCGCCCTCACTTCGGTCGGCTCGCTTAGCTCCGGTGGATTGTCAGGCGGCCTCGGTGGCAGCGGCTCCGGCGGCGGTCGCGGAGATGGACAGGGCAAGGGCTTCGGCAGCGGCACCGGCCCCGGTCTGGGTGGCCGCGGCCCCGCATTCAATCCCTTCGGCATGGTGCCGGATCCAAACGCCATGGGACTCACCGGAACCTTCTACGACTTCAAGCGCGACAAGGATGGCAAGCCCACCGGGGTGAAAGCCCTCGATGCGGAAATGGCCAAGAAGATCGTGAAGGAATTCGCCAAGGGCCGTTCGTGGAAGGAACCGCGGACGATCCCCCACTACACCTCGCCGGTCCATCTCAGCACCCGTGCCGCGTTCTTCCCGGGCGTGCGCGACACCGAAGCGGGCAAGGCATTCAAAGCCCCCGAGACCGCCCCCGGCCTGTGGATCGCCCACTACACCGCCACGGTCGTTCCAAACCGCAGCGGAATGATCCGCTTCGTCGGCTGGGGTGACAACTGCCTCGTCGTCGGCGTGAATGGCAATGTCCGGCTGGATGCCTCCGATCACGGCTACACCGGAGACAAGCGCGAAAGCCTCGGCAGCGCGAACCTGCCAGGCAAACCCGGCGCTGCGGTATTCTCAGGAGATTGGTTCCAGATCCGTGAAGGCCAGCCCATGACCGTGGACATCCTCATCGGGGATGAAGGTGGCATCTTTGCCGCCGGCCTGCTGGTACAGAGCAAGGAAGAGGAACTGACCAAGGGAGCGAACGGGCTGCCGAATCTGCCGATCTTCCGCACCTCCGATTTCACCGCGGATGAGCAGACGTTCTTCAAGGATCAATGGCCGGCGAACGCGCTGAAAGGCCCGATCTTCCAAGTCAAAGGCGGCACCATGCTGGGTGGAATTTGAAGCCGGACAACGGGAGTCACCCTCTCGTGAATCCCAATTAACCCCATCAACATAGCCACGTTCATAACGACAACCTCCGCTCCTCCCACACACCCGGATCCCTCTTCCGCTATTTTGGGAAATCCTGCGTGATCTTGCCAATCTTCTGAAAGCGTAAGGAAAAGCTTCCGTATTTCGCGAACGACGCCTGCCGGTGTCCATCATTGCCCTCATCCTGGAATGTTCACTCCGACCTCCATCGCCCGCTTGGTTCCGAAGCCCGTCATCCGGCCCGCCCACGCACTGCTTTCCATCGCGCTGCTGGCGGGAATGGCGACCGGCTGCAAGCCACAGCGGAGCGCCGCCACCTCTTCCGGAGCCGCAGCCGATGAAGACACGCAGGTTGCCACAGCCGCCACACCGCAGGCTGCTACGGTGGTTCCAGTATCTCTACCGAAGGAGATCACTTTCAACGAGCACATCCAGCCGATCCTCTCCGAATACTGCTACCACTGCCACGGACCGGACTCCGGCACCCGCAAGCCGAAGGACTCTCCGCTGCGTCTCGACCGCGAGGCGGATGCCTTCGCCAAGCGCGAGAACGGCCAGCCCGTCATCATCAAGGGCGATCCTGCCGCTTCATTGCTGGTGAAGCTCATCAAGTCCCATGACCCGAAGGAGATCATGCCTCCGCCGGAAGGACACAAGGAGCTCAAGCCGCAGGAGATCGCTCTTCTGGAAGAATGGATCCGACAGGGCGCGAAGTATGAACCGCATTGGTCCTTCGCTGCGATCAAGCATCCCGAACCTCCGAAGGCCGGAGAGGGCTTCGCCAACAATCCGATCGACCGCTTCATCGCACAGAAGCTCGACGAGAACGGCCTGAAGCCGAACCCGCCGGAAGACCCGCGCCGCTTCTACCGCCGTCTCGCCTTCGACCTCACCGGCCTTCCGCCCGCCAGCGCGGACACGGACGCTTTCGTGAAGCGTTCCGCTGAAGACCCGAAGAAGGCGGTCGAGGAAGCGGCGGACAAGCTGCTCGCCACGCCCTCCAGCGCGGAGCACTTCACCCGCCAGTGGCTGGATGCCGCGCGCTATGCCGATACTCACGGCATCCACATCGACAACTATCGCTCGATCTGGCCTTACCGCGATTGGGTGATCCGCGCCTTCCAGGCAAACATGCCGTGGGACCAGTTCACCACCGAGCAGATCGCCGGGGACCTGTTGCCGGATGCCACCTTGGATCAAAAGGTCGCCACCGGCTTCAACCGCTGCCTCGCCACCACCGGCGAGGGCGGCGCGATCGCCGAGGAATACGATGCGATCTACGCCAAGGACCGTACCGAGACGACCTCCGCCGTGTGGCTCGGTCTCACCACCGGCTGTGCGGCCTGCCACGATCACAAGTTCGACCCGGTCTCGACCAAGGAGTTCTACTCCATGACGGCGTTCTTCCGGAACACCACCATGAGCGCGCTGGACGGCAACAAGGCCGATCACGCACCCAGCATCTTCGTTCCTCTCCAGGAAGACCGCAACCGCTCAACCGAGCTGGTCACCACCATCAAGTCCGTCCAGCAGCAGATCGCCGCTCGGGAAAAGGCAGCAACAGGCGACTTCGAAAAGTGGGCGGCGAACCCCGAACTCGGAGCCACCAAGGACATCGACTCCTCGCTGGTGATCCATCTGCCGCTCAATGAAGAGTCCGGCCCGATCAAGGGCATCGTGGACGGCCAATCCCGTGAATGGAATGCGAACCCGCAGCGCATCGACGGCTTGGTGGGCAAGGGCGTGGTTGTGAGCGATTCTCCGATCGATCTCGGCAATGTCGGTTCCTTCTCGCGCTCCGACCGCGTGACCTACGGTGGCTTCATCCGCATCGAAGGCACACCCACCGGCGCGATCGTCGCCCGCATGAATCCGGCCCAATCGTTCCGCGGCTGGGACATCTACCTCCAGGGCGGAAAGCCGGCCGGCCATGTCATCGACTCCTGGGACAAGGCGGCGAACAAGCTGACCGGAGACACCGTGCTGTCCCCCGGCACGTGGCACCACGTCATGATCACCTTCGATGGTTCAAGCTCGGGCCATCAGGCCTCGGCTCTCTTCGTCGATGGCAAGCTGGATACCAGCACCCCCGTTCCGAATACCGTCGGAGGCACCATCGAAACCGAGGTTCCCCTGCGGCTCGGTTCCCGTGCGAACAACGATTCGAAGCTCAGGGGCGGCAAGGTCGCGCTCCAGGACTTCCGCTTCTATCGCCGCCTGCTCAGCGGGGAGGAAATCCGCGATCTGGCCAACAACAGCATCCTCCGCAGCATCGTCTCGGTCCCGCCGGACCAGCGCACCAAGGAACAGAAGGAACAACTCTTCCGCTATTTCGTGAACAATGTGGATGCGCCCTCGCGCGATCTCCGCACCACTCTCGACAAGCTGACCTCGGAGCAATCCCAGATCCGCTCCCGCGGTGCCGCCACCTTGGTCATGGAGGAGAAGAAGAACTCCGCCCCCTTCGCCCATGTCCTCACCCGTGGAGTCTATTCCGACAAGGGCGAGAAGGTCGATGCCAACGTCCCCGCCGTGCTGCCGCCGCTGCCTCCCGGCGCTCCGCAGAACCGGCTCGGCCTCGCCCAGTGGCTCGTCGATCCCGCCAATCCCCTTCCCGCCCGTGTCACCATGAACCGCGCTTGGTACTACTTCTTTGGTACCGGCATCGTGGAAACCACCGAAGACTTCGGCATCATGGGCGCACGCCCCAGCCATCCGCAGCTCCTCGATTGGCTCGCCTCCGAGTTCATTGCTTCGAAGTGGGACTACCGCCACATGGTGAAGCTCTTCGTCACTTCCGCCGCTTACCGCCAGTCGGAAGCCGTGACTCCGGAGAAGCTGGAAAAAGACCCGCTCAACCGCTTGCTCTCGCGCGGACCGCGCGTGCGACTCGATGCCGAGCAACTCCGTGACCTCGCCCTCGCCGCCTCCGGCCTGCTGACGGACAAGGTCGGCGGCCCTTCGGTGAAGCCCTACCAACCGGATGGCATCTGGGAATCGGTGGCCATGCCCCAATCGAACACCCGCAATTACAAGCAGGACAGCGGTGAGGCCCTCTACCGCCGCTCCACTCTACACCTTCTGGAAACGCAGCGCGGCACCGCCGTCCATGGAGCTCTTCAATGCCCCCACCCGTGAGGTCTTCTGCGTCCGTCGCGATCGCACCAACACTCCGCTGCAGGCGCTTGTGATGCTCGAATGATCCGCAGTTCATGGAAGCGTCCAAAATGCTCGCCGCCCATGCAATGGAGGTCGGCCCATCCTTCGATGCCCGCCTCGATTTCATCACCGCCCGCCTGATCGGCCGCCCGCTGAGAGACGATGAGCGCAAGGTGGTGAAGACCTCCTACGACCGCCTGTTCGCCAATTACTCCTCCAAGCCGGACGAAGCCAAGCAGCTGCTCAACGTCGGATCCAACGCCGCACCCGCCCAACTCGACGTCCCCGAACTTGCGTGCCTGGACCGTCGTTTCCAGCCAGCTCATCGAATCTCGACGAAACCGTCACCCGATGAATCCGATCGAAACCTACAACAACGCGCATACCCGCCGCCAGTTTTTCCGCCGCTACGGCACCGGGCTTGGCGTGGCGCGCTTTGGCCGCCCTGATGGGCCGCAGTGCCTCGGGCGCGGTTGGATTCCGCCGGCTTCCTCGCCGGTCTGCCGCAGATCGCTCCGAAGGCGAAGCGCGCGATCTACATCTCGCTGATCGGCGCGCCCTCGCAGCTCGATCTCTTCGACTACAAGCCCGACCTCCAGAAGCGCTTCAAGGAAGACCTCAACGAGTGGCTCGCCAAGGGCCAGGGCCAGCGTCTCACCGGCATGACCTCCGGCCAGAAGGCGTTCCCCCTCGCGCCCTCGATCTTCAAGTTCGCCCAGCACGGCCAGTCCGGCGCGTGGATCAGCGAACTGCTGCCGTGGACCGCGAAGATGGTGGACGATCTCTGCATCATCAAGTCGATGCACACCGAGGCGATCAACCACGAGCCCGCCAACCAGCTCGTCTACACCGGCTCGATGCAGTCGCGGCAAGGCCTCGATCGGCTCATGGATTTCCTACGGCCTCGGCTCGCATGAACCAGGACCTGCCGACCTTCGTGGTGCTGCACGCGCAGCACACTCTCGCCTTACTCGAACGTGCAGGCGATCTCCGCGCGCCTGTGGGGCTCCGGCTATCTGCCCGGCAAGTACGCCGGAGTGGCGCTGCGGCCGCTCGGCGATCCGGTGCTCTTCCTCAAGGACACACCCGGCATCTCCCGCGAGCTGCGCCGCAAGATGCTCGATGGACTCAATGCGATCTGAACCGCAGTCGTATGAGGCCGTCGGCGATCCCGAGATCCAGACCCGCATCCAGCAATACGAGATGGCCTTCCGCATGCAGGCCTCGGTGCCGGAGCTCGCGGACATGTCTCGGCGAGCCCGAGCCGTCCTCGAGCTCTACGGCCCGGACAGCAAGGTCCGCGGCACCTTCGCCAACTCCGCACTGATGGCCCGCCGTCTGATGGAGCGCGGCGTCCGCTTCGTGCAGATCTTCCACCGCGGCTGGGACCAGCACGGCGACCTGCCGCGCGATCTCGCCTCGCAGTGCAAGGACGTCGACCAAGGCTGCTACGGTCTGATCCAGGATCTCAAGCAGCGCGGCATGCTGGAGGACACGCTCGTCGTCTGCGGCGGTGAATTCGGCCGCACCATCTACTGCCAGGGCGCGCTCACGCGAAACCAACTACGGCCGCGACCACCACCCGCGCTGCTTCTCGCTGTGGATGGCGGGCGGCGGCATCAAGGCGCGGCCAGGTCTATGGCGAGACCGACGAGATGACCTACAACATCACCAAGGACCCGGTCCACATCCGCGACCTGCACGCCACGATCCTGCACCAGCTCGGCCTCGAGCCACGAACGCCTGAGCTACAAGTTCCAAGGCCTCGACCAGACGCCTCACCGGCGTGGAACCGGCGAAGGTGGTGAAGGAGTTGTTCGCCTGACCAAACAAGACCTGTCGACAGGAGTCGGCAGGTCTTTTACATGCTTTTTGCACAACTCATCTTTCCAAGTCATCCGCACCTGTCATGGTCGGAGACATGGTAAGACTCCACCCCGTTGGCCGGGCAGGCATCCTGTGCGTAGGCTTGGGGCTCGCTTTCTGGGCGGGCCGCACCACCAGCGCTCCGGCTCCGGACACCTCCGGGGACGCCGCGAAGCGCGCGACCAAATCCGCCCAGCGCTCGGAGGCGTCCGCCGCCCGCTCGGCAAAGGCCAACAGCCCGGGAGCGGGCACGGAAGCCATCACCTCCGCGCTCCAGCTGCGTGAGATTTTCAAACAAAGCGGCGGCAACTATCAGAAAGGGCAGGCTGTGGCCGATGCCGCTCTCGGCCGGATGAACTCGGACGAACTCGGTCACCTGGTCGCGGATCTCTCGGATGCCCAGGCCTCCACTCCGGGTTACTCCTACCGGCTGGAAATCGCCACCGCCTGCTCGCGCTGGGCGGAGATCGATCCCGATGCCGCTCTGCGTTTCATCCTCTCCGCGAAGCAAGCCTCCTTCCGGAACGCCGCAGTCGAAAACGTTCTCAATGGCATCGCTAAAACCGATCCCGATCTCGCCTTGCAGAAACTGGCCTCGATTCAGGATCCCCAGCTTCGATCGGTCGCCAAGAACGGACTGATGGGCGCGGTCTCCATCTCCCAGCCGGACCTGTGGGTGAAGCTCGTCAACAACGATCCCTCCACCGCACGCAACTGGGGGGTCTCCAGCATTGTGACGGAATGGGCTGTCGATGATCCAGCGGCCGCAGCCCAGCGCCTTTCCGAGCTGCCGAAGAACCTGCAACAGGGAGCAATCGCAGCCCTGGCCAAGGTCTGGTCCTCCAAGGATCCCGCTGCCGCCGCCGCATGGGTGAATTCCCTGCCCAACAGTGCCGAGCGCGGTAAGGCCCTCGGCGCACTCGCCGGCGGACTGGCGGCTTCGGATCCGGATGCCGCGATCGCCTCCTTGTCCTCCCTCACCGGCTCCACGCGCAGTTCGGGCATCGGCTCCGTTTTTCAAACGCTCGCCGACCAGGACTTCGATGCCGCCATCTCCCGTGCCGGTTCACTGAGCGACCCGGCGGACCAGCGGGTCGCCTTTCTCGCCCTCCTGGGCCGCAATACGGCCGGAGACGAGTATCTACAGCCGCTCTGCGGACCAGCTTGCCTCACTGATGGCCAAGCTTCCCGCCGGAACCCTGCGGAATCAGGCACTAGAACAACTCGGTTCGCAACTCGCCAGCAGTTCGAAGGAAGATTCCGAACGCATCCTCCAAGGCTATCCGGAGGAAGAGCGCCAGAAGCTGCAATCCCGCATGCTTCAGAACCTGTCCTACTACGATCCGACACGAGCTCTGGAAATGTATGACTCGATGCCCCCGGGCAAGGTCGAACCCTATACCTTCCAGAGTATTCTGCAGTATCTCGCCCAGCAGGACCCGCAAGCGGCACTCAAGGTGGCGCTGAGCCGCAAATCCACCACCGAGCAGAGCCAGGCCATCAACACCGCGATCCAAGCCATCGCGAGGACCGATCCGGAGGCCGCCCAACGCCAGCTCGCCTCGATCCCCGAGGGCCCCACACGTGCCGCCGCCCTGAATTCACTGGCGTCAGGCTGGGCCAGCACCGATCCCACCGCAGCGGTCCAGTGGGCACAGGGGCTTCCAGGTGAGGACCGGCTGAAGGTGATGTCCTCCATTCTGCCGACCATGGCCCAAAATGATCCAGCTGGCGCGGCCGCAGCCCTCATGCCCATGCTTTCGGCCAAAGACACCGATGGCAATCTGAGCAGCTCCGTGAGCAGCTCCGCCTCACAGATCGTCAGCTATTGGGGCAGGACCGATCCAGCCGCAGCGGGTGCCTGGGTCATGGAACTGCCGCAAGGCAACCTCCAGGACAATGCCGTCCAAAACCTCTGCTATTCCTGGTGCAGACAGGATTCCGATGGTGCGGGCAAGTGGATCGACAGCATGCCGGATGGCAAGACCCGGGACCGTGCCGTGGGTGCCATGGTCAGCACCCTTGGCGAGCGGGATCCAGCCCTGGCGCTGCAATGGGCAAATAGCATGGAGGACGACAGCCAGCGGGGAGCAAGCGTGAGCAGCGTGATCTACAACTGGAACCAAACCGATCCCACCGCCGCCCGCGCCGCTGCGGAAAAGGCGGACATTCCGGAAGCCCGGCGGGAGATGCTCCTCAAACAACTGGACTCCAAAAAATGACCCCTCACCGTGGCGTCACACCACGGCGCGCGGCCATCACCCGCGCCTCCTCCGGCACGTAGTCGGTCCACGTCTGGTCGCCCCGCTCGATCATGTGCTGGATATCCCGGCCCGTATATTGGAGCAGTCCCGTGTCCTTGAAGGGCACGCTGCGGATCATCCCGTTTTCCAGGAAATGGCGGTAGAGATACTTCTCCCCTTCCGGTGGCACGAAGGACTCCGCGGTCACCATCTCGCCATTGCGGCGGTTCTTCCACGGAAACACATAGAGTGAGAGCCCGCTCTTGAAGAGACGCCCGAAGGACTCCAGCAATCCACCGGCAAGATTCTCGGACCACTTCGCTTTGAACAACTCATTGAGCAGGCCGATGCTCAGCACGATGCCCAGCGGCTTGTTGGTGCAGCGGTTGAGGAAGGCCGCAAGGCGGTGGAACTCGGCGAACTTCGAGACCAGCACGGTCTTGCCGAGTGCCTGGAGGGCATCCGCACGGTCGATGAAATCCACGGGATCGAGCGCGCTGCCACGCAGCAGGTTCGACATCGAGATCTCGCAAATCTCCAGCTCATTGCCACGATCGGCAGGATCGATCGCCTGATGGAAGACACCACGCGCCTGTTCGATCATCTCCAGATGCAGCTTCATCACCGGATCGAAGCTGCCGCGCAGCAGGATCACCGGACGCTTGTAGAGGACCTCCGCCGGTTGGACGACTTCGCCATCCGGCAGGAACAAGGTGGCCTCGGTCAATCCACTCTCGACGAGCTGCAGGGCGCACAACCGGTTGTCGAAATAGCCGTAGCCGTGCCCGCTGAAGGACAGCATGTCCACCTCCACGCGGCCGTGCGCGAGATTGTCCACCAGTGATTCCACGAAGTAACGCAGGTGCCCGCGCTGGCGGAAGGTGGCGTGGATCAGGTTCACGCCCACGATGCCGAGCGCCTCGCGCTGCTCGTTCGCGGTGCCATCCAGCATGCGGATGTGCACGATGATGTCGGACGGCGGATCCCCCGGCTTGCGTTGGAAGCGGATGCCGATCCAGCCGTGGCATTCCGCCGTGTCCTTCCATCCACGGGCGCGCACCGTATTGCAGAAGGAGAAGAAGGTGGTGTCCTCTCCACGCTTCGGGCCGAGGCGCTCGTTGAGGATGGCATACTCGTGATCGAGCATCGCCGTGAGACGCTGGCGGGAGACATAGCGGTCGGTGCGTCCGTAGATCGCATCGCTCATCGTCATGTCATAAGCGGAGATCGACTTCGCCACCATCCCGGCCGCCCCGGAGGCGCTGAAGAACCGGTTGGCGGTTTCCTGTCCCGCACCGATCTCGGCGAAGGTGCCGTAGATGGATGGATCCAGGTTCAGGTTCAGCACCTTGTCATAGGTGGAGAGCTGGGAGATGGGATCACTCATGGTTTGTCCTTCGTTTCCGGTGCGACCCAGCTTGGGGACACCATTTTTCCGACGATCACCTGGTTCGCATGACCGCCTTCCGGAAAGGAGAGCTCCATCATGCATCGGAAGCTCGGTGTATTGGTGTCGAAATTGAGCTGGCGGAAGATCTCCGAATCCCGGTCGATGTAGCCGTCCAGCTGATGCTCGCCATCCACGGACTGGAGGCGGACGGAGCGCCACTTCTTCTCATCCGTGAAACCAAAGTTATAGTAGCTGCTCTCCGTGACCAGCACGCGGAAGGGAGTCGGCGTGACCGGCTTCTTGGAGAGGAACTCCTCCCACGTCATCCCGGACCAGTCCACCCAGCTTTCCCAATCGATCTTCCAGCCTTGATCCGTCTTCTGGAAAAACATCACCCGGTTCTTGAAGTCACCCGTCTGCACGTTCACCGCGAGCACGTTCCCAGAGATGGAGAAGCCCCCATCGCCCGCGAAAACCGACAGACCTTCCGGCACGATCCGGTCATCCGGCCACTTGCGCTTCAGGCGCGGGCCGCTGGTCTCCGGATGAGCGATCAGAGGCAGCACTTCCTGGATCTGTTTCGCATGGAGAAACGCCTTCGCCATCCGTTCGGACTCTTCCATGATCACCTTCGGATCATTGGCAACTTCTTCGGCAGTGGAGGATGGCGGCTTCGGTGCCGTCTCCACAGGCCCGGGCAATGCCGATGCCACGGTTGTCTCTTCTCGCACCGTAGGAGCGGCGGGCGGCTTGCCACGCATCAGCAGGAAAGCACCGGCCGTGATCGCCAGCAGAGCCAACGCCACACCACCGATGACCAGACGATCCGAATTGGAGGAAGCCTTGCCCCCCTTCTCCTCCCATTCCGGCTGGTCGCGGCGGCGGCGGCTGCCATGTCCGCCGGAGGCAGGAGAGGGCTCGTTTGAAGCAGCAGCTGAAGTCTCTTCTCCGGCAGGTGCCACCAGTGGCGGCAGGACTTCCCCGGCTACGGGCAATCGCAGCATCCTGCGGCAGGACGGGCAGACCAATCCGTTGCCATCGTGATCACGCGGCACCCGGAAGACGAAACGACAGTCCGGACAAACGTATCCGCTCCAGCGCCGCGTGCTGCTTTCCAATCTCTCCGCCACGCCGCGAACCATGGCATGCCCGGACAATCGCGCAAGCTCCGGCACCGGCAAAACCACCCTCGCCCGGCGGCCTCAATCGCCGTTGATCTGGAGCTTCTCGGGGCGCCGCAGCTTGATCTGCTCCTCGTTGCCCTTGAGATCGAGACTGTCGAGAACGTTGGTGCGGCGGCGCACGAAGCCACCGTCACCACTCACCGGCGTGGTGTCCGGCTGCTCGGCATGATACGGATCATCCCCCAGCAGCGAAGGAGCCTTCGGCCGGATCGGGATCACATCCATGGACTGCACGCTGTTCACGGCCAGACGATTGCTGCCGGGCAGACCATCCGCGCCGGAGTGGATGGTGCAGAACGGGAGATTCTCCGTCCCACGGCGGAAGTATTCGGTGGTCGCGGCGCTGCGTGACAGCACCTGCTTGGTGGCCGGGTCCTCGACCATCTCATAGCAGAACTCGGTCGCCCGCTGGCCGGAGACCCGGCACACCGGCACCTGCACCACATTCGCCGGCGGCTTGATCTCATCTCCGCCGAAGGAGGGCGCGGCGGC
This sequence comes from Luteolibacter sp., assembly GCA_049840755.1. Lineage (GTDB taxonomy): Bacteria > Verrucomicrobiota > Verrucomicrobiia > Verrucomicrobiales > Akkermansiaceae > Luteolibacter. The sequence continues at coordinate 175,137 of JASGJM010000027.1, read as the reverse complement.
ATTCATCGTCGCCTGCCACACCGGCATGGCGAGATCACGGCTGAAGGCACCTTCATAGATCGGGCGTCCGCTGTTTTGCAGGAATCCGGTCCACACCCCGCAGGAGATGCGGTTGTTGTAGCCAAGGAACCACGTGTCCTGGAAGTCGGCGGTGCTGCCGCCCTTGCCACCGCCGAGGAACGGCCGCTCGATGAGGCCGTTGAGCGCCCCTTCCGAGCTGCCGCGGGCGAGCGAACCCACCAGCATCGAGTGCACTTGGAACGCCGTCGCCGGATCAATGGCGGGCGCGCTTTCCTTGGTGACGGCCGAGCGCCGGTAAACGGTGTCGCCCTTGAGCGAATCCACGCTTTCCACGTAGTGCAGCGAGGCCGGTCCCGGCACCCCGGCACGGCCGAAGGTCGAGATCCCACGAACCGCTTCCTTCATCGAAAAACTATCCCAGCCCACGCACAAACGCGGCAGCGCCTCCACCCCCTTCGACGGCAGGCCCATGGACGCCGCCGTATCGATCACACGCTGGAGACCCGTCTGCTGGCCGAACCGCACCGTGGCCGCGATCTTCGATTGCTCCAGAGCCCGCCGTGCAGGCACCTGACCCTCATAAGTGGGCGAGGCGATCTCCATCCCCCATTCGCCGAGGATGCCCTCGCGCCCGCCGATCATCACCGAGCGGTTGTCCATCGGCTCATCCGCCACCGGAGTGGCCGGAGTCAGGCCATTGGCCAGGCCCGCGGCGTAGATGAAAGGAAAGTAAGCCGTGCCCAGCGGACGGCGGCCCATCTCGATGAAGTCGAACGGCACCTGCGCATAATCGCGGCCACCCACGTGGGCCAGCACGCCACCGGTGCGGTGGTCCACCATCAGCACCGCTCCTTGCAGATACTCTGCCGCCTTCCCGGACGATTTACGATAGTCGGCGTACTTCGGATTGGCGTAGCCGGGTCGCCCTTCTGCCGCGGTGAGCGTCTTGATCAGCGAATCCTGTGCCGCATTCTGGGCCTCGGCCAGAATCGTGGTGTGGATGCGGTAGCCGCCTGCCGCCAGGGCATCATCCCCGAGCACGTCGCGGATCTCATCGGCGATGCGCTCGTAGAGGTGGGAGGTTCCGCGCTGGAGCGGCTTGGGATTGAGCACCACCGGCTTGGCCCTCAGGCGAGCCAGTTCGGTCGCGTCGATGAAGTGCTCGATCTTCATGCGATCCAGCACGTTGTTCCGGGACTTGGTATTCTCCGCCAGGTTGTTGAGCGGAGACAGGCCGGTGGGGTTCTTGATCAGGCCCACGATCGAGGCGCACTCTTCCGTGGAGAGGTCCTCCGGCTCCTTGCCGAAGTAGCCGAGCGAGGCGGAACGGATGCCGTGGAAGCCGCTGCCGAAGTAGATGCGGTTCAGGTAGAACTCCAGCACCTGCTTCTTGTCGTAGGCCTTGGTGATGCGCCGAGCCAGGAAGATCTCGATCAGCTTGCGCTCGTACTTGGTCTGGTGGTTCCGCAGCGCCTCATCCTTCAGATCATAGGCATTGCGCGCGAGCTGCTGGGTCACCGTGCTGGCACCCTGGCTCTCGCGGCCGGTCCATTTGTTGAAGAACGCCGCGCGGCAGACACCCAGATAGTCCACCCCATCATGATCCCAGAAACGGGAGTCCTCACCGGCGATCAGGGCATTGACCAGCTTCTCCGGGATCTTCGAGTAGGGAATGACACTCCGGTTCTGCACGAAGATGCGCCCGATCTCCTTGTCATTCCGATCCAGAATCACGCTCGGCACTTCCAGATCATTGATCCGGGACAGGTCGTAGGTATCCGCGTGATCGCGATACGGGCGGGAATATTCCCAGAATGCCATGCAGCCGACCACCGCGGCAAACACCCCGCACACGAAGAGCCCGAACCAGAACCGCTTCTTCTTGTAGAAGCGGCGCTTGCGGGAAGTCTTGCGGGAATTCATGTCGCGTGTTGCCATGCAGGGTCCGGAGGGTGAGAACGTGCCCTGTCGCCCGTGACAGTCCCCAATCCATACCCGCCCGCAGGAGGGTCGGCAACCCCCACTTTGGCCGATGAAATCGCCGCCGAGATCGCGCTCCGCGGTCCGATGCCGTTTCCCGACTTCATGGCGCGTGCCCTTTACGATCCCGTGCGCGGCTATTACGCCCGGGAAACCCGCCAGGTCGGGCGCGGTGGAGACTTCTTCACCAGTGTCAGCGTCGGACCGATCTTCGGCACCCTGCTCGCCCACCGCTTCCTGAAGTGGTGGAAACAAGCGGGCGAACCCCAGCCATGGCGGCTTACCGAATTGGGAGCCCACGATGGCACCCTCGCGGCAGATGTTCTCGGTGCGTTGGAAACCCTCGGGCCCCTCGCTTTCAGCAGCTTGGAATATGTGACCCTCGAGCCGCTTCCGTCACTGGCCGCCGCCCAGCATGTAACTCTGGAACGCTTTGGCTCCCGGTTCCGCACCGTGGCATCTGCCGATGCCCTCGCGCCCCTGCCCGGCATCCTTTTTGGGAACGAACTGCTCGATGCCCTGCCCTGCGAGCTAATCGAGTGGAAGGACGGGCGCTGGTATGAGGTCCGGGTCGCGCTCTCGGACTCCGGTTTCCAATGGAACACCTCCTCCGCCTGGGAAGGGTCGGCACCCGAGACTCCTCATCCTCTGCCGGAGGGCTATCGCACCGAGATCCGCCGGAACTACGGCAGCCTGCTGGCTCCGCTGCTCGCCACCCTCAGCCGCGGGCTGGTGCTGTGGATCGACTATGGCTTCGCCAGCCCGGAATACTACCTCCCGGAACGCACCCGCGGCACGCTGCGCACCTTTTCCAAGCATCAGGCCGGAGACGATCCGTTGGAAACGCCAGGCGAAAGGGACATCACCGCCCACGTCGACTTCACCGCCGTGGCCGGAGAAGCCATCCGATTGGGAGCCGTGCCGATCGAGTTCCGGGATCAGGGCGCGTGGCTGACCCGGCTGGCCGATGACTGGCTGCGGCAGCAGGAACAGCAGCCCGACCCCGCATCGATCCGGCAGTTTCAAACTCTCGTTCACCCAGCCCATCTCGGCGCGCGGTTCCATGTTCTGGAGCTCGCCATCGGGGAGCCGGTGGAAGAAGCCGCCCGCCTGCGCACCGCCTCGCGTCTGGCGTTGCGGTAGAGCGACCTCGCCGAGGGCACCGGGCCTGTCATTCACCTCCGCTGACAATGGCTCGTCCGTGGAGAAGCTTTTTTAACCACGGATTGAACGGATTAAACGGATTTATTGAAGAAGAGGAAGGGAACCACTGATTACACTGATTCCACTGATTTTAAATTCAGAATCTTCTCTTCCATCAGTGCTCTCAGTGAACTCAGTGGTCAAAATACTTCCTGCTCTGAGAGCCGCTTTCGCTCATCTCAATCCGTTTAATCCGTGTAATTTGACCCAATGATTGAAGAGGTGAAGTGTGGGTCCATCTCGCTTCGCTCGATTGTGGTCAACATCTGCCATCTCCTGAATGGGCGGAACATCGGGAGCGGACGTAAGCGGTAGACCCTGCGCTTCCCTCAGGAAGCACTCAGCAGCTTCCTCAGCAGGGAATCCGAGCTCTTCTCGATCGCTTCGGTATCATCGCTGCCCAAGGTATCCTTCACCCACTGGCGGAATGACTGCGGCTTCGCCGGATCACCGGACTCGGCACGCTCGCGGATCTCCTGGATCACACGCTCACGATCCTTCACCGGCAGAGCCAGGATCTTCGCCGTCAGCGGGAAGTCCCCGCCGCACAAACCGTGATAAAGAGCCAGATGCCGGATCACCTCCGAGCGGGAAATTCCAAGCCGTGAGGCCGTGGCGTCCAAAATGCGCTTTTCGTCATTCGAGATGTAGAGAGAGACCCGAGAGAACCCAGACATGGCCGATGAATACTTTAGAACTACGTAGTTTGTGAAGAGAGGAGTACGGGATTTCCCTATCTCCCGCAAGGCGAAATACTGTTCAATAGAACAAAAAAGAGCTATCTATCTTCTCAGGCCTCATGCCCGGATCGGCACACGCACCTCTTCGATCTCTCTTTTCCCCAGCTCCAGCAGACGCCCGGAGAGCGCCGGGATGCGGTAGAAGTAATCGAGCAGATGCTCCGCGATCTCCCGCACCAGCAGGCATGCTTCCTCGGTAGGTTCGCCCTCGGAGTCAAAATGCGGCCCGAGCGCACCCGCGAAACGCAGGGCATGGGCGAGATTCTTCAAGGGCTGCCGGAACTCCTCCTGATCCGCCAGATGCTCGATCTGCCCGGCCAGATGGCGCACCGAGTCGGTCGACTTCAGCGGCTGGCGGCAGATGCCCTCCAGCAGCCGCCGCAGCGAAGCCGAGCCCGGTGAATGCAGGCCGCTGTTGAGGCAATCCACCGCATCCTGATACGCACGCCGGATCGAGGCCGGAGCATTGGCATACTCTCGCGCCTCATCCTTCAGCGGCATTTCCATCAGGCAATGCATCTCCCCTGCTCCGGCGAAGGAGGCCTCCTTGTCATGCGGATCGAGCACGAAGATCTTCGCCTGATGCCCGCAGGCATTGCAGGTCATGATGCCCACCAAGCACGCATGGTCCCCAGCCTGCGACCAGGAGCCACAATCGAAGGTCGTACGCTCGGGGCAATGCGAGCATCCTGTCCGGATCACCTGCGGAACATGGTGGCTCCCGAACACCGACCAACGACGCACCGCCTCAGGTCCGATCTTTTGCATGATCCTACATATCAGGAAGACGCAGGCGGCGTCGATGACGAAACATCGCCCGGCCAAGCGCCTGCCGCCAACTTCGCCGCATGATCGCGCAGATCCGCAGGCCAGTTGGCGATGGACGCCGTGAACGTGGACGCATCTCCGGCGAACAAGGCGCGCATCGCCTCCTCATAACCCACCCGGTCACCACCGATCGCATGCATGAAGTGATAGGCCGCCTCCCGCGCAAGCCGGACATCATCCGCTCCCGCATTCGCACGGCGCGCATCCTCCACCAGCTTCCGCAGGGCCACCGACGCGCCGCCCGGTTGGGCCCCCAGCCATTCCCAATGGCGGGGCAACAGGGTGACTTCACGGGCCACCACCCCCAACTTCGGCCTTCCCGGACCGCTGCGCTCCACCGCCTCGGCAGGCAAGCGCCCCAGCACCTCCTCCTCGGTGCCCCGCAGATCCAGATCGATCGGCTTGCCCGTGGCATCGTCAAACACCAACGGCATCGCGCCGTCCTCCCCTCTTCCTCTCAAAGCCAGAGCCACGCTCCGGCGGGAGCCAAAGGCCACCCGATGAGATCCGATAAATGCCGTGCAGTTCGCTTCGTTCATGATGCCCGGTTTTTACCCGGGTAAATTCCAACCCGCAAGCATTTTTATCCGGGTAAAATAAATCCACCCCATCCCGGCTCTTGCCCGTCGGTATCCGGGAGGCCAAAAAGCCCGCATGGACGATGCTTTGGAGGAGCCGGTGAAAAGAAGCCGCTGGGTGGTGGTACTGTTGTGGTTGGTCCCCGCATGGCTTCTGGTTTCCGCCGGAGCGGGCATCTGGATGTATTTCCAGGCCAAGAAGGAGCAGGAGCGGAAGGAGAGCATCAAGTTCGCCCGCGCCGTCTCGGCGAAGTCGATCGCGGACGACCTGCAGAAAGTCGCCACCTTCATCGGCCCGCGCAATCCGACGGTGAACGATGGCATCGGCCTGACCCGCGCCGCCGCCTGGATCGAGGGCACCCTCGGCCCCTCGAATACCGGCTACACCGTGAAGCAGATCCCGGGCCCCTCCCGCTGGCCCATCCTGCAGGTCGACTTCCGCGGCACCGAGGAAAAGGCCCCTGCGCTGTGGGTCGTGTGCGCGTACGATTCCGCCCCCGAGGAGAAGGCCGGTGACACCACCTGCTCCGCGCCCTTGGTCGCCCAGATCGCCGCCGCCCAGGCGCTCGCGAAGGAGCAACCCGCCGCCACCATCCACTTCGTGTTCATGCCCCACTCCGGCGACGCCCGGACCAATCGGGTTCCCTTCGCACCGTTGGCCCCCGATGATAACAAGGCGGCCGTGCTGGCAAATACCTGCATGGAGAAGCTGGTCGGAATGATCCGCGAGGACGGTCCCGCGCTCTCCGTGCTCGTGCTCGACGACCTGTCCAGCGGCCAGTTCGTGAACGTCTCCACACCAGATACGACGAATCCCGTACTTGCCATCGTCCCCTCCGCCCTCGGTGTCAGACCGTCTATTCCTGCCAACGGCATGTTTGTCAGCTTCTTGCACCAGCAGGGGCTTCCAGCCGTGCGGATCTCCTCCAGCGCCGCGGAAGAGCCGGACGAAGACCAGCTCACACCGCTCTGCGGACAGCTCGTGGAGCTCATCCGGCGTCTCGCTACGAAAAAGTAACTTTTCCCATAAAAACGTCTTGCGCGGCCGGGTCGGTGGCGCTTACAACGCGCCCGCACCTCACGGGGCATTAGCTCAGTTGGTAGAGCGCCTGCATGGCATGCAGGAGGTCAGCGGTTCGAACCCGCTATGCTCCACCATCCTCCGCTTCCGGTCTGTTACCGAAGCTAGGGATGGAACCCGTTTCAAGAGGTCAATCACCACTCCCCGACCGGGAAAGTGTCTTTTCACATCCGCTCGCGATGGCATGCCCATGCAGAACCATGGATGAAACGGATTGAATAAGAAGAGGAAGGGAACCACTGAGTTCACTGATTCCACTGATTCTAAATTCAGAATCCTCTCTTCCATCAGTGAACTCAGTGGTCAACATCTGCCCATCTCCTGCATGGGCTGGCCATCAGGAGCGGACGTGAGGGATAGACCCGGCGCTCTCGGCGAGAGACGCCCTACCTCCATCACCGCTTGCGGCGCAGGAAGCACAACGCGCCCACCGCTCCCAGCAGCAGCGAGGATGGCTCCGGCACCGGAGTGCCCACGGCTTCCAGACGGCTCAGGTTCTTGAACGCCTCGAGGCCGGACCACAGGCTCAACGTCGGCTGGCTGGTGAAGTCCCCCGAGAAAGTCGCCGTTCCGGAGATCGTGGTGCCGGCAGCCAGCGGCGTGGTGGGATCGATGTAGAAGATGGCGGAATAGCCCGTGGCAATGCTCGCCTCCGGCATCATCACCGTGGTGGCAAGATCTCCGTTTATCTTCAGGGTACTGGAGACCTTGATCGCATTCCCCGTGTAGAAGTTCGTGGAGGCGAACTGATCCGCGGTGATGAAGAACGCGCCCGGATACTCCGCGCCCCATGTCGCCGCATCCAAGGTGCCGGCCACCGTGAAGGTGAGCGTGGTGGAGGTGAAGGTATCGATCGTGAGCGTCAGCGCGCCCTTCGCCGAGGGGATGAAGCCGTAGGACAACAAGGCCACGGCGCACAACAGGAACGGGTGATGTCTTTTCATAACTCGTAAAGAGCTGCATCACCCAACTAACAGATGTCCATGACAATTCCCGGACTCCCCTTATTGAAAAAAGCCGTCCAGGGAACAAAAACGGCCCTTGTCTCCTACAGATTCTCAACGGTCCGTCCGGATCATGAAAAGCATCAAGCCCACCGGGCCGAATGCCAGGCCCCAGACGGCTCCCGCCCATGGAAGTCCCCGGGTCCGGCCGAGGAAGTATCCTCCCACCCCGGAGATGAGGAGAACGACCGCACCGAAGCTGAGGAAGCTCACGAACATGTTTCCACTGGAGAACATGGCACCTCTGTTATCAAAGCCCGGGACTCCAAACAACACCCCCGATTCCATGCCGGGCACCGCAGAGTAGCGCCGTGGTCAGAAGACAAAAGCGGACCGCCTCCACCCTCGAGGGTGAAGAAGGCCCGCCTTGGAAAAACACGCGGCTCTTACTTGTCGCCGCCGAAGAGACCTTTCAGACCTCCCATGATTCCGCCAAGAGCGCCGAGGTCCGGCATCTGGCCCGCCATCACCTGGTCGAGCATGCCCTGGTATTCGGCAGGGATCTTCCCCTTGATGAAATCGACCACCGCCTGGATGGCCTGCTGGGCTTGTTCCTGGCTCAGTCCGAGAGCGGTGAGCTTGTCTTCGAGTTCTTTCATGAGTGCGGATGGTTGTTCGTGTCGCACGGATGGAAATCCCACCCGCACATCGAACCTATAGCAGCAACCCGCACCACGAGCTACCAAAACCACCACTCAACAAGCCCGCGAACAGTACCCGGAACAGGACTCGAACCTGCACGCCTTGCGGCTCCTGATCCTAAGTCAGGCGCGTCTACCAATTCCGCCATCCGGGCATTCGCTGGGACAGGCTATGACGGTTCCATCGCCCGGGTCAACGCCGCTCAACGACGACTCCGATACAGGCACCACACCATCCCCCACGTGAAGCCCACCGCCAGCAAAAGGCACGCCCAGCGGTTGGCCTTCGCCGCACGCACTGTCGCCTCCAGATCGCAATAATTCCTGCCATCCGCCGTCACGCCCGCGACCTCCACGTAGGCAGAATCAGAACGGTCGGCACGCACCAGCAGTTCCACTTTCATCGGAACTTTCTGCTGCTTGCCTTGAGTCAGGTGGTCGATGAATCCCCGCTTGTTGAAGCCATCGTAGGCCGCACTCAACAGCCGATAGCGGAGATCCTGCCCTTGCAGCCAGATATCGAAGTCCCCGGTCCTCCCCCACCTCGTGCGGCGGGGATGATCTTCCACCTCGAAAACGACGCCTTCCACCGGCTTGAAATCAGCAGCTCGCGGGATATGGAAGCGGAAAAATCCCACCCACAAAGCTATCACGGGAATGATCAGAAAGCACCCGAGAGCCAGCAAGCAGCCCGCCGGAGGACGCTGCGCCGCGCGTGCTCCCGGCCAGGACGAATTCCGCCTCTCGATGAAGATCGGCTCCCGTTTCTCACCACGTGAAAACATGATTCCATCCGCGACGATCGTGCCGCGTTCGCCCTCTGCTACAGGGAGTATCCCCCTCAACTCGGACTGAGCGGCGTGGTATCCTCGGGATTCTCCTCGTCCTCGTCGTCATCCTCCACCGTGGACTCGATCTCACGGCGCAGGCGCTTCGAGATCAGCGGGCGCAGCAGGCCGTAGAGCAGGTAGGCGCTGAAGAGCACCACCGGCATCACGTAGCGATACATGACCGTGATGATCACCAGCAGCACCGCGATGATGATCGCGCTGATGGTGCCACGGGTGCGGAAGTCCACCTTCTTGAAGCTCGGGTAGCGCACGTCGCTCACCATCAGCCAGGACAGAGCCAGCATCGCTCCGGCGAGCGCGTATTTCCACCAGCCCAGCTCACGATCGGTGCGGTAGAGGTCGATGATCAGAAACGTAAGCGAGGCGATGAAGCCCGCCGCCATCGGGATCGGGATGCCGCGGAACTCCGCCTTGTCGCCCGGCTTCTTCGGCAGCAGCGCGAGGCAGTTGAAGCGCGCCAAGCGCATCGCCCCGCACAGCAGGTAGATGAAAGCGATCGCCCACCCCACATTCGCGGGCAGCGGGAACAGCACCGCCTTCGACACCAGCATCGCCGGAGCCATGCCAAAGGACACGATGTCCGCCAGCGAATCGAACTCACGGCCGAAGGGCGAATCCTGCCCACCCAGACGGGCCAAACGACCATCCAGAAGATCGAACAAGCACGAGCCGAAGATCAGCAGGATCGCATATTCATAATACTGCCGGGACACCTCGATGTACTCCTTGCCCAGCAGCAGACCATCTCCGGAAGCCTTCTGGACCTCGATCAAGCCCTTGAAAATCATCAGGATCGCGAAGAATCCACACGCCAGATTGCCCGCCGTCATGGCGTTCGGCAGGAAATAGATTCGGGGTTCGTCCGGGTCTCTCTCGCGGGGCATCGTGCGGCCTTTTTCCCACAGGACAGGACCGGGAGACAGTAAAATCAGGACCGCGTTTTGGAAATGCCCTGCCCTTCCCCATCGGGATTTCCGCAACATTCGCGGTTTCAATCAGCGGGACCACGGCTAGCCTCCCGCCATGGCGCAGCCGCAGATCACAGCCGATACGAAGATGGGAGACATCATGGACGCGCTCCCCGGAGCCCGCCGTGCCCTCTTCGCCCGCTATCATCTCGGCGGCTGCTCGAGCTGCGCCTTCTCGAATGACGAGACCCTCGCCGAGCTCTGCCTGCGTGCGGAGAACCTGCCGGTGGAGGAAGTGATCGCCCACCTGCTGGACAGCCACGCCCACGATCTGGAAATGCTCGTCTCGCCCGCCGATGCCAAGGCCCGCCTGGACTCACCCGCTCCGCCGCGCCTGATCGACATCCGCACCCGTGAGGAATTCGAGGCCGTCGCCGTGCCCGGCTCCGAGTTCTTCACCCAGGAACTCCAGCAGCAGCTCTTCGCCGGAGATCCGGCCACCGTCGTCTATCTCATCGACCACACCGGCCGCAATGTCCTCGACATGGTCGCCTGGTTCCGCGGCCACAGCCTGAAGTCCACCTACGGCATCACCGGCGGCATCGACTCCTGGAGCCGCGAGGTCGATCCCACCCTCCCACGCTACCGCGTCGAGATGGATTGAGGAGTCGAGGCTTCAGCCGAGGAGGGTCTCCCCGGGAGGCGGAGGCCACCGACTGACGAAGCTCTCGCGGCCACCATCACGCTCTTCCCTTTGCGTCCTTTTTGCGGCTAAGATCTCCAGAGACTCCGCCTCCCGGGGAGACCCTCCCCGCCTGAAGGCTCAACTCCTTCCACTCCCCTCCTTGCAAGGAGCCGCGCGATCATGCTGTATCGGCAGCGCACGTTTGTCTTCTCTCCATGCAACGCCGTCACTTCCTCGCCACCGGAGCTCTTGCCGCCCTGCCGCTTTCGCTGAAAGCCGATGAAAAGCCCGCCGCTCCGGCTTCCCCATCGGCTCCGAATACCCGCCCGAACCGCATCGGCATCTCGTCGTATTCCTTCTGGGGCTTCAAACGCGAGGACCTCCGCCCCATCGACATCTGCATCGAGCATACCGCGCGCATGGGATTCGATGGCTTCGAGATCCTCCAGAAGCAGCTCACCTCCTGGGAACCGGCGGAGCTGATGAAGATCAAGCGCCGCGCCTTCCAACTCGGTCTGGATCTCATGGGCTACTCCACCCACCAGGGCTTCCTCTCTCCGGATAAGGAAGCTCGCCAGAAGAACTACGAGCACACGCTCGCGTGCCTGGAGCAGGCCTACAATCTCGGCATCCCCACCATGCGCGTGAACTCCGGCCGCTGGGACACCATCAAGGACTTCGATGAACTCATGCGCCGCCGTGGCGAGGATGATCCCATCCCTGGCTATACCGAGGAAGACGCCTATCCATGGGTCATCGAGGCCTATGGCAGGCTGGCCGAAGAAGCTGGCAAGCGCGGCATCGTCATGGGTCTTGAGAACCACTGGGGACTCGGCCGCACACCACAGGGCGTGAAGCGCGTGATCGATGCCGTGAATTCCCCCTGGCTCAAGGTCACGCTCGATACCGGCAACTTCCTGGAAGATCCCTACGACCGCCTCGCCCAACTCGCGAAGGACACCATCCTCATGCAGGCGAAGACCTACTACGGCGGCGGCGTGTGGTACACGCTGGAGCTCGATTACCCGCGCATCGCGAAGATCATGAAGGACGCGGGCTACACCGGCTACATCTCGCTGGAGTTCGAGGGCAAGGAAGACCCGCTCACCGCCATCCCGAAGAGCCTGGAACTGCTCCGCAAGGCCTTCGCGTAGTAGCACAAGTTTTCAACTTGTGAATGGGAGCAGATCACCGCTCCCCACCCACGCGCAAGTTGGAAACTTACGCTACTTCGCTTCCTCGCCGCCGCAGAACCTCCGGATGAAGGTCTCGCCGAACGGGCCCATGCTTTCGATCTCGTCCTCGAAGAACGCGCCTGCGAGTAACATGAACACCTCGGGATCCTGCGGTGAATTCCGCTTCATGAAATAGAAGCAGTCGCCACCGTCATTGCCGATCATCAGGTAATCCGGGACATACTCGGCAACCTGGTAGCCAGCATTGTCCTTGAGCATCGCTTCACAGCCCAGCAATCGGAGGCAATCCCTGCCCGCCCCTTCGATGCTGATGCCGTCGGACGCCAGCAGGAATTCCTTGTAGCCATACGGGATCTGGCAATCGAGTGCCTGTTCCACACGCTCGATCACCTCCATGGCTGCCGGCTTCGGGCAAACCGGATCCTTCGCGATCAGTTCGGAGATCCATTCGTTCACAAGCCCCACCAACACCTCCACCCTACCAAAGGCAAGTTTGGAGTGTCATCCCTCGCCCGCATCGCAAGGTCTCCGCGTAGCGTAGTAGCACAAGTTTTCAACTTGTGAATGGGAGCGGCCCGCAAGTCCATGACCACTGCGACGCTCCAACGACACCGCCTCCCGATTCTTCATCCGTGAAATCCGTGCAATCAGTGGTCATCCTTCATCGGCCAAACGACCACCGCCCGGCCAAACAATCTCCACCCACGCGCAAGTTGGAAACTTACGCTACTTCTACTTCGCCGCGGCTTGCAGCTCCCGCATCGCATCGTCCTTCAGCGCGCCATCGGGAAAGTCCTCCACCCACTTACTAGCCCCCTCGTAGTCCGTGCGCGCCCAGCGTTGCAGCACGGAAACCACCGCCCGGTTCTGCACCGCGCCGGGGCGGATCTCATCCGCCGCCAGAGTCGCCGCGTCCGCCGGAGCCTTCTCCCCGGTGGCCGTCACCCAGCCGGTGATCGCTTCATCGCGCTCGTCCGGATCGGCGCAGCTCTTCGCCCATTGCAGGGCGGCGGCCGGGTCCTGCACGGACCACTCCGCCACCAGATGGGACATCACCTGCTTGCGCTTGTCGCCCGCAGGCAGCTCCTCCGCCGCATCCATCGCGGCCGCCAGATCGGTAGTGGCGCAGCCCCATGCCAGTTGCTCCAGAGTCGCCACACGCTCCTGCTCGTCCTTGATCGCCTTCGCCCACTCCAGACCCGCCGCCGGGTCTTCCGCCACGAAGCGCGCGACCACCGCCGCCCGCTTTACCGCAGCTTCATTGCCATCGGTCGTGATTTGCTCCACCACCGGATGCGCCGAGCGCGGCTGGCGTTCCGGGCGGCTGCCGCCTGAGCCTCCCGCTGTGGCGGTGCGCGGCGATTTGCCGGGATCAATCCCGTCCTGCCCCTTCTTCCCGTCACACGCGGCCAGCAGCAGCGGTGCGAGGAACAAGACAAACCGGAGCGGGCGCATCCCGTCATTCAAGCGTGAAACGAAGCACTCCGCCAGCATGGATTTAGCGTAAAAAAGGGCGGGCGGCGAACCCATCGGAATGCCGATTGGAACGCCGCCCGCCAGGTTTCCTCGGACGATAAGATTACGGAGTGACCGTCAGGTTGTCGAAGGTCGAGGTGTTCAGCCCGGTCGTGTTACCACTGCCGACCGAGAGGCCGATGTAGCAGTTCGTGGACAGCGTCATCGTCACGGTGCCCACCGTGGTCCAGGTGGTGCCGTTGGTGCTGCTGTAGGCCGTGATGTCATTCCCCACCCGGGTCAGGCGGACCCACACGTTCGGAGCGGTGGCGGTGCCACTGTTCGAGGTGGTGGTGCTGCCCGCCGCCGCGGTGCGGCGCGTCCAGGTGAATGCGCCCGATCCATCGGTGCCGATGAAGACGTGGCGGGAATCCACCGCAAGCGTATCGCGGATCATCACGCCGATCCGCGAGCTGGTGCCGGTGTTGGCGAAGGTCGGGATACGGACCGTGATGTCACCATCCGCGGTCAGCGCCTGATAGGTGTAGCGGAAACCGTCCGCCGTGCCTCCCACCACGCCCGCGCCATTCAGCGTATGGACGTTGTTGAAGAACTCGGAACGTCCCGCCACGCCGGTGGTGCCGATGTCCGCCGTGACCCATGGCGATGGATACGGAGTGATCGTCACGTTGTCGAACGTCGCCGTGCTGGCCGTGGTGGTGGAGGTGGAGTCCACCGCCAGCCCCACGCGGATCGTCGTGCCCATCGTCACCGTCTCCTGGCCCACCTGCGTCCACGTCGTGCCATTGGAGGACACGTAGGTGGTGAACAGGGAACCGCAGCGGGTCACGCGCACCCAGTTGTTCGGGTAGGCATTGAGCGCCGGTCCGGCGACGTGGGTGCTGCTGCCACCCGTGGTCGCACGATACTGGTTGGCGAAGCCGTTGGACGGGCTCACCACCATCATCGCATGGGCCGATCCGGCGGCAGTGGTGTCACGCATCATGACACCGGCCTTCGCCCAGCCGCCCGTATTGGTCTGCGAGGTCACGCGGGCGCGGATCTCGCCGTCACCGGTCATCGTGGTGGAGGCGTATTGGAACGCATCCGCCGTGCCCCAGATATCCGCGCCAGCTCCACTGATCGTGTAGAGGCCGGTGCCCGAGGTATAGCCGCTGGAACCCAGCACGCCAGTGCTGCCGATGTCACCCGCCGTCCAGCCGGAAGGCAGCGCGCCATAGACCGTGATGCTCATCGTTGCCGTGGCGGTCTGGCCGTCCGGATCGGTGACGCTCACCGAGTAGCTGCCGGTGCCCGCATCGCCCGCCGCCGGTGTGCCGGACAGCGCGCCATTCGAGCCGATCGTCAGCCAGGACGGACCGGAGACCTTCGCGAAGGTCAGCACATCCGTATCCGCATCGGTCGCACGACCCACCAGGCTGCCGGAGTAGGCGCTGCTGACGGTCGCATTGGTCAGCGTGAACGAGCTGGCGGTGAAGGCCGGGGCGCGGTTCGCGATCAGGCCGTCATGGATGCCGTTCAGCTCGGCCGCGCTGAGCGCACGGGTGTAGAGGCGGACTTCATCCATCAGCCCCTTGAAGCGCTTGTTGTTGTCGCGGTAGTCGTAGCCGATCGAGACACCGAGGGTGGCGGTCAGGCTCTTGGCGGTGCCGGAGCCGGTCACCAGCGGATTGCCGTCCACATAGACGGTGCCGGTGGTGCCGCTGCGGGTGGCCGCCACGTAGTGCCACTGGTTGTCATTCACGAGGCCGTAGGTCGTCGGCGTGGTGATGTCGAACTGGTAGCCGCCGTTGTAGAGGTAGAACTGCACGGTGCCGTTCGCCCCCACGTTCAAGCCATACTCGCCGTTGAAGCCACCCGGATCGCGCTGCTGGATGATCGTGCCCTGGGGCGAGCCCGGAGCGATCTTCACCCACGCGGCCACCGTGAAGTCACCGGTGCCGGACAGCGCGGCGGACGTGCCGACCACGATGCCGTCATCGACCCCATCGAAGTTCAGCGCGTTGCCTACGATGCCCGTCGTAGAGGTCGGGCTGCCCGCGATGGTGCCATCCTGCACGCGGCCGGTGGCGTCATCGGCATTGGTACCGGAGGTCTCGTCGAGTTTCCACCAGCCGCGGAGGTTGGTGTAGATCGAGCCCGGGACGGACGCCACGTCGAACGGAGCGGTGGCCACGGTGAACTCAAGGCCGGTCGGCGAGCCATCGCCATCCGGATCGGCGGCGAGGTCGGGGATGATCACATTGATCGTCAGCGTGGTCTCGGCATAGAGGCCGCCTGCATCGGTGGCGCGCACCGTGAAGACATTCGCCGTGCCGCCATCGGCCAGTCCCGGCGTGCCGGAGAGTGTGCCGTTGGAAGCCACCACCAGCCAGGCCGGACCGGACACCTTCGAATAAGTGAGCGTGTCACTCGCATCCACATCACTGGCGGAGCCGGAGATGCTGCTGCCGGTGTAGGGCATGCCGGAGGTGGCGTCCGCCGCCGTCAGCGTGGTGGCGAAGGTCGGTGTGTCGTTGGTATTGATGACCGTGATGTTCAATGCCGTGGTGGCATTGGCACCGGCCACATCCGTCACCTTCACGGTGAAGGCGTTCGCACCCACGTTGCTGTTGTCCGGAGTGCCGGACAGAGCGCCGTTGGAAGCCACGCTCAACCAAGCCGGTCCGGAGACCTTCGAATAGGTCAGCGTGTCACCCACATCGACATCCGCGCCATAGCTGGCGATGGAGCCGGAGTAGGCGCTGTCTTCCGTGGCACCGGAACCCGTGATCGGATTCGCGGTGAACGTCGGAGCATCATTGGTGTTCGTCACCGTGATGTTGAGCGTCGCGGTGGCATTGGCACCGGCCACGTCCGTGACCTTCACGACGAAGGCGTTCGCACCGACGTTGCTGTTGTCCGGCGTGCCGGAGAGCGCACCGTTCGAAGCCACCGAGAGCCACGATGGACCGCTGACCTTCGAATAGGTGATGGTGTCACCCACGTCGACATCCGCGCCGTAGCTGGCGATGGAGCCGGAATAGGCACTGTCTTCCGTGGCACCCGCGCCCGTGATCGGGTTCGAAGTGAACGTCGGAGCGTCATTGGTGTTGGTCACCGTGATGTTCAGCGCCGTGGTGGCATTCGCACCGGCCGCATCCGTCACCTTCACGGTGAAGGCATTCGCACCCACGTTGCTGTTGTCCGGAGTTCCGGAAAGCGCACCGTTCGAGGCAACCACCAGCCACGCTGGACCGGACACCTTCGAATAGGTCAGCGTGTCCCCCACATCGACATCCGAGCCGTAGCTGGCGATGGAGCCGGAGTAGGCGCTGTCTTCCGTGGCACCGGCACCCGTGATCGGATTCGCGGTGAACGTCGGAGCGTCGTTGGTGTTGGCAACCGTGATGTTCAGCGTCGCGGTGGCATTCGCACCGGCCACGTCCGTGACCTTCACGACGAAGGCATTCGCACCGACGTTGCTGTTGTCCGGAGTGCCGGAGAGCGTGCCATTCGAAGCGACACTCAACCAGGACGGACCGGAGACCTTCGAGTAGGTGATGGTGTCACCCACGTCGACATCCGCGCCGTAGCTGGCGATGGTGCCGGAGTAGGCGCTGTCTTCCGTGGCACCGGTCCCCGTGATCGGGTTCGCGGTGAACGTCGGAGCATCGTTGGTATTGGTGACCGTGATGTTCAGCGTCGTCGTGGCGTTCGCACCCGCCGCATCGGTGACTTTCACCGTGAAGGCGTTCGCACCCACATCGCCATTGAGCGGCGTGCCGGAGAGCGCACCATTCGAAGCCACCACCAGCCACGATGGACCACCCACCTTGGAATAGGTCAGCGTGTCACCCGCATCGATGTCCGCACCATACCCGGCGATCGAGCCGGAGTAGGCACTGTCTTCCGTGGCCCCTCCCCCGGCAATCGGGTTCGCGGTGAAGGTCGGAGCATCATTGACCGGTGTGACCGTCACATTGACGGTGCCGGTGGCATTGCCGTTCTTGCTGTCGGTGATGGTGTAGGTGAAGGAATCGCTGCCGTTGTAATTCGCCGCAGGCGTGTAGGTGACGTTGCTACCGGCGATGGCCACGCTGCCGTGGGCACCCTGGGTGACGGAGACCAACGAGAGGGTGTCACCGTCCGGATCACTGTCGTTGGCCATGACGGCGAAGTTGCCGACGGTGTCCTCCGGAGTGCTGAGGTTGTCGGTGACTGCCAGCGGCAGCGCGCCGACACGGATGGAGCCGTTCACCGACAGATTGCCGGTTTCCCAAACCAGTCCGGCCGACAAGGTCGGCAGCGAGATGCTGCTGAAGCTGCCGGAATACGTGGTGGCGGAGAACAACTGGAACGTATCGCCATCGAGCAAGGCATTGCCGCCGTTGTTCGTGACCACCAGCGCGCCGCCGTATGAAACGGTGGTGACGCCCGAAGCCCGGTCGGTGGTGAGCGTGGATCCCGTGCGGCCGACCCTCATCGCCGCGGTGCCCGCGAGCGTGAGGGCGTTGTTCACCGTGAGGGTGCCGGATGGCGCGAGTGTGGCACCGCTTGCCACGCTGACCGCGCCAGCGATCGTGCCGCTGCCGCCGAGGGTGCCACCGCTCTGCACGGTGACTCCGCCGGTGGAAAGCGCGCCGGTGACGTTCAACGTTCCTCCGTTGACGGTCGTCGCACCGGTGTAGGTGTTCGTTCCGCCAAGGGTCAGCGCGCCCGCGTTCACCGTCACGGTGGCGGTACTGCTGATCACTCCATTCAGCACCAGATTCCCGGCGCCGGCCTTGGTGAAGGGCTTCGACCGGGTGCCGCCCGCCGGACTCCAGGTCAGGGTCGCGGCGGCATTGGCCACATCGATGGTGGCACCGGCGCCGGTGTCCATCCACAGATACTTGACCGTGGTCGCGTTGGCCGAGCCGGTGTATTGGAGCGTCGAACCATTGGCGATGCCGACGTAGTTGGCCGAGCCGGTGGCGATGCCGATGCTGCTGCTCACCGAGTCCGCAATCGAGGGCACGCTGAGAACGCCGCCATTGACCGTCGTGCCGGACGCGTAGGTGTTGGAAGCCGCCAGCGTCAGAGTGCCCGTGCCCGCCTTGGTGAGGTTGGCCGTGGTTGAGCTACCGATGGAGCTCGTGAAGGTGACATTGTTCGCTCCGGTATCGAACGTGGCGGTCTTGCCCGCATTCATCGTGATCCGGGACGAGATGTCCTGCGTGTTGCCACTCGTCCACTGGAGCGTGCCACCGTTCATGGTGACCGCTCCGGTGGTGCCCAGCGCGCCATTGTTGAAGGCGACCACGCCCCCCGTGATGATGGTGCCACCGGTGTAGGTGTTCACCCCGGTCAGCGTTGCCTGCTGCGAGTTGAAGGTCAGCGCTCCTGTGCCGCTGATAACTCCGCTCAGGGTGGCCGAGCCATAACCACCGCCGAAGGTGATCGAGCTGGCGGCCGTGACATTGATCGGGCTGGCGATCGTCATGCCATTGGTGCCCGGGAAGCTGCTGGTGAACGTTCCGCCGTTCAGCACGATCGGCATGGAGAGCGTCACGCTGTTGCCCCAGCGCTGGATGCCCAGCTTGGCTCCAGAGTTCACCGTGAGGGTGCCGGAACTGGTCAGGCTCACCGACTGCATGTTGCCATCGTAGTAATACCGCGAGAGCAGCAGCTGCCCGGCGTTGACCACGATGTTGCCACTGGTGACCGAGACGCCGTTGAGGACCAGGTCACCCGCGCCGTTCTTCGTCAGCGTATTGGAGCCGAGCGAAAGCGTGCCGCTGCTGCCGGTGGTGTTCACACCCAGGAGCAGGGGGCTGGCGTTGTTGATGGTCGTGTCCCCCGTCAAGGTCAGGTTGGTGACCGTGCCGCTGACCGTGACGCCCGAGACCGGAATGTTGGTGCTGTTGATCAGCGCTCCGTTTCCGCTCAAGCCGGTGCCGGAGATGCTCACGGCCTCCGTTCCGATGTCGATACCGGCAGGGTCCAGAACCGCGCCCGAGGCAATCGTGGTGCCATTGGCATTGGAACCAAGAGCCGCCGCATTGCCCACCTTCAAGGTGCCCCCGCTGACGGTGGTCACGCCGGTGTAGGTATTGGCTCCGTTGAGCAGCAGCAGGCCCGCGCCCGTCTTGGTGAATCCCCTGGTGCCTGCGAGCACCGTGCCGATGCTGGCGGTGCCGTTGTTCACGGTGATCAAGGGGCTGCCCACACCGACATCGAGGGTCAGAGGACCACCGCTTCCGCTATTGAGGATCCAGTTGTTGGATGGCGTGGTATCACCGAAGATCAGGTTTCCGATGGTGCGGGCACCGTCCAGGGTCACGGTGGCATCTGCGGTCAGGTTCAGCGTGCTGAAGTCCGCGGTCTCGCCGCTGCGGTTCGCCACGATGCCGCCGCTCCAGTTCCCCGTCGTCGGCCATGAGCCGCCGGTGAGGCTGGTGAAGACGCCGTTGCTATTCTCGCTGACGAGGATGTTCAGCGTGGCCGTGCACCAGGAACCGCCCGAGTTGGTGGCCTTCACGACGAAGGAATTCGTGCCGCGATCCGAGGCGGCGGGCGTGCCGGAGAGCGCGCCATTCGCCGCGACGTTCAGCCACGAGGGGCCGCTCGCCTTCGAGTAGGTCAGCGTATCGCCCACGATCGGGGAGGTCGCATATCCGGCGATCGAGCTGCTGTAGGCCGCGCCATCATCGACACCGAGGCCCGCGATGGGGTCCGTGTTGAAGGTGGGGCCGCCCGCATCCAGCAGAGTGATCGTGTGCGTGCTCGGGGTGGTGAGCGTCGCACCGGATGGACTGGAAAGCGTCAGGACGATCGTCTCCACGCCCTCGGGGACCGAGTCGCTGAGAATCGTGAGCGGGATGGGTTTCATCTGCTCGCCGCTGTTGAACGTCAGCGTGCTGCCGGAAAGCGAGTAGTCGCTGCCATTGGTGGCGGTGCCGGTGGCGGTGTAGTTCACCGTGATCGGCGTGGTGCCGGCCGGGCGGTCGAGCAGCACCTGGAGCATCGGCTCGGAGCCGTCGCCTTCCATGCGGTTCGTCGCGGAAACCAGCAGCCGCACCGTGCGCGGAGCGGTATCGGTGATCGGCGAGACGATCGGCGTGCGGGTGAAGCCCGGGCCTTCCCAGGCCACGGAGACGTGGTCGCCGCCGCCGCCTTCCTGGTGCTGCACTTCCATGTAGTAGCTCTGGCCCGCCGTCAGTGTCTTGGTCACCGACTTCTGCGAGGCATTCGCATCCCAATCCTGGAAGGACGTGTAGCCGGACACCGTGGCGATCTGTACCTTGTTCGCCGCCGTGGAGTCCGTGCTCAGGTAGAGGCGGGACGCATCATCGGAAGCGATCCAGAAGGTGTAGCTGCCGGTGGTGGGCGCGGTGATCAGACCGGTGAGGCGGCGGGAGTAGTTGTCCGCGACTCCCTGTGCCGGAGTGAACGATTCCAGCAGACCCGTGTAATCCGGCGTGACCGAGTTCCACGTGTTGTTCGTGTAAACGGCGGTGCTGTTCCAGCGCTCCTCGGTCACGAGGGCCGGGATCTGGTCGTCGAAGATCAGCACGCTCTCCGTGCCCTTGCCGGAAGCAATGGTGGCGTTGGTCGCGGCGGTGAGTTGCAGGATGGCGGTCTCGCCGCCTTCCACATAGCCGTCGTTCTTCACGCGGATGCGCACGTTCTTCGTGGTCGTGCCCGGTGCGAAGGTCAGCGTGGCATAGGGAATCACCGCGTTGCTGCTGGCGGCATCCACGAAGGCCCAGTCCACATCATCGCCCATCGCATCGCCACCGCCCGCGATGACACGCACGGTCACCGTGTTGGCGGAGGAAGCGGACAGCACCACCGGCAGATCGCGGTATTCGCCCAGCGCGCCCGGCTGCTCGCTGGTGGCGATCGCCGTCTGCTGGAAGCCCACCGTGAGAGTCGGCGCGTCATTGTCCGTGATCTCGAAGGTCGCGGAAGCCGGGAAGTCCACGCTGTAACCGGTGCCGGAGGCGACCGTCACCGTGACGGACTCGGTGCCTTCGGCAAGGGCGTCATCGATCGGAGTGACCGGCACGTTCACGCCCGCCGCTCCGTCCGGAATCACGCAGGTGCCGGAGAGCGTGGCGTAGTCGGTGCCATTGGTCGCTGTGCCGGAGACCGTGTAGTTCACCGTCAGAGCGCCGGTCGTCCCCACCGCGCGGGAGAAGTAGAAGTTCGCCGCAGTCGGACCGGCCTCGGAGGGCGTCTGGTTGTAGGTGGAAACCATCACCCGTTCGCCGCCGCTGTCGTTGTCACGGATCAGCGCGGTCGCGGAGGGATCGTTGTAGACCTTGTAACCGGTGCCCGGCGTGATCGTGGCCACCACCGTTTCGGTCGGCTCGGCCAGCGTGTCGTTCGTGATCGGAATGGTGACCGTGGTGTCGTTGGAACCATTCACCGGCACGCTCACGCTGCCGGACAGCGCGGTGTAGTCGGTGCCAGGGGTGGCGGTGCCGCTCACGGTGTAGTTCACCGTAACATTGCCGCTGCCGGTACCGATCGTGTGGAAGATCAGCGTGGCATTCGATCCACCTTCGGTCCCGATCGTCCCGCCACGCACGGTGACGAGCACTGGGTCGTTGTTGTCCGTGATCGTCACGGTGCCCTGGTAGGCGGAGCCGATGCTGTAGGCGTTGTTGAAGGTGCTCAGTGAAAGCACCACCGTCTCGGCCGATTCACCGATGTCATCGTCATACGGCGTGATCACCACCGGAGCGCTGGTCGCTCCGGCCGGGATCGTCACCTGGCCGGTGAGCGCCTGGTAGTCGGTGCCATACGAGGCCGTGCCGGTGAGGCCGTAGTAAACGGTCAACGGAGCGGCGGTGCTGCCGGTGCGGGTCAGCAGGAAGGTGCCAGTGTCCTGGCCTGCCTCCGAGGCATTCGGATCGGGCACGCTCACGGTCACCACCGGTGTATCATCATCGGTGATGATCACGCTGGCGGTGGTGGCGCTGGAGTCGCGCAGGTAGGCGGCATTGGTGGAAATGGTCGCCACCACGTCCTCCGGCGCTTCGATCAGGCTGTCATTGATCGGGGAAACGACCACATCCACCGAGCTCTGGCCGGTGGGGATCGTCACCGTGGTCGACAGCGTGGTGTAGTCGGTGCCATTGGTGGCGGCACCGCTCCAGGCCACGGTCAGATTCAGCGCCGCGGTGGTCGCACCGGTGCGGGTGAAGGTGAACTTGCCGGTGTCCGTGCTGCCCGGACCCTCTGTGGCATACGGATCAGGAGCCGTGACGGCGACCAGCGGCAGCGTGGTGTCATTGTCATTGAGCGTCATCACCACCGAGTTCGAGCTGCCGGACACGTATCCGTCCGCCGAAGCAAGCTGCAGGGTGATGGTCTCCGGACCTTCCGCCGTGGTGTCGTTCACCGCCGCCACCGCGATGTCCAGCGTGGCCGAGCCTGCGGGAATCGTGAAGGACTTGTAGGAACCGGACGCCACATAGGCGGGCGTGAAGGTGTAGTCCGTGGTCATCGTGGCCGTGCCTCCCACCGGGGAAACCAGCACCACGAGATCCGCGGAGGTGTCTCCGGTGCGGGTCAGGCGGAAGTTGCCGTTCGCTCCACCTTCGGTGGGGTCGGCGGTCTTCGTCAGCGTCACCAGCGTCGGCACCGCGCTGGTCCAGTTCACCGTGTTCGTGCCTGCGACCACCGTGTAGGGGTTCGCCGTGGACGGGGTGAAGGTGTAGCCGGGCAGCGAGGCCGTGAGCGTGGCGGAGCCGGTCGAGAGCCCCGGCAGCGAGTAGGTGCCGTCCGCATTGGTGTAGGCATACTTCGAGCCGTTGCCCACCATCACGCCCGCGAGCGGATTGGTGCCATCGGTGATCGTGCCGGTGATCGCCTGCTTGCCGTGGGAACCCACGTTGATGACCACCGAGCGGCGGACGCTGCCACCCTTCATGTCGGAAACGGTCAGCATCGCATTCACCTGCGCCGCCGTGCTGAAGGTGCGGGTGAAGGTGGAGGTGTTCGTGCCATACACGCCGTCATCGAACTGCCAGTAGTAGGCGAGCGGATCGCCATTGGCATCCGAGGCGGTGGCCGTGAAGGTCACGCTGCCACCTACGGCGATCGTCGTAGCGGACGCTCCCAGCGTGGCGGTCGGCGCCACATTGCCCGGGAATGGTCCGCGGTTGTAAACGACATCCAGCGAGGGCGGCGTGGTCGCATTCTCCGCCACCACCGTGAAGTGCTGGTCGGACTCCCAGTCCGAATAGGTGCGCCCTTCCGCGATGCCCGCGTCGCTCTTGCCGCTCGGCGTGCCCGGCGTGGTGTCCACCAGGTGGCCGGCATTGCTGCCCATGCCATTGTAGATCACCAGCGCCTGGTCCGCGAGCAGGCCGCCACGGGCCGGATGATACTCGATGTTGTAGCCGCGGATGCTGTCCTTCGCCACGTTGATGGCGTAGCGCTTGCCCTCTTCCAACTGCGGCTGGTCATAGGCGTAGATGCGGTAGAGACCGTTGGTCTTCGGGGAGTGGAAGTAGTTCGGCTGGAGCCAGCCGAGCTGCCGCTTGCTGATGGTATTGTAGTGCGCGCTGAAGCCGCCGCTGCCGCCCATCACGTCATACGGGTTGCCGTATTCCTGGTTCGCACCGGTGCCGTAGGCCGTGCCATCGGTGGTGTTCCAGTAGTTCGCGTGGTTCAGGCCGAGCGAGTGGCCGCACTCGTGGTTGAGCACGTCCATGCCATCCCACGAGACCCACACGCTGCTGCCGCCGCCCCATGACGCCCCGCCGAGACGCGGGCCGCCATTGACGCGCACGATGATGCAATCGAACTGGCCGGGATCGTAACCCAGAGCCTTCGCCGCCGCACGGGAGTCGTTGTGCACCAGACCGAGGCCGTCGACCTCCGTCTGGTCCTTGTCGATGTACCACTTCTGCGTGTGCGGCAGCGTGATCAGCGGCGTGAACGTCGTGGTCTGCGTCATCTTGCCGTAGGACGACTCGATGTAGTACCGCGCGTTGTTCCGCATGTCATTGTAGGCACTCTCCTCCGTGTTCGGAGGGCTGGTCTGCTCCTGGTAGACCACGCGGATGTAGAGGCACTTGAAGGCACCGATCGAACGCGACGAGGTGCCCGGGAAATTGTCCATGAAGAACCCGCCGCCGCCCGAGCCGCTGGCCTGGACATACGTGCGGTAGTTGTCCTCCAGCACCGCGACGTGCGAGCCGTTGCAGAGCGTGATGATGTTCTCACCGATCTGCACCGTGGGCGTGTCCTGCGTGACCGCCTCACCGGACGAGACGGACTCGGTGGTCTCACCGGACACCGGGCAGGTGGCCTGCACCGTGGTGCCTTCCGGGATCTTCTCCCCCACATCCAGCGCGCGCACCGCATTCGGCGCCACCGCCAGCTCGCGACCATCCGCATAGCCCTGCAGCGGCGTGTTCGGCAGCGAGGAAAGATACTTCAGCTCATCCGGCACATGCGCCTTGTAGCTCACGCCATCCGCCTCGAAGTAGCGCGCCGTGAGCGCTCCCTCCGGAAGCTCCGTCCCCGGAGCCGGGCGACCGCGGTCAACATTGTAGGCACCCGTGGCGGAAACCGGCGTCTCCAGCTGGCTGGTGATCTCCACCGGCAGATCCTGCCGCTCCAGGCGCGTCACCGCACGGTCCACCGCCTGGCGGGGATCGAATGAAATCAACGCGCGATACTCCGGGCGGCGGGCGGCCGCGAGATCCGCTCCCGCCTTGGTCATCGCCTTCCGCTCCTCCGGCGAGGCATCCTTCCACTTCGCCTTCCAGCCATCGAAGGCATCCAGCTTGGCGAAGTCCGGCTCACGCGGCTTCTCCTGCGCCCAGTAGCCGAAGTCCGGCGCCTGCGCGTTCGGAGCGCCATCCGCACCACCGGTGCCGGAGGGATTTCCAGCAACAGCGGCAGCGTCCTGTGGCGTGGCGGCTCCGGAGGAGCCCTCCTGGTGGGAATCCTCCATCCCGGCTTTCGCGCGGGGTGAGGCGGTGGTGGTGGTGGAGTCCGGCGCTGCAGCGTCCGGATGCGGCCTGATTACGACAACTGCCGTACCAGCCACCAACAGGGTGCCGAGGCAGATCGCAAGGGATCGGCGGGGTTTCATGGGATTTCGGGCGAAGGTATGGAATGAACGAAAAAACCGCGATCCAGGCTGACCTGTCCGCGGCTCGATGACTCATCAACATTCGCGCTTCACGAAACCCTTCCCCGTCCCCCACCCGGTCCGGTCCGGGCACCGGGGAGGTGCCGGAAGGAACAAGGAATCCGACCCCGCACGAATCCGCCATTTGTCAAACGACGCGTCGACAAGCGTCGGATGGGTGGGACGGTTCGAGGTTGGCACGGAAATGGGACAGCTCGGGTTTCGATGGCAACGAACGGGACCGGCGTTTTTGGGTTTCCGGCCCCTCAGGCAAAAAGGGGAATCGAATCCCCCAAAACGGAACACCAAGGGAGGTTCCCGTTTCACTCATCCGATTGACGATTTTGTCGCAAACGGTCAATGGCAAAACGTTAGAAGAAATGCCCGACAAGCGCCAATCCGCGCAGTTCATGGGTTTGTCGGGTAAAATAATTTTCAAACCGACCCACGGAATTCCTCCTCATGGCCGAAAATATCCCGGTTTCTGTTAGAAGGCGGATCCCGATCGCTTCAAACAACCGCCACCATGGCTAAACACCAACGAATTACACCGCTTCGGAAACAATTCCCGCGATCCTGTGGCCGTCCTTCTGGATAGTCATTTCAGCAATCAAAATTGGCATTAACACTAAATATTTCTTAAATAAATATCGGCAACACCCAACAGCAGAGACGATCGGAGGAGGCTGTGAGGCAATCCAATCGAGGCGTCGCAAATCGTGGACAAACCGTCCCACACAACCGGTGCGGCTCCCATCCCAAGCGCCCTCGACCCGCGCAAAACCGAGCCCGCCGGGGAGTCCGCGGACTCCCCTTTTCCGCCCATCACCTTCCCCTTCCCTCCTTCTCCAGGACGTCCCGGCCTCAGAGGGTGTACCGAAATCCCTGAGAGCAACCTCTTCGTCCCAACGGGACGACCCATACCAGCCCGGGGTCCACGACCCCGGGTCAGGCCCTAGTAGATCATCCCTCTTGGATTGAGGGATGATCTACTAGGCTGGTATGAGTCGTCCCTTCAGGACGAAGAAGGTCAGTCGCGCCTTTCGGGTAAATCGACTCCAAGTCCTGGAACTCGTCTCCTCATTTCGGTACCCCCTCCAAGAATCGCGCCTCAATTCCGCTGCGCCTTCAGGCGGAGGAAATACCGCGATGAGGAACCCGCGGAGTCCGGACAACCGACATCCACACCGACCCGGCCACCCGAAGGCGTGCCGACCGTCAGCTTCGAGGTCCCGCCTCCCTGCCAGCTCCAGGAACCGGTGCCGGACTTCACCGCCAGCGGGGTCCACGAGCCGCTCAACAGGCTGCCCCCTTCCACCGTGTAGGTTACATCGGCAGCGGCCGGGTCCGGCAGATCGAGATGGAGCTGCACGGGCAGGGTGCCCGGCTTGAGCCCCGGCATTTGGGATTCCCATCCAGCGGATCGGCACCCAGCGCGTACTCCATCAGGTTCGAAACACCATCATGATCCGGGTCCGCGCCATCCCCCGCCACCGCAGGGTCGTTCGCGGATGCGCCGAACTTGGTCTTCTTCCACGCATCCACCGGCAGGTCCGCGATGGTGACGGTGCCGCTCACGGTCGCGCCCAGCGTATACGCCGCGTTCGCGGAAACCGTCAGCACCGCCGTCTCATCCCCTTCTGCTACGGTATCCGCCGTAGGTGTGATCATGACATCCGTGGAGGCGCTGCCCGCCGGGATCGTCACGGTGGCGGCCACGCTGGCGTAGTCCGTGCCATTGGCAGCGGTGCCGGACATCGCCACGTTCACCGTGAGTGCAGCCACCGTCGTGCCGGTGCGTGAGACCGTGAACTTCCCGGCCACCGGCCCGGACTCGCTGGCGCTTGGCAGCGGTGTCGTGACGGAGACCGTTGGCAGCGGCGAGGTCACCGTCGCCGTCATGTCATCGAAGGTCTTCACCTCGCCATCATCACCGGTCAAACGCAGCACATAGGTGCCCGCCTGGCTGAAGCTCGCGCTCGTCACCGGGGTGGAAGCATTTCCAAAGGTCACGGTTCCCGGCCCGGAGGCCTTCGTCCAGGTCGTGGCCAGGGTGCCGGGTGACACCGGCTTGCCATCGTCCGAGGCGGTTCCGGCCAAGGCCGCGTTCGCCGGCAGCAGCACCGGCTGATCCGCGCCCGCGCTTACGAGCGGCCCGATGTTCCCCGCGAAGCCGAAGCCGCTCACGTTGTCGAAGTTCGCCGTGCCGCTGTTCGAGCTGTCCGAGCTCCAGCAAAGCCCCGCCCGCACGTCTCCGGACATGGTGATGGTGCCACGGGAGGTCCACGTCGTGCCATCGTCGGAATGGTAGCCGGTGACCGTGGTCCCCACGCGCACCAGGCGGCACCACGTCGGCAGGCCCATCGCCGCCTCCGTATACTGGGTGCGTGCGTTCGCGCCACCCGCCGTGGTACGAGTAATCCAGTAGCCCCACTCCGTCGGAGTGGTGTCCATGCCCACGAAGGCGCTCACGCCATTGGCCGCACCGCCCGTGCCCAGCCGCGCCACCAGACCGGCCCGCTCGGTGGAGGTGCCGCTGACATCCGTGCCGCTGGCCACGCGCGTCTTCAGATCGAAGTCCCCGCTGAAGGTCGCGCCCGCCATGAAGAAGCCGTCGGAAGTGCCGCTGTTGTCGATGCCGGAGGATGCCCCCGTCAGACTGTAGCTCGAGCTGTTCGCGGTCGTGTAACTCCCCGCCGCGCCGCCGCCGTAGGTGTATCCCGCCACGGTCACCCCGGAAGTAACGCCCACGTTCACCGTGAGATCGGAGGTCGCCGTCACGCCACCATCGTAGGCGGAGAGACGCAGGACATAGACGCCGCTCGCGGAGAACAACGCCGTCGTGTTCAGAGCATGCGTGTCGCCGAAGGTCACCGTGCCCGCACCGCTCACCAGGCTCCACGTCGTCACCAGCGCGGAAGGCTGGCCGTCATCGGTGGCGGTGGCTTCCAGCAGCAGGCCCACGCCGGTGGGAATGCTCACGCTGTTCACCGTCGGCGAGGTGATCGTCACCACCGGTGTCACGTCATTGTCCGCGATGGTCACCGTGCCCCGAGGGGCTGCCGTTGATGCCGTAGCTCGGTGTCCGCTGTCAGCGTGAGGATCACCGTTTCGCCACCGGTCTCTTGGAGGTAATCGTCGATCGGAGTCACCGTGATGGTCGCGCTGGTCTGCCCCGCCGGGATCGTCACCGTGCCGGAAAGGGTCTGGTAGTCCGTGCCATTCGTGGCCATGCCGGAAAGCGTGTAGAGCACCAGGGCAGTGCGGCCGCCGTGGACCCTCCG
Organism: Luteolibacter sp.; assembly: GCA_049840755.1. Classification (GTDB taxonomy): domain Bacteria; phylum Verrucomicrobiota; class Verrucomicrobiia; order Verrucomicrobiales; family Akkermansiaceae; genus Luteolibacter. The sequence continues at coordinate 146,540 of JASGJM010000027.1, read as the reverse complement.
CTGCGCGTCACCGTGAAGGTGCCCGGATCAAGCCCCGCCTCCGCCGCGTTCGCATCCGTGGTCGCCAGCGCCACCGTGGTGATCGCCGTATTCACCGCCACATCGTCGAAGGTCTTCACCCAGCCGTCGTTGGCCGTGAGACGGAGAACGTAGCGTGCCGGAGGAGGAGAACGAGGCCGAGGTGCTCGCGGCCGCCGCATTGCCGAAGGCCGTGGTGCCCGTGCCGGAGACCTGCGACCACAGCAACATGGGCGAGGCCTGCGGCTGTCCGTCATCGCTCACGCTGCCGGAGAGGCTCACCGAGGAGGTGGCCACCGTCTGATCGGAACCGGCGTTCACCAGCGCGCCCTTGTTCACCAGCGGAGTGACTGAGAAGCTGTCGAACGTCGCCGTGCAGGTGCTGCTGGTGTTGTTCGCGCACAGGCTCAGGCCCACATACACATCCGTGCCCATGGTGATGGTGGCGGTGGACTGCTGCGTCCACGTCACACCATCCGCAGAATACGAGCCGGTGAGCACATTGCCCACGCGCGCCATCCGCACCCAGTAGGGAGCCGTGGTGCCTGCCGTGTTGCTGTTGCTGCTGCTGCCATCGGTGGAGGAGCGCCACTGCATCGCCGTGCCATTGCCCGGAGTCACGGACATGAAGGCCTGCGCCGATCCCGGAGCCAGCGATTCACGGACCATCACGCCCGGCTTCGCCCACGCGGAGGTGTTCGTCACCGAGAGCACCCGCGCCGTCACCGTCACATCCCCGTGCGCGCGCTCGAAGGCATAGCGGAAGGAGTCCGCATTGTTCCAAATGTCCCCGCTGCGGCAGGCCAGGGTGTGGACGCCGGTCGCTTCGTTCAGCGAATAGGTCCCCGCGCTCACGCTGGTGCCGATGTCCTTCGCATAGAGCGTATCGGAACCGCCCACGTTCACGATCTGGTCGGCAATGGAGGTCTGGTTGCCATCGTAGGCGGAACCGCACCACATACGTGCCGTTCGCGGAGAAGAGTGCCGTCGTGTTCAGCGCCGCAGGCGTGCCGAAGGTCACCGTGCCCGGTCCGCTCACCTTCGTCCAACTGTAGGTCATCGGGGAAGGCAGGCCATCGTCCGTGGCCAGAGCCTCCAACACCAGTCCCGTCCCGGAGGGCAGCACGATGTTCGGATACACCGGGCTGGTGATCTGCACGTAGGGCGCGAAGTCATCATCCTCGATCGTGATCGAATCGAAGTACGGCGTTCCCAGTGTGTAGCTGGAGCTGGTGGACAGCGTGACCAGCACATACTCATCGCCTTCGCTGGTCGTGTCGTTGACCGGGGTCAGCGTGATCGTCTTGCTGGAGGAACCCGCCGGGATGCTCACCGAGGTCCCGATGGACGTGTAATCGCTGCCGCTGGTCGCACTGCCGGCAACCGTGAAGTTCACCGTCAGCGCGCTCGTCGTCGGGCCGGTGCGGCTCACCGTGAAGGTGCCCGTGGTCGTGCCCGTTTCCGTGGCGACATTGTCCGTGGCCACGATGCTCACCACCGGCATGTCATCGTCCACGATCGTCACCGTGGCGGAGGAAGGAGAGCCCACCGTGTAACACCGGCACTCGCGGCCAGTGTCACGATCACCGTCTCGGAGGTCTCTGCGGTGGAATTGTCCACCGGCGTGATCGTCACCGGCGCGCTGGAAGCTCCCGCCGGGATCGTGACCGAGGTGCCGATCGCCGTGTAGTCGCTGCCACTCGTCGCCGTGCCGGAAACGGAGAAGTTCACCGTCAGCGCGTTCGTCGTCGGGCCGGTGCGGCTCACCGTGAAGGTGCCCGTGTCCGTGGAGGAAGATCCCTCCGTCGCGGTCGCGTCCGTGGCCGTGATCGTCACCACCGGCGTGTCGTCATTGACGATCGTGTAGGTGTGCGAGCTGTTCGCAGCGAGGTCCGCTCCGGTCGGGCTGGAAAGGCCCACGAGGATCGTGCGGTCCGGCTCGATCACCGCGTCATCCACCACCGTCACCGGGATCAGCTTCACCGTCTCGCCCGCGTTGAAGGTGAGCGTGCCATTCGCCAGCGTGTAATCCGATCCGGACACCGCCGTGCCGCCCGTGACCGCGTAGGCGACCGTCACCGGAGATTTCGGAGCAAAGCTCAGCGCCACCGGCAGATACACCGCCGTGTTCGATTCCGGGCCGGACGATGCCGCTGCGGCGAAGCCCACCGTCGGCTGCGCGGGTGGGATGTCATTGTCAGAGATCGCCAGCGTATGCTGCGTGATCGTGCCGAGTCCGGCACCGCCCGGATTCACCAGAGCCACCACCAGGTTCTCGGTGCTCTCCACGATCTGGTCATCGGTGATCTGCACCGGGATGTTCAGCGTGGTCGTGCCCGCCGGGAAGGTCAGCGTGCCGCTGGCCAGCGTGAAGTCCACGCCGCTGCCCGCCGCATTCGTCACCGATCCGGCGCGCCACACGAAGGTCACGCCGCTGCTGGAGGTCAGCGCGCACATGCCATGGCGGGCATCATCCGCGAAGCCCTCGCGGATCATCACCCCGGCCTTCGTCGAGGCCACGCCACCACTGATCGCGGTCACCCGAGCCGTCACCGTGCAATCGCCCGCCACCGGCGTGGATACGAAGTAGAACGAATCCGCGCTGCTGCCGATGTCATTCGTCTGCGCCTTGAGCGTGTAGGTGCCGGAGGCGTTCGTCCAGCTGCCCGGCTTCGGCGTATAGCCCACGTCCGTGCCGGTGAAGGTGCCCCCCGCCGGAGTCACCGTCACGTTGTCGAAAGTCGCCGTCACCTGCGAGGCCGCGCTGTTGTTCGAGCCGAGGCAGAGCCCCACGAAAGCCGTGTTCCCCATGCCAACCGTCTGCGTGGTACCCTGCTGCGTCCACGTCGTGCCATCGGAGGACCGGTAGGCCGCCAGCGTGCTGCCGGTGCGCGTCATCCGCACCCAATACGGTGCCACCAGGCCGGTGGTGTTGCTGTTCGTGGAGGTGGTCGAACCGCTGCCCACCACGTAATCCACCGTCACCTGGCCGGTGGCGGCGGCGGAGAGGCTCACCGGGATAGTGGCCGTGCCCACGCCTTCCACAGTGGTGCTCGCGGCGCTGTTGAAGCCGACGGTCACCGCAGCCGTGTCATTGTCCACCAGGTAAAGCGTGGCCGGCAGCGGCGAGCGTGAATACGCCCCCGGAGCCAGCGTCATGATGATCGTCTCCGTGCCCTCGCCCGCGGTGTCGTTCACCGGCGTGACCGTCACATCCACGAAGGACTTGCCCGCGGGAATGGTGGCCGTGCCGCCGAGGGTCGCATAGTCGCTGCCATTGGTGGCCGTGCCGCTCATCGTGTAGTTCACCACCAGAGCCGAGGTGGTGGCACCGGTGCGGATCAGCGTGGACCGGCTGGCGGTGCCCGCTTCCGTCGGGCTCGTATTGGAGGCATCCACGAACACCGTCGGCTGCTCGTCATCGTAGAGCCACATCGTGGCATGATCGCTGGACGGCCACGTCACATAGGATGAGGAGGGCGTGAGCGTGAGCGTGACGTTTTCCAGATCCTCCGCCACGGCGTCATTGATCGGAGTCACCGTCAGGTCGATGGTGCGGTTGCCGCTGCCCGCCGGGATCGTGACCGAGCCGCTGAGCGCGGTGTAGTCGCTGCCCGGAATGGCGGTGCCGCCCACGGTGTAGTTCACGGTGAAGGACGAGGTCACCACGCCGCTCACCGCGAAGCGGAAGATCCCCGCCGTGCCGGATTCACCGAACGAATCCTCCGCCGCAGCCACCGAGACGAAGGGCTTGTTCGCCGGGTTGCTCTTGATCGTGAGCGTGCTCGTCGCATTACTACCCAGCTTGTAGTTCGTGCCCAGCGAGCCGAGCAGGATCGTCACCGTCTGGTCATCCTCCAGGATGCCATCGTCGATCGGCACGATCGTCACCGCGGCGGACGTCTGGCCCGCCGGGATCGTCACCGAGCCCGGCAGCGTCACGAAATCCACCCCCTGCAAGGCCGAGCCCGCGAGGCTGTAGTAGAGCGTGAGATCCTGCGAGGTGTCTCCCGTGCGCGTCACCAGGAAGGTGCCGTTGTCCGCCGGAGAAGCTCCTTCCGTGGCGGTCGCGTCGGACGCGGTGACCGTGAGGATCTGGAGATCGTCATCCACGATGGTTGCCGTAGCGGCATTCAAGGGCGAGGCCTCGATGATATACGCCGCATTCGTGGACAGCGTGACCGTCACCGTTTCATTCACCTCGGAGGCGCTGTCGTTCACGGACGTCACCGGGATGTCCACCGAGGAAGCGCCCGCCGGAATGGTCACCGAGCCCGGCAGCGTGGTGTAGTCGCCGCCCGCCGTGGCCGTGCCGCTCACCGCGTAGTTCACCGTGAGCGCGGCGGTGGTGGAGGCTCCCACACGGCTCACGCGCAGCAGCGCCGGAGTGGCGGAGCCCTCCACCGTGACCGGCACCGCAGCCACGATGCTCACCTTCGGAGCGGTGGTATCGTTGTCCAGGATCGTCACCGTCGCCTCCTGCGCGCCGCCGCCGATGACATAGGAAGCACTCTGTGCCAGCAGCAGCCGCACCGTCTCCGGCCCCTCCGCCGTGGTGTCCGTCTTAGGCGTGACCGTCACATCCAGCGAGGCAGCGCCCGCCGGGATGGTCAGCGTGTTCGATGAGATCGCCGGGGAAAGCGTGTAGTCCGTGTTGTTGGTGGCGGTGCCAGCCACGGTTTGCAGCGTCACCGTCAGCGCGTTCGTCGTCGGGCCGGTGCGGGTCAGCGTGAATTTACCGGTCGATCCGGCGAGATCCTCCGTGCAGGTCGGCACGGAGGCGGTGATGTTCACCACCGCTCCGGCGGCGGCATCGAAGTTCGCCGTGTCCGTGTTCGGCCCCACCGTGATCGCGGAGCCCTGGCTGCCGGTGAAGGAGTAGCCATCGAGACGCGGCACGACCGTGTAGGTGCCCGCGGCGAGACCCACCAGCGTGTAGTAGCCGTCCGTGTCCGTCACGGTCTCCTTGCCCGTGGTCGCCACCGGGATGTTCGCCAGCGGCTGACCGCCGTTCGTCACCCGCCCGCCGATGCTGAAGGTCGTGTTCGTGCCCACGTTGATGACGAGGCTCTTCACCGCCGTCTTCCCCTTCATGTCGGAGACCGTGCAGGTCACCTGATACTGGCCTGCGGAGCTGAAGGTGCGGGTGATGGAGGCCGCGTTCGGCAGTGCGGTCTTGTCGCCATTACCATAAGTCCAGTAGTAGGACAGCGCGTCGCCGTCCGGATCGCTGGCGGTGGCGTTGAAGGTCACCATCGCCCCCACCGGCACGTTGGTCGCGGAGGCACCCAGCGCGAGGGTTGGAGCCTGGTCTCCTGGGAACTGGCCGAGGTTCACCACCACGTCCACCGTCTTCGGGCTGGTGGCGGTCGCCTTGTTCACGGCCACCGGCGTGAGGTGGATGCCGGAGACGGCGTCCGAGAAAGTGCGGCCCACGATGATGTTCCCGTCCGCCTTGCCATTGATCGAGCCGGGCGTGGTGTCGATGAGCTGGTCATTGCCGCCACCGCCGGATGAATACTTCCACTCCAGGCGGAGGCCATTGGCCTGCCACGGCTGGTTCGTATCCGCATCGGAAAGCTGGCGCACCTCCGCGTAGTAGGTGCGCAGCGGGTCCTTCACGATCTTCAGGCCGTAGCTCAGCGCCGGATCGAGAATATTCGAGTCGTGCGCGGCCACGCGGTAGGTGCCGCTGGTGGCCACGCTGGTGAGATTGTCCGCGGTGAACCACTTGATCTGCTCCTTCGCGGCGATGTTGTACTGGCCGGTGGTGATGCTGCCGCCGCCCATGATGTCGAAGTCATCCCCGTATTCCTGGTTCGCGCCGTAGCCGATGCCATTGACGCCATCGCTGTCCCAGAAGTTCGCGTGCGCCAGGCCGAAGGTGTGGCCCATCTCATGCGCCACCACCTCGCGCCACGTGGAGCTGTAGATCCACACGCTGTTTCCGCCCACCGTGCCCCAGCCACCCGCACCACGGGAGACGCCATAGGCGTAGGACTGGAGCACCACGATGCAATCGTAGTTCGCCGGATCGAAGCCGATCGCCTTCGCCGCCGCGCGCGCATCCGTGTGGGTGAGGCCGAGGCAGTCGACGGTGCCGCCGTTCGCACTGTCATTCGCCTGATACCACTGGCCGTCATGCGGCATCGTCACGCACGGCGTGACCGTGGTGGCGATGGTGAGCTTTCCGAAGGACGACTTGTTGTAGTAGTCGGCGATGTCCTTCATCGTGTTGTAGGCATTCGCCTCCGTGGTCGGAGCCACGTTCTCGTCCGGGAAGGTCACCGGGATGTAGAGCACCTTCATCACGCCGAGCGCCTTGGTGGAAACGTATGGCAGCGGCCCATCGTAGCCCACGCCGCCACCGCCCGCGCCTTCCCCGGCCACCAGCTGGTTCTCGAAGACGGTGGTGTGGCTGCCATTGCACAGATAGAATACCTGGCCCTGCGCCTCCACCACCGGCTCATCCGCCTTCACCGCCGCATTCGCCTGGTCGGCAGGCAGCGCGGTCGAGTTCCCGGAAACCGGGCAGATCTCCACCTTCTGCAACGCCGGGTCCGGACGCTCGCCCACCTCCAGCGGGCGGATCGGGCTGGGGTCGAGCGCGAGCTGCGCCATGCCACCCTCCGGCCGGATCGCCACGCCATTCACCGAGCGGTTCGGCTTGTAATCCATCAGGCCCTTCTCGCGGCCGGACGTGTAGGTCTCATAGGTCACCCCATCGTTCAGCTCCAGGTAGTGGGCGGATGGCACGATCCCGCCGCCGGGCAGCGAGGTATTCGCATACGTCCGCAGCGCCCCCACCCCGCGCACGCGCTCTTCCAACTGGGCGACCACCTTCGCGGGCAAATCCTGCCGCACCACCATCGGCACCGCCTCCTGCAGCGCCCGCGCCGGATCACTCTTGATGAGCTTCAGGAATTCCGGGCGGCGGGCCTTCGCCAGCGCCAGCCCCTCGTCCGCCGACGCCTTCCGCGTCTCTGCGGACGATGCCATGTAGCCCCGCGACCACGCATTGAATGCCTCCAGTTTCGCGAAATCCACCGGACCGGTCGTCACCGCGCGCGGCTCCTTCTCCCGCTCCGTCTCCCGCTCCGGACGGGCCGCCGCCTCATGGCGGGCAGCCGTGCCGGGCGGATCGCCACCGGGTCTCACCAGAACGAAAACGCCGAGCGCAAACGCGCCGCAAGCGACCAATGCTGCAACAAACCGGGAACGACGGGACATGGGTTTCAAACGATGGGGAAAGAAGATGCAACGACAGAAGCAAGGTCATGTGGCCGGAAATGAACCCTCCACCTCGCGGCGACGATTCTCCCCGGCCTGCCGGGATCTCTCCGCGGGGAGCGGAAAGCGGACAAAGAAGACGAATCAGGTGATCGGGCCAGGGATGCCGAAAAAAGATGCCGGATCTACCTCCGGCCGGATTGCATGGGTTTTCAGGGTTGGATGAACGAACGAAAAGTCACACGGTTCTTCACCGTAGAACTATCGGCGCATTAGCCGTGCGCGGACGGGTTAGAAAGCAATTTCCCATCGAACCACCCGGCGTGGCCGTTTTTTCCGGCCAGGACCCGCCCGCTTCCCGGAATCCCCTCGTAAAATCCCGCACCACCCGTGCGCCAATGGAGAACCGGAAGACCGGACAACCGCCTCCCGGATAACCCCGTTTCCGCCACCAGCCCGGCAGCTGGATGACGGTTCTTTGTCCCCCGGCGGAGCGCCCCCGGCTGATCCCCCATTCCCTTCCCCTCCTCCGGTTCGTGTGTTAGAATGGGGTGTGAAATGGTCGATTCCCATCGCGCGGATCGCTGGCACGGTCGTGAAGGTGCACGTCACCTTCCTGCTCCTGCTCGCAGCGGTCGGCCTCATGTATTTCCTCAAGGGCGGTCCGGTGGTCGCGGCGGGTGCGCTGGCCTTCACCGGGGCCTTGTTCCTGTGCGTGCTGCTGCATGAGTTCGGGCACATCTTCGCCGCACGCGCCTTCGGCATCCGCACGCCGGATGTCACCCTGCTGCCCATCGGCGGACTCGCGCGGCTGGAGCGCATCCCGGACCGGCCGGTGCAGGAGCTCATCGTCGCCCTCGCCGGACCGGCGGTGAACGTCGTAATCGCGCTGGTGCTCATGGCCGTGCTCGGCATGCCCGCGCCGGATGCCCCGCGTGGTCTGGAGTTCTCCTCCCCGATCGGCCTCGGCCAGCGCCTCATGGAGATCAACATCGGCCTGGTCATCTTCAACATGATCCCGGCCTTCCCCATGGATGGCGGCCGCGTGCTGCGTGCGCTGCTCGCCATGATGATGCCCTACGCGCGCGCCACCGCCGTGGCCGCCGGCATCGGCCAGATCATCGCCGGGCTCGGAGTCATCCTCGCGCTGATGTGGCTGCACCCGATGTTCTTCCTCATCGCCCTCTTCATCTTCCTCGCCGCACGCGGGGAGAATGAAGCGGTGCAAACCACCGAGGCGCTCCGCAATCTCACGCTCGCGGATGCGATGATCACCGACTTCCACACCCTGCCGGAGAATGCCCGGCTCAAGGACGCGGCGGACGCCTTGATCGCCGGTTCCCAACACGACTTCCCCGTGCTCACCACCGGGGGCGCGCTGGTGGGCGTGCTCACTCGCGGCCGCCTGATCGAGGGACTCACCCACTACGGCCCGGATCACCCGCTGGGCGAACTGCTGCTGCGTGACATCCCCGCCGTCTTCCCCGCCACCCCGCTCAAGCAAGCCTTCGAGATCCTGCGCGCCATCCCCTCCGAAGTCCTGCCCGTGCTCGACTCCCGAGAACAAGCCGTGATCGGCCTCCTCAGCGCCGAGAACATCGGCGAGCTGCTCCTCCTGCGAAACGCCATCGCCGAATGGAAAGCGCATTGAGGGCGGGCCGCTGCTGATAGCCCGTCCATGCAGGAGATGGGCAAATATTGACCACGGATTCCACGGATTAAACGGATTAAACGGATTTGATGAGAAGAGGAAGGGACCGCAGATTACGCAGATTTCGCTGATTAAAGAGTGGGTTGTTCAGCGCTTCATTCATGTAGTAGCCTTCATCTTTTCCACCTCTTCAATCTGTGTAATCTGCGTAATCTGCGGTCAAAACTCTTCCTCGTCTGAAGGCCACCTCCGCTCATTCCAAAATCCGTTTAATCCGTTCAATCCGTGGTTAAAATCGCCTTTAAAACAACGCTCCCGCCAGCTTGAGGAGGATGTCCTGGATCGGCATCTGGAGGGCGGCCACCGCCAGCATCGGCAGGACGGCGGGCAGCACCACCGCCGCCACCGCATGCTTGTTCAGCGGCAGCGGATTGATCTGCTTCACCGCATCATAGATCTGGAAGGTATCGCACGTGGCCCCCATCTCCGGGGCCTCCAGCATCTCCGGACGCGGCGGGTCCTGACCGAGGATCCAGCGGATGCGGAACTGCCGCCCGTGTTCGCCGATCAGCTTCCCATACATTGCCAAGCCCTCGCGACGCGTGACCCGCAGCTTCCCCGCGAAGACCAGCAGCGGCCCCAGGCACAGCACCGTGATGAGCACCACGAAGGTCCCCGCGATGGACTTCAGCTCCGCAATACGAGCCCCATGGTAGATGATGTCATGCGCCAACTGCGAGGCCACCACGGATGACACCGCCAGTATGAACAGGCTGAACCCCTTCGGGATGCCCGAGAGAAATCCCAACCCCGCCGCGTGATCCGGATGCGTGGGCACCAGATCCAGATCCAGCTTCGAGACCTTCCACAGGAACACGAACAGCAGCACCAGCCGCCAGAACCACAACCCCACGAACAGCGCGAAGATCGGACGCGCCACGAACCGGTACCAAAACCCTCCGAACCCGAAGCTGTGCGCCACACCCGCCTCCTCCGCCCACTTCAGCTCATGGAACCTCTGCATCGTCGGCCCCACGAAGCTCCATATCAACGGCACCACCACCAGCAGCAGCCACGGCCACCACTTCTTGCGCAGTCCGGCGAACGAACCCACGATCGCCTCGAAGCGCTCCTTCTCCCCGTCCGGCACGATCCCAGACGTGCGGAACTGGGACAACACCCGCTGCGAGGTACGGTGCAGCCAGCCCTCCCCCAGGATCATCAACGGCAGCGCCAACAGGAACCGCACATGGATGCCGAAGTGCGCCAGCAACGGCTCATCCACTCCGTCCGTCACCCGGTGCTTCCACAGCGCCCACAGCATGATCGGCAACCACGTGATGGCCGCGAAGAACAGCGCCCGCCTGCCCAGCCCCATGTGGTTCTCAGGCATCAGCCGCATCGCCCGCTGCATCCGCCCCGGGAAATCATCCTCGATCAGTGACAACGATCCACCCTCCGGTGGGGATGGCGGCGGCGGGTTCTCCTTGGTGGACTCCGTTTCCATACGCGATCTCTGGATCAGCCAGGATCGAAGATGTTAGGGATCTCCTCCGCAAAAAGCCATCTCCAAATGACATACCTCTGAAGGCAGGACCACGGATTTCACGGATTAAACGGATTGGGATGAGCGAAGGTAGCTCTCAGAGCAGGAGGTATTTTAACCACTGAGTTCACTGATGGAAGAGAGGGTTCTGAATTTAAAATCAGTGGAATCAGTGAACTCAGTGGTTCCCTTCCTCTTCTTCAATCAATCCGTGTAATCCGTGTAATTTGACCCAATGATTGAAGAGGTGAAGTGTGGGTCCATCTCGCTTCGCTCGATTGTGGTTAAAAACTCGCCTCCTGCATGGACGAGCTCTTGACGAGGGCGTCCCACCTTTTCGCACAACCCATTCACCCTCAATCCCCCGATCAACTAGTCCAGCGAATGGTGTTTCGAGTGCGCCACGCATGGTCAGATTAGGCGGGTGTGAAGCCACCCCACTCCACCCCTGCGGACGTTGATCCGGACATCAGCCTGCTGCCCCACAGCATCGGCTATGAGAAGAGCGTGCTCTCCCTCATCATGAGCCATCCCGATTACCTCGAGGCGGCGGGGCATCTCACCGGGCAGCACTTCTACTTCCCCGGCCACCAGATCGTCTTCCGCCTGCTCACGGAGATGCGGGCGGGCGCCGGAGACGGCTACGATCTCGTGCAGATGGTGGAGCGCCTGCATGCCTCCGGGCAGATCGAGCACGCCGGCGGCCCCAGGGCTCTCTACGATCTCTACACCTACTCCCCCGGCGGCAGCAAAGCCTACTTCCTCACCTACGTGGAGGGCCTCTGCGTCCATGCCGCGCGCCGCATGGCCATCCACATGGGCGAGCAACTCATCGCCACCGCCCGCACCGAGCCGGACCCGCAGGCCACCCTGGATGCCCTCCGCGAGCCCGCCACCGCCATCCAGCAGATGATGGGCGGAGCCGGAGCAAGCAGCCGCCCCTTCACCACCTTCCAAGCCTGCGGGCAACAGGAGGAAAGCGCGCCCTTGCTCGACTTCGTGGAAGGGCTCCTCACCGAGGGCGGGGCCAGCGTCATGTATGGCCCCAGCAACTGCGGGAAAACCTTCTGCGCCATGGACCTCTGCGTCCACATCGCCACCGGCCGCACCTGGCGCGCGGGCGGCGAGGACGAGCGGGAGGTCGATCGCGGAGGCGTCGTCTACTTCTCACTGGAAGGCACCCACGGCTTCCGCAACCGCATCAAGGCCCAGCGCGATGCCGGCCACCTGCGCGCCACCGATCCCTTCTACATTTGCTACGAACAGGTCTCCCTGCTGGAACACGGCCACACCGCCCGCCTTGTCGATACCGTGAAGGCCTGCGCCAAGCTCACCGACCATCCCATCCGCCTCGTCGTCCTCGATACGCTCGCCCGCGCCATGGCCGGGGGCGATGAAAACAGCGGCCAGGACATGACCGCCGCCGTCGCCACCGTGGACGCCATCCGCCGGGCCACCGGAGCGCATGTCATGATCATCCACCACTGCGGCAAGGATGAAGCGCGCGGCGCACGCGGCCACTCCAGCCTGCGTGCCGCCGTGGATACCGAGCTGGAAGTTTCCCGCCCGGAAGGCCAATCCATCTCAACCCTCCGCGCCACCAAGCAGCGCGACATGGAAGCGGGCGGACCGATGCCCTTCTCGCTCGTCTCCGTCCCCATCGGCCTCAACCACCGTGGCAAGCCGGTGACCAGCTGCCTGGTGAAGCATGAGGACCCGATGATGGCACCGCAGCCGAAGAAGCCGGGGAGGAAGAACCATTACACAGCCAAGGATCTCCTCGGCTACCTTCCCGCCGACAGCATCACCGCCTGGCAGAGAGCTGCCGAACAAGGATGTGGAATCAGCAACGGCAAGTTCTACGATCTGAAGAGAGAGCTGGAGCAAAACGACCTGTTCCTTTTCGAACCGAAAACCAAACGAGTCATCCGTGCATGACTCCAGAATCTCCAGAAACTCCAATAAGGCATTTCCGGATTGCTGGAGAGACCTCCAGTAAATCCAGTATCTCTATAGATACTGGATTACTGGAGTCGCGGGCATTACTGGAGGACTCCGGAAGCCATCCCCTCCTCATCATCGACACCCGTGAGCAAGCTCCCTTGGTATTCGAGCATCTCCCGGCGGAGCGTGGCACCCTTCAAAGCGGCGACTACTCCATCGCCGGTCTGGAGCATGATTTCGCCATCGAGCGGAAATCCATCCCGGACCTGTTAGGCAGCGTCACCCGCCAGCGGGACCGCTTCGAGCGCGAGCTGCACCGCCTCCGTGGCTTCGCCTTCGCACGGCTCCTCATCGTCGGAGATCCCTATCAGGTCCAGCGCACCGCCCGCTGCCCCAGGGCCGTGTTTTCCACCCTCTCCGCCTTCGAGGCCCGCTACCGCATCCCCGTCGTCTGGGAGCCCACGCCCGCCTCCGCCGCGCTGCTGGTGGAACGCTGGGCCTGGTTCTTCTGGCGCGATCGCCAGCCCCACAAGCCCCCACCCTGCTCGCTCCCGAATGCCATCGTCAGCGGAGCCGTGCAGGCCATCCACGGGGCGTCCGCGCCAGCGAAGTAGCCGCCAAGGTCCTCCTTGGTCGGCATCTCGTGGTGCTTCTCAGGAGATGGGCACCCGCATCCCCCGTCGCGCCGCACCCGGCACGCGAAGGGGGACCTTCGCGCTACTACGCTCCGCGTCTCACCATCGTCGTTCTGCTTCCGGGGCATCACTGGGGGTGGCTGCTTTCCTGCAGCCATGGCAAGGGGGGCGGTCCGCTTTCGCTCGCGCGCGATCGGAGTTCAAAAGGAGAACGGGGATCGCATCCCAAAAGCCCGCGCATCCCTCTCTCATGGCTCCTCGAAAGGAGCCACTCCCAGTGGCCTTCATCAAGCGTCGCTCCCGCGCCAGCGAAGTAGCCGCCAAGGTCCTCCTTGGTCGGCATCTGGCGGTGCTTCTCAGGAGATGGGCACCCTCATCCCCATCGCGCCACACCCGGCACGCGAAGGGAGACCTTCGCGCTACTTCGCTCCGCGACAGCATCGTTCGCGTCCCCTCATGGCAGCGCTCTTTGCCCCGGAGGGGGCTTCGGACGGTAGCCGGTGGCAAAGTCGCGAAGCGACGCCCCCACCGGTCAACGCCCGTGATAATATCCGCATCCCGGCAGGGATGAAGGAAAGCCGCGTTCGCATGAAGAACGACCGGATCACCCGGCTTCTTCGCCCGCCTCCTGCATACCTCCGGCATGCGAATTTTTCCCTCGATCCCGTCCGGTGGGGTCGTCGCCTGGGCTCCTCCGCCACCGGCTACCCTCTCATGCCCCTCCGGGGCAAAGAGAACATCGGCTCACAGGATGCCCGGCCCATCGTGCTCATCTCTTCCGCGCCAGCGAAGTAGCCGCCAAGGTCCTCCTTGGTCGGCATCTGGCGGTGCTTTCCGGGAAAAGGCCACACTCATCCCCCACCGCGCCGCACCCACCGGGAAGTGCGGAAGAACGCTGGCTTTTTCCGGAGCCTGTTAGATACTGGGGTGCCATGAATACCGCCCGCTTCCGCCGCTACCTCGGATGGGGTCTGGTGGGCGCGTCGCTGGTGTTGCATTTCGTGACCGTGTTCGCGTTTTCCCGGCAGCCGGACCGGCTTGCGGCCTTCACCGTGATGCCGATCTGGGGTTGGGGGGCCATCGGCCTGGTGCTGTCCTGCACGGCCTTCCTGTATCTCCGGGCCTCGTTGTCGCTGGTGGTCACCGCCATCTGGGCGGTCACGATCCTCCTCGGCGCGGATGAGGCGCGGGTGCTGGCGAATTTCACCCGGCAGGCCCCGGCTCCCGGACCGGCGGAACCTTACAAGGGTCGGCCGGTCATCCGCCTGCTCACGGTGAACTGCGGCCACCGCGAATTCGGCAATCCCACGGCGGACATCGTCGCCTGGCAGCCGGACATCGTGCTGCTGCAGGAAGTTTCCCCGCGGAGACCTACCAAATCGCCCAGGCCCTCTACGGCGGCCACGGCGACTACCGGTTCCACGAGTCCAATGGCATCGTCACGCGCTGGAAGATCAAGCGCGAGGTGCGCCTGCCCCCGCCCTACCGCGAGCAGCAGGTGACCATCCAGGACGCCTCCGGGCGCGAGATGGAGGTGGTGAACATCCATCTCAAGAGCGCAGCCACCAATCTCCGCCTGTGGAGCCCCTCCGCCTGGCATGAGCACCGGATGGTGAGGCAGGAGCGGCGGCAGGAGCTCTCCACCGCGCTCCAGCTGCTGTCCCAGACCTCCCCCTTCCCGGACCGGCCCACGCTGCTGGGCGGGGATTTCAATTCCCCTGCCAGCGATCCGGTCCACTACCTGCTGGCGCGGGATTTCACCGACCTGTTCTCCGCAGTCGGCACCGGCTGGGGGGATACCTTCCAGCGCCGCGTGCCGATTCTGCGGCTGGACTGCCTCTACGCCACCCGCCAGTTCACCCCCGTGCGCTGCCTCGCCGTGACCAGCCGGAATACCGACCACCGCATGGTGGTGGCGGACCTGCTGCCCACCCCGTAGGCGGGATGGGGGAAGTTGGGAAAAACGCGGTCCACTCTTTGCCCCGGAGGGGCATCAGAAGGTAGCCGGTGGCAAGTCGCGCAGCGACGCCCCCACCGGTCAACGCCCGTGATAGTATTCGCATCCCGGCAGGGATGCGGGAGAGGCGCGTTCGCATCGGCAACGATCGAGCCCTCTCCGTCATCGCACGCCTCCCGCATACCTCCGGCATGCGAATTTTTCCCGCGATCCCATCCGGTGGGGGCGTCGCCTGGGCTCCTCCGCCACCGGCTACCATCCGCTGCCCCTCCGGGGCAAAGAGCGGGCGACACGCACGATGCGGACGCGGAGCGAAGTAGCGCGAAGGTCCCCCTTCGCGTGCGGGATGCGGCGCGATGGGGAACCGAGGGCACCCTTTTCCTGAAAACCTCCACCAGATGCCAGCCAAGGAGGACCTTGGCGGCTACTTCCCAATTTCGTCACATCCTCTAACTCCTTTGACAGGACGCGGCGCTTCCTCCTAGTGTCCCCGCCATGCAGCCCGTGCAGTTCGAGCAAGCGATCCTGACGGTGGTCGGTCGCGACAAGCGTTACGAGCCCCACGGCTTCTTTTTCCTCAAGGACGCGCTCGATTTCACCCTCAAGCGCGTGGCCGATGGCAACTCCGGCAGCGCCCGCCACGTGAGCGGCCAGGAATTGCTGGAAGGCTTCCGCGATCTGGCTTTGGAGCAGTTCGGCCCCATGGGCTCCACGCTCATGGCCGAGTGGGGCGTCAATGAGTGCAGCGATGTCGGCGAGATGGTCTTCCTGCTCATCGAGGAGGGCATGTTCGGCAAGCAGGAGTCGGATACGAAGGAAGACTTCGCGGGCAATTTCAACCTCCGCGAGGCCCTCACCCACCCCTTCCTGCCGAAGCGGATGCTGCCCGCCAAGGCCGCCAAGAAGACGGTGAAGAAGTAAGGGGGCGATCTTGATTTGGAGTGCGGCGAGGCATCGCCGCTTTGAGCGGAGGCGAGACATCGCCGGGGGCAATACCTGCATCCGCCAACCCGTTTTCTCGTTCCAGAATAAGCTTCTCCCTGGTTCCCGCTTCTCCTTCACGGCTCTGCGGAAAATCCCGTCGATTCTCTCCGGCACCCAAAGCGGCGATGCCTCGCCGCACTCCAAATCCAGAGGGTAGAATCGACATTCGGAACAGCCCCAACGGGGCATGATGAGATAGCCCAAGGCAACGCCTTGGGTGATGCGTGGAAAAAGGACCAAGCCCCGAAGGGGCGGAATGCCAGGGTGGCAAGCTCCGGGTTCCCTCTCATCATCCCGCCCTTACAGGGCTCGTTGCGATGCCGCTCCCACCCGGGGCGCTGCCCCGGGCTATCCCATGACGCCCCTTCGGGGCTGTGCTGGATGTCGATGCAACCTTGGTGTCGCGGAGCGTCTTTGCCCCGCAGGGAAGTAGCCGCCAAGCTCCTGCTTGGCTGGCATCTGGCGGAGGTTTTCAGGAAGAAGGCACCTCCATTCCCCATCGCGCCGCATCCCGCACGCGAAGGAGGACCTTCGCGCTACTTCGCTTCGCGATCGCATCGTTCGCGTCCCATCATGGCAGCTCTCTTTGCCCCGGAGGGGCAGCGGACGGTAGCCGGTGGCGGAGGAGCCCAGGCGACGACCCCACCGGATGAGATCGAGGGAAAAATTCGCATGCCGGAGGTATGCGGGAGGCGTGGGATGGCAGGGATGATTTTGGGGGGGCTTGATGCGAACGCGCCTCTCCCGCATCCCTGCCGGGATGCCCGTGTCATGATGGACCTTTACCGGTGGAGGCGTCGCTGCGCGACTTGCCACCGGCTACCCTCTCCTGCCCCTCCGGGGCAAAGACGCCTGAGAGCGCCTCACTTCCGCTTCGCCATTGCGCGTTCGTAGATCTCCTGCGGCGGGGTCGCGTCCTTGATGCCGCTGGCACCGGCCAGCACGGTCTCATCGATCGGGCCGTAGTCGAAGTTGTCCTTCGGCAGGTCCGCCTTCGGCATCACTGTGGCGAGGTAGTAGATCCGGCTCTTCAGATACTCACGCAGCTGCGGGCTGAGGTCCTTGCGCTGCAGGTTGTTCAGGTGCACGCGGAACTCCATCCGGCTGGGGGCGGAGGCCGTGGCCTCCTTCAGACTGATGCCCGTCCACACTCCGGCGGTGTAGAAGATTCCGACAAGGGCGATCACGCCCAGTATGGCCAGCAGTCTCATCGCCGGATCGTCACCGGAGATTCTCCCGCAGGTCAATCCGGATGCGCGGAGCACGCCCTTCCCCCGTCTTCACTCATAGTCCCACTTCATCACCCACGGATCGGCGGTGCGCTTCTGCATCTCCTTGAGCCGCTTCTTCATCGACTCCAGCAGCTCCTTGTGCGCCGGGTCCTCCGCGAGGTTCTTCGTCTCCGACGGATCCTTCTCGATATCGTAGAGCTCGAATGGCGGACGATGGATGTAGGAGTCCACCGTGCGGTTGCCATAGAGCGCCTCCGCGCCCTTCTTCCAGGTGCCCTGCCATGTCGAGGCCGCCCACAGGTCCGAGGCGAAGGGGAATGGCAGCGGCGAGGCGATGTTCCAGATCAGCTTGTAGTGCCGGTCCCGGATCGCCCGCATCGGATAGTACATTTGGATCTCGTGGAAGGTGTGCGAGGCGGAGATTTCATCCCAGCCCTCGCCATGCTCGTGTCCGATGAGATCGAGCCACGACCGCCCTTGGTAGCGGGTGAACTTCTTGCCGGATTCTCCCCGAGGCCGACCTTCTCCACCGGCACCAGTTGCTTCGGCGCATTGGCGGCCTTGTCGAGACCGCCCGCCGCATCGACCAAGGTCGGCGTGAGGTCGAGGTGGGAAATCATCGCGTCATTCACCACGCCGGGCTTCGCGCCGGGCATGTGGATCACGAAGGGCACGCGCAGGCCCGCATCGTAGACGGTGGTCTTCGCACCGGGGAAGGCCATGCCGTGGTCGGCGGTGAAGATGATGAGGGTGTTGTCATACTGCCCGGCCTTCTTGAGCGCCTCCACCAGCGCGCCCAGTGCCTTGTCGGTGCGGGTGGCGCTTTGATAGTACTGCGCGATCTCGGCGCGGCATTCCGGTGTGTCCGGCAGCCACGAGGGCACCACCACCTGTGCGGGATCGTAGATCACTTCCTTCACGCCGGGGTATTCCTTGCCCACCTGCGGATTGCCAAAGGCGTTCGGCTTCAGCTCACCGGGCACGGATTCCTGCTCCTCGCCGCTGCGGTGCGGATCATGCGTCCAGAAGGCGAGGTAGAACGGCTGGTCCGACTTCTCCTGGAACAACGGCTCGCAGTTCTTCACCCAGTTCGGCGAATCGTGCGGGCCGGTGACCTTCAGCTCCTGATCGTAGTGATACACGGAGTCCGGTGCCACGTGGTTCTTGCCCATGTGGGCGGTGCGGTAACCGAGCTGCTTCAATTGCAGCGGCAGGCTGATGGCGGCGCAGTTCGCGTAGGTCTCGAAGTGGTGGTAATCGTGGACATGGCCGTATTGCCCGTTCGCGTGGTTGTGGGTGCCGGTGAGGATCACCGAGCGGCTCGCCGAGCATGAGGCGGTGGTGGCGTAGGCGTTCGTGAAGAGAGTGCCGTCCTTGGCCAGCGCATCGAGATGCGGCGTCTGGATCACCGGGGAGCCGTAGCAGCCCGCGATGGGGCTCTCGTCATCGGTCACGAAGAGCACGATGTTCGGCCTCTGCGCGGCGGAAAGGGGTGACACCCACGCGGCCAGCGCGAGCCAGAGGGTGCCCAGGGTCTTGAGTCTGATCTTTGCACACATGGATCCGGTGGGTCGGAGTGGTCTTCTTTCTTTGCCCCGGCAGGGGCTTGAGATGGTAGCCGGTGGCAAGTCGCGCAGCGACGCCCCCACCGGGGAGGACGGAATGGAAAATTCGCATGCCGGAGGTATGTGGGAGGCGTGCGATGCCGGAGGGACCTCGATCGTTTCCGACGCGAACGCCCCCCTCCCGCGCCCCTGCCGGGCGCCATCTTATTGTCATGCCTGTCCGGTGGGGTCGTCGCCAAGGCTCCTCCGCCACCGGCTACCGTCCCATGCCCCTGCCGGGGCAAAGAGGGGGCGACAAGCACGATGCAGCCGCGCAGCGAAGTAGCTTCGCGGCGCGATCCGCCCGGGCTGGGCGAACCATCGAACTCTCCGTCCTGAAGGGACGATTCATAAGAGCCTGGGGTGAAACCCCAGGTCCCGTGCCCGAGGGTATCCGTGTCCTGAAGGGACACCTCATGCCGGGTGGAGCCTGAGAATGACTCGAGCGCCAACGGATGGTCCGACGCGTTCCCAGCATGATGCGTCCCTACAGGACGCGGATCTCCCGATCGCCCCCAACCTGGGGTTTCACCCCAGGCTTTGATGAGGCGTCCCTTCAGGACGAAGAGCGTGTGCATCGACCCATTGCAGCCGCGCAGCGAAGTAGCGCGAAGGTCCTCCTTCGCGTGCCCGGTGCGGCGCGATGGAGGTGAGGGTCTGCCGTTCCTGAAAAACCCCGCCAGACGCACGCCAAGCGGGAGCTTGGCAGCGACTTCGCGGCGCGATCCGCCCGGGCTGGGCGAACCATCGAACTCTCCGTCCTGAAGGGACGATTCATAAGAGCCTGGGGTGAAACCCCAGGTCCCGTGCCCGAGGGTATCCGTGTCCTGAAGGGACACCTCATGCGGGGTGGAGCCTGAGAATGACTCGAACGCCAACGGATGGTCCGATGCGTTCCCAGCATGATGCGTCCCTTCAGGACGCGGATCTCCCGATCGCCCCCAACCTGGGGTTTCACCCCAGGCTTTGATGAGGCGTCCCTTCAGGACGAAGAGCGTGTGCATCGACCCATTGCAGCCGCGCAGCGAGGTAGCGCGAAGGTCTTCCTTCGCGTGCCTGGTGTGGCGCGATGGAGGTAGGGGTCTGCCGTTCCTGAAAAGCCCCGCCACACGCACGCCAAGCGGGAGCTTGGTGCTACTTCCCTGCCGGGGCAAAGAGGCTCCCCGTTCCGAGGTGGGTCGAAAGCCCGGGGTCTTGAGGATCGGCATGAGGAAAGGCGGAGGATTCTGAGAAGGACGGAAGAAACGCCGGGGACGCTTCAAAGCTTTCTCCCATCAAGGCCGGATCGCCCCGGCAGTCGATCCCATGCCGCCCTTTTCCACTGTGCTCCGCAGGACATCGGTCCGGCAAGGGGGCTCGTTTCCAGCGCTAAACGCTCTTTTAAGTAATTGTGCGCAATTTGTGACCTTGCCTTGACAGGGTAATGACACGGCAAGAAGTTGCATGCGCTTTGTTTGCACATTGAAGCCCATGAAATTTAGAAACTTATCTGCTACTGCGACCTCCCTTCCCATCGTCTTCCTGCTCACCGGCAGCACCTTTGCGGCCACCGCACTGACTTGGGACACAACGGCTTCCGACTCCGCCATCACCGGCGGCGCGGGCACCTGGAACACCACCAACACCAACTGGACCGCTGACGCCGGGGTGTCGAACGTCTCCTGGAACAACGCCAACAACGACACCGCCACCCTCCAGGGTACCGCCGGAGCCATCACCCTCGGCGAGCCCATCACCACCGGCGGCATCACCTTCAGCACCGCCAGCTACTCCATCACCGGCAGCACGCTCACCTTCGGCGCGACCGCGAACACGGTGACGAATGCGGGCGCGGCCTCGATCAGCTCGATCATCGCAGGCACCACCGGCTTCACCAAGGCCGGTGCGGGCACGCTCACGCTGGGCAGCGGCACGGCCGATACCGCGGGCAATACGAACAGCGGCAAGATCACCGCCTCCGCCGGCACCATCGCGATGAACAAGGCCGCCGCCACCAATGCGATCGCCGGAGACCTGGAGCTCTCCGGTGCCACGCTGACCTGGAGCCGCGCCAACCAGATCAAGGACACCGCGAACGTCACCATCAGCGGCACCGGCCAGCTCGCCACCGCTTTCACGGACACCTTCGCCAGCCTCACCTCCACCGGGAACACCGGACGCTTCAACCCCGGCTCCGGCAGCAATGTCGACCCTCGCCGGCGCATTCTCGCTCACCGGCAGCAACGGCGTCAGCAACACCAACTACTACTCGATCGCCTCGAACAGCGCGAACTCCACCATGACCGTGAGGACGGTGAAGTCGTCAGGTGATGCCTACTTCGGCCTCGGCCAAGGCAACACCACCTACACCACCACCTTCAATCTGGGCGGTGGCCTCACCGGTGCGAACACCAACTCGCTGACGAGCGGACACCAATGCGCGCTTCGTCCTCTCCGGCACCGGCACGCACGACCACGCCTTCAACATCACCAGCGGTACCACCACCATCGGCGCGCTGATGACCCAGACCGCCAGCACCACCGGCTCGCTCACGAAGACCGGCGCGGGCGCGCTTTCCTCTCCCGCCCGGTGGCCTACACCGGCGGCACCGTCGTCTCCGCCGGCACGCTCGCGGTCGGCGCGGGCGGCACCAACCAGTGGGCCGTGGCGGACATTGATACCTTCCAGACCACCGCCACCTTCGCCACCGGCAGCTACTTCGGCATCGATACCACCGGCGGGGCCTTCACCTACCCCACCGATATCACCGGTGACCGCGGCTTCGCCAAGCTGGGCACGAACACGCTCACCCTCACCGGCAACCAGACCTACACCGGCGGCACCCGCATCGCAGGTGGCACGCTCGCGCTGGGCTCGATGATCCCCGGCAATGCGCTGGCCTTCACCGGCACCGCCACGCTCAACTCGGGAGCCTTCAACCAGACCTTCAGCGGCCTGTCCGTGGGCAGCACCTTCACCGGCACGCTCACCGGCACCGGCAGCGTGACCGTCAATGCTGGCAACCTTTCCATCGGCGGCACCGGCTCCGGAGAAAGCTCCACCCTCACCGCCACCGGCCTGAGCCTGTTCATCTATGACAACGCCAGCGGCACCTTCTCCGT
Source organism: Luteolibacter sp. (assembly GCA_049840755.1). Classification (GTDB taxonomy): domain Bacteria; phylum Verrucomicrobiota; class Verrucomicrobiia; order Verrucomicrobiales; family Akkermansiaceae; genus Luteolibacter. The sequence continues at coordinate 124,637 of JASGJM010000027.1, read as the reverse complement.
GGGCGGCAATACCGACTCGGGCGGAGCCACCGGCACGGTGAACCTTTCGCCGAACTCGCAGATCATCACCGGCACGCTCTTCATCGGCCGTGACATCTCGCTCAACCATACCGGCAACAGCGTCCACACCGGCACGGTGAACCTGAACCAAGCCACCACCCTCCACGTCGGCCAGCTGGCGGTGGCGGGCAGCTCGAAGCTGAACGGCACGCTGAAGTTCACCACCGGCCTCACCAACCCCACCGTTGAAATCCGTGGCACCTCCGGAATCGGCGCACGCGCCACGGTGAACGTGGCCACCTCCGGCAACTCCTCCTACCAGAATGCCACGGGCCTCGCGGACTTCACCGGCGGCACGCTCGATGCACTGGTGGACACGATGAAGCTCGGCGAGGTCACCGGCGGCAGCCGGAACAGCACCGCCACCTTCCGCATGAGCGCGGGCACGGTGGACGCCACCGCGGTGCAGCTCGGCGCACGCACCGGAGCAGGCACCGGCATCGCCAGCGGCACCTTCCAGATCACCGGCGGCACGCTCAAGGTGGGCACGCTCACCTTCGTCCCCACCATCGGCACCGGCACCGGCACGAACGTGGCCACCTTCAACCTGAACGGCGGCACGCTCGCCGCCCAGAGCATCCAGCCCGGCACCGGAGCCGCCACCCGCACGCTGAACTGGAACAGCGGCACCATCACCACCTACGATGTCTCCTCGGACCTCGCGCTCGGCGCGGTGGATGTGAAGCTGGCCGCCACCGGCACCCACTCCTTCGACATCCCCGGAGCCAGCACCGCCACCGTGGCCGCCGTGATCTCGGATGCCACCACCGGTGGTGCTCTGGAGAAGAACGGCACCGGCACCCTGGCCCTGACCGCCACCAATACCTACACCGGTGACACCACCGTGAATGGCGGCACGCTCACCCTGGCGCAGGCCGGACTGGCGGACACCTCCACGCTCACCATCGCCAGCGGTGCCACCGTCGGCCTCGGCTACAGCGGCACCGATACCGTGGCGAAGCTTTACATCGGCGGCGTGCAGAAGAATGCCGGCGTGTGGGGCAGCAGCACCTCCGGCGCTCCCAATACCGATCCGGCCCTCACCGGCAGCGGCACCCTCACCGTGACCAGCGGCGGTGCCACCGGCTACAGTGCATGGGCCTCCACCAAGGGCCTGGACGGCACCAACAACGCCAAGGATGCGAACCCGGACAACGACGGCCTGAACAACCTCGCCGAATTCGCCTTCGACGATGAGCCGCTCTCCGGCACCAGCTCCGGCAAGATCGTTTCCAAGGTCGCCACCATCGGCACGGACAAGGTGCTCACCCTGACCATTCCGGTCCGTGGCGATGCGCTGACCACCACCTTCAGCGGCTCGCCCGCGCTCGTGTCCAGCGTCGTCGATGGCATGACCTACCAGATCTCTGGTAGCACCGATCTCGCCGCCACCGCCGTGACCATCTCGGAAGTGACCGGCACGGACGCCACCGCGATCCAGGCCAACCTGCCAACCCTCACCGGCGGCTGGACCTACCGCACCTTCCGCAGCGCGGGCACGGTGGGAGACACACCGAAGGCCTTCCTCCGCGCGAAGGTCAGCGAAGTGCCCTGATCCATCCCGCCATCTGGCATCCGATCCACAGGCCGGTGCATCCCCGCGATGCACCGGCCTTTTCGTTTAAGGCAGGGCTCTGTCGCCGAGAGCGCCGGGCCTATCATCCACGTCCGCTCCTGATAGCTCGTCCGTGCAGGACCACGGATTGAACGGATCTATTGAAGAAGAAGGGAACCACCGAGTTCACTGATTCCACTGATTTTAAATTCAGAACCCTCTCTTCCATCAGTGTTCTCAGTGTTCTCAGTGAACTCAGTGGTCAAAATTCTTCCTCGTCTGAAGGCCACCTTCGCTCATCCCAAAATCCGTTCGATCCGTGAAATCCGTGGTTAAAAAAGCTCCTGCATGGACGAGCCCTTGGCAACGAACGGGAGTCTTCTTGCCCTGCTCCCTCGGCGAGGCCGCCCTACCTTGGATGTTGGACGCAGCCGGTTGACAAACGACCGTTTCAGCCCGCGTATCAGCGGAGCTCCATGAACGAATCCGCTGCCTCCACCCCGCCATCCGCCCCCAACAACCAATCCCCCGGCTGGAGGGAGCTGTGGCTGAAGGAAGACTGGTGGGCGGTGTGGATCGGCCTCGGGCTGGTGATCGCGGGCTGGGCGTTCTTCGCCACCGGATCGAGCATCAACTGGATCGCGGTGGCTCCGGCCAAGTGGGCGAATTTCCAGCAGCTCCAATCGGATCTCGCCTCGAAGGGTCTCCGCTATGCCGCACAGTTCGGCCTGTTCCTCGCGCTCTTCACCACCGCCTGCTCGGTGCTGGGCCACAAGGTGAAGGAGTTCGTGCCCTCCTTCCTCTTCATCTACGTGCTCTCGCTGCTGATCAACATCCTCGGCGCATGGGAGAAGGCCAGCCTCTACACGCTGGAGCCGCCCCTGGTGGCGCTGCTGGTGGGACTCATCATCTCGAATGGGATCGGCCTGCCGCGCTGGCTGGATGCCGGGTTCCGCGTGGAGTTCTACGTGAAGACGGGGATCGTGCTGCTGGGCGCGCAGCTGCCCTTCACGCTGATCCTGTGGGCGGGCCCGGTGGCCATCCTCCAGGCCTCCATCGTCTCGATCGCCACCTTCCTTACGATCTTCCTAGTAGGTCGCAGGCTGGGCATGGACCGGCGCCTGTGCGCCACCCTCGGCGCGGGTGGAGCGGTCTGCGGCGTCTCCGCCGCCATCGCCATCGCCGGAGCGGTCCGGGCGAAGAAGGAGCATCCTCCCATCGCGATCACGCTGGTGGTTCTCTATGCCATCGTGCTCGTCTTCGCCCTGCCGCTCGTGGCCCGCGCGCTGCATCTGCCCGCAGGGATCGGCGGTGCGTGGATCGGCACCTCCGAGTTCGCCGATGCCGCGGGCCTCGCCGCCGCGCAGAGCTACGGGCAGCTCGCCGGGCCCGTGACCGGGATCGCAGGCACGCCCGAGCAGGCGATCAATGCCTACACCCTGATCAAGGTGGTGGGCCGCGATGTCTGGATCGGCATCTGGGCCTTCGTCCTCTCCATCGTCTCCATCACCTGGTGGGAAAAGTCCGAGACCGGCCGCAAGGCGGATGCCGCGCAGATCTGGTGGCGTTTCCCGAAGTTCGTCGTCGGTTTCCTGATCTCCTCCATCATCATCACGCTGGTGGTGCGGAATTTCAGCTTCGCCGATTTCAACAAGCTGGTGAAACCGAACCTGGTCGCGCCGCTGATCGCGCTGCGGACCTGGGCGTTCACCTTCTGCTTCCTCAGCATCGGCCTCACCACCCGCCTGCGTGAGTTCAAGCCCGCCGGTGGCAAGCCGTTCTGGGCCTTCACCGCTGGCGTGGTGATCAATCTCATCCTCGGCTACATCCTCTCCGTCCACGTCTTCGGCAACCACTGGACCGGCCTCGGCCACTGACAGGATGGAACCCACTCCGGATACCGCTGGCACGAAAGCCACCCGCCAGTGCGGGCACTGCCGCCATTTCTGCAATGATCCGGCGATGGTGGAGTCCGTCTTCAAAGGGCTGTCCGCGATGAGCTCCGGCTATGGATCGGTGCGGGCCCACGACGGGCTGTGTGCCTTGCACGACGTCTATCTGTCCTATCGTGACACCTGCGCGGGCTTTGAAGCGGTCGCGCCGGTCCGTTGAGTCAGAGAATCGCCACACATTCCTCCTTGCGCGGACCATCGTCCGTGGCATTCGTGATATTCCTCCGATCGGCTCCCGGAGGCATTCCCTTGCATGGAGCCATCCACCATCCAACCAACCCCTTCACGAACCATGGGAAAACAAGGCTACAACCCCGGCGACCTCGGCTGGTCCGAACTCACCACCACCAGCGCCGCGGACGCGCTTTCCTTCTACGGCAGCCTCGTCGGCTGGGAGAAGATGGGCGAGCCCGCACCCGGCTACCACGTCTTCGGCCGTGGCACGGAAGCGCTCGGCGGTATCACCCAGCCCCAGGGCGATTGCGGCGGCTCGCCGCGCTGGATGCCCTACATCACCGTCGAGAACATCGAGGCCACCCTCGCCAAGGCCACCGAACTCGGCGCCACCATCATCCTCCCGCCGATGCCCCTGCCGGAAGACTCCGGCCACATCGCCATCATCCAGGACCCACAGGGCGTGATGACGGGACTGGCGCAGTATAACAAGAAGGAGTGCTCGAGGTTCTCACCCCACTTCGCTCCCGAAGAGCATAGGAGTTCGAATCTCCTATGCTCTTTCTGTATTCACCGTCCTTTTCATCCCCGAGCCGATTGCCCTCTTTGCCCCGGAGGGGCATCGGACGGTAGCCGGTGGCGGAGGAGCCCGGGCGACGACCCCACCGGATCAGTTGGAATGAGAATGCGCATGCCGGAGGTATGCGGGAGGCGTGCGATGACGGAGATCATTCGATCGTTCTCCAAGCGAACGCGCTTCTCCCGCATCCCTGCCGGGATGCCGATGTCATGATGGGCGTTGACCGGTGAGGGCGTCGCTACGCGACTTGGCACCGGCTACCATCTCATGCCCCTCCGGGGCAAAGAGAGCTGCCATAACAGGAGAGCAACGATGCGATCGCGGAGCGTAGTAGCGCGAAGGTCCCCCTTCGCGTGCCGGGTGCGGCGTGATGGGGAATGAGGTGCCCTCTTCCTGAAAAGCACCGCCAGATGTCCGCCAAGGAGGACCTTGGCGGCTACTTCGCTGGCGCGCAGAGGACATCCCCCTTCACCCCTGCACCTTCTTCACGAAGCACGCCTTTAGCGCGATGGAGACCCCGTTCATCTTGCAGGAGATCTCATGGTCGCCATCGACGAGGCGGATGGGCTTTGATTTGGTGCCGGTCTTGAGCACGTCCGAGGTGCCGCCGAGCTTCAGGTCCTTGATCATCGCCACGATGTCGCCATCCGCGAGCACGTTGCCATAGGCGTCCTTCACCACGCGTTCGCCTTCCGGTTCATCGGCGGCTTCCTCCTTCGCCCACTCGTGGCCACAGGTCACACACTCGTAGCGCGTGGCGTATTCCAGGTATTCCTTGCTATCGCAGACGGGGCAGACGGGTTCGTTCATGGCACGAGGGGAATGGATCGGCCCCGCTTTGTCCAACGAATGTGGGGAAGTGACAAAATCGGCCAACTATTTGTCACCGAATAGGCTTTGCGCGCCGGCGGTCCGGGTGGATTAACTAACAGCCACTCGTCGCGATGCACCTCGAACGATGCCAGGATCAGAACCAGCGGACGCTGGATGAATTCTACGGAGAATTCCTGCAGGCGGATCACTCGATCTCCCGTGAGGGAGCGCAGGCGATGCTGGGACTGATCGCCCGCCTGCGGTCGCAGGACGATTCACGGCGCGTGTTCGGCCTGACTTCCCACTTCCAGCTCTGCTTGCTGGCCGTGGATGATTACACGACTCCGTGGCATGTGGCCATCGATACGCTCGGGGCCTACGGTTTCCGCATCCACTACCTGATGCCCGATCACCATGCGCCATGGCCGGGCGCACAGGTGAGCGCCCAAGCCCATACCGAGGACGATGCGCTGCGCATGGTCCTGCATGCGATGGAGCTCTCCGGCGGTTGGCAGGGATGACGAGGTGGAGGCCGCAGCCTGCTCTCACATCCCATGCCCGCCATGAGCCTCTCCATCTTCAAAGCCGAAGCCACGGCGCACGCCGGCCATCTCCGCGGTGAGACGCCCGTTCTCATGCCGCACGATCAGCGGCGCCTCCTCGAGCGTGTCCTCCGCGCTCATCTCCGGGAACCGGCATCCGAACAGCGTGAACAACGGCGGCAGCGTTTCGCGTGGCACCACGTCCTGCATCCGTATGACGGACAAACCGGCCGCAGCGATGCCATCGAGGGCGCGTTGCTTCTGCCGTGATGGGAAGCACAGCACGAACCAGCCATCCGGCAGCAGATGCTTCACCGCCGCACGTGCATAATCGGAAACATCGCCGCGCAATTCGAAGCGGGCGTGCGCTTTCTGCGAATCCTCCGGCACCACTCCCGCACTCACGGGGAAATAAGGCGGACTGCCGGTGACGAGAGGGAATCGCTTCTCAAGAGCAAGCTCCCGCAGATCGCCATGCGAGCAGGTCACACGGTCGCGCAATCCATTCGCATCCAGATTCGACTGTAGCAGGCGGTAGCTGATTTCCTGTGCCTCCACGCAGGTGAGATGCGCCTCCGGGCCCATGCCCCAGAGCGTGAGCAGACCCACCGTGCCGATCCCGGTACCGAGATCGAGATGCTCCTGCACCGGCTCCGAACATTGCAGGGCATACCAGGCGGTGAGCACATCATCGGCGGAATGCCGGTGCCCCTTCAAACGCTGTGCGATCAGCCAGCCCGCAGGATAGCCGCCATCATCCTGCAGGCCCGGCACGGCACAGGCACCATGCGGTCCGGACAACGCATCCAGCGTGATGCGTTCGCCCAGCTCCTCCTCCAAAGCGCGCCGTTCCTGCTGCCAACGTTGCTGGAATGAGGAGGCGGAGGAGGATTCGGAATCAGGCGTCATCGGGCCCCGGAACTTCCGACCGGAGCCGCCCGACGGGAAGCCCGAAATCGCGGAAGCCGTCAAAACGTTCGATTGAAGAAACCTTCCGCTCCGGGCGTATTCGGTTCCATGTCATTGCTCCCCGCCCGGCTACTGGCCCTGCTGCTGCTCGCCACCTGCCCCGTGCAGGCGATGTCGAAGGTCCATGATCCCTCGACGATCGTGCGGTGCGGCAAGCTCTCGTGGTTCTTCAGCACCGGGCAGGGCATCAAGAGCTTCAGCTCCACGGATCTGGTGAATTGGAACGAGGGCCCGCCCGTCTTCAAGACCTTCCCCGCGTGGCACGATGCGCTGGTGCCCGGCAATCGCGGCTACCTGTGGGCACCGGATGTCATCCAGCGGTCGGGACGTTACTGGCTGTATTATTCCGTCTCCACCTTCGGCAAGAACACCTCCGCCATCGGTCTGGTGTCCTCCCCCACCCTCGATCCCGCCGATCCGCAATACGGTTGGAAGGACGAGGGCATGGTGGTCCGCTCCGAGCGCGGCAATGACTACAACACCATCGACCCCGCCGTTCACCTCACCAAGGATGGCAAGCCGTGGATGACCTTCGGCTCCTTCTGGTCGGGCATCCAATTGCTCGAGCTCGATCCCGCCACCGGTCTGGCAAAGAAGGACGCGAAACCGAAGCGGATCGCATGGAACCAGCAGATCGAGGCCCCGGCGCTGATCCATCATGGCGATGACTACTATCTCTTTGTGAATTGGGGACTGTGCTGCAAGGGCACCAGCAGCACCTATGAGATCCGGATGGGCCGCAGCCGCACCATCGGCGGTCCCTATGTGGACAAGGACGGACGCGATCTCGCCACCGGTGGAGGCACTCTCTTTCTCAAGAGCGATGGACGCTACATCGGGCCCGGTCACTTTGCGGAAGTCGACGGCTTTCCCGGCACGCGCTTCTCCTTCCACTACTACGATGGCGAGGTGAATGGCATGTCGAAGCTCGGCATCCGCGATCTCACCTGGAGCAAGGACGGCTGGCCCGAGGCAGGGAAATGGATCTTCCCCGCCCCCCAGCCGTGACTGGCAGAGGTAGGGCAGCTCTCGCCGAGAGCCCCGGGGCCGTTATTCGCGTTCGCTCCCAACAGCTCGTCCATGTAGGACCACGGATTGAACGGATTTTGGGATGAGCGAAGTTGGCTCTCAGAGCAGGAAGTATTTTGACCACTGAGTTCACTGAGTTCACTGAGAGCACTGATGGAAGAGAGGATTCTGAATTTAAATTCAGTGGAATCAGTGAACTCAGTGGTTCCCTTCCTCTTCTTCAATAAATCCGTTCAATCCGTGCAATCCGTGGTTAAAAACCTCACCTCCTACAAGGACGAGCCATAGCAGTGGACGTGAACATCCTTCCCCTGCGCCCTCGGCGAGGTCGCCCTACCTGCATCTAGGTAAATACCCGGAGTGACAGTCTAACAGAAAGCTTGTCTCCGGCACATGGAATGCTGCTTCATGGGACAAGCGGATCGATCCGCACCCCGATACCATGAGCACCATCACCACCAAGGACGGAACATCGATCTACTACAAGGACTGGGGCACCGGCCAGCCCATCGTCTTCAGCCACGGCTGGCCGCTCACGGCGGACAGTTGGGAGTCCCAGATGCTTTTCCTCGCCGATCACGGCTACCGCTGCATCGCCCACGACCGCCGCGGCCACGGCCGCTCCAGCCAACCGTGGGAGGGCAATGAGATGGACACCTATGCCGATGACCTCGCGGCGCTGATCGAAGCACTCGATTTGAAGGACGCCATCCTCATCGGCTTCTCCACCGGAGGCGGAGAGGTCGCCCGCTACATCGGCCGCCATGGCACCTCGCGCGTGGCAAAGGCCATTCTCGTCTCCGCAGTGCCACCGCTGATGTTGAAGACGGAAGCGAATCCCGGCGGACTTCCTATCACGGTCTTCGATGGCATCCGCGCGGGTCAGATCAAGGACCGCTCGCAGCTCTACAAGGACCTCGCCGCCGGACCGTTCTTCGGCTTCAACCGGCCGGGCGCGACGCCATCACAGGGCATGATCGATTCCTTCTGGATGCAGGGCATGATGGGCGGCCACAAGGGAACGCACGATTGCATCAAGGCATTCTCGGAAACCGACTTCACGGAAGACCTCAAGAAGTTCGACGTGCCCACGCTCGTCATCCATGGAGATGACGACCAGGTGGTGCCGATCGATGCCGCCGGTCGCTCCTCCGCGAAGCTGGTGCCGGGCGCGAAGCTCATCGTCTATCCCGGTGCGCCGCACGGTGTCACGGACACGCACAAGGATCAGCTCAATGCCGATCTGCTCGCCTTCATCCAAGCCTGACCTCCGCACGCCATGCTCGCACTCACTCCACTCGGCATCGCCCACACCGCCATCGGCGTCGTCGCATTGATTGCGGGCATCGCCGCCTTCATCCGGGACAAGTGGATCATTCCCGGCACCACGCTGGGAATGGTCTACATCTGGACGACCTTCGTGACCGCCGTCACGGGATTCGGCATCTATGAGCACGGTGGCTTCGGCAAGCCGCACGTGCTCGGCGTGCTCACGCTCATCGTGCTCGCCATCGTCGCGTTGGCGGGGCGCTCGCGGTTTGGCAAGGCTTCGCCCTATGTGGAAACCGTCGGCCTCACCCTGACGTTCCTGTTCCATCTCATCCCCGGCACCGTCGAAACCACCACGCGTCTGCCTCTGGGCAAGCCCCTCATCGCGGACCGTGAAGGGCCGGAGCTGCAAGCCGCCATCGGCGTGTGGTTCCTGCTGTTTCTCATCGGCTCGTTCCTCCAGGTGCGTGCTCTAAAAGCGTCTGCAAAAATTCACGCCGCCGATCATTCATAGAGAAAGGGAGAGCCCTCCTCTGGCAGCCCGGCCGGGCGGCGCTCTTCCAGCCGGGCTGAAGAAGCGGCTCACTATTTTCGGCACACGTTCAAAAAGCACCCGCTGCCGGTGTGAGCGGCAACGGGCGATGGCACGGACGGAAACCGGAAGCCGCTCTTATTTCGTCGCTGCCTTCCTCGGTGCCAGGGTCACGGCATAGTCATCCACCGTGCAGGTCATGTCGGTAAGGTCGGTGATGTATTTGAGCGCGGCGGCCAGAGAAACATTCTTCAGCTGGAGCGAATTGATTCTCGGGAAGTCTTCCTTGGGACCGCCCTCTCCTGCCGCCGGATGGCGAAGCACGAAATTGACGCCCTTTCTCGTGGGATCTTTTTCCGCCGCATCGAGGTCCACACTGCGCAGGCGGAGGAATTCGATCGCTTCCTCCAGCGAGACGTCATCGAATTTGATGGCCGGAATCAAGATGGCTTTCAGCTTGGCGTTGAGATAGGCCTGACCGGAGCTGGCAGCCGCCGGATCATTCGGCTTCACTTCCGCTCCCCCGGCACCCGCGGCAAGGACCTGCGGCACAAAGATCACGCTGCCAGTCTCATCCACCCGATACATCATCCGGGTCGCCTCACACATGTATTTGAGCGCGACCGACAAGGGAACGTTCCTCAAACGTAGTGCCTTGATGCGGGGCATCGTCGCCTTCTTCGGGATCATGACGACCATATTGATTCCCTTTCGGGTTGAGTCCTTCTCCGTGGTATCGAGTTCGACACTGCGCAGGCGGAAATACTCCACCGCCTCCTCCAGCGAGACGTCCTCGAAGTTCACCGCTGGAAACACGATCTGCTTCATCCGGTTTTCGACCGCCTGCTGAACCGACGATACCGCCGCGGCTTCCTTGGCCGTGGCCTCACCCGGTGTGGGCGTGGCTGCAGGTGGCTCCGCCTTCGTGATGCCGAGCACAGTGCACACTCCCACGATCGCTGCGGCTGCGACATTCCATGCCGGATGCGTCTGGCGATAACGGGAGATCTCGCGGATTCGGGCGTGGAGATCATTACCGCGCTTGAAGAATCCCACGAAGGCAAGGCCATGACCGAATGGCCGGGTGGCACCCTGGAGTTTCAGAAGTGCATGACCGTAGTCCGCACGATGATCGGTGGAATCCAAGGCGAGCACCTGCGCATCGCACGCCGCCTCCCGATCGGCCCGCAAACGTGTGAACGCGATCCAAAGGATGGGATTGAACCAATGCATCGCCTGCAGGAGGCAAAGCAGCCAATTCACCGGGAGATCCCGCCGCTTCAGGTGAGTCAGCTCATGCAGGATGACCATGCGCGCTTCGTGATGCGAAAGATCCGCAGGAAAGCCCGCTGGCAGCAGCAGCACCGGTCGCAGCAGCCCCGTGACCGCAGGACTCTGCACCTCCGGTGACATGAGAATCCGCGGAGTTCGCTTCAAGCCGACCTTGGCCACCGCCAGCTCCACGAGGTGGACAAGCTCAAGGCCGGGAGCGACCGCACTGCGCTCCATGCGGGCGAGGCTCTTCCGATAGCCGATGATCCCCAGGCCGAGGCACGCGCAGGCACCCACCAGCCACACCATCGCCAGCACCTCCATGGTGGTGAATGATGGCTCCGGTGCAGGCAAAGCATTGTCCTGAGCGGCCACTGGAAGTGCTGCCTCCGGCATCGCGGTGGAAGGAGCATCCACCCTCAACGGAGACTCCTTCGCGACAGGCAGAGGACTCCATCGCACTACCGGCAAAACCGGCAGCACGAGAACCAATACCACGGGCAACCACAGTGCATGACGCCACCACGGTGGCAACCAGACGCGGAGCAGGAAGCGGAGGGCCATCACCGCGATGGCCACCACGGAAGCACGGAGGCTGGCGGCGAGGAGCCACTGGAACAATGCATCGAGAAGATTCATGACAGGAGGTCAGTTGGATTTTTCAGGATCGATGGATTCGTCGAGCACCCGCTTCAACTCCGCGACCTCTTCCGGAGAGAGGCGGGCATTGCGGGCGAAGTGCACAAGAAGAGGTTGGGCCGCGCCTTGGAAGAAGCGGGCCATGAAGGATGAGCTCTCCGCCTGCACGCATTCGGAGCGGGAGACGGTGGGAGAGAAGAGCCGCGGCGAGCCCTCGGTGGCTTGGAGCACGCCCTTTTCCAACAAGCGTGTCACAAGGGTGCGGACCGTGTTTTCCGCCCACCCCGTGGTGTCATGCAGGGCCTTCGCCACTTCCGATGCCGAAAGCGGCGCGCGCTCCCATAGCACCTCCATCACGCTCCATTCCGATTCGCTGATTTTCGCAGGATTCATCCGATTAAGGCGAATCCACCACAAACGTAGTGAGGAATCAATTACATTTGTAGTGAGCCCCCCCCTACAAGCAAATGGCGACCCGAAGGCCGCCATCGCTTGAAACGTTCAATGAACCGTGTAGCTCAGTCCTCCGGCAGCGGCTTGCCCTTGGTCTCCGGTGCCCACAGCACGGCCACGATACCGATCAGGAAGATCGAGCACATGGCGATGGCGGAGTAACGCAAGTTATCCGGCGAACCCGCCTTGGCGAACACATCCGTGGCCAAACGCGCTGAGAACAAACTGCCCGCCGCGGCGGCGAAGCGGCCCAGATTGTAGCAAAAGGAAACCCCCGTGCTGCGCAGGCGGCTCGGGAAGAGCTCGGGCAGGTAGATCGAGAAACCTGCCAGCGTGCCGAGTTGCACTGCGCCCATCAGCGGCATCATCCACATGGCCTGCGTGGGTGTGCTGATAAACTTATAAACCAGTGCCGTCACCACCAGTGCAGCGGAAAAACCGATAACGAAGGATTTGCGTCGGCCAAAGGCTCCGCACATCCAAGTAAAGACCGACATGCCAACGGCACCGCCGAGCATGTTCAGCAGGAAGACCAAGCTCTTCGAGTCATTCACCTTCGCCTGAACGCTGGCAGGATCGACTCCCTGTGACAGGAAATGATTCTTGAACACCACATCCTGCAAATCCACCGCATACTCACCGATCGCCCAGAGCCCGATCACACCGGTCGAAGCTATCACCGTTCCAACGATCAGATTGTGACGCCACGTCTTGTCACCCAGCAGAGCGACATAAGGGCTGAAAATGTTTCCCGTAGGAAGACGTCCCTCCGCCTTCAGCTTCAGCCAAGGCTCGGGCTCGCGCAGATACTTCTGGATGAAGATCACCAGCAACGCAGGCACGGCCCCCACCAGGAAGAGATAACGCCAGCCATGGCCTTGAGGAATGGAACCAGCCTTCTGAAGGGAATCGATTCCCATATTGATGAAGCTCGCAGAGACATTCCCCACAGTGGAAAGGACCTGAAGCGTACCCAACGCACCCGCGCGGGCTCCCGACGGCACCGTCTCTGCGATCAAGGCCACCGCCAGACCGAAGACGCCACCCACCCCCACACCAGTGAGGAAACGGAACAACGCGAAGTCCCAGTAGTAGTGACTGAAGAAGCTCAGACCGGTGAACACCGAATAAATAAGCACCGTAATGGTCAGCATCCGTGACCGTCCGTAACGGTCACCCAAGGCGCCGAAGATCATCCCTCCGATCCCCCACCCCACCAGGAAAAGGGCGGTCACATCCTTCCCCATCGCCTGGATCTTATCCATTGGAGTGCCAGGCATCAGCTCCTTCAGAGCCGCGATGCGGGCGAGAGAGAACAAACGCTGGTCAAGGCAATCAAAAAACCAAGCCAACGAAGCCACCACAAACACAAACCAATGATAGCCAGACAATTGCGACCACCACGGGCCGGATGATTCTTTAGAATAGGAATTCGGGGTGGTCATGAATGATTTTCGTAATGTTCGGACTCCACCGAACGAATTCATTTGTTGCAAGCAAGAAACCAAGGTAGCTTTTCGCCAAGCAAACTTCAAATTTTGCCTGCCGCCAATCTGCAACCCGATATCCGCATGGATGGATACGAAGTTGCAGTCGGTTCGCAATTCCTTAGCATCCCTACCTTCCCACTGCTGTAATCTTACATGAAATTTGGAATCATCGGTGCCGGCATGATCGGCCGCTTTCACGCCAACGCCATCCAGCAAATGACTGGTGGCGAACTTCACTCGGTTTTTGATTTGCGCGCGGAAGGCGCTGAGAAACTGGCATCTGAATTCGGCGCGAAGGCCTACAGCGATATCGATGCATTCCTGGCGGATCCGGAGCTGGAGATCGTCACCATCGGCACCCCGTCCGGTGCCCACCTCGATCCCGCCCTCGCCTCTCTCAATGCGGGCAAGCACGTGATCTGCGAGAAGCCTCTCGAAGTCACCGCCGAGCGCATCGACCAGATGATGGCCGCTGCGGAGAAGAACGGCGTCACGCTCGCCGCCGTCCTCAACCGCCGCTTCCACCCGGCGATGGAACACTTCAAGGCCGCTGCGGAAAGCGGCCGCTTCGGCAAGATCACTTCCGCGTCCTGCTATGTGAAATGGTGGCGCACGCAGGAGTATTACGATTCCGCCGGCTGGCGTGGCACCTGGGCTCTGGATGGCGGTGGCGCGCTGATGAACCAGTCGATCCACACCATCGACGCCCTGATCTACATCGCTGGTCCGATCAAGGCCGTGACCGCCCGCGCCGAGCTGCTCGCCCACGAGCGGATCGAGGTGGAGGATTCCGCCGTCGCCCTGGTCGAGTTTGAAAGCGGCGCACTCGGCGTGATCGAGGGCTCCACCGCCTGCTGGTCCTCCACCGGTCATCCGGCGGAAGTGCAGGTCTGCGGCACCAAGGGCTCCGTCTTCCTCGCCGACGAGGCGTTCAAGATCTGGGACTTCGCCGATGCCACCGTCGAGGACGACTTCGTCCGCGAAAAGCTCATGACCACCTCCGCGGCCGGTCTGGGTGCCAATGATCCGAATGCGATCAATGTCACCGGTCACATCCGCAATTTCGAGGAAACCGTCAACGCCATCCAGGAAGGCCGCGTGCCGACCGTGAACGCCGGGGAAGCCCGCAAGGCGGTGGCCGTGATCTGCGCCATCTACCAGTCCGCCCGCGAAGGCGGCAAGCGCATCACCCTCTGATCCCTTTCCATCCACAAACGCCCATGCAACTGACCGGATTTGCCGACGAAGCCTCGCGCGACCTGGAGAAACAGATCACGGCCACCAAGGAACTTGGCTGGTCCTGCATCTCCGCGCGCATGATCGGAGCGGCGAACATCCACGAGCTGTCCGATGACGAATTCGCCCGCGTGGCCGACCGCCTCGATGAAGCGGGCATCCGCGTGCCCGAGTTCGGCTCGCTGATCGGCAACTGGTCGAAGAAGATCGGTGGTGATTTCGACATCACCCTGGCCGAGGTCGAGCGCGCGATTCCACGCATGAAGCGCCTCGGCACGGAGATCGTCCGCGTGATGTCCTACGCCCAGGAACCCTGGGGCGGAGATCAGCATGAAGCGGAACGTTTCCGCCGCCTGCGCGAGGTGGTCGCCCGTTTCTCGGATGCCGGTCTCATCGCCGCGCATGAGAACTGCATGAACTGGGGTGGCTTCTCCGCGCAGCACACGCTGCGCCTCGTGGAGGAAGTGCCCGGTCTCAAGCTCGTGTTCGACACCGGCAATCCGGTGTTCCAGCGCGATCGCTCCAAGACCCAGCCCTATCCATGGCAGGACCCCTTCGCCTTCTGGAAGGCCGTGCGTGATCACGTGGTGCACATCCACATCAAGGACTGCCGCAATCCGGTGGCCGATGGCGTGGAGCCCGTCTACACCATGCCCGGTGAAGGCGAGGCGAAGATCCCGGAGATCCTCACCGATGCCAAGGCGCGCGGTTACGACGGCTACATCGCCATCGAGCCCCACGTCGCCACCGTCTTCCACGTGAAGGACCAGTCGCAGGTCGATTGGCAGCAGTGCTACGATTCCTACGTGGAATACGGCCGCAAGTTCGAGACGCTGCTCGAGTCCGTCGGCTTCGGCGCGGCGGTCTGAGTCCGGAACGTCTCGCCGCACCAAGGAGTAGGGACATTGCCTCCGGCCATGCCAATCAGCGCTCCGCGTTCGGTTGGATCCTCCGCATTCCTGTCCCGTTCTTCCATCTTCCCATGAAGCCACGGTCACCGCTACCGTGGCTTCCATGCGTACGCCGCTGCTCTCCGATCGTCTCGCCGCCCGTGAGCGGCCGCCGGGACGCGCGGTGATGCGGCAGCGCTGGTCGCGGCTGCTCTTCCTCCACTGGCCGGTGCCGGTGGAGATGCTCCAGGCCAGGCTCCCGCCGGGATTGCACGTGGACACGCACGATGGCATCGCATGGCTCGGCATCGTGCCCTTTTACATGGAACGCGTCCGCCCGGTGGTCCTGCCACCCGTGCCCGGTGTCTCATGGTTCCTGGAGTTGAACGTCCGCACCTATGTGCATGATGACGATGGCGTGCCCGGCATCTGGTTCTTCTCGCTCGATTGCAACCAGCCGCTCGCGGTCGAGGTGGCCCGGAATTTCTTCCACCTCCCCTACCAGCACGCACGGATGTCCGCCCGGGAAGAGAACGATCGGGTGAACTATAGCAGCCAGCGCGAAGACGCCGGTGATATCGCTGGATTCACCTACGATATCTGCCGTAGCGGCACCCCGGCCGATCCCGGCACGCTGGAGTTCTTCCTCGCGGAGCGCTACCTTCTCTACTCCGCCACGGCCGATGGCACGCTCTTCACCGGCCAGGTCCATCACCCGCCCTACCGTCTCGCCCCGGTGACTTGCGATCATTGGTCCATCGAGCCCGCACGCCTGGATGGACTCGACCTGCCGGATACGCCACCCGCTTCGATACTTGGAGCGGACACCGTGGACGTCAGGGTGTATCCTCTGCGCAAGCACCGCCCATGAACGAAGATCCAGCTGCTGATCGGAGGGCGCTGATCTGTTGAAAAAGAAGCGCCTCTCCCGGTGAAGGAAGAGGCGCTGGGATCAAACGGTCACCGGATCACGGATTCACCGTCATGTTGTCGAACGACGCGGTCGTCAACGTGGTGGTCGTGCCGCTGCCGGTGGCGAGGCCGATGTAGCAGTTGGTGGACAGGGTCATGGTCACGGTGCCGACGTTCGTCCAGGTGCTGCCATCGGTGCTGGAGTAGGCGGTGATGTCACTGCCGCTCCGCACCAGACGGACCCAGACATTCGGTGCCGTGGCCGTTCCACTGTTCGAAGTGGAGGTGCTGCCCGCCGCGGCGGTGCGCCGCGACCAGGTGAACGCCCCCGATGCATCCGTGCCCAGGAACACGTGCCGCGAATCCGCGGACAGCGTATCCCGGATCATCACGCCGATGCGGGACGAGCTGCCGCTGTTCGTGAACGCCGGAATCCGCACCGTGATGTCACCATCCGCCGTGAGCGCCTGATAGGTGAAGCGGAGTCCATCCGCCGTGCTGCCGATCACGCCCGCGCCGGTTGCCTGGAACACGCCATTCAAGCGGAACGCGCTGCCGGTCAGACCGGTGGTGCCGATGTCCGCGGTCACCCACGGGCTCGGCAGATCCACCGCCGTGGTCGCCACATTGTCAAAAGTGGCGGTGCTGAGCGTGCCACTCACATGGCTGCTCACCGCCAGTCCCGTGTAGACCGTGCTGCCCATGGAGAGCGTGGCCGTACCGATCGGCGACCACGCCGTGCCATCCACCGAGTAGAAGGCGGTGAACGACGTGCCGATGCGCACCAGGCGGACCCAGTTGTTCGGCGCGGTATTGGTCGCCGGTCCATGGACGGACGAGCTGCTGCCACCTGTCGACGAACGATACTGGAACACCGCGTCATTGGATGGCGTGATCTCCATCATCGCATTGATCGCGTTCGCCGCGAGGCTGTCCCGGATCATCACACCTGCCTTGCAGGAGGTGTGGGTCGCGGTCTGCGAGGCCACGCGGGCCCGGATGTCGAAGTCACCGGTGTAGGACTTGTAGGCATACTGGAATCCATCCGCCGTGCTCCAGATGTCCGCACCGCCACCGGAGATCGTGTAAACGCCTCCCGAGTAGCTGCTGCTGCCGGTGATGCCGGTCGTGCCGATGTCCGCCGCAGCGAAGCCGGGTGGAAGCGCCGTCACGGTGATGTTCAGCGTCGCGGTGGTATTCGCACCGAGCGCATCCGTCACCTTCACGGAGAAGGCATTGCTGCCCACATCCCCACTGCCGGGCGTGCCGCTGAGGGCACCATTCGAGGCGACACTGAGCCAGCTCGGACCACTGACCTTGGTGAACGTCATCGTATCCCCCACATCTGGATCGGTGGCCACACTGGCAAGCGTGCCGGTGTAGGCATCCGATTGAGCGACGCTGCCACCATTGATCGGATCGCTGGTGAAGGTCGGCGGAGTATTCACCGAGATCGTGCCGGTGACATACAGCTTCGAGGTATTCCACAGCAGTCCACCCGTAAGCGTGGGCAGCGTGACCGTGGTGAAGGTCCCCGAGTAGGTGGTGGCGCTGAAGAGCTGGAACGTATTCCCCGCCGCAAGCGCGTCCGGTCCCACGTTCGTCACCGTCAGCGTGCCGCCGCAGGTGAGCGTGCTCACGCCCGTCACCTTGTCATTGGCCAGCGTGGCCCCGGACTTGGAGACCTCCATCTGCGCGCTGCCCGCAAGGGACATCGTGCTGTTCGCTGTCAAGGTCCCCGTGGTGCCCACACCCGGTGCGAGCGTGCCGCCGGAGGCCACCGCCACCGTGCCATTCAGCGTGCCGGTGCCACCAAGGGTCGCAGTGCTGGCGACCGAGGTATTGCCCGCCACATAGCCGGTCACGAACAAGGTGCCCGCCGAAACGGTGGTCGCACCGGTGTAAGTGTTGGCTCCCGAGAGCGTCCATGCGCCGGTGCCGCTCTTCGTCACCGCCGTGGTGCTGGTGCTGTCCGCGATGGTGCCGCCGATCTCGCCCGCTCCGGCGGTGGAACCGCGCAGCGTAAGCGTCTTCGCACCCGCTCCGGTCGCCGTCACGCCACCGGTGAACTTCAGCAGGCCGGTGCCGGATTGATCGAGGATCGCACCACCGGTCGTGCCGGCGAGATTGATCACGCGGTCCGAGGTATTGCCCGATCCGGTGTAAACGATCGTGCCGCCGGTAGTCGTGCTGCCGATGCCGATCGTGCCCGCCGCCACCGTGGTGGGGGCACCGAGCGCGCTCGCACCGCCGCCCACGTTCTTCACCGAATTGAACGACACCGTGTAGCCGGAGACCACCGTGGTGCCGGTGAAGTCATTGGCACCGGTCAGCACGTAGGTGCCGGTGAACGTGTTCGGCGTGTTGATGCCGGACGCGTTGGTGCCGCTGATGTTTCCGGAGATCGTGAAGACGCCGGTGTTGTTCTTCGTCACCCCGGGTGATGGCGGTGAAGTCGTTGCGGATGTTCAACTGGCCGGCCCCCAGGTCGATGTTGCCGGTGATCTGCGAACCACTGCCGACCACGATCTGCAAGGGATTGGTGCCGGTGTTGACCGTATTCGCCGCGAGCACGGAGTTCGTGCCGAGGTTGTAGACCGCACGGCCACTCGCGCCGTTGAAGGTGATGGTCGAGCCACTGCCAACCGTCACTCCGTTCGCCACGCCGAGTCCCGAGGGGAAGCTGGCGTTGGACGAGGTATTCAGGGTCGAGCCGGAGGCGATGGCGGTATTGCTGTTGAGCAACACACCCGCGGTGTACTGGCCGTTCGGAACGGTCCAGGTGTTCGCCGCATTGGTGCCGCCGATCGTGACGAGGCCGGAGCCGTTCAGGTTCACGCCACCGGTCACGGTATTCGTGCCGTTGAGCGTGATCTTGCCCGCACCGGTCTTCGCCCACCCTTCCGTGCCTGCCAGCGCCACACCGAGGGTGGCGGTCTGGTTGGTCACCGTAATGGTCGGCGTGCCGCTCGTCACATCGAGTGTGAGCGCACCACCGGACCCGGTGTTGAGCACCCAGTTGTTGCTGGCCGTGGTGTCGTTGAACTGCAGGTTCCCGATCGTGCGTGCACCATCGAGAGTCACGGTCGCATCGGCGGTGATGTTCAGCGTGCTGAAGTCCGCCGTGCCACCCACACCGGTCGCGATCAGACCACCGCTCCAGTTGCCCGTGGTCGCCCACGAGCCGCCGGAGAGATTCGTCCAGGTGCCATTGCCCGGCTGCACGGTGACCGTCACCGAGCCATCCGAGGCCGCCCCGAGATTGTCGGTGGCGCGGACCACCAACGCATAAGTCGTGCCCGGAACCGTCAGCGAACCCGGAGCAGCCAGAGTGACCTGACCGCTGGAGTTGATGGCGAACACGCTGCCGGTATTGCCCGACTGGATCGACCAACTGGCGATGCTGCGACCGGAACCCGGAGTCGCCGTCACCGTGCCGAGCACGGTCGAGGCAGGCTGCGAGGCGTTCGCATTGAACGAAGCCGCCGTGATGACCGGGGCATTCGCATCGATCAGGGTGATCGTGTGCGAACTCGGCGCGGACAGCGTGGCTCCCGAAGGACTCGACAGCGTGACGACGATCGTCTCCGGAGCCTCATTCACCGCATCGGTGAGCAAGGTCAGCGGAATCGCCTTCGTCTGCTCACCCGCATTGAAGGTCAGCGTGCCCGCCGTGAGCGAGTAGTCGCTGCCATTGGTCGCCGTGCCGGAGGACGAATAGTTCACCGTCACTGCGGACGATCCTGCAGGCCGGTCGAGCGAGGCGAAGAGCATCGGCTCCGAGCCATCGGTCTCCAGACGCGTGCTGGCAGCGAGCGCCAGACGCACCGTGCGAGGTGCGGTGTCCGGCAGCGTGAACGCGATCGGCGTGCGGCTGAATCCCGGACCCTGCCAGGCCACCGAGACGTGGTCACTGCCACTGCCCTCCAGGTGCTGCACCTCCATGTAGTAGGACTGGCCTGCGGTCAGCGTGATGTTCGCCGACTTCTGCGAAGCGTTCGCATCCCAGTTCTGATAGGAGGTGTAGGTGGACAACGACGCGATCTGGCTCTTGTTCGCGGCCGTGGAATCCGTGCTCAGGTAGAGACGGCTGCCATCGTCCGAGGCGATCCAGAAGTTGTAGGTGCCGGTGGCCGGAGCCACGATCTGCCCCACCATGCGCCGCGAGTAGCTGTCCGCCACATTCTGCGCCGGGGTGAATCCATAGAGGAATCCGCTGTAGGATGGAACCGCGGTCCAGGTGTTGGTGTTGTAGGCGGTGCTGCCGGACCAACGTTCCTCCAGCACGACCAGAGGAGCCGTGTCATCATAGATGAGCACGGTCATCTTGTTGAGGCTGGTGGCGAGGGAAGCGCCGCTCGGAGCCCGCAGCTCGATGATTGCCGTCTCCGGAACCTCCGTCACGCCGTCGTTCTTCACGCGGATGCGGATGTTCTGGCTGGTCACACCTGGAGCGAACGTCAGCGTGCCGGTGGGCAGGAAGGCATTGCCATTCGCCGCATCGGCGAATGACCAGTCCACGTCATCCCCGGAAGCAGTGCCTCCGCTGGCGATGTAGCTCACCGTGATGGCACTTGCCGAGGATGCGGAGAGCACCACCGGGATGTCACGATATTCGCCGAGGCCGCCCGGTTGCTCGCTGGTCTTCATGGTGGCGGTCTGGAAGCCGACCGTCACCGAGGAGGTGTCATTGTCCGCGATCTCGATCGTCGCGGAGGCAGGCACGTCCACACTGTAGCCGGTACCGGAGGCCACGGTGGCGATCACCGTTTCCGTTCCTTCCGCCACGGCATCGTCCGTGGGAGTCACCACCACATTCACGCCCTGCTCACCATCCGGAATCACCACACTGCCGGAGAGGCTGGTGTAGTCGGTGCCATTGGTGGCGGTGCCGGACAGGGTGTAGTTCACCGTCAGAGCGCCGGTGGTGCCGGCACGCGAGAAGTAGAACGTCCCGGTGCTGCCACCTTCTGCGGCGGAGGTGTTGTAGTTCGAGACCATCACCCGCTCGCCGCCGCTGTCGTTGTCACGGATCAGCGCCGTGGCGGTGCTTTCGTTGTAGACCGTGTAGGCCGAATCGGGAGTGATCGTCACGACCACCGTCTCGGTGGGCTCGGCGGTGCCATCGTCGATGATGCTGATCGGCACGCTCACCTCGTTCGCGCCGTTCGCGGGAACGGAAACCGAACCGGAAAGCGCGGTGTAGTCGCTGCCTGCGGTGGCGGTTCCGGCAACGGTGTAGTTGACCGTGATGTTCCCCGTGCCGCTGCCGATCGCGCGGAAGATCACCGAGGTGTTCGAGCCGCCCTCGGTGCCTGCAGATCCGGAGCGCACCGTGACCAGTGGCGGATCGTTGTTGTCGGTGATGGTCACCGTTCCCTGGAAGGGCGATCCCACGCTGTAGTCATTGTCGAACGTGGTCACCGCCAGCGTGACGGTTTCCGCCTGCTCGCCATTGGCATCGTTGTAGGGAGCCACCACGACCGCCGCCGTGGACGAACCGGCCGGAATGACCACCTCGCCGGACAGGGGCGCATAGTCCACGCCCTGCAGCGCGCTGCCGGAGAGGCCGTAGTAAACCTTCAGGTCCGCAGCGGTGCTGCCGGTGCGCGTGATCAGGAACATCCCGGAATCCGGGCCGCTCTCCGAGGCATCGGGATCCGGCACCGTCACCGTGACCACCGGCGTATCGTCATCGGTGATGTTCACCGTCGAGGTGGTGGCGGAGGTATCGAGCACGTAGGCTGCATTCGCACTGATGGTGGCGATCACGTCCTCAGGACCTTCGATCGCACTGTCATCGGTGGGCGTCACCGTGACGTCCACCGAGTTCTGTCCCGAGGGAATCGTCACCGTCGTGGAAAGCGTGCTGTAGTCCGTGCCATTGGTGGCACCACCGCTCCATGCGACCGTGAGATTCAGTGCGGAGGTGGTGGCACCGGTGCGGGTGAAGCGGAACGTGCCGGTATCCGTGCTGCCCGGTCCCTCCGTGGCGAACGGATCGGGTGCGGTCACCGCCACCTGTGGCAGCGAGGTGTCATTGTCGACCACCGTCATCACCACCGCATTGCCGGTACTGGAGATGTAGTTGCCATTCGAGGCCAGCTGGAGCGTGATCGTCTCCGGTCCTTCGGCGGCGGTGTCATTCACCGCTGCCACCGTGACATCCAGCGTGGCCGAGCCCGCGGGGATCGTGAAGGACTTGTAGGAACCATCCGCCACGTAGTCCGGCGAGAAGGTGTAGTCCGTGGTCTTCACCGCGGTGCCACCCACTGGTGACACACGCACCGCCATGTCCGCCGAGGTATCCCCGGTGCGGGTGAAACGGAACGTGCCGTTCGATCCACCTTCGGTGGCGTCCGCCACCTTCGTGAGGGTCACGAACGCCGAAGCCGTGGCCGCCCAATCCACCGTGTTGGTGCCGGACACCACCGTGTAGGGATTCGCGGTGGAAGGCGTGAACGTGTAACCCGGCAGGCTGGCCGCCAGCGTCTGCGAACCGGTGGCCACGCCCGCGAGCGTGTAGGTGCCATCCGCATCCGTGTAGCAGTATTTGCCATTGCCGGTAATGAGCACGCCGGCCAGAGGACTGCCTCCGGCGGTGACCGTGCCGGTGACCGCCTGCTTGCCGTGCGAGCCGACATTCACCACCACCGAACGGCGGACCGTTCCGCCTTTCATATCGGAGACGGTGAGCAGCGCGGTGATTTGCGCCGCCGTGCTGAAGGTGCGGGTGATGCTGTTGCTGTTCGTGCCGCCCACGCCATCGCTGAAGTCCCACTGGTAGGCCAGCGCGTCACCATTCGCATCCGATGCGGTGGCGGTGAAGGTCACGCTGCCGCCCACCGAGATGGTGGTGCCGGAGGTGGAAAGAGTCGCGGTCGGAGCCACATTGCCGGGGAAAGGCCCGCGGTTGTAGGCGATATCGAGCGAAGGAGGGCTGGTCGCATTCTTCGAGAGCACGGTGAAGTGCTGGTCGGACTCCCAGTCCGAATAGGTGCGACCCACGGCGATGCCGCCGTCTCCCTTTCCGCCGGGCGATCCGGGCGTGGTATCGAGCAGGTGGCCCGCATTGCTGCCCATGCCATTGTAGATCACGAGCGCGTTTTCCGCGAGCAGACCGCCGCGCGCGGGATGGAATTCCACGTTGTAACCGCGGATGCTGTCCTTCGCCACGGCGAGGGCGTAGCGCTTGCCTTCCTCGAGCTGCGGCTGGTCGTAGGCATAGATGCGGTAGACGCCGTTGCCCTTCGGCAGGTTCACGTAGCTGTCCGGCAGCCACGAGAGCGCGCGCTTGCTGTAGGCATTGTAGTGGGCGCTGAAGCCGTAGCCGCCGCCCATCACATCGAAGCTGTTGCCATACTCCGAATTACTCCCATTGCCGTAGGCCGTGCCGTCCGAGGTGCTCCAGTAGTTGGCATGGTTGCGGCCGAGCGAGTGGCCGCACTCGTGATTCAGCACGTCCATGCCGTTCCAGGTGATCCACACGCTGTTGCCACCACCCCAGGAGGTGCCGGAGAGTTTGGGCCCGCCATTGACGCGGACGATCGTGCAGGTGAACTGCGCCGAGTCATAGCCGAGCTTCTTCGCCTCCGCCCGCGCATCGCTGTGCACGAGGCCGAGTCCGTCCACCTCGCCGTCCTTGTCGAGATACCAGCGCATGGTGTGCGGCATCACGATCACCGGCGTGAACACGCTGGTCTGGGTCATCTTCCCGTAGGAGCTCTCCAGGTAGTAGCGGGCGTTGTTCGCCATGTCCGAATACGCGGTGTCCTCCGTATTCGGCGCGACCATCTGATCCGGATAAGTCACCCGGATGTAGAGGCAGTGGAAGTCTCCGATCGATTTCGCCGAGGCACCGGGATAAGCCGCCACGAACGAAGTCGCACCGCCCGGGCCGCTGGCCTGGATGGCCGTGCGGTAGGAATCATCCAGCACCGTGACGTGCGAGCCGTTGCACAGTGTGATGTATTCCCCGCCGACCTCGACGGTGGGCGTGTCCTCCGCCACCTTCTCACCGCTGAATACTGCGGTCGTCGTATTTCCAGACACCGGGCAGGTCGCCTGGACCGTGGTGCCCGCAGGAACGATCTCGCCGACCTCAAGCTGGCGCAGCGGGCTCTCCGCCACCGCCAGCTCGCGGTCCACCGCCACGCCCTGCAGCGGGATCTGCGGCTTCGACATCACCGAGTCCATCTGCCCGAACACGCGGGCCTTGTAGCTGACTCCTCCCGCCTCGAAGTAGCGCAGCGTCAGCGCCTCCTGCGGGGCTTCCAATCCCGGAGCCGGACGGCCCATGTAAACATTGTAGTCCCCTTTTCCGGAGACCGGTGTTTCCAGCGAGTCCACGATCGACTTCGGCAGCTCCTGGCGGATCACACGTGGCACGGCTTCCTCCAGCGCGCGCCGCGGATCGGTGGCGATCAACGCCTTGAACTCCTCGCGGCGTTCGGCGGCGAGCCGCGCGCCCTCCGCCACCAGCGCCTTGCGCTCTTCCGGCGAGGCCGCCTTCCAGCGCCCGATCCAGCCATCGAAGGCCGTGATGGGCTGCATGTCCGGCTGGCGTGGCTTCGCCAGTGCCCAGGCACCGAATTCCTCTTCCATCGCCGCAGTCACCTTGCCGCTGTCCGGCGAGGGTTCCGCGATGGCACCGGGCGGAAGATCCGCTTTCGCGGCTTCCCGTTTGCCGCCCCGCGCGGAGGCGGGACGGGATGATGAAGATGCATCCGGGTGGCTCGAAGACCACCAGAGCGCCGACGTGACAACGGCGGATGCAAGACACAAGCAAACCGCAAGCGAGCGACTGGCTTTCATGGGTATTTGTGGGTTTGGTGCAACTAGGCCCGCCCCCGGACTGCTGCCGGATCACGGACCAGAGAGCTCGGCCCTATCCGTCCGCACTACCCGGCCGATGCGACTTTCAACCGAACCCGGGCTCATTGGGTTTTGAATTTGGAGCCCGCTTGAATGGTTCGACGAGAAAATCAGGAGATCCGGATTTTGCAAAAAAGAGAGAACCAACGATCAACACGTCGCCTAACAGAGATGCAAAGTTTCGCGCAATAAAAAAGTTGTATGCACTTTTTCGGCCACAGAAGAAACCTACTAAAAACAAGCAACTTACAAAGGATCAGACACCGGACAAAATCGAGAATCCGCTCCTCTTTTCGATGTGTGTCCAAGAATTGAGACGCATTTCGCCATCCCCGTTTTACCCCCTCACCCACCCGATCACGCCCGTCCTCCGCGATCGATCGCGTCCCGGGTGAGCACCCCGACGTACGGCAGGTTGCGGTAGCGCCCGCAGTAATCGAGCCCGTAGCCGACCACGAACTCATCCCCGATCACGAAGCCGGTGTAGTCGGCGGATACCTCGGCCTCGCGCGGCCGGTCTTTCGCCAGCAACACACAAGTATGCACGGCCTCCGCTCCTTCCGAGCGGAGACGCTCCGCCACCGCGTGCAGCGTGCGGCCGGTATCAAGGATGTCATCCAGCAGCAGGACATGCCGTCCCTTCACCTCTGGAAACGAGCGATCGAGGAAATTCACCACTCCGGAACTCTCCAGGCCGCCATGATAGCTGGAGACATTGAGGCACTCCAACTCGAGGGGGCGCGGCACCCGCCGGAGCAGATCCGCAGCGAATACCAGCGCGCCTTTCAGCAGGATGATGACGAGGAGATTGCCCTGTGGGAAATCGCGCTCGATCTCCTCCGCCATGACATCG
The DNA here is from genome assembly GCA_049840755.1 of Luteolibacter sp. Classification (GTDB taxonomy): domain Bacteria; phylum Verrucomicrobiota; class Verrucomicrobiia; order Verrucomicrobiales; family Akkermansiaceae; genus Luteolibacter. The sequence continues at coordinate 98,543 of JASGJM010000027.1, read as the reverse complement.
AGGCGTTTCTCGATGATTCTCTCGTCGATCAGGACCCGTTCGATATCGGCGCGCATGGGCTCATGGAACGCCGCCCGCACGCCGATGCCAAGCCTTCACCACCGGAGTGGCTTTCAGCCATGACTGGCAGCGCAACGCGGAGTATCTTTGCCCCGCAGGGGCATGAGATGATAGCCGGTGGCGGAGGAGCCTTGGCGACGACCCCACCGGACAGGCGTGATTGAAAGATGGCGCCCCGGCAGGGGCGCGGGAGAAGTGCGAAGAAAGGGAAGGCGATCGCTTTTCCTGCGAATGGAACTCTCCCGCATACCTCCGGCATGCGAACTCTCCATTCCATCCTTTCCGGTGGGAGCGTCGCTGCGCGACTTGCCACCGGCTACCATCCAATGCCCCTGCCGGGGCAAAGACGCCTCCTCTCAATCCAATCCAGTGGCAAAGGTCACGTTCCCGATATTCGCGAGCCCGACGGCATCCAGCACATCCATGATGCGCTGATAGGGCACGGCATCATCGGACTGGATCGCCACGAAAACATCATCCGTTCCGGACTTGATCAGATGCAACTGGTCCGCGAGCTGGTGGAGAGTGCCACTGCCGGGCTCGTCGAGCGGATCATCGTTCAACATCACCTGGCCATCTTCCTCGATCCGGATGGTCACCTCGATGGGCGGAGCCTCCTTGGGATCGATCGTCGGTCCCGGCAGTCGGGTGAATTGGCGACCCTCCTTCTGAACGGCTCCCGCCATGACCATGAAGAACAGCATGATGACGAACACCACATCGATCATCGGCGCGATCTGGAAGCCGGGTGAAGCTTCATTGGAGGATCTGTGTCTCAGGCGGGATTTCATGGCTGGGTTTGGGTTCAGGCGATAAACGCCATCAACCGGCAGACTATCCATCCATCCTGCCGTGCGCCATGAAAAAAGGGCCGCTCCGTTTCCGGTGCGGCCCTTTTCAAATCGAATCAAACGGATGGATTACTCGGCACCCGCCTGGAAGGTGACGTTTTCGATCTTCACCTGTCCGAGCACGTCGAGCACGTCGATCACGCGCTGGTATTGCGCGCTGTCGGCGGCGTAGATCGTGACCAGCACCTTCGCCTTGGCGGCATCGCTGCTGGACTTGAGCTGCGTCAGGTTGATCAGCAGGTCATGCAACGGAGCCTCGCCCGGAGCATCGAGCGGATCGTCGTTGAGATACACCTGGCCGTCTTCCTCGATGCGGATCGCGATCTCATCCGGGATATCCTCCTCGGTCGTGCTCTGCTCGGTTCCGGGCAGTTTGGTGTTGTGGGAGTTTTCCTTCTGCACCGCACCCGCCATCACCATGAAGTAAAGCATGATGACGAAGACCACGTCGATCATCGGCGCGATCTGGAAACCCAAATTGACCTCACCGGAAGCCTTGTGTTTGCGCTTCTTCATCAGCTGTTCATTTGTTGGACGCCGCGAAGGCGATATCGGAAATACCCGCTTCACCCAGAATACCCATGGTCTTCTGGACCTCGCTGGCCGGGAGGCCACGGTCACCACGGATCAGGACACGGAGCTTGGGATCCATTTCCTTCTTCTTCTGGATGTATTCCGTCAGAGCAGCGGTGTCCTCGTATTCCTTCTCGTCCACGACAAGGGTGGCCTTGTTGTTGATCCACCGCACGTTGACCGGAAGGTCATGCTTGGACATCTCCGGATCGAGTGGTTTGGCGTGCGGGGAGACCGGAAGCGTGAGCTTCTTGTCCACCTTCAACACCTCGGCCGAGGTGATGCTCATGAAGAAAATGAGCAACACCAGCAACACGTCGATCATCGGAGCGATCTGGAACTCCGGTTCACCATCTCCACCTCCACCGCCGCCGCCCATGGTATTGTGTCGTTAAAGTTAAAAGGGTTTTCGGGGAATCCAGTCCGGATCAACCGGCCGGAGCATCGATCCAGTTCGGCAGGGCCGCGAAGGTCTCTTCCTGACCCACGTCCGCGCTCTGGAGGTATTCATACGGAGCATTGCGGAAGAGACGCTCGGCTTCTTCCTCAAGACCGTGGATACCGGACTGGAGCTTGTTCCTAAGGAAATAGAAGCCCATGAATGCCGGGATGGCGATGAACAGACCGGAAGCCGTGGCGATAAGCACCTCACCGATGTGACCAGAGAGAACAGCAGGGTTGCCGATACCCTCGGAACCCAAGGCTTGGAAGGCACCGCGCATACCGGACACCGTGCCGAGCAGACCGATCATCGGGGTGCAGACACCGATAACGGACAGGTAGTTGATGCGGGTCTGGAGAGTGGAGTTGATCTTGTCCACGGCGGCGACAAGGGCCTCCTCGGTGGCATCCTTGCCGAAGCCGACGGAGGAAAGACCGGCGCGCACGACGGAGGCGAACGGGCTGTTGCTGGCCTTCATGGCCTGGTAGGCACCCACGTAGTCGCCGGCACGGAAGCTCTGCTGGGCCACCGCGAGATCCTCCTCGGGCACGAGCTTGGTCTTGTTGGTGCGAAGCCACACATCAATGATGAGCCAGACGGTCGCAACCGAGCAGGCCCCGATGGGATACATGCACCAGCCACCATCCTTGAGAACATCAATGAAGTTCTTGGAAGTGGCGCCACCATGACCGGCGGCTTTGGAATCTTCGGCTGCGAACGCGGTGAACGGGCTGAGGAGGAGCGTGGCCAGAGCCACAACCTTGATGGTCTTTTTCATTACTTGGGTTCGTGTGAGGGTCTCGTAGAGGAATTCAAATCAACTTATTTCATGCTTTCCAGCCGCTTCTTCGCTTCTTCGGCAACAGGAGTGTTGCGGGCGTCGCGGACGGCGGCATTGAGCAATGAGACGGCTTCGTCGCGACGCTTCAGGGTCGCGAGATACTGTGAAGAGGCAAGCTCGGCGGCGGCATTGAGCACGCTGCCACCGGTGGGATAGAGGCAGGTGACCACCGACCAGGCTTCGAGCGCCTCGGCATCCTTCTTCGCCTTCTGCAGGGTGCGCCCCTTGAAGTAGGAAGAGTAAGCCGCCACATCCGTGGGCGAGGCATCGTTGATGAATTCATCGAAAGCAGCCACCTTGGCATCAATCTTGGTGGCGGCAGGAAGAAGAAGCACCTTGGCCAATCCCAGCACCGGATCAGGTCCGGCTTCCGGAGTGGCGTCCGCAAGATCCTTGGCAAGCGCCTCGGCCTTCGCGGAGTTCCCCATGTCGGCATACGCCAGAATGGCGGCGCGGGCGGTTTCCACCCAGAAATTGCCCGGCACGGGAGCCGTCACTTTCTGGGAAGCGAGCACGGGCTCGAGAGCACCGAGGGCTTTGACAGGATCCCCCAGCAGCAGCAGGGAGACGCCCTTGTCGACACCTTCCGGCTTGTCACCGAAGACGTGGTCGGCACTGGCAGCGGGGACGGACTGGCCCACGGTGAGACCATCCTGAGCCACGGTGACCACGAAGTTGGCACCCTTGAGCTCCAGGGCTTCGATCGGCACGTAGCGGTTGCCGGGGAACACGATGCGGACCGGTTCCGCAGCGTGGGCGGTCACGACGGTCGCCATGGCGGCGGTCGCGAGAGCAACGGTAAAGCGTTTCATGTAAGTTCGGAGGGGCTTGGGTTTACTTGCCGAGGATCTGATGGGCCTTCTTGGCACCTTCGGTTTTCGCGAACTTGGGATCCGCGATCAGCATCTCAAGCAGCTCGTTCGCATCCTTTTCGTTGCCCCGTTCCTTGGTGATCTCGTAGGAGCCGATGTAGGCCAGCGCGGCCGCTTCCGGCACCGCCTTGTAAGCCGTCATCACACGCTGGTAGCGGCTGTTGGCGGTGTTGAGGGCATCGTTCTTGGCGTCTCCGGCGGCACTCGACGCGCGCTTGCGGGCAAGCTCGGCGAGATCCAGATAGGTGTAGGCGATGCGCTCCTTGCCGGCTGCCTTGTCCTGGATGAGGTCCAGACCGAGCTTTTCCGCATCGTCCAGCTTGTTGAGATTCATCAGGGCCTGGACCTTGCCACGCATCGCATCGTAGAGGCTCGAGCTGGCAGGGTTGGCGAGGGCTTCCTCGAACAGCTTGAGAGCCTCGTCATACTGCTTGCGGGCCAAAGCCACCTGGGCGATGCCCACCGGACCGGCGTCCGCGAAGAACGAATTCTGGTAGCGGTCGCGGAGGCGCTTGAACATCTCCTCGGCCTTGTCCAGCTCGCCCATCTTCAGGAGCACCCCGGCGCAGGTAAAAAGCAGCTGCGGGCTGAGATCCTCCGGCTTGCTGCCGGTGGCGATACCGCTGATGTAGAGATCGGACTTGGCATAGTCCTTGAACTGGTAGCGGACCTTGGCACGCGCGTAGTAGATGCGTGCGTTGGTGGTGGGATTCTCATTCTCACCGACGATCTTCTTCAGCTCGTCCTCCACCTTCTTCTCGACGGCGTCGATCTCTTCAGGCTTCGGCTGCTTCAACCGGGGAATGATCGCACGCAGCAGCGTGTCGATGAGGCCTTCCGCCTGCTCCGCAGCCGGGTCACCGATGCGGGGCTTCAGCACTTCACCGAGGTATTCGGCGGCCTTCTCCGGAGTCTTCTGGCGGATCATCACGTCCGCCACGGTGGAGACGGACTCCATCGCCACCGGGCTGTTGGGATGACTCTTGATGAAGTCCCCGTGCAGCTTGCCGAGCTGTTCGAAATCCTTCTTGTCACGGAGGATCTGGGTGGCCTGCCCCATGGCATAACGCAGCACTTCCACCATGTTCGGATCGGCCGAGGAAGCCTCGACCGCCTTGAGGTAGTATTCCAGCGCGCGGTCCTGATAGCCCGCCACCTTGGTCTTCTTCTGCGACCACACGTCACCGATGAGGCTGAACATGGAACCCGCCGCGGCGTCCGTCTTGTGATTCTCGGCGTAGGTGCCGAGCGTCTGGAGGATCTCGTCGGACTTGTCTTCCTTCGTGTTCTGGAAGTCGATGAAGCAGAGACGGTAGAGAATGTCTCCCGTGTACTTTCCGCCCGGATACTTGTCCAGGTAGGCCTGGCAGGCCTTGAGGGTGTTCTTGTAGTCGTTGGTGAGGAAGTAGCACATCGCGATGCGGTACTGACCATCCTCCGCCAGCGAACCGGTCGGGAACTTCTGAAGCTGCTGCGCGTGCTTGACCGCGGAATCCGCGAACTGGCCGTCGCTCATGAGCGCCATGCCCTGGAAGAACATGTAGCGTTCGAGATCCTTCGACTGCGGGAACTTTTCCTCAGCTTCGCGGAACCAATCGTAGACGGCCTTCCAATCGCCCTGCTCGATGAGTCCTTCACCGGCGATGCCATACATACCCTCGACGTTGTCCGCGTCGGGATACTTGGCGACGTATTCCTTCACCAGCTTGAGGATGTCCGCGGTGCGCTTCATGCGCTGGAGCAGCGCGATCTCCGCATAGGCGGCAGCCTTCACGTCGGCAGCCGCCTTGTGCTTGAGACGGATCGTGCGGAAGCAGACGAGCGCCTCCTCATTACGATCCATGTAGTAGAGGCAGCGGCCGCGGCGCATCAACAGCATCGCATCCAGGTCGGTGCGCTTCTCGACTTCGGCGAGTGCCTTGTCGGTGACATCGACGGCGGTCTTGAGATTGCCCAGCACCTCGGCGGTATTGCCACGCTGGGTCGGCGGCAGTTTTTCCTGGGCGGTCACCAAGGTCTGGAGACGGGTGACTTCCTTGCGCATGGCTTCCAGCGCGTCACGCTGGGTCTGGAGGATCTGGGCCCGTGGCAGGATGGAGCGGTAAATAACCAGCGCGGCCTCGTAGTTGCCTTTCCCCGCGAGTTCGTCGGCAGCGACGATCATCTGGTTGGTGTACCAAGCCAGCGCGTCACGCACGCCGGTCTGACGGATCAAGCGATCGAGGTAAGCCACCAGGTCATCCAGCTTGCCGGACTCGGCGAGCAGACTGACGACTTCCACGGCTGCGATGGTCTGGTCCGGTGTGCGGATGTCCGAGCCCATCAGGCTGCTGAAAACCTTGAGCGCCTCATCCTTCCTGCCGAGCTCGGTGTAGAGCTGGGCAAGCGCGAGGCCGGCCTGCGAGCGGAACTTCGGATCCGCCGCGGCGAGCTTGAGAGGATCGATGGCCGCCTTCTTGCTATCATCGGTGCCAGTCGCGATGCGGGCACGACCGATACCGAGCTGGCAGCGGCTGGCGAATTCGCCCTTTGGAAATTGGTTGGCGCAATCACGGAAGGCCTTCTCCGCCTCGGCATACTTGCCCATGGACATGTAGGCGACGCCGAGATTGAAACGGAGTTGCTCCACTGCTCCGGCTGCGGGTCCCGGATTCTTGCCGACCTGCGAATTGAGGATCGTCTCGATCGCCTTGATCGCGGCCTCGAAGTCCGGCTTTTCACCCGAGAGGGCCTTCGCGGCTTCGTCCCAGAGCTTGTTGAGTTGATTCTGGTCAAGCAATGCACCCTGGGCTGGCGCGGGGGCTTGGGCGAAGGTCATCCCACAGGGTGCAAGCACGGTGAGTGCGGCACACAAAGCGGAGATCTGGAGGTGGCTGGGTTTTGAAGTAGCCATACAAGAAACGGCAGGGAGGGTTCTTCCATGACAGTCCGTATTGTCAAGCGGAAGAGAACCCCCCGGTCATTTGGGTCCGGGGGGAAATTCCAAGCTGAATAACGGAAACCGACATGGCAAGTCGGCAATCCTGCCCATAGACGGATTCATACTACAAATACCCTGCTGGCGAAAGGGAGAATCTCATGCAACACCTGCGTGAAACTCCCTATTCCACTGTAGCCGCCGCACTTCTATTGAGCACGCTTGATCCGCAGCACCCGCTCGCCTTCACGGCAATAATCGAGACGGTCGCGGGCATACTGCTCGAGGCAGGCCGGATCCTCCTTCAGGGCGTGATACAATGCGGATGCATCGTCCCGACGCGCGGTGACGTCCGCCTGGCGCTGCCTCGCCTCGGCCACATGTCCTTCAATCTCATCGAGCTTGTGCTTCTGCGGCACCGCCGCAGCGACCACCACGAAACCGACCGACAGGCACATCACGAAGAACAGGAACTTGTTCACAACCACGATCGCACGGGTACGCGCCTCAAGGCGTGTAACCTTCGCTGTGGTTGCTTTGCGTTTCCGGGCCATCGGGGCTGACCTCACTAGTCCCCAATTTCCTTGAAATGTCAAGGAACCTCAAGGATTCAAGGCCTTCACGCCATCGCGTGAACCGCCACCTCATGCTCCTTGCAAAGCCGCTCCACGGTCGCGCGCTCCAGCAGCAGGGTCTTGTCCGCCTCGATCACGATCGCCTTCACGCCGGCAGCGATGCAGGTCTCGATCGTGTGAGGGCCGATCACCGGCACATCGAAGCGGAAGTCCTGATTCGGCTTCGATACCTTTGCCAGCAGCACGTCCTTCCCCCGCCCCAGCTCCCCACCCCGGCGGATGCAGGCGTTGGTCCCTTCGAAGGCTTCCACGGCGAGCACCGTACCATGGCGCACCACCACGGTCTGGCCGATATCCAGGCGGCTGCTCTCCTTCGCCATGCGGAAGCCGAAGGCGGCATCCTCAAGCTGGCGCTTCTTGAGAGCCGGTCCACAAACCGGTCCCGGTCCTGGCAATAGGTCCTCCAGGAAGGTAGTGGCCGGGAGCAACGTGATGCCGTCCTTCGCCAGCTCGTCACCGATGGCTCCGAACAAGGTCTCGGCATTCCGCTCCTTCACCCGTGCCAACACCAGCAGCGTGCGGAGATCCGGGCGGAGATCGAAGAGGTTCTTGGGCGCGATCTGGCCCACCATGATCGCCTCGGTCGCGCCTTCGCGTTTGAAGTGCTTGATGAGTTTCCCAAGCTGGCCGACGCGCAGCCATTCCCACGCATCCACGGACTTCTGGAGTTCGGGATTGGTCTCGTTCTCGAAGGCGGCAACCACGAGGCGCACTCCCGGACACTTGCGGCGGGCGGCTTCGACAAAGGTGGCGGGATAGACGCCGTTGCCAGCGATGATGCCAATGGTGCGGGTGGTGGACATGCCGGTGAAAAGGACTCCGGCGGCAATGGCGGTGTCACCATCAGGGCCGGGGTGCCCGAGATTCTCCGCCGGGGACTTTTCCTGCAAGGGACTTTTCATCCTCATCACCGCCCCATCAGCCCGGCGGCATCATGGACCACCGCTCCCTCCGCCACCGGACGCGCGGCATGACATTGGATCGTCAAGACCCTCGCCGGACGGATTTTCACACCGCTTGGATTCGAAGAGATCGGCGAGCCCGAGGTACCGCCGAAGTGATTCATGTTCGCGGCGGCATTCTGGATTCCCGGTGAAATCATCGTCGCGGTCGTCATGTCCCGATCCTCGATCACGGTGAAGTAGCGGTAATGATGCTCCAGGCTCACCTCGGCACATCTCCGCAGGGCGGCATCATCCAAGCGACGGGACGTCATCCCCTTCCGACCCTCCACCGCCACCATGAACCGGTCACCCCTTTTCCCGAGCGACACCACCGAAGAGGATGTCACATTCTCATGGCCCGGCTGCACACAGGACACGGACAGCAGTCCGCAGAGTAAAACGAGGGACGGAGAGCCGTGCCGGAAAATACGATGGATCATGGATCTTCATCCTTTCCACCATCTTCCGGGATCAACCGAGATCACCGGCGTGAAAAAAACGTCACCTCAAGGAGATGAACGTAGCGGCTGTGGGACTCGAACCCACACTCCGAAGAACTCGATTTTGAGTCGAGCGCGTCTACCAATTCCGCCAAGCCGCCGTTACGGGCCGGATGTTGGTGAGACATCCGGCCCGGCGCAAGCGGAAGATCAAGAAAACGCCATCAATGTTTCAAAGTCGCCGGATCGAGCACCGGTGGCGGTGGAAGCGGTTTGCCCGGCTTCTCGCCCTTCTGGAGGGTTGCCAGCCAGGCCACGAGATCGCGGATCTCATCCGGCTTCAGCAGCAGCCCCATCGGTGGCATGGCGGAAATGGCCGGCGTCAGCGTGGTGATGTCCTTGCGATTCACCCGCCAGCGTTTGCCGTTCGAGTTGATATCCACATACTCCGGGGTCTCCGCGAGCAGGATGCCGCCGAGGCTTTCCCCATTGGCAAAGGTCATGCTGGTCACACCATAGCCGGACACCACCTTGGCGGAGGGCTCGATCAACGACTGGAGCAGATACTTGCGGTCGCCACGCGCGGCCACGCCCGCCAGATTCGGACCCGCCTCACCGCCGAGGTCACCGCCGACCTCCGCACGATGGCAGCGCAGGCACTCGGACGCCGGATGGGATTGGAAGATCGCCGCACCCCGATCGGCATTGCCGCCTTCCAAGGCCGTCATCCACGGTGCAAGCGGGTCGGTGGCCTCCTTGGACTTCAGTTCCGCTTCGGAATCCGCCAGCGCCTTCTTGACCTCCGGTTCGGAGCGACCACGCGCCGCTGCCAGCAGTTCCAAGGCGGAAGGTGAAACCCCGCCGTTCTGACGCAACGTACCGATCTGAGTGATGATCGCCTGCGCCACTTCCGGGTCCTGCACGCCTGCGAGATCCTTCCACGCCGCCTGAGAACGAGCACCGCTCTTGGAGATGGTCGCCGCGAGCAGCGGCTTCAGCGCCTCCTTCGGGAACTGCGCCACCAGCAGCTTCATCGCTTGCAATGCCACATCATCATTCCCCTGCCCCATCAACTTCGCGAGATGGGCGGAAAGATCGGCGGGCTTGCGGGCGGCATACAGGCCCAATGCCTCGGCACGGGCCGCACCACGCACGGATTCCTTCTCGGTGATCGCACGCAGCGTCGCATCATCCAGACCATTTACGGAGAGCTTAAAGCGGGAAACGAGTCCCAGAGCATCATCGAGCGTGTCATCCACCTTCATGAGCGCGGGCATCGCTCCGGCCAGCAAGGGCTTGATCTCATCCGCGCTGCGTTTCGGAAGCGGAGCCAGGCGACCGAGTGATTGATCGACCACCGGTGGCTCCGGCCAGACGGAAATCAGCCGCAGGGCCTCGCGACGAACCGCCTCAGGCAAGGCCGGGGTCGAAGCCACCGTGAGCAGCCGCTTGGCATTGTCCGCACCGCCCACCCGGAAGGCGCTGTAGATCAGCCGCCGCTGCATGAACGGCACGCGCTTGGCCAGCGATGCATCATCCAGCAAGGCAGCCACCGCCGGACGTGCGGCCTCGATGCTTTCATCGTGGATCGAGCGGATCGCTTCATCCGCCACCTTGGGATCGGAATCCTTCAGGAAATCCGCCACCGCCGGATCCTTCATCCGTCGGAGGGCGATCACCGCACCCATCCGCACGTGGGAATCGGCATTGGACTTGAGAGCAGCCAGCTCGGCCGGATTCTTCGCCAGCAATTGCAGGGCGAACGCGCCCGCATGGCGCAGATAAGTGTCCTTGTCCGCATTTTCCTCCAGCATCTTCAGCACCTGCGGCACCACCTGCGTGGCGTGGAGCTTGCCTGCTGCGATAGCCGCGAACATCCGCACCCGTGGCGAGGCATCGAGCACCAATGGGCCGAGAGGCAGGGAAGCGCCCTCCAGCGAACCTTCTTCAAGAGCCTTCACCGCCTGCGCCCGGACTTCCGGGTCGGAGTGCTTCAAAAGCGCCGCCAGTTCGGTGGAAGCCGCCTTGCGCAATTCCGCATTTGGAGCAGCAGCAGCCGTATTTACGGGATGAACCGCGCCGCCACCACGGCGGGCCAGAATTCCAAGGCCCCAGACTCCGTGCAGGCGCTCGAGTTCATCACTGGAAGCGACCGCTTTCTTGAACTGCGCGAGCGCATCCGGCTTGCGGGAAAGCGCCAGCTCGGCACGCAGCCGCACGCGCATGTCCGGGTGCTTGAACAGCGCCAGCAGTTCGGTGGAGGAACGCTGGTCGAAGCCTTCCTTTACCAGCTTCGCCACCTCAGCGGCCTCCTTGGCCTTGGCCATCTGTGTTCCGGCATCCAGACCGAAGACGCGACCGTCGGCGTGGGATTCCCAGCCGCCCTTGAAGTCCGCCACATAGAGTTTGCCATCCCAGGAATACTCCACGTCGGTGGCGGTCACACCCCACACGGCCTTGCGCGAGTCCGTCATCTTCATGCCCGCGCCGGACGGCTCGACCTTGAACGACCATACGCCGGAAGTCGGCGGAGAGGCACGGTAATCGCAGATCAGGAAGCGGCCTGCTTCCTCGGCGAGATAGCCGGTGCCGGGATAATAAGTCAGGCCGCTGGGCCCGGAGGTCAGGTTCGACACCGGCGGAATGATGTAGGCCGGCTGGGCGTCATTCTGTGGCTGCCACATCTTCTCCACCATCCAGCGGTTGTCCGGATGCTCGGCCAACCCGATCTGGCGGTGGAAGGAATGCAGCGCCTGATGCTCCATCGTCCATCCGGAGTCCGCGCCTTCCACGATGTAGACCACGCGCGCCTTGTCCCCTTGGTCGGAATTGTTGTCCACGGAGATACCGTTGCCGTGGTCGTCGAAGGCGATCTCCTTCGGATTCCGCAGGCCGGTGTGGACCACCTCGAAATTACTGCCATCCGGATCAAAGCGAAACACCGCGCCACGGTCCGGAGAGGGATACTTGCGCCCTTCCTTGGTCTCCACATGGAAGCCACGATCGCCGACGGTGCCGTAGATGCGGCCATCCGGCCCCAGTGCGAAGCCGTTCATGTCATGACCGGAGAATGACACCCGGACGCCGAAGCCATCCTGGATCACGTCCCGCACGTCCGCCGTGCCGGTGCCCTTGGTATCCCGCAGCGCCCACACCTTCGGGATGCAGGCGAAATACACCGTGCCATCCAGCGCCATCACACCCGCGGCGGTGCCGTCGAGCACGTCATTGAACTTGTCCGCGTAGGTGCCCGCCTTCTCAAACACGCCGTCGTGATCGAGGTCCTCCAGCTTGCGGATCTCCTCGGACTTCTCGGTCATCGCGGCGATCGACTTCTTGGCCTTCCACTTCTCGTGCATGGCCAGGCGGTCGGCATTGGTCTGGGAAGCGATGTCGTCCAGATACCAGTAGAGATGCTCGCGGTTGTCCTCCACGCCGAAGCGGAAGCGGTGGGTCTCCGCCACATAAAGGGCCCCGGCTTCGTCGAAGGTGATCGCGGTGGGAGAGATGATCTGGTTGGTCTTCGCATCCCCAGCCAGATGATAGGTCACTCCTTTCGGCGCGGTGAGGGCGGAATCCCCCTGCACGGGGGCCAGGGAATCCGGCTCCTCCGCCATGACGACGGGGGTGAGCAGGGCGAGGCAAACCAACGAACGCTTCAGGCGACAATGCATATGGGGCAGGTATTACGGGCGGTTTCCGGCCCTATTTCAACCAACAAACCCCGGGCGCTGGCGGCAAAAGGCGTTACTTTGTTGAGTAACCTTTTCGGTTGCCGTCCCCGATGACTTTGTTAGCTTCCGGGCGATTGTTCGGAAAGGATGCATGAACGCGCTTCTCGATCATCCCGTATTGGTGCTGAACCGGTTCTGGCAACCGGTGCAGACCTGCAGCGTCCGCCGGGCCCTGCATTTGCTGTGCGTCGGTCACGCGCGGGTGGTCCAAACCGACGGTGAAGAGAAGTTCCAGACCCACGACTTGGACTCCTGGATCGAGTATTCCTCCCGCACTACCAGCACGGAATTGATTCATACCGTGAGACTTGCCATGCAAGTCCCGGCGATCCTGGTGCTGGGCCTTTACGAGAAGATCCCACGCCTGGAGGTGAAGTTCACGCGCCGCAATGTGTTCCTGCGCGACCAATTCACCTGCCAATATTGCGCCCGCGCCCTGCCTGAGGTGCAGCTCAATCTCGATCACGTGATCCCGCGCCAAAAAGGAGGACGCACCACCTGGGAAAACATCGTGACCTCCTGCATCCGCTGCAACACGCGGAAGGCGAACAAACTTCCCCATGAGGCGGACATGCATCCGCTGAAAAAGCCAGTCGCCCCCCGTTGGCGACCGCTTTTCGGCCTGCGGGAAAACGGCCTCAGCGACGCGAGCTGGGCCCATTTCCTCGATCCGGACGGTGCGATCCGGCTTTCCGCCTGAGAGGCTCAACCGGCATCCGCCACCTTGCGGCTGGCTTCATGGCGGATATCCTTGGCGACATCCAGGAACACGGCGTTCTCACCGATGTTCGCCGCCATGTCCCCCACCCGCTCCAGCGAACGGACGATCAGGATCAGGTGCAGGTATTCCTCGCTCCGGCCGGTTTCCTCGATCCGGGACCCGAAGGTCGCCGTGGCATCGCGGTGCAGGCGGTCCAGCTCCTTGTCACGGGCGTGCAGGGACTCCCCGAGCTTGGCGTTGCGATCGCTGAAGGAAGAGATCGCATCGCGCAGCAGGTGGTCGGCCAGCGTGTAGAGGGGCTCGATGAGATTGATGTCCGGCAGTTCCGGGCCCACGGCCAGCTTGCGGGCGCGCTTGGAGATGCTCACCGCGTGATCGGAGATGCGCTCCAGATTCATTGAGATCTTCATCGCGGTCACCACCAGACGCAGGTCGCTGGCGACGGGATGGAAGCGCACGAGCACATCCATGCCGAGCTGGTCCACACGGCGCTCCAGATCGTCCACCTCGTTGTCATCGGCGATGACGGCATTGGCGAGTTCGAGATTGCGGTCGAGCAACGCCTGAATGGCGCGTTCCAAATTCAACCGGGCGAGTCCGGCCATGGTCAGCACCTCCCCGCGGAGGGTGGTCATGGCGTGATCGAAGTCCTTGAGGATGTGCTGTTGCATGTGGGGAAGAATCAACCGAACCGACCGGAAATATAGTCCTCGGTACGCTTTTGGGAAGGGTTCTCGAACATCTGCCGCGTATCACCGTATTCGATGAGTTCGCCCAGATAGAAGAAGGCGGTTCTGTCGGAGACACGCGTGGCCTGCTGCATGTTATGCGTCACGATCACGATCGTGTAATGCTCCTTGAGATCGAGGATGAGATCCTCGACATGCGCGGTGGCGATGGGATCGAGCGCCGAGCAGGGCTCGTCCATGAGAATGATTTCAGGGTCCACCGCCATCGTCCGGGCGATGCACAACCGCTGTTGCTGGCCACCGGACAGACCCGTGGCGATGTCATCCAGACGATCCTTCACCTCGTCCCAGAGCGCGGCGCGGTGGAGGGACTTCTCCACGATCTCATCGAGCTTCTTCTTGTTCTTCTCTCCGAGCGTTCGCGGGCCATAGGCCACGTTTTCATAGATGCTCCGGGGGAAGGGATTCGATTTCTGGAAAACCATGCCGACATGGCGGCGGAGCTGCACCGGATCGATGCAGGGATCGGCGATGTTCGCGCCCTCGATGATGATCGAGCCCCTCGTCACCCGTGCGCCGGGGACCAGATCGTTCATGCGGTTGAAGCAGCGCAGCAGGGTGGTCTTGCCGCAGCCGGAGGGGCCGATGAAGGCGATCACCTCGTTGGTGGGGATGTCGATGGTGACATCCTTGAGCACCTTGTTCGAGCCGTAGCAGAAATCCACCCCCTTCACCTGGATGGCCGGGACGGTAGGACCGGCGTCCGGCTCCGCGGCCGGAACAGCAGCGGCCGGATGGGCCACCGGCACGGCGGCAGCCGGTGCTGGCGCGGGGGATGGCGCCGGCGTCGTTTTCTGGGCTTCTGGCATGGTGAGAATCATGGACGATCAGGGATGAATGGAGGTTGCATCCGGACCGGGCCTCCCGGTTAGCAGCGGAACTCCTTATTGTAAAGGGAGGTCCGATTGTCACACACCGGTCGGCTGGCGGCGGTAATCTGCCAGACTTTCTTCTTTGTGCGGCTTGCCTCGTGTGACCATTTCGTCACAATCCCCGCCCGTCCATGATCTCCATCCAACGCCTTTTCGGCAAAGAAGACCGCTTCTTCGACCTGCTCACCGCCAGCGCCGAGCAGGCCCAGCAAAGCATCGGCGGTCTCACCCGCGTCCTGCGCCTCCAGCCCGCGCCTTCGCTCGATGAATTCGGCGGCATGCGCAAGAAGGACAAGGCCATCACCCAGGAGATCAGTGACCTGCTGGTGAAAACCTTCGTGACCGCCCTGGAGCGCGAGGACATCGAGGCCCTCTCCACCGCCCTCTACAAGATCCCGAAGACCGTCGAAAAGTTCGTGGAGCGCTATCTGATCTGCCCGGACAAGGCGGCCTCCGTGGATTTCGACCGTCACGCCGAAATGCTCGATGAAGCCACCGGTCTGGTGGTCGACATGATCCACGCGCTGCGCAAA
This sequence comes from Luteolibacter sp., assembly GCA_049840755.1. GTDB lineage: Bacteria > Verrucomicrobiota > Verrucomicrobiia > Verrucomicrobiales > Akkermansiaceae > Luteolibacter. Next base: position 83,359 of record JASGJM010000027.1, on the reverse strand, counting down.
GGCATGGACATCGTCCGCATGAAGGAGCTCAACGACCGCATGCAGACGATCGAGGGCAATGCCGACAAGCTCATGCTGGAGTGCCTGAAGGATCTCTACAGCGGTAAGCACGACACTCTACTGGTCGTGATCATCTCCAACCTCTACGACCTGTTGGAGAAGGTCTTCGACCGCTGCCGCGATGTCGGCAACGTGGCCAAGCAGATCGCCTACAAGAACTCCTGACGCGCCCGCCATGACGCTGATCATCGTCGTGATCCTCGTGGCCCTGGCCTTCGAGTTCATCAATGGTTTCCACGATACCGCGAACTCCATCGCGACGGTCGTCTCGACCAAAGTCCTCACTCCGCGGCAAGCGATCATGCTTGCGGCGATCACGAACCTGGTGGGTGCGTTGATCGGCCACGCGGTCGCGAAGACCGTGTCATCCGGTCTGGTGGATGCGAAGTTCGTCACCACCGCCACCATCATCTGCGCGCTGGTCGGCGGCATTTCATGGAACCTGCTCACGTGGTGGCTGGGCCTTCCCTCCAGCTCCACCCACGCGCTGGTCGGTGGTCTCTGCGGTGCCACGCTCGCCACTTCCCACGGCAACTGGAAGGCGATCATCTGGTCTGCGGAAAAGATGAAGGACGGCAAGCTCGTCTCGGAAGGCGTCCTTCACAAGGTCATCTGGCCGATGCTCACCTCGCCGGTGGTCGGCCTCGTCGGCGGCTTCATCGTGATGACGATTCTCTACGCGCTCCTCCGGAACGCAAAGCCGATGTGGGTGAACCGCTTCTTCGGCCGGGCCCAGATTTTCAGCGCCAGCTACATGGGATTCGCACATGGACTCGCGGATGCGCAGAAGACGATGGGCATCATCACGCTGGCGCTCGTCACCGCCACCACCGCGGGCTCGTTCGAGCATCTGCCGTCGTGGCTGGGCTTCCTGAAGATGGACAAGTCCCCTGTCGCCGAGCAGCAGATCCAGGCGATCCTCAAGGGTTCCAAAGATCCGCAGGCTGCCGCTACCTTGGCCGCCGAAGCGGACAAGCTGAAGACCGGCGAGTTCAAGGAATCCTTCCACGCGCTCGCGGCTCTTGCCTATCAGGCCGATGGCGATACGGCGTCCGCCGCGCGCGAGCGCGCCAGTGCCCGGACCGCACACCAGCAGGCACTCGATCAGGAAGCCGCGCGCTTCACACCCAAGCTCCCGATCCTCGGTCCGATGGTTGCGGGCAAGCCAACCGACTGGCTCTCCACCCTCGATGGTGAGATGGAAAAGGCCACGAAGGATGGCAAGGACCCGCTCGCCGCCGCTGCTGGCAAAGTTCGGGATCTCTCTCCGGACGTGCCTGCATGGATCAAGGTGATCTGCGCGCTCATCATGGCGGCAGGCACCGCCTCCGGTGGCTGGCGTATCATCAAGACCATGGGCCACAAGATGGTGAAGCTGCAACCGGTGCATGGCTTCGCCGCGGAAACCACTGCCGCCACCCTGCTCGCCGTGACCGGCCAGATGGGCATGACCGTTTCCACCACCCACGCCATCACCACGGCGATCATGGGCGTGGGAGCGACCAAGCGCTTCAGCGCCATCGATGGCGGCATCGTGAAGAAGATCGTGGGCGCATGGGTGCTTACTCTTCCCGCCGCCGGTGGTGTCGCCTACGGGGCGATGTGGCTGTGGCTGAAGATTGCAGGATAAAGTAGCTGAAGCCTACGGCTTCAGAAAGTTGGAGCACCGGTCTCCGGTGCTCCTCTGCTCTACGGGCGACTGTCCGCCAATCCGATCCGGCTAGGTTACAACACCCGGCACTCTGGGCGTCCGTCGCGCATCGACTTCCACGGTGCTTCCGCAGCTACCTCGCGCGGGTCCTCATCCGCCGCGAGATCGTCCGGCAACACGGCTGGAGAAAGGATCGCGTTGAAGACCAGTGTTTCATCGAAGGGATTGAACGTGCCGTGAGGCACTCCCGGCGGGATGTGCGCAATCTCACCCGGACCGAGGATGCGGTATTCCTCCCCCACCCACTGCTCCGCACGACCGGAGATCACGTGAATGATCTCCTCCCGATGTGGATGGACATGGAAGGGATGGCAATGGTGCGGCGGCATCGTCGCACGCACCATCAGCAGCTTCTCCGCCCCCACCAAGTCCGGACGGCACAACCATTCATTGTGGGTCCAGGCGTTGGTCTCGCGGACGGCTTCTTGGTTCTGAACGAACCGGCGTGGGCTGGAATCCATGGTTCCCATCAATACGCTGCTCAACCGTTGAATCTCGCGGCGGCGGGAGCCGGGATCTGTTTGAAGCTGCGTGTCAGGTTCGTGAGCGACTCTTCCACGCCCATTCGTTCAAGCGAACTGGCACCCACGAAGCCCACGCAATCAGTCGCTTCCAGCACGCGCGCGGCATCGTCCGGCGTATTGATCGGGCCACCGTGGCAGAGGAAGAAGATATCGTCCCGCTCCTTGCGGGCCGCCTCAATGATCGCCTGCGTGCGCTTCAACGTGCTTTCCCATGAATCCACCGCCTGGGTGACTCCGATCGAACCGCCCACCGTCGTGCCGACGTGCGCGATGATCGCATCCGCACCGGCACGGGCCATGGCTGCGGCTTCATCGGGTGAGTCCACGTAAACGATGCTGAAGAGATCCATGCGCCGGGCGAGAGCGACCATTTCGACCTCCTTCTGCGCACTCATGCCGGTCTCTTCCAGCACGCGCCGGAAGTGCCCGTCCACGATGCTGTGGGTGGGGAAATTGTTCACGCCGCTGAAGCCCATGTCCTTCACCTTGCCCAGCCAGTGCCACATGCGGCGGCGCGGGTCGGTGGCATGCACGCCACAGATCACCGGAATCTCATCGACCACCGGCAGCACTTCATACTCGCCGATCTCCATGGCGATCGCATTGGCATCGCCGTAAGCCATCATGCCCGCGCTGGAACCGTGCCCCATCATGCGGAAGCGGCCACTGTTATAAACGATGATGAGGTCGCCACCGCCTTTTTCGATGAACTTGGCGCTGATACCGGTGCCAGCTCCCGCAGCGATGATCGCCTTGCCGGATGCCAGGGTCTTGGTCAGGCGCTCGCGCACTTCCTCGCGCGTGTAAGGGTTTCCGATTCCGGTCCAGGGATTGGGCATGATGAATGGTAGTTCTATCTGGAAAGCACCTTTGACCCGGGATACTTTTGCGTGCAAGAATTGGTCTGGCACCATCGTCTATCCGATCAACCCATGCCTGCCGAAAATCCCTATCCCCTCACCGGCCGCGTTCCCACCCGCCAGCACGTGGTCCGTGCGGATGAAACGGACAGCCGGGACTGGCTCCACGGCACCCCCGTTTGCCCGGCACTGGAGAAGCATCATATCGCCCACGTCGGAGTGTGGGAGGCCACCGGTCCCTTCGAGCTTTCCCGCCCGGATCAATCCGGCACATTCCTGCTGGCCTGCATCGGCGGAGAAGGCCAGGTGAAAGCGGATGGTCAGTGGCGGAGAATCGAGGCCAACCAAGCCTGCCTGCTCCCCCCCTTTTGTGACCAACCAGATGAAATACACCGGCCGCGAGCCGTGGAAGATCTGCTGGGTCCGCTATCATGAATCGCGCGAATCAAATCCCATCGTTTCCTCCGCATCTCCCGTGCTCGGCGCTTATGATGCCTGGCCACTCTACCGCGCCATCCAGGGACTGCATGCGGAATGCGAGGGCGATGGCCTCCCGGCTCACCTGCACCTGTGGATCGAGCTGATCCATTCCCACGTGCTCCAATTCGCGCAGCCGCATCAGGCGGATCCGCGGCTCTGGAAACTATGGAGGCAGGTCGAACACACGCTGGCGCACAACTGGACCGTGGACGAACTCGCCGCCCGCGCCTGCGTCTGCCGCGAGCACCTGCGCCGCCTCTGCCAGGAAGAACTCGGACGCAGTCCGATGCAGCATGTCACCTTCCTCCGCATGCAACGCGCGCGGGATCTGCTCTCCACCACCGACATGAAGGTGGAATCCATCACCCGCGAGGTCGGCTACCAGAACCCGAACACGTTCTCGAACACGTTCAAGAAGTGGGTCGGCTGGCGTCCGTCCGAGCATCGCCGTTGATTCCGGTCCCAGCCCCGCTCCTAGCCAAAACCCACATAGGACTATCGGGAGTGCTGCCTGATGTATGAGGAACCGCCGGGATCGCTTATGGAGGTAACAGCAACCCTGTATTGCCCACAGACACCCCATGAATCCCAGTTCGTTGTTCCGGATACTCCTCGCCCTGCTTGTGACCGCAGTGGCCGGGCTCACCACTCTGCACGCGGCTCCACAGGAACCCCGGCGTCTTGAAATCCTCTTCCTGGGAGACGATGGCCATCACAAGCCGATCGGCTGCTACCGGGTCCTCAAGCAGGTCTATGGCCCGAAGGGTTTCAACCTCACGTTCGTGGAGGACCTGAAGGAGATCACCCCGGAGAAGCTCAACCAATACGACGTCCTCATCGTCTATGCGAACCATGAGGAAGTCCCGGTGCCACCGGCGATCCGTCCGTGGGTGGAGAATGGCGGAGCCCTGGTGGCGCTGCATTCGGCCGTCGGCTGCTTCCATCCCTCACAGGATTGGTTCTCGCTGGTCGGTGGCCAATTCGCGAGCCACGAGACGGCAGTATTCTCCCCGAAGACGATCGAGCCCAACGATCCGATCATGAAGGAGCTGCCGGCCCTCACCTGCTGGGATGAGACCTACGTACACAAGAACACGACCAACGACCGCCACATCCTCCAGGTCCGCGAGCCGATGAACAAAGGCGAGACCCAGCCGGAGCCATGGACATGGACACGCACCCAGGGCAAGGGCCGTGTATTCTATACCGCCAGTGGTCATGACATGCGCTGCTGGAGCCAGCCCGCGTGGCAGGAACTCGTCTTCCGCGGCATCCTGTGGGCGGCCAACGACCGGGCCAATGCCTGGCGCGCGCTCAAGCTGCCCGCCCTCGACCTCTACACACCGGAACTCCAGAACCGCGCTCATCCGGACATTCCGATGATGCAGCTCCAGAAGCCGCTCTCTCCTGCCGATAGCGCGAAGCACGCCCAGGTTCCGGTGGGAACACACCTCGAACTCTTCGCCGCGGAGCCGCTGGTGATCAATCCGATCGCTCTCGATTGGGATACCAAAGGCCGCTGCTGGGTGATGGAGGCGATGGATTATCCCAATGATGCTCCCAAGGACGGAACGGGTCAGGACCGCATCGTCATCCTCGAAGACACCAATGGTGACGGAAAGGCGGACAAGCGCACCGTCTTCGCTGAAGGCCTGAAGCTCGGCACCGCCTTCACCTTCACCAACGGAGGCGTGGTGGCCACCGATGGCGAGGAGATCGTTTTCCTGAAGGACGACAACGGCGACGACAAAGCGGATACCCGCAAGGTGCTCGCCACCGGCCTCGGCATCTCGGACACGCACGCCTGCACCTCCCACTTCCGCTACGGCGATGACAACTGGATCTACGCGACCGTCGGCTACAGCGGCATCGCCGTGAAAACCTCCGATGGCAAGGTGCACAAGAACGGTTCCGGCGTCTTCCGTTTCAAATCCGACCTGTCCGATCTGGAAGTCCTGCAGGGCACCACCAACAACACCTGGGGCCTCGGCTTCAACAATGCCGGGGATGTGATGGGCTCCACCGCCAACAACAACCCGAGTTGGAACCTCTCCATTCCGAACCGCTACTATGAAGCCTTCGGCATGAAGCCCCCGCAAACCCCGCGTGCGGATACCTCCACCACCATCTTCCCGATCACGGCGGATTTCACCCAGGTGGATCAGGTGGATCGCTACACCGCCGGTGCGGGTCACGATTTCTATACCGACAGCCTGAAGGGCCTCAACCTCGGCGACCGCGATGCCATGATCTGCGAGCCCACCGGCCACATCGTGGGTCTCGGCCGGGTGAAGCCGAGTGGCTCGATCTTCGCCACCGATTTCCGCGGCAACAATCTCTACGCCAGCGCCGATGCATGGTCCGCTCCTGTTGAGGCGCGTCCGGGTCCGGATGGTGCGGTGTGGATCGCCGATTGGTACAATCCGATCATCCAGCACAACGTCGTCTTCCGCTTCTACAATCCGGCCCGCGGCTACGATCAACCACACAGCCCGTTCCAAACCGGAGCTCCGGGCCCGGGCAAGGGCAATGCCTATGTCACTCCGCTGCGCGACCGCGAGCACGGCCGCATCTGGCGCGTGGTGCCGGACGGAGGCGCACGCAAGGTCGTCCGTCTCGATGCCGCCAAGCCCACCGATCTGCTACAAGCCTTGACCGGTCCGTCCCGCGCCGACCGCCTCACCGCCCAGCGCCTGCTGGTGGAACGCGGCAATGTTGACGTGGCTGGCACTTTGGTAAGCAGCCTTGCTACCCAGACCGGTGCGGCCAAGACCGCCATCATCCACACCTTGGAAGGCCTCGGTCTGCTCAAGAAAGATGGTTCGGCTCTGGATGCCGTGCGCAAATGCCTGACCGATGCGGATCCCATCATCGTCCGCCATGCCCTGCTTGCCCTCGGCGGCAATGACTCCGGCGCCACCAAGGAACTGCCGCGTTTGATTGCCTCCGCACAATCGCCCCGCGAGCGACTCTTCACCCTGCTCGCAGCCACGGATGCTGCCTCCAATGAAGCCATCGGCGCAGCCTTGGCAAAGGCCATGCCGGTGGAAGCCCCGAAAGCCGATCCCGCGCTGCTGGATGCCTGGCGCTTTGCTTCCCGACGCCATGCCGTTCCTTTCCTTGCCGCGGTGCTGCCACAGATCGAATTCAAGGATGAGCCCGCGCCCACCTCGCTGCTGCCGAATGGATCGTTCGAGGAAGCCGCCGGGGATCTTCCCGCAGGTGGTTGGAAAATCTATCAATGGGCACCCGGCGGAGCCCCACGCTTCACCAGCGCCATCGTTCCGGATGGCAAGACCGGCAAGGCGCTCAAACTGACCTCCACCGAGCCCACCGACTCCTCCGTAGGCATCATCGTGAAGCTCGAGCCCGAGCGCCGCTATCGTCTCAGCGCCTTCATCAAGACCGACCTCAAGAGCCAGGGAGGACAAGGAGCCATCATCAATCTCCATGGCAGCCAATCCAGCACCAAGCCGATCGACGGCACGCGAGACTGGACGCCGGTATCATTCGAATTCACCTCGCCGAAAGATGGCAACTGCCAGATCAATTGCACGATCGGCGGCTTCGGCAGATCCACCGGCAGCGTGTGGTTCGATGAACTGCGCATCGACCGACAGAACAAGGCTGCCTATGACCTGTCCCAGGAAGCCATGGAGATCGCCACGGCGGCGGCAAACGGCCCGGATCGCGAGCGTCTCCGTACTTTGCTCGAAGGCTCGGACAGCAAGGCAGCCAAGCAGCTCCTTGCCGTCGCGATGAACCGGCCCGCCACCACGCCCAAAGAGGTGGCAAAGCTGCCCGATCACCTCGAGCCCGGCCGCGCGCTCTACATGAAGATCTGCGTGGAATGCCACCAACCGGAAGGCCAGGGAGTGCCCGCCACCTTCCCTCCCCTCGCCGGTTCGGAATGGGTGAAGGGCGATCTCACCACCATGACCCGCATCGTGATGGGGGGACTCACCGGCAAGGTCTCCGTAGTCGGCACCACCTATGACAGCGTGATGCCCGGTCACTTCCCTCACTCCAATGAAGAGTTGGCGTCCGTCATCAGCTACGTCCGCTACCAGTTCGGAGGCCTGCGTGAAGATGCGGTCAAGCCAGCCGATGTCGGAGCCCAGCGTGCGAAGATCGATGCCCGCAAGATGGCACCATGGACGGTAGATGAATTGAAAGCCGCCCGCTGATCATCCGCTCCGCCAGAACATCCGGATCCATCCATCACCCACTTCACCAAAACGCCGCCGGAGAAACACCGGCGGCGTTTTTGATTTCCTGTTCCGAGAACCGATACGGAGCGCGGAGCCGCAGGGTCGATATCACGGACTTGTTGATTAATTGGAAAAACTTCCTATTAGCATATCTTTTATTCCAACATGAAGATAACACATTTTAGTTGATTTCTATTTCAAAATAGTTTGTTCTAACGGCGGTCCAGCCCCCCGGACCGTTCCCCCCAATCCCCCCACCCAATGAAAACCACGATTGCGTTAGCGATCGCGTCCCTTTGCGGCTCCGTAGCCGTTTCCAAGGGCTTCACTCTCGACTTTGTCGGGTATGAAGGCACGACGCTCCCTCCGAACCCGCTGGTCATCAATGTCCCGGGATACGGCGATGTTCGTTTTGATGCCGCCAACGGCTCGGCTCTGGAAGTGAACAGCGCCTATCAGAACGACAATGGCTCCGCTGCCCCGTCCCTGAGCTTCGGCCAGGGAGAAGCGCTCCTGGTGACCTTTCTGGGCGCAGAGCCGCTGAATGTGGACTTCGACTTCGTGGGTGTCTCCTCCGGCGAAAGCTTCACGGTCCAACCGGATCTCTTCAAGAGCCAGTCTTTCATCATCAACCTCCAAGGTTCTGGTGACGGTGCCGGCCTCTTCGCCATCAGCTGGACGCAGGTTCCCGAGCCTAGCTCCGCGATGCTGGGTGCCCTTGGCACGGCAGCGCTGGTGCTCCGCCGCCGCCGCTGATCCGGCAACATAACATTTCTCCCCCCAAACGGGGCGTGGCCTGCGCATAGCGGGTCGCGCCCTTTCTTTTTGGCAGCGGAGCCCATGACACGGGGTACCGGTGGAATAGCTCGATCTTCCATGTGGCCCGCATCGGGCAACCCATGGTGGAAAGTGGAAGATGAGAAGGCTGCTGCTGATGCGGCCTCTTCCAAGCCTCTTGCTGCAAAGCAAAAAGCCCGCCTTTCGGCGGGCTTGTTTGTTCGATCGGAATGGCGGAGCGGACGGGGCTCGAACCCGCGACCTCCAACGTGACAGGCTGGCGCTCTAACCAACTGAGCTACCGCTCCAAGGCCTTCCGTTCGGACGGGCGGAACCTAGCAATCCACCCGTGCGGTGCAACCCATAAAATCACGATCTACGATATTTATCGTAGAAACAAGAAGGCCCGCCGGAATGGCGGGCCTTGCTTACTCGAACGGACTGGCGGAGCGGACGGGGCTCGAACCCGCGACCTCCAACGTGACAGGCTGGCGCTCTAACCAACTGAGCTACCGCTCCAGAGCCGCCCGTTCGGGGTGCGCGGAAGCTAGGGGGACCGACCCGGCCGCGCAACCTGAAAATGGCGGTTTTGTGATTTTTTTTCGAGTGTCAGGACAGGGCCTCCACCGTAGCTTCCAAAGACGCCAGATCCTCAACGGAATACACCTTGGCGTCCTTGTCGATCTTCGCCACCAGCCCGGCCAGCACCTTGCCCGGCCCGATTTCCACGAAGGTATCATAACCTTGGGAACGCAGGAGCTGGATGGATTCCGTCCACCGGACGGAGCCGGTCACCTGCTTTTCCAGATTGGTGCGGATGTCATCCGGAGAGGAAACAACCGCCGCGCCGAAGTTGCAGACCACCGGCACGGAAGGAGACTGAATGGCTGCTGCGGCGAGTTCCGCAGCCAGCTTGTCCTGGGCACTCTGCATCAGGCGCGAGTGGTAGGCACCGGCGACGTTCAGCTTGATCGCGCGGCGGATGCCGAAATCCTTGGCCTTCGCCACTGCGGCATCGATCCCCGCCACGGACCCGGACAGCACGATCTGTCCCGGAGCGTTCAGATTCGCCACATCCACATCGCATTCAGCCGCGAGTGCACGCACCTGCTCCTCCTCACCGCCGATCAAGGCCGCCATCGCGCCTTCCGTGGCTTGGCAGGCTTCCTCCATAAACAAACCACGGCGGGCGACCAGCTTCAGTCCCTCTTCGAACGAAAACGTTCCGGCGGCGGCATGGGCGGTGAATTCGCCAAGAGAGAGACCGGCAGCGGCCGTCACCTCCAGATTCGGCACCCGCTCCTTGAGGAGCGCAAGACCGATCAGGCCATGGAGATAAAGAGCAGGCTGGCACCGCGAGGTCTTCGTCAGCTCCTCCTCAGGGCCGTCGAACATTACTTCGGACAGGGAGAATCCCAACGCGGCATCGGCCTGCGCGACCATGCTCCGCGCCGTGGCGGAGTTCTCGAACCAATCCTTGGCCATACCCACCTTCTGGGCACCCTGGCCGGAAAACAGCACAACAATCTTGCTCATGTGGCGGCGATCTAAGCCTCCGCCAACGAACGGATCAAGTCCGCAGCCTCCCGCGCCCGGCTCTCCAAAAGCTCTCCGCCACGCCGCATCGATTCCTCCAATGGCAGCCCGTATCCCGCCAGATCGAACATCGCATCGAAAAACGGAGCCGCCACCGGCAGCGCCCGCCCCGCAAAAGCGACCACCGGTTTCCCGGCTTCACGGGCCATCCGAGCAACGCCCGCCGGGCCCTTGCCACCGAGCGTCTGCTCGTCCAACGAACCTTCTCCTGTAATAACAAGGTCCGCCGCAACCAGCCGCTCCCGCAACCCGAGAGCCCCGGCCACCAGATCAAAGCCCGAGACCAACCGCGCCCCGGCGAAGCGCAGCAGCCCGAATCCCAACCCGCCCGCCGCTCCGGCACCGGGCGTGATTTCCTCATTCTCGCCACCGCTCACCGCGACCAGACCGGAAAGCACGCCATCTAGAAAGATCACATCTTCCGGTGAGGCTCCTTTCTGGGGGCCGAATACCGCCGAAGCTCCGCGATCGCCCAGCAAGGGATGGTCCACATCACATGCCACGAGAATTTCAGGGAGAGCGATTCGGGCTCCTTCATCCACCACCGCCAAACGTTCCAATTCCGCAGGGACCGGCTTCAGCTCGTTGCCCATTGTATCTAGAAACCGCACCCCGAGAGCCGCCGCCATGCCGGCCCCGCCATCATTGGTGGCGCTGCCGCCGAGTCCGACGAGCAAACGCTCCACTTGGGAAACCTCGATGGCATGCCGCATCAGTTCGCCGGTGCCATAGGTCGAGGTGATCCTGGGTTTCCGCTTCTCCGCCGTGATCCGCCACATGCCGCTGGCCTCGGCCATCTCGATCACGGCAGTGGGCACCCCTTGCACATGAATGAGGCCGTAGCTGGCTTGGATCGGCCGGCCGAGCGGATCATGCGCGGATGCCTGCACTTTCACGCCACCGAGCGCCGCCACCATCGCATCGACAAATCCTTCGCCACCATCCGCGATCGGACACAACCCCGCTTCCACACCTTCTCCCAATCCACGCTGGATGGCCTCGCAAGCCTCCATCGCACTCAGGGAACCCTTGAATTTGTCGCAGGCGATCAGCACTTGCATGCCATCAAATTGACGGGAGCCTCCCACTGCGGAAAGCGCCAAGTTCACCCGGCAATGGAATGGTTCAGTCCCGCTCCACCGTCACAGGACGGCCGCCGCGCTCCTGACCGCTCCGCAGCACCACATAGACACGGAAGGAAGCGCGGGCTTCCGGTTCATCGAGATCCGAGAGGGTTTGGACCTGGCAAGCATCGCCCGCCACCACGCGTCCAACCAGACGCTCGTCCTCCGTTTCGTAGTCTGCTCCCGCCATCCCGCGCACATCATAATGCGCCACCGCCGGATCGGCGCTGGGGCTCCACCAGACACGGGCGGAATCCCCTTCCCAGGCAGCCTCCGCCTCCACCGGCTCCGGAGCCTGGCCGCGGGGAGCAGTGAGCACCGGCAGGGTCTCCACATGTTCATGCCCCACCGGATACATCTCACGAATGCGATCCCGGTACATCTCCGCGAACCCATGGAGCTGGTCCTGATACTCGTTGCGGCGACCCCGGGCCGTCGCCAGCGCCCGCTCCGACTTTACCAGAGCGGATACCATCAGCCTGCGGGCGGACAGATCGGTGATGAAATCCAGACGTGTATATTCCGTCGGCAAACTGAAAGGCTCGCCTTGTGTTTCCAGCTTCTGCCACAGCACGCGCGCATCCTCAGCGGCATCGACCGGCTCCACCCCTGAACTCAGCAGGAATTGCCGGAACTGGGACATGCGCCGGGAGATCACCTTTTCCTGCCGGGCCAGATCGTGGGCTTCGAGCGATCGGGTCGCTCTTGCCTTGGCCACCGCCGCTTGGACCAATTCCAGCTTTTCGCGCAGTTCCAGCAACGTTGTCCGGGCGATGCGCCCCGGAAGTAAAAGAGGATTTCCAGCGCCGCGATCCATGTCCACGGCCGCCCAGTGGACGAGCAACTCGTCCGCCAAGGGCAGAAATGACGTGGGACCGGTCAGAGGCATGGGCTGGATCCAAGCTCATCCGGTTCACCGAGTCAGACTAAATCCTTGGCAAGTCCGTGATCACGTGGGGACCAAAATCACGGAATATCCAGCCGTTATGCCCATTCACGGGATCCAGGTGGAGTGAAATCCCCCCATCATTCGAAGAACGTATCTTCATGCGCGTATGGCGGGGCGCAGCAACACAGGAACCGCAGCGGCTCCACCGCCGTGATCTGATGCCAGGCTCCGGCTGGAATCAGGATCGCATCACCGGCCGTCACCTCGCGGGACTCACCATCGATCTCCATGAGCCCCCGCCCTTCCAGCAGGTAATAGAATTCCTCGCTGGCCCGGTGGTAGTGCCGCTGGGTCGCTCCGCCTGCCGGGATGGTCGCTTCCGCCAGGCTCTGGTTCGCCACCGGCGCATTCGCCAGATCCAGCAGGCTGCGGATGGTCGAGCCATCCTTGGTGGTGAAAGGGAGCTGCTCGGAGTGGGATCGGATTTCCATGGCCATGGGGCTGGATTCCAGCCCACGATCCGGGGCGGCGGAAGCAAGTTATTCACAAAAACGTCGCATTCCGGCAGTTTCTGCTTGGCAAGCCGGGAGCAAGGGTGCAATTTCCGCGCCCGCCCGTCTCCGGGCATCTTCCGAACGACCCACTGACATGGCCGTAGCTCTCCGACTCAATCGCCAAGGCACCAAGGACCGCCCGTACTACAAGATCGTTGCTGTGGACAGCCGCAAGCGTCGCGACGGCCGTTACATCGAGCAGATCGGTACCTACGATCCCCTCAAGGAAGGTGCCAACTACGAGATCGACCTCGAAAAGGCCGACAAGTGGCTCTCCGTGGGTGCGCAGGCTTCCGAAACCGTCGCCAGCATCATCCGCAAGTCCCGCACTGCTGCTTCCAAGTAAGCCAGCCGGTATCTCTTTCCAAAGCAGCCGCGCTCCGCAAGGATCGCGGCTGCTTTATTTTCAGGAGCTTGCCTTTTGGATCCCGTTCGACCTAACATCGGGATGCATGAAAAAGCTTCTTGTTGAATTCATCGGCACGTTTTTTCTCACCCTGACCGTCGCAACTGCGGCGGTTTTCAATACCGGGGTGCCTTACGCCCCCTTCGCCATCGCCTCAGTGCTGATGGTGATGATCTACGCCGGAGGGCACGTCTCCGGCGCCCACTACAATCCGGCGGTTTCGCTCGCGGTTTATCTGCGCGGCCGCAGCTCGCTGCAGGATCTGCTCTCCTACATTGTCGTCCAGCTCGTGGCGGCAGTGGTCGCGGTCCTGGTGGCCAAGCTGCTGGTGCCCGATCAGGGCGTGGCGCCGATGACGCTGAAAAGCAGTACCGCCCTGCTGGCTGAACTGTTGTTCACCTTCGCCCTCGCCTGGGTGGTGCTGAATACCGCCACGGCCAAGGCCACCTCCGGGAACTCGAACTACGGGCTGGCGATCGGTTTCACCGTTCTCGCAGGAGCGATCGCCGTAGGCGGCATTTCCGGAGGAGCCTTCAATCCCGCGGTCTCCACCCTGCTTCTCCTCCTCGGCAAGCTCCGCTTCGCCGATTGCTGCCTCCACTTCCCGCCGCAGATCCTCGGCGCGGTGATCGCGGCCTACACCTTCAAGGCCACCCATCCGGAGGATCGGTGATCCCTCACAACGCCGCCCGGCTCCGCGCCACCAACGGACTGTCCGCGAGCGACGCTCCTTTCAACCAATGCGTGCTCGCGGCCAGGAAGCGGTTCCGGCAGGCCGGTGAAAGCCCTCCGAAATCCTCGATCACCGCGCTACTGTATTTGTAGTCGTGGGAGTCGGTTCCCTTGAGGTAGACCAGCCGCTGGGCCGCGTCCGTGAACAACTTCGCATCGCCACCCGCATCGAGATATCCAAGTGTCCGGCGTGCAGCCGTCATGCGGTCCTCCGCCAGCCCCGCGAAGATCTCTTCCACCGCCTCCGCTCCCTTCGACTTCGGAGCCAGCGCTTCGAACATATCGATCTCCACTCCGCCTTTCACCTCCGCATCATCGCGGAACAGCGTGAGAAACGAAGCGTTCTGCAGCATCAGGAACCGTCGCGTGGCGTCATCCTTCGCATGCTGGAAGGCGTAGTGCAGCGCGTTCGTGGTCGTGGAGGCATGCAGCGTGATGATCCCCGGCGAGCGCATCAGCAGCTCGCCCGCGAATTGGAACATCCCATCCCACACCGGCTGTGGACCACACCCGCCATTGATCAAGGCCACCACCTTTGCGGACGCATCGTCCCACGTACCGGCACGCAGCACCTTCATCATCTCCCCCAACGCATCGGCACGATTCTCGCCGCTGTTCCAAGTCGTGCGCAGCTCCTTCAGGCGCTCCTCATTCTTCCTTCCCGGGCGGTCCGCCAGCGCATCCTTCGTCGCCGGATTCGCGCCGCTGAATTCCAGCATCGCATACGCCAGAGACCGCAACACGGGCTCCGCATGCTGCCAGCCGATCGTCTCCAGCAACCGCCAGCTGTTCGAAACATAGATCGCCTTGTGGCCGATGTCCCGGTAGTCGCGCGCGCCATAGTGGCAGAACAAATCGAACGCAGCCTGCGTGCCCATGCTTCGTGCCACTCCCGCCGCAGCACCATCCGCGATCGACCAATCCCACGCGTCCATTCCCTTCCGGAAACGCTCCACCGCCTGATCCGCGGGAGCTACGTCCGCCTCCTTCACCGCCTCCATCGTCCAATCGCCCTCCTTCTTGTCCTGCTCCTGCGAGGACTTGAACTGGTCCAGCGCCCAAAACAACGGCAGCCAGCGATCTCCCGGCGGCGAATTCAGGCTGGCGAGATGAGCGGAGTTCACCACCAGCACCGCATGGAATTTGAAACCCACCGGCCGTGGCTGGATATTGCGGATGCCCGCCAGCAACAGTGCCGTCAGGATCTCGCGCAGCGTCGTGCCGCCCTTGATCTTCGCGCCCACCTCCTCCAGCAGTCGTTCGCGCGGCGTGTCCTCCAAAAGCCGAACCAGTGGCTCGATCTCCGGCAGGAATCTTACCATCCCCGGATCCACCTTCGCCTCCTCCGCAGACACCAGCGGCAGCCGCGACAAAAAACCGAGGCTCCCCGCTCCGAGCAACGCGCCCTGCGTGGTCTTCGATAAGAAGCCGCGTCGTGTCCAATCCTCCGCCATATCCAAATAGATGCGGAGGCCATCGCGCCCGTCCAAGGAAATCGTCTTCAAGGTAGGGACATCCCGAAAGCAGAGCTTTCGACTACATTGGCGTGGATTCACGTCCATTCGCGGTTCATTCTTCCCCCGCCACCGGGCTCTGCCTTTCCCGTTTCATGGATTACTCCGCTCTCATCGCCAAACGCCGCCTGCGCTTCGACGAACTCGATGCCGCCGTGGGCAATCCCGATCTCTTCTCGAATCCGAAGCTGGCCACCGAACTCCTCCGCGAGCACCGCAAGCTGCGTCAGACGCTCGATCTCTGGGAACGCCATGAGGACGTCCTGCGCCAGCTCGCCGATAACGAGGAACTGGCCAAGAGCGAGGACCCCGATCTCTCCGCCATGGCAGCGGAGGAAATCCCCACTCTTCAAAAGGAAAGCGCCCAGCTCGCCGAAGATCTCCAATACGCCCTCCTCCCTGCCGATCCCAATGAGGATCGTGATGCCATGGTCGAAATCCGCGCCGGAGCCGGTGGAGATGAGGCCTCGTTGTTCGCCGCGGAGTTGATGCGCATGTACCAGCGCCATGCGGAACTGCGCGGTTGGAAGGCCGAGCATCTCGAAAGCAGCCCCTCGGAAGTCGGCGGCTTCAAGGAAGTGATTCTGAAGATCACCGGCGACGAGGTCTTCCGCTTCCTCAAGTATGAATCCGGTGTCCATCGCGTACAGCGTGTTCCCGCCACCGAGGCCCAAGGCCGCATCCACACCTCCACCGTCACCGTGGCGGTGATGCCGGAAGCGGAAGAAGTGGACGTGGAAATCAAGCCGGACGATCTCCGCATCGAGGTCTGCCGGGCCGGCGGCGCGGGTGGCCAGCACGTGAACCGCACCGAGTCCGCGGTCCAGATCTTCCACCTTCCGAGCGGGATCATGATCCGTTGCGAAGACGGCCGCTCACAGATTCAGAACAAGGAGAAGGGTCTCCAGATCCTGCGCACCCGTCTCTACGAACTGAAGCTGCGCGAGCAGCAGGAAGCCCACTCCGCCCATCGCCGTTCGCTGATCGGTTCGGGTGATCGCTCGGAGAAAATCCGCACCTACAATTTTCCCCAGTCGCGCGTCACCGATCACCGTATCGGCCACACCTCGCACAATCTCACCGGCATCCTCGACGGGGACTTCTTCGAGTTCACCCACGAACTCCAGAAGACCGAGATGGCGGAACGCCTCGCGGAAGCGGGACTGTAATGCGATCGTGGCGGCGGCATTCCACCGCCGCCACGCATGCGGGACGGAGATGATTATCCATCCCGTCCTGCCGCCCTCACCTCAATTGGAAGCGACGGCCTTCTTCTGCAACGACGCGATGGTCATCTCGCGCGTTCCTGCCTGGGTTTCCCAAACCGCCCGCTCCCCTACCTTCTGGCCGAGCACGGCCAGGCTGACGGCGGAGGTCACCGGGATGCGGTCCTGATCGAGATCCGCCTCGGCAGGCAGCACGATCTCCAACTGGAACCAATCCGAAGCATCCACCGGAGAAACGAGCGTGACCCGGTCATGGAGTTCCACCCGGTTCTCCAGTTCCGATTCATCAAAGGTGACCAAGCCCTCGTCCACCCAATGGGACAGGGACTGGCGCTGTTCCATGGTGAGGAGCGGCCGGATATCTTGATTCTGCAACAAGTCTTGGAGGCACAAAAAGGCCTCCTGATTCAACAAAGGACGTGAGTTCATTTTCAACAAAAAGGGGTGTGTCCGCATCCATCCATCGGGTGCGGAAGAGGTTTCCAAAAAGATAACGGAAATCCGGACAGCCCCGGGAGATCATCCCATTCACGGAGGCTGCCCGCTCACGCCCGGAAGGCAGCCATGCGATGGCCACACCAGCCACGGAAACACCGCGCCATCGGGCGGGTGTCCAGCGAGCGGCCGGTGATGTGGAAAAGACGCATGTCACCTCATCATGGAGAGGCTTTGGCAGGACGCAACGAAAAAGGCCTCATCCGGGCGCCCGGCTCCCCTCCCCGGGAAATCCCTTCATTTACTGGAAAAAAGTCCGTGCGACCTTCGTCAATAGGCTTTCTATAATTTGCCCGACGACGGACGCATTCAGCGACCGCGTCCTTTCCCTTTCTCATGAGCGCCGCCTCGATCCAACTTCTTCATAAAGAACGCCTCCCGTCCACCGGAGCCCTCTACATCCCCGGCCGTCTGGATATCCACCAGCTCCAAGGGCTGGAAAAACTTCTCGCCGGGCGGAAAATCACCTGGCTGATCGAGGAACACGCGAAGCTCGATCCCCAGGTCCGGGCCCATCTGGAGAAGTCCGGCTCCGGCGCGATGTTCGCCGCGGACGACACCGCCCTCACCGAAGTCGGGGCCCAACTCAAGGGCGCGTTGGAAGGATCCGGCGCGCTCGTTTACGTTCCGGGACTCACCGCCAGCCGCCACTCGGAAAGCTGCCTCGTTCCGGCCAGCCATCTGAAGGCCCTCTGTGCGCTGGGGCTGCCGGTCGTCCCCATTTCCGTGGAAGCACCTCGCGAGACCAGCCTTTCCATCGAGCGGAAATCGTCGCTGCCTGCGGGCATCCTTACCGTGGGGCGTCCGATGGCTGCGGGTCAGGCAACAGTCGCCGAATATCGCCAGCGTCTGTTAGAAGCGGCGGAGACCAGTTTCTCCAGCCGCGCCTTCTTGAAAGGCTCGCTTGCGGTCGCCCTGTTGGAAGGTCTCAAGAAGCACGGCTCGAAGCACAAGGTCGTGGATGGCGCTGACGACACCTCGCTGGAGTTCAGCAAGGTGCTGCCCGCCGCACTGGCGCTCTCCAAGGTCATCGCCGAGTCCACCTCGCAGCCGCGCGTGGGCATCGTGCTGCCTCCGGGCAAGGGCGGCCTCATCGCGAACCTCGCCGTTCTCTTCGCCAACAAGGTGCCGGTGAACCTCAACTTCACAGCCGGAACCGAAGCCGTGAAGTCGGCGATTCGCCAGGCCGGACTCGACCGCTTCATCACCGCCGATCCTTTCGTGCGGAAGCTCTCTTCCTTCCCGTGGCCACCGAACCGCGATCTCATTTTCATCGAGCGCGTTCTTCCCACGCTGAAGAAGCAGATGGTCCGCTGGGGCGTGCTTTCGAAGATCCTGCCTGCGGGTGTGATCGCCACCATCCTGGGCCTGAACAAGCGCTCCGGCGATGACGAGGCCGTCCTGCTCTTCACCTCCGGGTCTTCCGGTGAACCGAAGGGCGTCGCACTCAGCCATCGCAACGTGCTTGCGAATGTCTGCCAGTTCGCCAGCCGCATCGCCCTGCCACCAGGTGCCAGCATTCTCGGTAGCCTGCCGCTGTTCCACTCCTTCGGCTGCACGGTCACGTTGTGGTTCCCGTGCATTGAGGGCACTCGATCTGATCACCTATCCGAATCCGATCGAAACCAAGCGCCTCGCCGAGCTCGTGGCGCTGCATCAGGCGTCAACCTGCTGCTGGCGACGCCGACCTTCCTTCGTGGCTATATGAAGCGGGTGGAACCGGAACAACTGCGCTCCGCTTCAACTGGTGGTCACCGGAGCGGAAAAGCTTCCGGAGAACCTCTCGCAGTCCTTCGAGGAGCGCTTCGGCATCGCGCCGCAGGAAGGCTACGGCCTCACCGAAACCTCCCCGGCCACCAACGTCAACCTGCCCGACCCGGCACCTTACGGTGAAGCAATCGTGGTTCCCTCGGCCCGCCGTGGCTCGGTGGGACATCTCCTTCCCGGAATCGCCATTAGCCTGACCGACCCGGCGACCGAGAAGCCGCAGGCCGCCGACAAGCAGGGCGTGATCTGGCTCAAGGGCGCCAACATCTTCCCCGGCTACCTGAACAATACCAAGAAATCGGAAGAAGTCCTCACCAAGGACGGATGGTTCCGCACCGGTGATGTCGGTCGCATCGATGACGATGGCTTCCTTTACATCGAAGGCCGTATCTCCCGCTTCTCGAAGATCGCTGGCGAAATGGTCCCTCACGAAACCGTGGAGGCCGCCATCAACAAGGCCCTCGGCCTCGATGCCGAAGCCGAGCGAAAGATCGCCATCGTCGGCATCCCGGACGAGGCGAAGGGCGAAGCCATCGTGCTCCTCTCCACCATCGCCGGACCCGCCTTGGAGCAGGATGCATTGATCTCCGCTACAAGCTGATGGATGCGGGATTCCCCTCACTCTGGTGCCCCAAGATCATCGTGCCCGTGGAAGAAATTCCCGTGCTCGCTTCTGGCAAGCTCGACCTCAAGTCCTGCGAAACGCTGGCGACCAGCAATCGCTGATAAACACTCCGCCGGGTTTCGTAACGAGCGGCGATGATCGGTAAATTGCAGGCGACGATTCCGGTGGTGGCCGGACTGGGAGTAATCCAAGCCATGGCTGCCACCCCGCCCAGCCCGGCGGTGGCGAAAGAGCCGAAGTGGAAGCTCGTGTGGTCGGATGAGTTCGACTACCGCGGGCTTCCCGATCCGAAGAAGTGGGGCTATGAGGAGGGCTTCGTCGATAACAACGAGCCCCAGTATTATACCAAGGCACGCTTGGAGAACGCCCGTGTCGAGAATGGCACGCTCATCATCCAAGGCCGCAAGTAGACCTTCGAAAATCCTCCTTACGACAAGGCGAAGGCCGCCACGAGCAAGTCCTTTCGTTTCAACAAGGAGAATGCCGACTACACCTCCGCCAGCCTGAATACGTCCGGCAAGACCACGTGGATTACGGTCGCTTCGAGATGCGGGAAGATCCCCGTCATCAGCGGCGCATCGTCCTTCTGAACACTCGGCGAGAACCGCAACCAAAAACCCGGCACGCCATGGCCGGTCTGCGGCGAACTCGATATCCTCGAAGGCTTCGGCAAGGCCAAGCAGATCAACTCCGCCGCGCTGTGGGGAGCCAAGTCCGGCGTATGTCCATCACGCCAACAAACGCACCCCGAATCCCGCGGGCATCGCCGATGAATTCCACCTCTATGCGATGGAGTGGTATCCGGGCACCGCGCGGACTTCTTCTTCGATGAGACGCTTGTTCTGACCATCCCGCTCGACAAACCGAACGCCGAAGGACAGGACGCATTCAAAAAGCCACACTACCTGCTGGTGAACCTCGCCTTGGGCAGCAGTTCCGGCCCGATCGAGGACGACAAGATGCCGCAGCGCATGGTCGTGAACACGTCCGCGTCTATCAGCAAAAGTAGCACAAGTTTTCAACTTGTGGACGTGCGCGGTTGATCCATCCAAGCCGCGCACGCCGCTTCTCCAATATCCGCAGCGCCCCCACAGCAGGAATGCTTGTGCTACTATTACGGTAGTATGTCCCCATACACCCCCGGATCGCTGCCGGGAATTTCGATCGCGCCACAGGCCTTGAAGTAAAACTCCTTCGGCCCCACGCCACCGATGATTCCATAGGCGTATCCGTTGTCCCGGAGCGCCTCCAGCGACTTCAGCAACAGCGCCTTCCCCAATCCCAATCCACGCGCGTCCTCCGAAACCCCGGTCGGCCCGAAGAACGCCTTCATCGTCGTGTCATAACACGCGAAGCCCAGGATCTTCTTGTCCCGCGTCGCGATGAAGCACGCAATCGGCTGGCGAGACAACGCCACCGCCACCTCGCTCACCCACTTCGCGGAAAAGTGCTGCTTCACGAATTCCTGCACCGTGTGCAGTTCGAATGCCCGCGCACGCCGCAGGATCACGCCCTTCCCCTCCACCTCCTTGTAGAGTTCCGCGGAATCGGGGAGGTCGTAGAGGCGCACCAGCAGGTCGATCATATCCAGCGGATAGCTTCCTCTTCTTCCAGCGGCAAGGAAAGCCTGAAGAGATGAGAATGCCGGGAATCACCACCCGCCCGGATTCAGGGACTCCCGCAGGAGGTTGATCCACTCGTTGTCACTGTCCTTTGGGAACGAAAGTTTGATGAAACGGATCCACCAGTTCTTCAAACTATCGAAGAACGTGCATCTCCACAGGAACCCGTCCTCCCTCCCACCACCCCATTCCGCATACTGCGACTCCTCCGCCAGGATTTGCTTGGCGAGTTCGGCGGGATCAACGCCGGGGGCATGGCCCATGAAGGCCAACACGAGCTGCCCCAGCAGAAGAAAAATCGCCTCCGAATCTTCTCTCGCTGCCAGCGTATGGCGCAGGTCTTCAAAAACCTGCGGCAGATGGGCGAGAAGACTCTCGTCTCCAAGCGCATGAAGATCGTCGATCAAACCGATGGCCAGATAGTTGGGGGCATGGATGAAATTATCGTTCCAGTGAAACCAGAGGCCGATCCCAACCGCATTGGTGAAAACCCGAAAGCGCCGAAAGCGGTCTGGATCGGAGTATTCTTCCGGCTTCGTCCATTGGGTAAGACCAATCGTCTCTGAGATAGCAAAATGAGACTCGGACGGCGGCACGGGACTGACCCGGATTTCTTGGAATGCCGCCACATAATCGCGGTAGCCGGGATCTCGTGTACAGAAGTCGACGATGTCCCGCCGGGTGACCGCATCTCGGGCGACCTCAAAGAGATACTGGCAGGACGGAGTCACTACTATTCCGTTAGGCGTTCCATGATTTCAATGCAAGGCGTGAGCCACCAAACGCTCGGACATACCGGCGGAAGATCAAACGTTCTACCCTCCTTTTCCCCCGGGAGCTTGACCCCGCTCACCTCTTCCGCCAGCGAAGGATATGCATGCTACCCGTTTCGTATTCACCCTCTTCCTGCTGCTGGCGGGTGAGGCATCAGCCAAGGATTATCATGTCGACTCAGCTGCGGGTGACGACACCGCCCCCGGTACCACGCCCGCTCAGGCATGGAAGTCGCTGGAGAAGGTGAACGCCACCGAGTTCACCGCTGGCGACCGCATTCTTTTCAAGGCCGGTGGCCGCTGGAGCGGGCAATTGCATCCGAAAGGCTCCGGCCGCGCCAATGGCCAGAAGGTCGAGCCCACCACCATCACCCGCTACGGCGAGGGTCCCCTCCCGCGCATCGATGGCGAGGGCAAGGTCAGCGATACGGTGCTGTTGGAGAACATTCAGTTCTGGGAGATCTCTGATCTGGAGATCACCAACCAGGGCCCGGAAACCGCGCCGTGGCGCACCGGCGTCCGCATCCTCGCGGACGGGATCGGCACCATGCAGTACATCGCCCTGCGCCGCCTGTATGTCCACGACGTGAACGGCGATCTCCGCAAGAGCCACGAGGGCTGTGGCATCTTCTTCGAAGCGAAAGGCCGCGGCACTTCCTTCGATCGCCTGCTGATCGAGAACTGCAAGATCGAGCGCACGGACCGTAATGGCATCTGCCAGCGCAGCCACGGTGGACCACACAGCCGCTCCGTCATCATCCGCGGCAACACGCTCGATGACATCGGCGGCGATGGCATCAAGCTCTGGGGCACCGATGGCGGCCTTATCGAAAAGAACATCGTCCGCAAGGCCCGCGCCCGCGCCAAGGACGCCGCAGCGGGTATCTGGCCCTTCGATTGCAACGACACCATCATCCAGTTCAACGAAGTCTCCGGCACCCTCGGCACGCTCGATGGCCAGGGCTTCGACTCCGACTACGGCTGCCGTCGTACATTGATCCAGTACAACTACAGCCACGACAACGAAGGCGGCTTCATCCTCATCTGCGGTCCGGGCAATTCCTTCAACAGCGACACCATCATCCGCTACAACATCAGCGTCCACGATGGCGTGGATTCCGCGCGCGTCTTTCACTTCGGCGGCAAGTCCACCAACACCCAGGTTTACCACAACACCATCGTGCTTGGACCGAAGCAGAAAGTCCCTGTTCTGCTCTTCACCGATTGGGACAAGGGCTTCGCGGAGGGCGCCACCTTCACCAGCAACCTCGTCCTTGTGAGAGAAGGCGGCAAAGCACTCTACAAGTTCGGCCCGGACAAGGGCACCACATTCGAGGGCAACGTCTTCGCCGGGGTCCACGAAGGCCTGCCCGACGGCACCGCTGTCAGCAAGACCGTCCCGAAGCTCAAAGGCCCGCTCGAACCTGCCGATGGCCTCGCCTCGGCGGAGCGCTTCAAGCCCGCCGACCGCAATTTCCCGCGCGGCAACGTCATCAAGGACAACGGCGGCCGCGACTTCTTCGGCAAGCCCCTCCGCCCCACCGACCGCCCCGCCATCGGCGCCGCGGAACCGTGAGGTCGCGGAGCGTAGTAGCGCGAAGCTCCGCGTCCTGGATGAGTTGAGCCTTCAGGCGAGGAAGGTCTTCCTGGGGGCGGAGTCTATTGTGCCCGAAAACATTTCCGCACGTCGGCCTCTCACTCCACACTCTCAAACACCCCGCCGCCCATCAATCTGCCGCCATCGTAGAACGCGCAGATCTGCCCGGGAGAAAGCGCACGCTGCGGCTTGAGGAACACCACGTCCACCTTGCCATCGTCACGCGGCGTCACCTCCACCGGCTCCGCTTTCGCGCGATACCGTGGCTGCGCTTCACACCGCACCTTCCGGTCGAAAGCTTCATTCAGCGTGCTCACGTTTCCCACCACGCAGCGGCTCGCATAGAGACCCGCGCTTTCCGGAGTATCCCAGCCCACGATGAGACGATTCGCCGCCACATCCTTGCCCACCACCACATACGCCATCCCTTCACGCGGCGAGGCCACCCCATGGCCTTTGCGCTGGCCCAACGTATAAAGGTGCAGCCCGCGATGTGTACCCATCACTTTGCCGGTGGGATCAACGATCTCACCCGGACTCTCGGGAATATAGTGGCCGAGGAAATCACTCATTTTTACCTGCCCGAGGAAGCAAATCCCCTGGCTGTCCTTCTTGGCAGCGGTCGGTAGATTGAAACGTTCCGCCACCTCGCGCACCTGCGGCTTCAACATTTCCCCAGCCGGGAATAGCGCTCGCGCCGCCTGCACCTGCGTCATCAGCGAGAGGAAATAGCTCTGGTCCTTGTTCGGATCCGCACCGCGCAGAATCGCCGCGGAACCATCCCCCAGCGTTCTACGACGCGCATAGTGCCCCGTCGCCACGCTCTCGAAGCCCTGGCTCAGAGCGTAGTCCAGAAACACGCCGAATTTCATCTCGCGATTGCACCACACGTCCGGATTCGGGGTGATACCATTGCGGTAGCCTTCCACCAGATAATCGACAATGCGGTCGCGATACGCGTCGATCAGGTCGATCACGCGGAATTCGATTCCCAAGGTCCTGGCGACGGCTCGGGCGTCCTCAATGTCCTGTTCCCACGGGCAATCGCCCGGGATGCCCTCGGCATTGATCCAGTTCTTCATGTAGCCGCCGGTCACCTCGTGACCCTGCTCTACCAGCAATGCCGCCGCCACGGAGCTATCCACCCCGCCGGACAGTCCGACCAGCACCTTCGCCATGCGGGGAAGGAAAGGGCCGGGGGCGGAACTTGCAAGTGCCAAGGGCCGGTTCCGTCGTTGGCGCTTGAATCCGGGCCGTCCCGCCCTTTTCCTCCCGCCATGTCCGCCGCCGCTCCCGAGCCCCAGAAAGTGACCGCCCGCTCCCCGCTCGCCGGTTGCACGATCCTGATCGTGTGCGTGCTGGTGCTCATTTTCCTGGTGGGTTTCTCCACTTGGGCGCTCTTCCGCCAGGCGGATGAAATCGCGAAATTCACCTCCGAAAAGCCCGCTCCGATCGAGGTGGCCCCGACCGAAGACCGCGAAGCCGACCTCAATCACCTCTCCGAGCGGCTCGAAGGATTCCGCCAGTCCCTCGATGGCAGCACCGAGACCAAGCTGGAACTGAACGCGGATGACCTGAACACGGCCATCGCGGCATTCCCCGCCCTCAGCGAGTTGAAGGGCTCTTTCCACGTGCGGGAGATCCGCGAAGACGGGCGTCTGGTGCTGGACACCTCTCTCAAGCTGAATGGCAAACCACGCCGCACCCGCGAGGGAGAAACCGGCTACGTCACTTCCGATCCCCGCTACCTCAATGGCACCATCATCGCCCGCCCCGAGCTCGCGGAGCAGGAAATCGTGCTGCGCATCGACTCGATCGAGGTCCCCGGGTCCACGGTGCCGGAGCCATT
This sequence comes from Luteolibacter sp., assembly GCA_049840755.1. Lineage (GTDB taxonomy): Bacteria > Verrucomicrobiota > Verrucomicrobiia > Verrucomicrobiales > Akkermansiaceae > Luteolibacter. The sequence goes on along the minus strand of JASGJM010000027.1, from coordinate 57,967 downwards.
CCTCAAGCAGATGTCCCCCTACCGCGTGACCGAGCGCTACAAGACGGACACGGTGCTGGGCCCGGCGATGAAGCAGCTCACCGGCCTCACCGTCACCGGTGGCAAGGTGATCCTGCGCAAAGCTCCCGGCGAAACCGCCCCTGGCACCATCACCAATGACCAGGTCGATTCCGCTGCCAAGCGCCTCTTCCGCTGGCTCGGCGTGGCCGCCTCCGTCTTCCTCGTCTTCGTCGGACTCATCCTGTTCATCGGCATGCGCGCCAAGCGCCGCAAGGAGCAGGAAGCCGCCAAGTAGCGCGAGGCTCCCGCCTTGCGTGCTTCTCGCGGACCTTTTCAGGGAAACTCCGCCTCCCATCCCCATCTCGCTCCACCTCGCACACAAGGCGGGAGCCTCGCGCTTTTCCTCGCAGATCTGACCACCCTGCCCAAGTCACTTTCCCATTGGCAGGCCCCTCATTCCCCGCTCCGGATGGGCGTTGGCCCACCTTGGATGCGTGCAAATTGTGGATTTCCCCTGCACGAAATCCCGTGCCTGCGCCGTTACATGCTGCGAAAACAATGAAACTCCGTCTCACCTCCCCGATCTTGTGCCTGCTGATGGCTGGCCTCGCCCACGCGGACGAAGCCGCCAAACCGGCCGAAGCCCAGGCTCCTGCCGCAGCCCCCGCCCCACCGGCTCCCGCCGCAGTCGCCGTGGCCGTAGCTCCGCCCCCCGCTCCGAAAGATCCTGCCACCGAGGCCGCTCGCAAGGAACAGGAAGCCCTTACCCTCCAGAACACCTTGGAAGCCGAGCGCCTCAAAAAGGAAACCAACGCTCTTCGCTCTGAAATCACCAAGCTCAAGATGGAGCGCGAGCTCATCGGCGAGCGCAACGCCATGGATGATGCCAAGCGCGATCAAGCCAAGCGCGAGGCCGACGTCAAATTCGTGGAGGAAAAGGCCAGGCTGATGCGCGAGGCGGAAATGGCCCGCATCCAGTCCGAGAAGCTCGCGAACGAACTCAAGACCGTCCAGACTCAGGCCGCACTGGACATCACCCGTCTCCAGAACGACATCGCCAAGTTCGAGACCGAGGACAAACGCGCCCAGTACGCCGACAGCAAGCCGGAGTATCTCGCCAAGCCGCTGCGCGATGACAACGTGCTCGTCATTTCCGACCGCCGCATCCCGCTCAACGGCCTCATCACCTCGGACACCGCCGACCGCGTCACCGAGCGCATCGATTACTGGAACAACAAGGACAGCAAGCTCCCCATCTTCCTCGTCATCGACGAGTGCCCGGGCGGCTCTGTGATGGCCGGCTACCGTATCGTGAAATCGATGCAGGCCAGCCAGGCTCCCGTCCACGTGGTCGTGAAATCCTTCGCCGCCTCCATGGCCGCCTGCATCACCACGCTGGCCACGGAATCGTATGCCTATCCGAATGCGATCATCCTCCATCACCAGATCAGCTCCACGCCGGGCGGCAGCCGTCTGAACCTCACCCAGCAGAAGGAGTTCTTCGAGGAGAGCACCCGCTGGTGGCAGCGCCTCGCCACTCCCGTGGCTGAGAAGATGGGCATCACCACCGATGAACTCATCAAGCGGATGTATGCCCACTCTTCCAGCGGTGACTGGAGCGAGTTCGGCGACAGCGCGAAGGAGCTGAAGTGGGTGAACCACATCATCGGCGGCGTGGAGGAAACCTCGCTAGTGAAGGACCCGGATGCGAAGCCCGCCGCCGCACCTGCCACCCGCATGGCACTCAAGGAAGAAGTCGATCAGGATGGTCGCCCGGTCATGTGGCTGCCCCGTCTCAATCCGAAGGACTGCTACTTCCTCTACAACGCGGACGGTTACTACCGCACACGCTGATACTGGACGCCGCGGCCATCCGGTCCTAGGGTGGCTGCACATGCTCGAAGACGATTTCACCTACGTCGTCCGCAAGGCTCTCAAAGGCCTCGCCCTTGCACCGGGCGAGGCCGCTTTGCGTGCCGGACTCGTGCCCACGGAGGTCATGTCCCTCATCAATGGGCGCTTCTCCGGCTCCGTCGCGCGAAAGCTGGCTCCTGTTCTCGGCCTCGATGCGGATGCTTTGGAGAACCATCCCGGCTACGCGCCGAAGCCGCAGCTCCTTCACACCCTGCGGCGTCTGGACATCCCCTTCGAGGACGGTCAGGTGAACGCCTGGCTGCTGCGCGAGGACGACGTCACCATCCTCTTCGACACCGGCTTCTCCCCCGACTCCTGCGCCAAGGCACTCGATGCGGTGCAGGCCTACGAGATCGATGCGACCTTCATCACCCACAGCCACCGCGATCACACCGGTGGCTTGCCGGAGATCCGCAAGCGTTCCGCAGAGGTGTATGGCCCGGCTCACGATGCGCTGCCGGGTGTGAAGCCACTCCGCCCCGGCGACAGCATTCGCATTCGCTCGCTCACCATCCACGCCTTCGATCTCGCCGGTCACTGCGCGGGCGCGCTGGGCTACCGCATCGAAGGACTCACCCGCCCTGTCTGCGTGGTGGGAGATGCACTCTTCGCCGGTTCCATCGGCGGCTGCACCGGTCCGGACACCTACGAGACCGCCCTCAACAATCTCCGCGCGGGCGTGATGAACATGCCAGATCGCACCCTCCTCCTCCCCGGCCACGGCCCGGCCACCACCGTGGGGGAAGAACGCAAGGGCAATCCGTTCCTCGCGTGAGTTCTCTGTAGCCGCTCAGCGTAGTAGCGCTGGGCTCCGCCCGGCGTGCTGGGAAGACGCCGCAGCCGGCAATGTCACCCCAGTCCATCAAAGCTCCGCAACCAACACGCGAAGGAGGACCTTCGCGCTACTACACTGCGCGGCCAGATAACCATCCGCACACCTCCTCTCTTGCCTGTTGAAAAACACATAAGGCCCTATCAGCTTCTCCCCATTCGATGACCCAGCGCATCCTCCTCATGGGCGTTTCCGGCAGTGGCAAGACCACCGTTGGCCTCCGCCTCGCGGCCGCTCTCGGCATCCCGTTCCTCGATGCGGATGACTTCCACCCGCCCGCGAATGTCGCGAAGATGCACGCGGGCACCCCGCTCACCGATGCCGACCGCGCGCCGTGGCTCGCCATCCTCGCGGAAAAACTCCGTTCCACCACCGGCGGCTGCGTCCTCGCCTGCTCCGCACTGAAGGACGCCTACCGCCACGTCCTCACCGCCGCCGTCCCGGACCTGCGGCTGTTTTTCCTCGATGGCTCGCCCGCCCTCATCCGTCACCGGCTGGAGGGCCGCAGTGGTCACTTCATGCCCGCCAGCCTGCTCGACAGCCAGTTTTCCACCCTCGAGCCACCAAAAGATGCCATCCGGCTGGACATCGCCGAGCCGGTAGAGACAATTGTTGCACGCATTTTATCCCACCTCTGATCATCCGCCAACCCATGTCCGAATTCGTCGTCATTCCCCGCGAGGCCCACGATACCCTCGTCATCCGCGCCTATGAGTCCCGTGGTTTCGCCTCCGATGAAGCCGCAGAGGGAGCCAAGCTGGCCGCAGAAGCCGCCCGCCACGGTATCCGCACCCATCACGCGCTGAAGGCCTTGCACCTGGATCACCTCTTCGGCTCGGCCGTCGGTGGCTGCGTCCCCGGTGCGGAGATCGAGGTGAAGCCCACCCGCTTCGCCGCCTCGGAAATCTGGGACTCCCGCAAAAAGCTCGGCCAGTCCGTGGCCTACCGCGCCATCGACCGCGCCATCGAGCTCGCGGACCAGTATGGCGTCGGACAAATCGCCGTGGACGACACCTTCCACTACCTCTGGGGCGGCGGCTACGTCATGGAGGCCGCGGAGCGCGGCTACTACGCCTACACCAACTGCACCTCCACCCTCGCGGAGGTCGTCCCCTTCGGTGGAAAATTCCCCACCCTCGGCACCAATCCGCACTCGTGGGGCATTCCCACCCAGGACGCGGTCGGCTTCCCGATCGTGATTGACTGGGCCACCTCCACCGTCGCCATGGGCCGCGTCCAGGCGCTGAAGCGCGAGGGCAAGCAGCTCCCTCCCGGCGCCGCCGTGGACAAGGACGGCAACCCCACCACCGATCCCAACCAAGTCGCCGCCCTGCTTCCCTTCGGCGCGCACAAGGGCTACGGCATGTCCCTCATCAATGAGATCTTCGGCGGCCTCATCGGCTCCTCCCTGCCCACCCTGCGCGGCCGGAAGAACGACACCCCGGGCGAGAAAACCTCCTCCGTCTTTTACTTCCAGGTCATCCACCCGGACGCCATCTCCGGCGGGCACTTCGCCCACGGCCGCAGCCAGCAGGAAAACCTCAAGGCCGTGATCGATGACGTGCTCGGCCACGGCAATGACAAGGCCATGCTCCCCGGCCAGTTCGAGGCGGATGCCCGCAAGCGCTCGGACGCCGCCGGCGGCCTGCTCTTCACCGAGGCGGAAGTCGGTGAGTTCAATGAACTCGCCCGTGAGCTGGGATTGCCGGAATGGGACATTGCCTCCCTGCCCCGCGCCTGATTCGTTTGTCCCAACTTCGCATCATTATCACGCATGCAACCCGCTACGTACCTCAAGGATCTCTTCAGCCTCCAAGGCAAAACCGCCGTCGTCATCGGCGGCACCGGTGAACTCTGCGGCACCATGGCCGTCGGTCTCGCCCGTGCTGGAGCGGAAGTCGTGCTCGGCGGCCGGATTCCGGAGAAGGCCGAGCAGCGCCTCGCGGAAATCGAAGGCCACGGCGGCAAGGGCTACTTCGTCCCCGTGGACGTGACCTCCCGTGAGTCCCTCCAGAACCTGCTGGATACCGTTTTGGAACGCTCCGGCCAGGTGGATATCCTCATCAACGGCGCGGGCACCAATTCTCCGACGCCCTTCCTGCAGATCGGCGAAGAGGAATACGCGCGCATCATGGACACGAACCTGACGGCCATTTTCCGTGCCTGCCAGGTCTTCGGGAAGTACTTCGTGGAGAACAACCAACCGGCCTCGATCATCAATCTCGGCTCGATTTCCGGTCTGAATCCGCTCTCCCGCGTCTTCACCTACTCCGCCAGCAAGGCGGCCGTGCACAACCTCACCCGCAATCTGGCCCGTGAGTGGGCGGACAAGGACATCCGCGTCAACACGCTGGTGCCGGGCTTCTTCCCGGCCGAGCAGAACCGCAAGGTTTTGGACGAATCCCGCGTGCTCGATATCCTGCGCCAGACTCCGGCCTCCCGTTTCGGCAATGCCGAGGAACTGATCGGCGCCACCATCCTGCTCGCCTCCCCGGTGGCGGGCTCGTTCATCACCGGTATGGAGATGATCGTGGACGGTGGTTTCCAGGCCATGACGATCTGATTCTGAGGTAGCGACCAGCCGCCGGGATGTCCGGGCAGAATGGAGATCGGGGGCGAAAGCCGCCCTACAAACGATCACCATTCCCCGGATACCTCGGCACGACGTCCCTATCCTGATTTTTTCGCGACAGTTCTTTTCATCGTGCGGCTTGCACCTGTGCCTTACGGAGTGTATGCGTCCGCCCCGGCCGGTTCACTTCCGGCCCCATTTCCCGTTTTCCCATGATCAAGTGGATCCTCCAGAAAATCGTCGGCAGCAAGAACCAGCGCGAACTCCGCCGGATCCGGCCGACCGTTGCGCGCATCAATGAAATCGAGGAGGCCCTCCAGCGTGAGCCGGCGGAAAAGCTTCTCGAGCTGACCGCGAAGTGGAAGGAATACCTCTCCCGCTACCATCCGCTCGTCATCGCTGCGAAGCCGGAACTCCAGCGCATGGATGCGGAAGGCTTGAGCGCCCAGGCGGCCATCATGGAGGCCCGCCTCGCGCCGTTGCGTGAGGAGCACACCAGCCTTCCCGGCAAGGTCCAGCCGACGGTGGAATCCATCGAGGAGGCCAAGGCGGCCTTCCATGACATCTCGGACACCTTCATCCAGGCCCGCGCCAAATACCTGGAGCAGATTCTTCCCGAGGCCTACGCCGTCGTGAAGAATGGGGCCCGCCGCATGTGCGGCGAAACCATCACGGTCGTCGAGCAGGAGATGACCTGGCAGATGATCCATTTCGACGTCCAGCTCGTCGGTGGCATCGCCCTGCACCGCGGCATGATCGCGGAAATGCAGACCGGTGAAGGCAAGACCCTCACCGCCACCCTGCCGGTCTACCTGAACGCCCTCACCGGTCTCGGCGTCCACATCGTCACGGTCAATGACTACCTCGCCCGCCGTGACGCGGAGTGGATGGGTGCTCTCTACAAGTACCTCGGCCTCACCGTCGGCTGCATCCAGAACCAAATGGCCCCGTGGGACCGCCGCGAGGAGTACACCTGCGACATCACCTACGGCACCAATGCGGAATTCGGCTTCGACTACCTCCGCGACAATGGCATGGCCTCCACCAAGGACGAGCAGGTCCAGCGTGGCCACTACATCGCCGTGATCGACGAAGTGGACTCCATCCTCATCGATGAAGCCCGCACCCCGCTCATCATCTCCGGTCCGTCCTCTCAATCGAGCCACCAGTTCGACAAGTACAAGCCGCTCGTCGAGCAGCTCGTGAAGCGTCAGACCCAGCTCTGCAACGACCTCGCCATCGAGGCGAAGAAGGCATTGGAAGAAGGCGACAAGGACACCGCTGGCCGCGCTCTCTTCAAAATCAAGCTCGGCCAGCCGCGCAACCGCCAGCTCATGCGCCTAATGGAGGAGCCGGACATCCGCCGCCTCCTTGAGAAGACCGAGCTGTCCTTCTATCAGGACGCTCAGAAGAAGGAACTCTTCGCAGTCAAAGAGGAGCTCTACTTCACCATCGATGAGAAGGGCCACGACTCCGACCTCATGGAGATGGGCCGCGAATATCTTTCCCCGGGCGATGCGGAAGCCTTCGTTCTTCCCGATCTCGGCACCCTCTTCGCCGATCTGGAAAACGACTCCTCCCTGAATGAGGAGCAGAAGATCGTCAAGAAGGAGGAATATCAGATCCGCATGGATACCCAGGCGGAGAAGATCCACAACATCTCCCAGCTCCTGAAGGCCTACTGCCTCTACGAGCGTGACGTGCAGTACGTCGTCACCGACGGCAAGGTCTGCATCGTCGATGAAAACACCGGCCGTGAGATGCCGGGCCGCCGCTGGTCGGACGGTCTCCATCAGGCGGTTGAAGCCAAGGAAGGCGTCGCCATCGAGAAGGAGACGCAGACCTTCGCAACCATTACGATCCAGAACTACTTCCGCCTCTACGAAAAGCTGGCGGGCATGACCGGCACCGCGGAAACGGAAGCCGCCGAGTTCCACGACATCTACAAGCTCGACGTGCTGCCGATCCCTTCGAACCGGCCGAACCGCCGCGTCGATGAGAACGACCAGGTCTTCAAGACCCGCCGCGAGAAGTACAATGCCGTGCTTTCCAAGATCGAGGCCGCCCACGCCAAGGGTCAGCCCGTCCTTGTCGGCACCGCCTCCGTGGACGCATCCGAGACCGTCTCGCGCATGCTGAAGCGCAGCAAGATCCCGCACACCGTCCTCAACGCGAAGTACCACCAACAGGAGGCCGAGATCGTCATGCGCGCCGGCCAGAAGGGCGCCGTCACCGTTTCCACCAACATGGCTGGCCGCGGCACCGACATCAAACTCGGACCGGAAGTTCCCGAGCTCGGCGGCCTCTTCGTCATCGCCACCGAGCGCTACGAATCCCGCCGCGTCGACCGCCAGCTCCGCGGACGTTGCTCCCGCCAGGGTGACCCGGGCCGCAGCCAGTTCTTCATCTCCTTCGAGGATGACCTGATGCGCAACTTCGCCGCCGCCGACCGCATGACGGCCATGATGGAGCGCTTCGGCATGCAGGAGGGCGAGGCCCTTGAACACTCGTGGCTCAACAAGTCCGTCGAAACCGCCCAGAAGCGCGTCGAACAGCGCAACTACACCTGGCGCAAGCGCGTGCTGGAGTTCGATGACGTGATGAACAAGCAGCGCGAGGTCGTTTACGGCTATCGCAATGAAGTGCTCACCACCGAGAACCCGCGCGACCTCGTCAATGAGATCATCGAGAAGGTGATCCCGGCCAAGGTGAACGAATATCTCGCAGACCGCGACGCCGGTTCGCCGGACTACAACGAGCTGCTTCACTGGGTCAACGCCACCCTTCCGATTCGTGTCGATGCGGAAGACGTGAACATCACCACCCACACCGAGGAGGAAATCTCCAACGAACTGGTGAGGCGCGTGAAGGAAACCTACGAGCGCCGCATCGAAAACCTCCCTCCCGAGGTGCTCGACCAGGAGGAGCGCCGCATGGTGCTGGTGGCCATCGACAAGCAGTGGCAGAACCACCTCTACAACATGGACGCCCTGCGCGAAGGCGTGCAGCTCCGCGCCCAGGGCCAGAAGGATCCGCTGATCGAATACAAGACGGAAGCCTACGATCTGTTCGTCAACCTGATGAGCAGCATCGATCAGGAAGCGCTCCAGAACCTGTTCCGCTCCGCGTCCAATCTCGAAGCCTTCCTGCGCCAGCTCCAGAGCATGCCACAGGAATTCCACGGCCCGGAAGAAGCCGGCCCGTCCATCGGCTACGACAACATTGCCAGCACCGGCAGCTCCGCCAACATCGATCCCTCCACGCTTCCGTCGCCGGAAGGCAGCCAACAGCTCAAGCTGAACCTGCCGAAACGCCGCCCGAGCTTCGATATCGAAACCACCGGCCGCAACGCCCTGTGCCCCTGCGGTTCCGGCAAGAAGTACAAGCAGTGCTGCGGCCGCGAGGCTTGAACCTGTAGATATCTGAAGAAGGCCCTCCAGTTCACGATCGCGTTGCTCGCCGGCATCCATCTGGCGGGAGGGCCCTACGCATTGGTCCAGGCATGCGCCTGGGCCAACATGCTTGTCACCTACTCGCAGCAGGACGGCTTCGCCAAAGCTGCGGCGGACACTTTCAGCGGCGACAAGCCGTGCGAAATGTGCTGCAAGATCGCCTCGGCCAAACAGAACGATGCGAAGAAGCAGGGCCCGGGTTCACCCGAGGTTCCATTCGGCGCAAAGCTCCGCCACGAGCTGCTGCCGACGGATAATCCCGTTTTGAAAACTCCCGTGGCCAGGGATATTCCCGTGGCCATCCCCGTCTCTCCCACGCTTCTCGTGGGAATTGGCCAGGACTCCCCTCCCTCACCGCCGCCTCAGGTGGCGTGAGCCGAAGTCGGGAAAACCGCGCCCAATGATCAAGGAATGGCTGCTTTCGGGCAGCCATGTACCGAGCGATCGCCTTCCGCTGTCATGCCAGCGGGGTATCCGCTCGATCGTCCGATCTTCAAGGCCGCTCTCTGTTAGAACACAGCCCGATCCATGCACTTGGACTGCGGACTTCAGTCCGCCTTCTTTGGACAATCGCGCCCTCGCGCCTGCTTTCCACACCCCGCCGCGACCTCGCGGCCCCGTCTTGCACACGTCATCCAACTTTTCCACATCTCGTGAAATCCACCCATCTCATCGCCGCCGCTTCCGTCTGCGGCCTCGCCTCCACCCTCTCCGCTGAAACCACGCCGGAGGCAGCACCTAACAAAACCCTTCCCGACGTGGTCGTCACCGCGCCCAAGGAAAAGTCCCTCACCGCCCCCTCGGTTCAGGCTAGCCGCGAGGAACTCGCCAAAACTCCCGGCGGCACCGAAGTCGTCGATGCCGACCGCTACCTGCGTGGCCGCTCCTCCACTGTTGCGGATACCTTCGCTCTATCTCCCGGCGTCTTCGCCCAATCGCGCTTCGGCTCCGATGAGGCCCGTATCTCGATCCGCGGCTCCGGCCTCCAACGCACCTTCCACGGCCGCGGCATCCGCGTCATGCAGGATGGTCTGCCCATCAACCTTGCCGATGGTTCCTTCGACATGCAGGCACTCGAGCCCACCGCGGCCTCCTACATCGATGTCTGGCGGGGCGCGAATGCTCTCGACCAGGGATCTTCCACCCTCGGTGGTGCCATCGACTATGTCTCCCGTACCGGACTGAACTCGCCGGGAGGCGATCTCCGTCTGGAAGCCGGCTCCTACGGCTACCTCCGCGCCGGTATCGCGGGCGGTTTCACCGCAGGCTCCGCCGATGCCTACGCCTCCATCATCCACCAGCAGCAGGACGGCTTCCGCAACCACGCCGAACAGGAAAACGAACGCCTCTTCGCCAACTTCGGCTGGCGGTTCAATGATGACGTCGAAACGCGCTTCTACATCACCGCCGTGAATACCAACTCGGAACTTCCGGGAAGCCTCCTGAAGTCCGAGCTCGAGCGTGATCCCCGTCTCGCGGCTCCGGCAAACATCACCTTGGACCAGCACCGCAACTTCGAGCTGCTCCGGTTGGCAAACAAGACCACGGTCCGCGATGGCGACACCACCTGGGAATTCATCGCAGGGGTGAGTCACAAGGATCTCGATCATCCGATTTCCCAGGTCATCGATCAGAACACCAACGACTTCTTCGCGGGCTTCACCGGCACGAATGAATCCGAGCTCTACGGTCACGCCAATCGTCTTCGCGGCGGCGCAACCTTCTCCTACGGCACCATCGACGCCTCCACCTATGCCAGCGTCTTCGGCCACCGTGGTGCGCTGCTCAATCACGCGGACCAGGTCGCTACCAACCTCGAAGGCTTCATCGAGGACCAGTTCACCGTCAGCCCCGGCTTCACCTTCATCGCGGGTGCCAGCGCGGCCTACAACCGCCGCGAAAACGATCTGACCTTCGGTGCCGGGCGGGATTACGCGAACGACTACACAAATATCTCCCCAAAAGTGGGCTTCCGCTGGGAGGCCACGCATGAGGTGCAGGTCTACGGCAATGTCTCCGGCAGCTACGAGCCGCCCTCCTTCAGCGAGGCCATCGCCTCCGCTCTGACGAACAAGGCCCAGACGGCCGTCACCTACGAGATCGGCACCCGTGGTCATCACGGCCCCGTGCGCTGGGATGTCTCGCTGTATCACGCGGATATCGATGACGAGCTGCTCTCCATCGACCACGACAACAATCCGGGCACACCCGCCATCACCGTGAACGCCCCACACACCAAGCACTCCGGAATCGAAGCCGGTTTCGAGGGGGATCTGCTCGGGACTTCGTGGGAGGAACAGCCGGACAACCGACTGGTCTTCCGCTCCGCCTGGACCTACGGGGACTTCCGTTTCGACAACGATCCACGCTACGGCAACAACAAGCTCGCGGGCCAGCCACCGCACATCATCCGTGGTGAACTGACCTGGGAGAATTCCTGCGGCTGGTATGCAGGCCCGACCTTTGAATGGGTGCCGGTGAAGGCATTCATCGATCAACGCAACACCTTCGCTGCCGATCCCTATGCGATCTGTGGATTCAAGTTCGGCCAGCGCCGCGAGAAGGGTCTGTCCTGGTTCATCGAAGCCCGCAACCTGACCGACGAGAAATACGCCGCGACCACCGGCGTGATCGAAGATGCCAAGGGGCTGGATCAACGCCAGTTCCTGCCGGGCGACGGTCGCAGCATCTATGGCGGAGTCGAATGGAAGTGGTGACCACCTGAACCCATCATCGCCATGACCCGCAACTGGATCCGCAAAGCCCACCGCTGGCTCGGTCTCGCCTTCAGCCTCACCGCCATGATGTCCGCAGGCAGCGGCGTGCTGCACACGGTCATGACGCGCACCCAGGCTCCCCCGCCCTCCGCCCGGCCTTCCGGCGGAGGGCTGGATGCCGCAGCCATCCGCATCTCCATCGCCGAGGCCGTAGCCAAGCTCCCGACAGGCACCAAACCTGCCGCAGTGAACGTCCGCACCATCGGCGGAGAACCTTGGTATCAGGTCTTCACCGGTCCCGGAGTGCCTGCCTATATCAGCGCCGTTGATGGCCACATCAACCCCGCGCAGGACGAACGCTACGCTTCGGAAATCGCCACCGGCTTCCTCGGCGGCAAGCCCGTCCGGAAGACCGACTACCTCACCGCCTTCAACAACGAATACATCAACATCTTCCGCATCCTCCCCGTCCACCGCTACGATGCGGACGATGGAAAGGGCACGCGTGTCTACGTTTCCACCACCACCGGCAGCGTCACCCGCCACACCGATGACGGACGACAGTTCGAAGCCAGCGCCTTCACGAACTTCCACAAGCTCGGCTTCATTCCGAACAAGGACGTTCGCGATTGGGTCCAGATCATCACCACCGGTGGACTCTTCCTGCTCTCCGTCTTCGGGGTGGTGCTGTTCTTCATGACGCGCCCGCGGAAGAAAGCCGCCCCATAATCTCCGCCTCACTGGGAGTGGCTCCTTTCGAGGAGCCATGATGGAGGGAAGCGAGGGCTTCTTTCTTCGATCATCCTCCTCCCTTCATCCTCCGATGGTGCGCGAGCGTAAGCAGATCGTCCCCCTTGCCATGGCGGCTCGAAAGCCGCCACTCCCAGTCGCAAGCGTCTTCCACGCTTCCCCGAAAAACCCATGGCGCGCCCTTCCCTTTGCGCCGACACTGCGCGGTGATGCTTCCACCGCGCCTCTTCTCCCGACTCCTCGCCACAGCGGTCATCTCTTTCTTCCCCGCCCTCCACGCGGAAGAACCTCTCATCGAGGTTGCATCCTTCGGTGACCACCAACCCATCGGCATGGCCGTCTCCGGGGCTCCAAACCGTATCTTCGTCTCCTTCCCGCACCGCCAACCCTTCGCCAACGCCCTGTTGGAGATCACCGATGGCAAGCAGGTCCCCTTTCCCAACGCCGAATGGAACGCCGCGAATCCCACGGACGAAACCCGTCAGTTCATCAATGCCCAGGACCTCTTCGCCGATGACCACCACTATCTCTGGGTGCTGGATTCCTCACCCTCCGGCGGGGCTTCCATTCTCGGCAAGGACGGAACGAGTAACCGCGCTGCGGGACGCTTCAAGATCGTAAAGATCGATCTCACCCGCAATGAGGTCGCAGACATCTATCCCTTCGACGATCTGCCGAAGGAACAAAGCGCCCTCAACGATCTCTGCATCGATCACATCCACCATCTCGCCTACCTCTCTGATCCGGGCCTGAAGGCCATCGTCGTGCTCGATCTCACCACGAAGAAATCCCGGGTCGTTCTGCGTAATGATCCGGCCCTGATCGCCACGCCCGGCTTCAAATTGAAGATCGAGGACAAATACGTGGAAGATTCTTCCGGTCATCCTTTCGTCTCGAATGTGAACGGCATCGCGCTGACCCACGACGACCGCTGGTTCTACTTCCGCGCCATCAACCAGACCTGGCTGTATCGCATCGAAACGCGCTGGCTCGCGGATGCTGCCCTCAGCGATCAGGATCTCTCCGCAAAGATCGAGAAGGTCGCGGAAACCGGCGTCTGCCACGGCATGGTCGCGGACAAGAAGGGCAACATCTACATCACCGACTCGCAGGCCAAAGCCATCCGCTACGTCACACCGGACGGCAAGGTCGAAACGCTGGTGCACGACGAGCGTCTCATCTGGCCGGACTCCATGGGCATCGGCTCGGATGGCTATCTCTATTTGACAGCTTCACAGATCTGCCGGGATGCGAAGTTCAACGGCGGAAAACCTGCCTACTCCCTGCCCTTCCGCGCCTACAAGGTGAAGCTGCCCTCTTCGTAGGCGGAGCCGAGGAACTCGCCTCAAATGACCTCACAAAGACGACAAACAAACAACCGCCAGAGCATTCACGAGTATCAACACTCCACTGATCACCAGTTGAAGGCGTTGCCAGCGGGGTGCGACCTCGTGCCGATGACCTGACAACCAACTGCAAAGCGTCACAAAGAGCGGAAGCACGAAAATCCCGATATAAAAGGTTACCCGTGCCCCAGCAGGAATCGCAGGGGCCCGGGAAGAAAACACGGGAAGCCCGATGAGATTGAAAACCAGCAGCAGCCACGCCAGCAACGTGAACACCGGATAAATCTTCCGGGAAGCCACCAGCCAATCGCCGTGCGGTATCCGGCGCTCCGGATCCGGCGTTCCCTTCCACTCCCACAGTTTTACGTAAAAGGTCTCATCCGGCGGCTGATATCCGCGCGCCTCGATCTCCACACAGTGGTATTCGTCGCCTTCGTATTCGTTCAGCGCTTCGAATTGCCGATCGCTGACATCGTAGATCTCTCCGACCACCTCATCCGCCTCCGCATCCAGCACCACTCCCGGATACCAATCGATCCGATAGAGCCGTCCGCGCACCACTGCGGACGCGATCCTTGCCGCGCCCGCCATCCGGTGGTGATTCGATCCTCCGCTCCGCAGAGTGCCGTAAACGAAAACACGATGAAGGGTTTCGCTCACGACAGTGGCTGGATCACTTGTTGTATTTGTAAGCCACCTCGTTATCGAGGTACTGCTTGAGATTGTCCAAGCCCTCCTCCAGTTCGGCGGAAATCGGAATGATCTCTACCTTTGGGAAACGTTGCTTGAAGATCTCCAGATTTTCCGCAGCGCCTTCCACATCCATCTTGTTCGCCACCACGATCCACGGGAAACGCGCCAACTCGGCGTCGTATTCCTTGATCTCCTTGCGGAGGATTTCGATGTCGGACACCGGATCGCGGCCTTCGGTGCCACCCATGTCCACCACGAACAACAGCACGCGGCAGCGGGTGATGTGGCGCAGGAACTCGTGACCGAGACCGCGGTTCTCATGCGCACCCTCGATCAGGCCGGGAATGTCTGCGATCGTGCAGCGACGGAAGCCGCCGAACTCGGCAACACCGACCATCGGCTGGAGCGTTGTGAAAGGATAGGCCGCCACCTTCGGCTTGGCTGCGGACAACTTGCCGAGCAGCGTTGACTTGCCCGCGTTCGGGAAGCCGACGAGACCCGCGTCCGCGATACGGCGCAGCTCCAGATAGAAAACCGCCTGATCGCCCGGAGTGCCGAGCGTGTGCTCCTGCGGTGCTTGGTTGGTGGAGGTGCGGAAGTTCCAGTTGCCCTTGCCGCCGATACCACCGGCACAGAGGATGAATTCCTGGCCGTTCTCGGTGAGATCCGCCACCGGATCGAGGTCGATGCCCTCCTCGCTGCGCTCCGCCTCCACGGCCTCCATCACTGTGGCCGCAGTGCTGCGGTAGACCACGGTGCCCGGAGGAACGCGGGCGGTCACCTTTTTGCCGCCCTTGCCGGTCTTGCGCACGCCGCCACCGGGTTTTCCATCCTGGGCGATCAGCTTCGGATCATAGAAGAACTGGCGGAGATTGTCCGTGGACGGATCAACGATCAGCACGATGTCGCCACCATTGCCGCCATCACCACCGTCCGGCCCCCCACGGGGCACGAATTTCTCACGACGGAAGGAAACGGCTCCGTTTCCACCGTCGCCGGCTTTCGCAAAGATGCGGATGTGGTCGACAAACATGCGCGGAGGGTCGCCTCCATCACAACGGCTGGAAAGTGTAAAGTGAGAAACGGAAGTCCCCAGCAATGCGGGCACCCTAAAAATCCTCCAATGCTCTGTATTCCAACGGAAAGCGCCCGCACCTCACGCACCATTGCCTGATAGCGAGGCTGCCCGACGTTTGAATTTACGGAGCTGGAGAAGGCCCACCACGAAAAGAATCAGCCCAAACGGGAAAAGCGCAAAGCCAACGACGGTCGAAATCAGGACCTCGCCGATATGACCGGAAAGAACCTGAGGATCGCCGATTCCCGAAGAGCCCAAGGCATCAAAGGCCTTCGACATTCCTCTCGCCATTCCGATGGCTCCTACAATCGGAGACAGCATCAGGATGATTCCAGCGATCACACCCGCCTTGGCAAATCTCGGTTTACGAAGGTCTGAAGGCAATGGAAGCGCAGGCGCTTGGGGAGGTTCATACATAGGCCGACGCTGCAGAGAGTTAACAGCCGCTGGCCGGATTTCAAGTTCATGCGTTGGTCGCTCTTTGGAGAGCCGTAACCGGGAGGTCACCAACAAAGGCCCGACATCCGGAGAAAGAACGTACACCCACTCACAAGTTGAAAACTTGTGCTACTTGGCCAACCCGCGTGCCACGGCCTCTACCATCGGTATCGGCTTCGCATGGCAGACCTGCCGCCAGCCGGGGAAGTTCCATTTGTTCGGGAATCCCTTGCATTGCTCCGGTTTCACCGGGTGGATGCGGCAGAGGTTTCCCTCCAGCATGATGCACTCGTGGTTTTCCTTTTCGATCAGCGAGAGCCCCTGCCGGTTCGTGCGCAGGCGCGTGTATTGGTCCAGAAACGCGGCCTCGGTCATGCCGAGGTGTTCCGCGATCTTCGGGATCTCATCCTCCTCCAGCCGCACGTCCCCCGGCCACTTGCAACACGCCGTGCAGCGATCGCAGACGTAGAACGTATCCGGGTCGAGATAAACGTCACGGTTGCCGGGGCTGCCGGCCGATGAACCGGAGGTCACTGCAGCGAGCGGTAGTAATAGTTCACCTTGCTCTGGAACCAACGCCACTTCGCCCCCGGACGGCCATTGTCCATCAGGAACCACGGGCAGTTCTTGTGCTCCGGATTGCAGCCATGACGCGGCCAGTGATAGTGCGGCACCACATTGCGCAGCGGGATGTTGTAGCGCTTCATCAGGTACGCCGTGAGCATGGCGGTACGCTCAATGGTGGCGGAGCGGTTGCCGCCCTTGTTTTCGCACATCTCGATGCCGATGGAGTAGTTGTTACCCGGACCATTGAAGTCCGCGTGCTCGCCCTGCTCGTTGCACGGCATGTGCTGGATCGCCACCTTCGAATCCACGGTGAAGTGCCAGATCAGGAAGCCGATGCGGTTGAAACCCGGGCGCTTCGGCGCACGGAGAGCACCACGCTTCAGCGCCAGCGCATGCTTCGAGGCATCCGCGGAGAAATTCTGGGTGCTGTGGATGGTGATGTAACGCGGGTTCATCGGGCGCACCACCTTGCGACCGTAGGTGCCTTTCGCCACCATGTCCGGCTTCAGGTTGATCTTGCGGGTCAGGGTGGATGCGGAGAGCGAGCCGGGTTGCGCCTGTGGTACGGGCGTGGGACGCCAACTCCGATCAGGGCCACCGCCCGGCGGACCGATCTGCGTGCAGTTCGAGGAGAGCAGCGCGCAAGCGAGGAGGGAGAAGAAAAGGGCGCACGATCGCATGCACGAGAGTAGCACATGCTTAGGAAAGGTGAATTAAAAACCGCGCAGCCTTCTTGCCACAAGGGAAAACCCGTGTATCCCTCCCTGCGTGACGCGCGCGGCGGATTCTTCCCATGCCTGGCTGCGGCGGGCCGTCACGCAGCCGGATTTTGCCCAGCGCCTGGCCCCATTGGCCACCGGCGATGGAGAAGTGTTGCTGGATCACGCGGGTGATGCCGCCCACGCGTGGCTCGCGGCGGTGGTCACGGAGGCCGCGCGCGACCGGAAAAAGCAGCGCATCTGGCTCGTCTGCGATCTGCCCCGCCAACGCGAACGCCTCGCCACCGAGCTGGAACTGTGGGGCATCGTGGCGCTGGTCCTGCCCGAGTCCCCCACCGAAACCGCCGAGGGCACCATCGCAGATCCCGAAGGCGCGGCGGAATGGTTCGCCGTGCTGGAGCACCTCGCGCGTGAGAAATCCTTCGTCGTCATCTGCGGCAGCGATGCCTTCGACTCCCCCGCCCCTTCCCCCGGCGCGCTGCGTGATTCGCGCACGATCCTGAAGCCGGGCACCCAACTCGATCCACGCGAACTCTCCGAAACGCTGGCCTCGCATGGCTACGAGCGCGTCCCCACCGTCGCCGGCCGCGGCCAGTTCGCGATCCGTGGTGGCATCCTCGATCTCTTCGCTTGGCAGGCCGCGCGACCACTGCGCTTGGAATTCTTCGATACCGAGCTGGAATCGCTGCGCGAGTTCGACCTCGATTCACAGGCTTCCACGCGGAAGCTGGAGCAATCCGAACTGTTGCTCGCCGAGCCGCCCGCCGCGGCGAAGATCGCCGACTACCGCCACAAGGACGACCTCATCGTCGCCATCGGCGCCACCGAAACGTATCGCCCGGATGTCCGCATCCTGGAGGACGTGGCGGACCTGGAGGGAGAGGAGGATTTCACCACCGCCTGCTACAACAGTCCACTCGGCGTCTTCGATGCCGGTGACTTCGTGCTGGAGCAATCGCGCCGCGAGGGCTTCTTCAAGCAGCTCAACGAATGGCAGCGCGATGGCTGGGACGTGGGTATCGTGTTCTCCAATGATGGCGAGCAGGAACGTTTCGCCGATCTCTCCGGCAAGGACCTGGAGCGCGATCTCGGCCTAACGCCCCTGCGCGGCGAGTTGCTGGCGGGCTTCACCGTTCCCGCGCTGAAGCTCGCAGTACCTATCCTCCTCGGAGTTGTTCGGCCGCTACCGCACGCCTGGCGTCGCGCGCCGCAGTTCGCTGGATCGCGCCCGCGTCGCCATCGCCCGTGCCACCATTGATGAGATTTCGGAAGGTGACCTCGTCGTCCACTATGAGTATGGCATCGGACGCTTCCGCGGCATCCATCCCGGCGATGACGGCGAGGAACTCGCGATCGAATACGACGGCGGCTCCATTCTCAGCGTACCGCTGGAGCAGGCGCATCTCGTCGGCAAATACGTCGGCCTCGGCGGCAAGACGCCGGATCTCAACAAGCTCGGCAGCGTGGCGTGGAAAAACGCCCGCAAGTCCGCGGAGAAATCCATCCTCGACTACGCCGCGCAATTGCTGCGCGTGCATGCCGAGCGCGAATCGAACCCCGGCTTCGCCCACGCCGCGGACTCCCGCTGGATGTTCGAGTTCGAGAACTCCTTCCACTACACCGAGACCGTCGACCAGCGCCGCGCGATCGAGGAATCGAAGAAGGACATGGAGTCTCCGCGGCCGATGGATCGCCTCATCTGCGGTGACGTCGGCTTCGGCAAGACTGAGGTCGCGATCCGCGCGGCTTTCAAAGCGGTGACCGGTGGCAAGCAGGTGGCCATCCTCGTGCCGACCACCGTGCTGGCGGAGCAACATTGGCGGACCTTCCGCGAGCGTATGTCGGACTATCCCGTGCGCGTCGATCTGCTCAATCGCTTTCGCACGCCCTCGCAGGTGAAGGACACGCTGCGCGGACTGGAGGAAGGCTCGGTGGATATCGTCATCGGCACGCACCGCCTCGTGTCCGGAGACGTGCATTTCAAGGATCTCGGCCTCGTCGTCGTCGATGAAGAGCAGCGCTTCGGCGTGAAGCACAAGGAAAAGTTCAAGGAACTCTTCCGCCAGGTGAACGTGATGACGCTCTCCGCCACGCCCATCCCCCGCACACTCTACATGGCGCTGATGGGTGCGCGCGACATGTCCACTATCGAGACCCCGCCGCCGAACCGCGTGCCGGTTTCCACCACGGTCTGCGCCTATGACGAGCGAGTGATCCGGGATGCGATCCAGCGCGAGATGAAGCGTGGCGGTCAGGTGTTCTTCCTGCACAACCGCGTGAAGACCATCGAGCTGATGGCGTCGAAGATCCGCCAGCTCGTCCCCGAAGCACGCATCCTCATCGGCCACGGCCAGATGGAGAAGGATGACCTTGAGGTGGTGATGCACACCTTCGTCAAGGGCGAGGCCGATGTGCTGCTGGCGACGACCATCATCGAGACCGGTATCGATATTCCGAACGCGAACACCATTCTCATCGACCGCGCCGACCGCTTCGGCCTCGCGGACCTCTATCAGCTCCGCGGGCGTGTCGGCCGTGCCGGTGAAAAAGCCTACGCCATCCTGCTGCTGCCGCGTGAGATGATGACCACCGGCGATGCCCGCAAGCGCATCCACGCGATCAAGCAGTACACGGCGCTGGGTTCCGGCTTCAAGATCGCCATGCGCGACCTGGAGATCCGTGGCGCGGGCAACCTGCTCGGCACCAAGCAAAGCGGCCACATCGCGCAGATCGGCTTCGACCTTTACTGTCAGCTCCTGCGCCAATCGGTGGATCGCCTCAAGGGCCGCGGCCAGACCAGCCATCATGCGGAAACCGGTTTCAAGGCGGACTGCGTCTGCTTCAGCGAGAGCGCCTATGCGCGTGAGGATCACAAGGAGGTCATCCCCGCATTCCTGCCTGCTTCATGGCTGCCGGAGACGAAGCTGCGCCTCTCCGCCTATCGCGAACTGGCGGAGGCGGTGACCGAGAAGGCGGTTCGGAAACTGGAGACCGCGTGGCGCGACCGCTTCGGGCGATTCCCGGATGCGGTGGCGAATCTCCTCCAAGTGGCCCGCATCAAGGCTCTCGCTGCCGCACGCGATGTCGCATCCGTGGAACTCCAAGCCCAGCGCCTGATGCTCAACCGCAACGGCGATTACATCCTGCTCGAAGGCAAACGCTTCCCGCGCCTCACGCACCATCTCCCCAAACCGAAGCTCGATGAGGCGGAGGGGATGTTGAGGTCTTTGTAACTCTTGCGGTAGGGACGCATCGCCGAAGCGTCCGGGGAGCCAAAGATCGTTCGCGGATGGAATATCGTCCCAACAGAATCCCATGAGGATCATCCCTCGGAAGCGAATGAAACCATCAGACCCGGCGCTCTCGGCGAGATCGCCCTACCTTCAGAGCGTCAAAAACCGGTGACCATACACCCCGATCACCGTCGTCCCGTCCACCACACTTTCCGCATTCACGTGCTGATGACCGTGCAACAGCAGCCGCGGCTGGCTCAGCTTCATATAGCGGTTGAACGCGCGGAATCCGAAATGCACGTCATCGTCATCCCGGTCGTGAATGCCCGCGGGTGAATTATGCCCCACGAACACATCCACCTTCGGGAAATCGATCAGCGCCAGCTCCACGTCCGACTGGTCGAAAAGATGATACCCGCGCGGCTTGTATCGCCACGCGCCGCGGAACCCGCCGAAGGTCACGCCATCCACCTCCACCACGTTGAGGTGCAGGTTCTCGATAGGAGGTGAAAACACGCTTGCGGTATCATGGTTGCCTTTTACCGCCATTACCCGGCGTGCGCCGCAGCGTTCCGCCGCTTTCAAAATGACCGAATCCGAAAGATCGCCACAAGCAACCAGCACATCCGCGGGCTGCTCCGGAAGATCGTTCAAGACACATTCATCATCGGCAATCACCAGCAACACCATGATCAGAATTGGACCGCAATCCTCCGGATCGCGCCAGTCTCGTCTCCACAAACCTTGTCACTTGACCCCCACCGCATCTGGCACCAATTGATCCCATGACCTCCACTAAATCCGCCATCGTCACCGGTTCCTCCCGCGGCATCGGGGCCGCCATCGCCAAGCGCCTCGCCTCGGACGGTTTCGCCATCGTCGTGAACTACGCCGGCCGCGCTGCGGATGCGGACGGGGTCATGGCGGAGATCACGGCTGCCGGCGGCAGCGCCATCGCCGTGCAGGCGGATGTTTCCTCACCGGAGGATGTGGCCACCCTCTTTGCGAAAGCGGAGGAAACCTTCGGCGGTGTGGACGTGGTGGTGAACAACGCGGGCGTGATCCAGCCCGGGCTCGTACCGATCACCGAAACCGATGACGCGCTCTTCGACCGCATGCTCGCCATCAATCTCAAAGGCACCTTCAACGTTTTGCGTGCGGCAGGCACGAAGCTGCGGGACGGCGGCCGCATCGTAAACTTCTCCACCAGCGTGGTCGGCCTCACCCTTCCCGGCTACGCCACCTATGCCGCCACCAAGGCCGCAGTGGAAACCATGACCGCCATCTTCGCCAAGGAACTGCGCGGCCGCCACATCACGGTGAACGCCGTGGCCCCCGGCCCCACCGCCACCGATCTGTTCTTCACCGGCAAGACCGACGAACAAGTCGCTCATCTCGCGAAACTGCCGCCATTGGAACGGCTCGGAAAACCCGAGGACATCGCTGCCGTGGTATCCTTCCTCTGTGGTCCTGATGGCGGCTGGGTCAACGGCCAGACTATCCGCAGCAACGGCGGTATCGTGTGACTCTGGTCACTTCACCAGAAAGCGGTCGATCGTCTCGCGGGCGTGTTTCAAATCCGCATCGGCATCAAGCTTGTCCGCCTTCTCCAGTCCGGCAGCGTAAGTGAAATGGACCTTGAAAAGCTCGTCCTCACCATCCTTCGACTTCAGCGAAAAGGAATCGCGGGTGCGGATGATCTCCTCCCAAGTGTCACGAACGTCCTTCCAGTAATCTCCCGTCTTCGTCCAGTAGGCTTGAAACGGGCCGGAGAGATCCGGTGCGGTGATCGCCTCATAGCGGTTCACGCCGATCTCTCCACCCAGGCACGTGCGGGCACCATTTCCAGCGACCAGCACCTTGCGGTTGCTCTGGAGATGGACCCAGCCGCTGGGGGTCACGTTCACCTCTTCCGTGCCTTCGAGGACATTGTAGTCATTACGAACGGAAAACTCACGCCTCGGCAGCGGACGTTCGCAAACATCACTCTTCCAAGTCGAGAGGCCTGCATCGTGAGCCCAGGCTCCAATCGCCTGATAGCGGGGCGAGTCATCGACCTGATACACGGCCTGTGACCAACGGCCCTCCAGTGAAGAAGCCGCCACCTTCTTCCAGGTATTATCCTTGTCGTAGACGCTCATTTCCCTCGGCTGCCAGGTCCAATCCTCGCGCCAGTGCTTCATCACCATGGGCGGTCCCGTTTTCCCTTTCTCGTCCTTGAAGTACATCACCAGTGTGTGCTGGAGGCTGAGAAATTCCCCCCGATCCTCGATCACCGTGACATTCTCAGTCCCCCATGAGAAATAGGGCCGGGCCGGCTTGAAATTCGCCTTCAGGCCGAATGATTCCGTGAAATCGAAACTGACCCGATAGTTTCCCGCTAGGGAGAGGATGGCTCTCCGGTCCCTCTCGAACTTCGAGATACCCTGCTCCTGGAGTTTCGCCCAAGTCTCCTTCGGCCCCTCCAACAGGGTGACCTCCGCGCCACGGGTGGTGCCTCCTCTCGGCACCATCTGCTGCCACTCGACGAACGGCCAACCGAAAGCCTGTCCCCCGGACACGGCTTTCTCAGGCGCGGGTTTCGGAGCGGGCTTCTTCTTCTCCTCTTTCCCCATCAATGACAGGGAAGAAACCAACAGCGCGGCACAAACGGTCGTGTGAAACAGCTTCATGAGCGGGCGCAGCCTAGCACGGTCTCCCTCATTTGGAAATGGTCCCCTGCTTGTTGAGAATCTGTTGGACCCGGCAATCGACGGATTGAATACATACGGAAAGCTGCTATGGGATGGAATGCTTCCGACCCGAGCGTATGCGGCCCAGAATGCGACCTCGCCCCTCGCGCCCTTCTCCATCCAACGCCGCGAAGCCGCGGCCAAGGACGTTCAGATCGACATCCTGTTTTGTGGTGTCTGCCACACCGATATCCACCAGGCGCGCAATGAATGGGGTGGCACGACCTATCCCTGTGTGCCGGGCCATGAAATCGTCGGCAAAGTGGTGGCCGTTGGAGGTGGCGTCACGAAGTTCAAACCGGGCGACACCGTTGGCGTGGGCTGCCTCGTGGACTCCTGCCGGAAGTGTTCGAGCTGTGAAGATCATCAGGAACAGCACTGCGAACACGGACCGATCTTCACCTACAACAGCCCGGACAAAATCTCCGGCGGCATCACCTACGGCGGTTACTCCGAACGGGTGACCGTGGATGAGGAATTCGTGCTGCGGGTGCCCGACAATCTCGATCCGGCGGGAGCCGCTCCGCTGCTGTGCGCGGGCATCACCACCTGGTCGCCGCTGCGTCATTGGCAGGTAGGCCCCGGCCAGAAGATCGGAGTGATCGGTCTGGGCGGTCTCGGTCACATGGCGATCAAGTTCGCCCACGCCTTTGGTGCAAAGGTCGTGCTCTTCACCACCTCTCCCGGAAAAGCCGAAGATGCGGCACGACTAGGGGCCGACGAGGTGGTGATCTCCAAAAATGAGGATGAGATGACCCGTCACACCAACAGCTTCGACCTGATCCTCGACACCGTATCCGCCAAGCATGACCTGAACGCGTATCTCGGACTGCTCAAGCGAACCGGAAAGCTCCACCTCGTCGGTGTTCCGGCGGAACCTCTGCCGGTGGGCGTCTTCAATTTGATTCCGGGCCGGATTCTCACCGGTTCCCTGATCGGCGGAATTAAGGAAACCCAGGAGATGTTGGACTTCTGCGGCGAGAACGGCATCACCTCGGACATCGAGCTGATTCCAATCCAACAGATCAATGAAGCCTACGAACGGATGCTTCGCAGCGATGTGAAATACCGTTTCGTGCTCGATCTCGCCACCTTGGAATAAGATCGAACAAACCACGCAAAACGCCGTTCTCCAACCGGAGAACGGCGTTTTCATGAAAGTATGAGGTAGACTCTCTCCTCCCTTGGATCACCAATCTTCGCCAAGACCGTAGCGGCCTGCCAGTTCGAGAAGCTCGGGCCGCATCGGCCACTCGTCCGCACGCTCGCTGGTCTCATGACGCTTGCTGGCACCCTTCAAGGTCATGCATCCGGTATTGTCTCCGATGAGGCGGATCTGCTCGGACTCCTCAGGCGTAAAACGCACATCCGGCAGCACGGCGAATTCGCGGATCATCTCCTCGATGTCCCGCGCGCCATCCACCGGCTCTTGGAAGAAGGTCGGCACCACGCTCTCCACCATCGGCTGGCTGAGATTCCAGATGGATGCGAACTGGAGCGGCGTGAGCTTGTATTTGTCCGCCAGTGGCAGCATACGCTCCGCTTTCTCCAGACCATGCTCCACCCAGCCCTGCGGGCGGTAGGCACGATGGTCGCCCGGCTTGAAGGTGTGGCCGGGCTGCAAGTCACCATGGAACACGCCACCGTAGTCCACCACGCGGGTCAGCACCTTGACCCCGAACTTTTCGCAGGCGGGCAGGATCAATCCGGTCGGCCAAGGCTCGAGCGGATTGAGAATGAGCATCGCCCAGTCGATGTGATCGCCGAAGCGCTCGAAGCACTGAACGATATCGAGGGAAAAGCCATTGGCCGGCCCCGGCGCGATGCCAAGGCGGGTGGTGAGCCCCTCTTCCTTGAGCGCACGCATCCCATCCCAGACAGCTTCGCTGGTGTATCCGATATCGTCCGGATTGTGCAGCATCAGAAGGTCGAAATGATCGGTGCGGCAGCGCTCCAAGGACTTGGCGCAGGCCATCCGCATGTAGTCCTTGTATTCGGCCGGGCCGCGAAGCTCCGGATCGGTGAAACGGGGGTAGCCTTTGTTCCCCTGACGCTGCCCGACGTAGAAGTCATGCCCGATCATGCCCACCAAACAGTAGCTGTCGCGATCGATACCGGCCAAGGCCTCGCCGAGCAACTCATCCGCCTTGCCATTGCCATAGACATCCGCCGTCACGAATGTGCGGATACCGGCTTCATAAGCCGTGCGAATGCACTGGAGGTAGCGTTCCTCCGGAAGGGTTTCGCCGTAGTGCATGAAGCGTCCGCCGCTCCAGGTGCCGTATGCCGTGGTGGTGAGGTCCATGATTTGTGTGGGAGGCTTGTACGCCCCTGCCGAGCCGCGGTCAACGGCGGGCAGCGAGTGGTTGGTTTCCAGCAATTCACGCACAGCCGGACCTCTTCCACGGGATACTGATGAGCGTGGTGCCACCGGCATCTTCCCTTCCACCTTGGCCAATCCACCACATCACCCGGAACGCATGAACTTGCCACCTCCACCCAAGGCATATCAACTGCGCGCGATGAGCTTCGACCCCTACACCGCCCCAAGCCTCTCCCATCAGGCGATCGCCGCTCCCGGCAACGCCGTGGATCCAGAAGCCATCCGCATGCTCCAAATGACCCGGCCCTGGGTGCGGGTCTGCTCCATCCTCGCCTTCATCGCCGGAGGATTCATGGCCCTTGGTGGCATCGCCATCGTGATCGGGGGGCTCGTCTTCAGCATGTCCCCGCAGCGATCTCCCAACGCCATGTTCCCGGCCGGAGTCGGGATCGTCTACATCGTCGTCGCGGCTCTCTACATCTTCCCGGCCATCAAGCTCTGGCGCTACGGAACGGCCATTACCAGTCTGATGGGCACCGGTGCTTCCAGCGATCTCGTGCGTGCCATGGACCAGCAACGGTCCTTCTGGAAATTCGTAGGCATCATGGCCTGCGTGAGCATCGTTCTGTTTGGAATATCCTTCGTGATCGGCATGCTAGGTGCCTTCATGGCCTCCAAAAGCCCGATCTGAGACAGCTCAGAAGGCATTTTC
The DNA here is from genome assembly GCA_049840755.1 of Luteolibacter sp. GTDB lineage: Bacteria > Verrucomicrobiota > Verrucomicrobiia > Verrucomicrobiales > Akkermansiaceae > Luteolibacter. The sequence continues at coordinate 31,889 of JASGJM010000027.1, read as the reverse complement.
GATCCGATGGACGGTCGGCTTCCGGCCGTCCTCGACGGTCACCTCGATCACATCAAAACGCCATGGGATATCCGTGCGCTTCAAGAGCTTGAGCCAATGCCTGGCTCCCCGCTCGATCAACGCCTGCTTGTCCGCATTCACCGCGTCGTAACCCCGGATCTTCGCGCCGCTGCGGCGGGTTTTCACCTCCACGAACAACAGCAACTCGCCCTGACGGGCGACGATGTCCACTTCCCCGCCGCGAGGGGCGCGGTAGTTGCGGAACAGCACCTTGAAGCCTTCGGCCCGCAGCCAGGCTGCCGCCACTTTCTCGCCGAAATCGCCGATTGCTTTCCGATCCAGCGGAGTCCCATCACGCGCCGTCAAGCGGCAGGGTGAGTTGAGACACCGGCTGAAACGAGCGGCGATGAATGCGGCAAGGCCCATGGGAACGCAAGGCGGCGAGATGCCCGGGAGTACCATATCCCTGGTGCCGCTCAAAGCCGTATTGCGGAAACTCCTGCGCCGCCGCGAGCATCCACCGGTCACGGGTAACCTTCGCGATCACGCTGGCGGCGGCGATGGAAAGCGAAAGACCGTCTCCCTTCACGACTCCATCGTGAGCCCACGGAAAAGCCGGTACCGGTAGACCATCGATCAGGCAATAGTCCACCTCGATTTGCAATTGGGACACCGCTTGACGCATCGCCAGATGAGTGGCCCGGAGAATATTGATCGTGTCGATTTCCTCCGCATGCACCAGTGCCACCGCCCACTTGACCTTGGCGTGGCCGGTCAACCGGGCGTGCAAAGCTTCGCGCTTGGCTGGGGTGAGCTTCTTGGAATCGTCCAAGCCGGGACAGGAAAACCGCGGTGGTAGGACCACCGCGGCTGCAGCAACAGGACCGGCCAAGGGGCCGCGTCCGGCTTCATCCACGCCCGCGATGATTTGCAAACCGCGGGCGTGAAGGGCTTTTTCGAGTCTGAGGTCGGGCATCCGCCCTCAGTATTGATGGAGACGGTCAGCCATTTCCATCCGGTTCATCATCGGACTGCCGAAAAGTTGGGTGGCAAAGACCGTTCCATCCTGATCCACCACGACGGCGATCCCGGTATCGGTCCAGTTCGCGCTCATGTTGTAGTCATGCCCCTTGGAATTCGACCACATGCGCACGAAGGATGGCATGGAGGTCGTTTTTGCCGCGGCGACATTCTCGGCCAAAGTGGTGATGTTCAGATTCGAACGGGCCTTCAATGCCCGCCCCTCGAACCCGAGGTGGCTGACGTTGCGACCACCATCGACGGAAAACTTCCCGCGGTTGAGACGCATGAACTCGCAGTGCTCCTGAGCCATCCGGTCAAGACCCGGATTGCGGACGAGCGCATTCCGGCCTTTCGCGACGCGGTAGGAATTCACATTCGCCAGCAACTGACCGCTCAACGATTTGTCAGCGGACGAAGCAGCAAATGAGACTGGAACTTTGGCGACAGGTGGCGCGGCGCACGAGGCCAGGAGGCCCGTGGCAAGCGCTACCACTGCGGGGAGGCAGGGTATGGTTTTCATGTTGGGACAGCACGGGACGGACTATCCCCAAAATATTTTGACAGTAAAGAAATTTTTACCTTGTTAGATACCAAACCATGAGCTTATCCGGATCATTTCCGGACATACATATCTTGTGATCCCCGATCCTACAACAAGCACGAAAGTTGCCCGCACCCGCGCAAAGGACGCGGATGCGGGCCGCGAGGATCATCGCGAAACGGATTCCGGAGAACCGAAGATATAGCCTTGGGAGACAGCGCGGTAGTGTTCCACCTGGGCCGCTTCCCATGAGGCATCCTGTCCCAATTCCCGCGCGAGCAATGCGGCGACAGCCGGTGCGGCTTCCTGACTGGCCCGGGCATGCAACAGAAGGCTGCGACTGCGGCGGCCCAGCACGTCCTCTACGGTTCTCGCCATTTCCTCACGCGCGTGCCAGATGACCTCGGCACCGGTCAGGGAAAGGTCCGGGTGAACCTTTTGTGCCAGAGTCGGATCAGCGATCGAGAGAGCCCGGATACCGGCAGCATCGCTGCCGTAGACCTGAAGGTGAGGCTCGGGAATCGGCTGATGGGTCCACCCATGGATCGGCAGATCAACGGTGTGGCAACGCCTGCTCTCCACTCCGGCAACCATCTCCGCCTGGTCGATCACATCCTCTCCCATCTTCCGATAGGTCGTCCACTTCCCTCCCGTGATGGTGATGAGTCCGGACTCCGCCACGAGAATCGTATGATCCCGCGACAAGGCCGCGGTATCCTGCCCATCCCCCGCTTTCACCAACGGGCGCAGACCCGCGTAGATGGAAAGCACGTCCTCCGGGCGTGGGTCACGGGTCAGGTAACGGGCGCAATGCTCCATGATGAAGTCGATCTCCTCTTGCAGAGCCCGCGGTTCCAAACTGTGCGAGGGCACCGGCGTATCCGTCGTGCCCACCACCACATGATCGTGCCAAGGCACGGCGAAAAGCACGCGGCCATCCGCCGTCTTCGGCACCATGATGGCGGCCTTGCCGGGCAGGAATTCCTTGGGAAGCACGATGTGGATGCCTTGGGACACTGCAACGATAGCCTTTGAGTCCGGCACATCCTGGCGACGCAGATCATCCACGAAGACCCCGGTGGCATTGATGACCGCACGGCCGCGGATCGTGAATTCGGCACCGCTTTCCCCATCGACCGCCCGAATGCCGCTCACGAAGTTGTTCTCCTTCAGCAGCCCCACGCAGCGGGTGTAGTTCGCAAGAAAAGCACCGTGCTCTGCCGCGGTCTTCGCCAGATCGATCGCCAGACGCGAATCATCGAACTGCCCGTCGTGATAGACCACTCCACCGGTGAGATGCTCGGTCTCCACGGTGGGGATGGCTTCGATGGTCTCCTCCCGTGAAAGCATGCGGCTGGGTCCAAGCCCGAGCTTACCGGCCAACTGGTCATAGACCTTCATGCCAATGCCATAGAACGGACCTTCCCACCACTTGTAGTTCGGGATGACAAAGGCGAGATCGTGCACGAGGTGGGGCGCGTTCTTCGCCATGCGACCGCGCTCACGCAAGGCTTCGAGCACCAGGCTGACATTGCCTTGCTTGAGGTATCTCACGCCACCGTGGACGAGCTTGGTGGAGCGGGATGAAGTGCCTTTGGCGAAATCCGCCATTTCAATGAGGGCCACACTATGACCGCGGGTGGCGGCATCAACCGCCGCACCGAGACCTGTTGCGCCGCCGCCGACGATGATGAAGTCAAATGGCTCGCTGCGGCTGCGGATGGCATCAAGATGCTGGGATCGGGAAAAGGACATGGATTCGGGGGTTCGGAATGAAGTTCAATGCAGAGCGGCCGGGGCATGCCCGGCCGCGGAAACGGGAACAGGGTTATTCGACCTTCTCGTCTTCCCAATCGAGGGATCGGGAAACCGCTTTGGCCCAGCCTTTGCAAAGCTTCGCGATGGAGTCCTCCGGAGCCTTGCGCTCGAAGGTCGCATCCACCTTCCAGTTCTTCGCGATGTCTTCGCGGGATTCCCAGAAGCCAACCGCAAGACCTGCGAGATAGGCAGCTCCGAGTGCGGTGGTTTCAGTATTGCTGGGCCGGATCACGCGGGTCCCCAGAATATCCGCTTGGATCTGAAGCAACAGATCGCTGCGCGTTGCACCACCATCGACCCGAAGTTCGGCGAGCTTCAACCCGCTGTCCTTCTCCATCGAGCTGATGAGATCCGCGCTCTGGAGAGCAATGGCCTCCAAGGCCGCCCTGCAGAAATGCGCACGGTTCGTACCCCGGGTGATGCCGAAGGCCGCACCACGGGCATAGGGGTCCCAATGGGGTGCCCCCAACCCTGCGAAGGCTGGCACGATGTAGAGCCCACCACTGTCCTTCACCGAAGAGGCGAGCTTGTCGCACTCGGCCGCAGTGGAAATGATCTTCAACTCATCCCGGAGCCACTGGATGGCGGCACCTGCGATGAAGATCGATCCTTCCAAGGCATACTCGGTGACGTCTCCGATCTTCCACGCCACCGTCGTGAGCAGATTGTTCTTCGATGCCACCGCTTGCGTCCCGGTATTCATGAGCATGAAACAGCCGGTGCCGTAGGTGTTCTTGGCCATGCCTTTCTCAAAACAAGCCTGGCCGAAAAGGGCTGCGTGCTGGTCCCCCGCCATCCCGGCAATGGGTGTTCCGTATTCGGTCGTGCCGTAGACCTCGGAGCAAGACCGCACCTCGGGCAGCAACTCTTTCGGAATATCGAGGATCTCCAGCAACTCGTCGTCCCAACATCCGTCATGGATGTTGTAGAGCAGCGTGCGACAGGCATTGGTGGCATCGGTCACATGGACCTTTCCATCGGTCAGCTTCCACACCAGCCAACTGTCGACCGTGCCGAAAGCCAGCTTGCCCTGCTTCGCGAGATCGCGGGCGCCTTTCACATGGTCGAGGATCCAGCGGACTTTCGTCCCGGAGAAGTAAGGATCGAGCCGCTTGCCGGTCTTCGCCGTGAAGACGGCTTCCCTCCCTTCCCGCTTCAGCTTCGCGCAGAAGTCGGCGGTGCGGCGATCCTGCCAGACGATGGCATTGTAGATGGGTTTTCCGGTCTCGCGGTTCCAGACGATGGTGGTCTCGCGTTGGTTGGTGATGCCGATGGCCGCAACATCGCGGTCGGAAGCATCCGCCTTTCCGAGCACTTCGGAAAGGGTCGCGCGCTGGCTCGACCAGATCTCCATCGGATCGTGCTCGACCCATCCGGGCTGTGGATAGATCTGCTTGAACTCACGCTGGCTGACAGCGACTCCGGTACCGCTCTTGTCGAAGAGAATCGAGCGGGAGGAAGTGGTGCCTTGGTCGAGAGCGAGGATATAACGGGGATTCACGTGGTTGAATGGTTGGTGTTTTTGAAATCGGGTTCAGCCCGCGAAACCGAGGGCCTTAAAGAGGAAGCCGGCGGCGATACCCCCGGCGATCGGAGCGATCACTGGAATCCAGGCGTAGCCCCAATCGGAGTCTCCCTTGTTGGCAACCGGCAGGATGGCGTGGGCAATGCGCGGACCGAGATCCCGGGCCGGATTGATCGCATACCCGGTGGGGCCACCGAGCGAGAGGCCGATGGAGAACACGGTGATCGCCACCAGCAACGGTGACCACCAGGTGGCCGCAAGGCCCGCCATCGCATCACCGGCTGCGGCAGGAGCTCCGGCATTCACCTTCCCGATGGCCATCACAGCGAAAACCAGCATGCCGGTGCCGATGAATTCCGTAATGAAGTTGGGAACCGTGGAACGGATCGCTGGTGCCGTGCAGAAGCAGGCGAGCTTGGCACCCTTGTCCTCCGTAGCCTCCCAGTGACTGAGATACGACAACCATACGAGAACGGAACCGGCGATGGCGCCTCCCATTTGGGAAGCGATGTAGCCGGGCACCTCCGCCCAGGAGAATCCTCCGGTGGCGGCCAGCGCCAGGGTCACGGCCGGATTCAAATGAGCACCGGAGATACGGGCGGTGGCGTAGACCGCGAGGCCCACGGCGAGCGCCCAGCCGGCGGTGATGACGATCCAACCGCCGTTGTTGCCTTTCGACTTGGTGAGCACCGCATTGGCGACCACGCCGTTGCCGAGCAGGATCAGGATGGCGGTGCCGACGAATTCCGCGAGATAGTGGTTCATGGTTGGGATGGGATGAGTGGTTTGAATCAGAAGCTGACGGAGAGGGTCAGGGCGCCCCATAGCTCATTGTCTCCATTGAAGGTATCGAGGGGCAGCGCGAGACCGACGGCGGGAGTCAGACTGACCTGCTTCGTGATCTTGTAAGGAGCGGTCAGACCGAGGGTCACGTTGTCGAAACCGTCACTGCCGGTGACTCCACGGTAATGCTGCGAAAATCCGAGCGACGCGTAAGGAGCAAGCGACAGCCGGTCCGTGATCTCGCGGGTGTATTTGATTCCCAGCTCCTCATACCAACCCTCCGCATCTTCGTTATAGCCCACATGCAGCCAGGTGGAGATGCCGTTTTTGAAATCGTGGGAGAAGCGCAGGTAGAACTCGACGCTGTCCGACGAATGATAATCGGGGAAGTGATACCAGATCACTCCGAAGGCCGCGTCCACCGGACCGAAATCATGGTGGATGTAAGCGCTCGGCGTCAGTTCCTCATAGTCGGAGTTCGTGCCGCTGCCGTGATAGAGGTTGAAGTGAAGGAAGTCCTTGTACTCCACGTCCAGGCCTTGCCAGAGGTTCGCACTCCCCATGCTGGAGTCCGCACCGCGATAAACGTGCAGCGACTCATAGCCGGCCGAGAGCGAGAAGGCGAAATCCCCCTCCGACCGGGTGTCGGTGGAAACAGGCGGCTCCCCGGCAAGGAGGACCGGCGCGGATGCAGCCGAGAGGACAGCGATCAACAACGGGTGCTTTTTCATGGGTATGATGGCGATGTGGGTTTGATGGTCGTTATGATGAATCCGATTCACCTCTCCCCCTCTCTGACACGCTTGAAAAGTGATTTTGAATGCCACGAAAACCCTTCGAAATCAACTTCATTGGGCCCAACAGACGATCCCTTTGCTTATGTCCAAGGGTATCCATTCTTTCTGTTGGATTCCCGTGGATCCGGGCTAAAATATCCCACGCAAATGCAAGCGGGCCGTCCCCGACTTATTTTGTAACCGCGGGGGAAAACCCGTATCCCACCCCTTCACATGCTGCCTCTCCAGCGCCACCAACAGATTCTCCGCCATCTCCAACAGACGGGCAGCATCCGCAGTCTCGATCTCGCCGCACTCCTGGGAGTGAGCCACGAGACGGTTAGAAAGGACCTCGCCGTTCTCCATGAAGCCGGTGAGTTGGAACGCACCCACGGTGGTGCCGTGCTACCCCTCGGTTCTGCCCGCGCCGGACTCCCTCTTCCGGAACGAGCCGCCTTCCACCATGAAGCAAAGCTGGCGATCGCCGCTACTGCCGTCCAACAGGTGACGCCGCGAGCCGTCATCTTCCTGGATGCGAGCTCGACCGTGCTGCGTATGGCGGAGGCACTGCCCTACGACATCCCGCTGACCGTCATCACCAATGCCCACCACGTGGTCGTGGCCCTGGCCAAGCGGCCCAACATCAACCTCATCTCCACTGGTGGCACCTACGAGGATCGTTCCTGTGCCTATACCGGTGTGGTCGCGGAGGACTCGATCCGCCGTTATCTGGTCAGCCACGCCTACCTCGGAGTCGATGGATTGGATGCCCGCCATGGTGCCATGGACATCAATCCAGGGCACGCCCTATTGAAGGAGCGTCTTCTGGCCAACGTCGAAAAGGCCGTGGTGCTGGCGGACCATAGCAAGCTGGGTGTCACCAGCAGCCACATCTTCGCACGCCCGGACCAGATCCATCAGGTCATCACCGATCCCCACGCGGACTCCGCAAAGGTCAACGAACTCCGCGCCGCAGGCATGGAGGTCGTCATCGCCTCCGAATAAAAGCTTCGTCCTATGGAAATCCGCCAAGCAGAGATCACGGACTGGAAGGCCATCTGGAAGATCTTCCACTCCGTCATCGTGGACGGCGACACCTATGTCTTCGACCCGGACACTCCGGAAGCCGCCGCCCGTTCCTATTGGTTTGCCGAGGGCACTTCCACTTGGGTGGCAACGGACCAAGGAGAGATACTCGGCACCTACATCTTCAAAGCCAACCAACCCGCGCTCGGCTCCCACATCGCGAATGCCAGCTACATGGTCTCTCCCAATGCGCGCGGCAAGGGAGTCGGCTCCGCCATGTGCAGGCATTCCCTCCAAGCCGCGGAACAAGCCGGCTTCCTTGCCATGCAGTTCAATATCGTGGTGAGCACCAATGCTCCGGCGGTCCACCTGTGGAAGAAGCACGGATTCCGGACCATCGGCACCATCCCAAAGGGCTACCGCCACCGCCAGCTTGGGCTCGTGGACGCTCTGATCATGTTCCGGGAGCTTGAGTGAGGGCCTGAGGGCTTTTTACGCCCTCCCCACATGATCACGTGCCACAGCTGCGCGGGCGGAAATTCCCCCCTCCGCGTCGCCCCTGAAGAAGCCGCCATTCCTTAATTTTCGGGGGATTGCCCTCACCACTTGCAGCTCAATCAAAATATCGCGTAATGCCGGATGATCAGCCGGAAAAAATTATCCACTTCACTTGAATAACCGGATGAGGGATGGCGGAGCTGCTATGCAAAGCTGTCCCCTGTTCCCCCGCTTGCGAGCCCTTCCCCTCGCGCTGCTGGCCCTCACCGGCTTCACCTCCTCCTCACTCGCCTCCCTCGTCGTCACCTACGCGGAGGATGCGAATCAGATCAATTCCACTCTCAGTGGTACGAGCGTCTTCACCTTCGACTCACTCGCCGCAGACCAGAAATACACCAACCTCACCTGGAATGGGGTCGGCACCTTTGACAGCGTCTACGTGAAGTCCGCGGACTACTATGGGGGCGCGGTCAGCGATGGGTTTTCAAACGGTTCCCCCTACTCGGTGCAGTCCAGCGGCATCGGTGGTGGAGATGCCGTCCCTCAGACCACCATCACTCTCTCCTCCGATCACGCCTACTTCGGCATGTGGTGGTCGGCGGGTGACGCAAACAACATCCTCCGCTTCTACAGTGATGAAACTTTGGTAGCGGAATTCACCACCGATTCCCTTCTAAACAAGCTGGCCAGTGATCCCGCATATAAAGGCAACCCAAGGGACCGAGGTCTGAATGCGGGAGAGCCCTATGCGTTCATCAACTTCTTCGGAGCCGAAGGCACCACCTGGAACCGCATCGTCCTGACGAACGAAGGTGGCTCCGGTTTTGAATCGGACAACTACACCGACCGCGCCACACCTTGGAGCTACGATCTCGACGGCCCCATGCCTGGCATCGTTCTGGTCACCCTTACCGACAATAGCGTCCAAGCAGTCCCCGAACCCTCGTGCGCACTCCTCGGTGGTCTCGGCATGGCCGCCCTGTTGCTGCGCCGGAGGAGAAACTGAAAAAAGGTTCATCTCCACCATACCAGATTTTAAGACGAAGCCCCGGGGTCATCCCCGGGGCTTTTTCGCATGGAGACGGATTGCGAATTCCAAAATCGTCATACTCCTCCTCAAGCAGAGGCACTCGATGAATCCATATCTAATTAGCCGAATTCAATTACCCAACAAATCGAGAATCTCCTGAAGCATATGGGATCGCATCGGCCTCCCCCGCGCCACCCCCAAGCCTCCATCAATAGGAAGCAAAACCGGACATTCTCATTTTGAGAAAGTTGCAAAATCGGACATGAAGAAAATTCTTTATAGGGCTATCAAATTGATTTGCGCGCATTCTCATTCAATGATATTTCATGCGGCAATTCGTCTCAGGCTACATCCATCATCCGAATTCATAGGAGATGATCAGCGCTCCGAGCGAATCACGGGCTAACAGCTCGCGATTCCGAGGATATTTTTTGCCATTTTCCGAACTCCAACGAGATCGGAGCGGATCCTTTTACGCACCCTTCGATAAAGATAATCGGATATACATTATCTAACAATTAGATCGACCACCCACCCCGATCCTCAGCCATGAGGCTTGGGGTTTTCGCCAGAATCGAACCACTTCACCCTACCCGACCCAGTCCGAAAGAAGCTCTCCGCCAGTTTTTCATAGCCCCTGAGACAGCCCCCGCCGTCACCGGATTCCCCCCGTTTGATTTCAAGTGCTCAAGCAGTCCCTGTCATGAAAGACCAAAATTCCATCCAACCCAGCCGATCTGCATGCTGGAAAACCGCGGTCCTCCTCTCGCTCGCCTTGGCAGCTACTGTCGGACCGGCCCACGCGAAGGCCGCCGCCGCGCCAGCCGCAAAGCCTGAATCCGCTCCGGCGAAAGAGAGCGAAGGGCCACCGGAAGATCCCGGTTGGCCACGGGTGATTGAGAAGGATGGCAGCAAGCTCACCGCCTATCAGCCTCAGATTGACGACTGGAGCGACTACCGCACTCTACGGGCACGGTTTGCTTTCACCTTGGACACACCGGATAAGGATCCGGTCATCGGAGTGGCCAATATTACCGGCGAAACGACTGCGGATCTGGATTCCCGTACGGTCCTGATCCGGAATCTCACGATCACCGACGCTCGCTTCCCTTCCCTGTCTGAAGATGAAGCCAACAAACTGGAAACCGCCCTGAAGGCGAAGTTCCCCAAGAAATCACTGACCGTCTCGCTCGATCGCCTGCTCGCAGGCACCAAGATCAGCCATGAGAATCTCAAGACGGTGAAGGTCCAGATGGATCCACCACCCATCTTCGTAAGCACCAGCCCTGCGCTGCTGCTGCTGGTGGAGGGCAAGCCCGTGCTGGCACCCATCGAGAAGACCGGCCTCCAATTCGTGGTCAACACCAACTGGGATCTGCTCTTCGACCCGAAGACTTCCACCTACTACCTCCTCTCCGGGGACGAATGGCTTTCCAGCACCACGCTCGACAATGGCTGGACGATCGCCGGAGGTCTGCCGGAGGCTATCAAGCAGCTTCCATCGGACGACAACTGGAAGCATGTGAAGGAAAGTCTGCCATGGGCGGCGAAAAAGGGCATGATCCTGCCCAAGGTCTTCTTCACGGACAAACCCGCCGAGCTGGTATCATTCGAAGGAGAACCCTCCTGGCGTAGCATCGCGGGTACCAGCCTGTCCTGGGCCACCAATACGGACGGCCACGTCTTCAGGGATTCCAGTGATGGAAAAATCTACTGCCTGTTCAGCGGCCGTTGGTTCAGCTCGCCAAAACTGGGCGAGACATGGGTCTATGCTGGAAACGATCTTCCCGACGACTTCCTGCAGATCCCGGCCAACGATCCTTGCTCGGACGTACTGGCATCCGTGCCTGGCGCGGTGGAAGCGGAGGATGCCGTGCTCCTTGCCGGAGTGCCGGTGCAGGCAACCATCAAGAAGAAGGAAGCGCAGGCGAAGGCCAAGGTGGTGTACAGAAGGTGCTCCGGTTTTCCAACCGATCGAGGGCACTTCACTGGAATATGCGGTGAACACCTCCTCGGATGTCATCAAATACGAGAACAAGTATTACCTCTGCCAGGACGCGGTCTGGTTCGTCTCCGACAAGCCTACAGGTCCGTGGGTCGTGTGCACCGAGGTCCCGAAAGCGATCTACGAGATTCCACCATCCTCTCCCGTCTATCGCACGACCTATGTGACGGTGGAACCATCGGACAATCCCGATGAGGCCGTCTACAGCTATACGGCAGGCTATTACGGAGCCTTCGTCACGGGCATGGTGGTCGGCGAGTGCCTGATGTGGGGCACCGGCTGGTACTACCCTCCCTACATTGCGTGGGGTCCCTACCCTGCCTTCTATCCCTATCCCCGCACCTATGGAGCCGCCGCCTGGTACAATCCATGGACCGGCGGCTACGCGATCGGTGCCCGTGTCTATGGTCCCTATGGGAGTGCCGGACGGGCTGCTTGGTACAACCCGGCAACCGGCCGCTACGGTCGTGCCGCCCGTGTGGAGGGCCCATGGGGAGCACGAACCGCTGCCGCTGGCTACAATCCGCGCACCAATACCGGCTTCGTCACCCACCAGGGGAACAACGGCTTCGCCCAATGGGGCACCAGTGCGGTACGCCGTGGCGACAACTGGGTGCGCACCAGCCACATCACCACCGCCGATGGTGGCGTGGCCCGCTGGCACGGTTCGGACGGCGGAGGCAAATTCCGCTGGAGCGACCAAGGCACCAGCAGCATCGCCGTGCACGATCACGATCTGTATGTGGGACACGACGGCAATGTCTATCGCCATGACCCAAGCGGCGGTTGGAGCAAATTTGAAAACGGCCACTGGGAACCACGTCCCGGCCCGGAGAACCGACCCGGTGCCAATGGCGGTGGAATCGAGCGCTTTCCTAACGCACCCGATCGCGCGGACAACAACCGCCCGGATCGCCCGGATGCCAATCGCCCCGGCGCGAATGGCGGAGGTGAAGAACGCCGGCCCGATCGACCGGAAACCACCCGTCCCGGTCAGAATGGCGGCGGCGTCCAACGCCAGCGTCCTACCGATCGCGTGGTCGACAAGACTCCGCAGCGCGAGGCTCCGGATATTTCCCGGCAACTCGATCACGAATCTTACGCCCGCCAGCGTGGAGAACAAGAAGCCCAGCGTCAGCGGAGCTTCCAAGGCGGAAGCCGTAACTTCGGTGGTGGCGGCCGGAGCTTCCAAGGTGGTGGCGGCCGCTTCGGTGGCGGAGGCGGATTTGGTGGTGGAGGCGGTTTCCGCGGTGGTGGCCGCAGACGCTGATCACCGTCTTGCTGTCTTCATCTTTCCATAACTCGGCAGCTCGATCGCGCCGCCTCATCCAACGGAACAAGAGTCCATCCTCCTTCGGGGGCACCAGATCGACCGTTTCGAATTCCCCAATGCAAAACCATGAAAACGTTTCTCATTCTCCCTCTGTTTGCGGCCACTCTGCTCGCCTCCTCCTCGGCAGCGGATCTTCCCTCATGGAAGGATGGAACCTCAAAAACCGCGATCACCACCTTCGTCGCCAAAGTGACAAAGGAAGGCGGACCGGATTTCGTGCCCGTCTCCGAACGAATCGCGGTTTTCGACAATGACGGAACACTGTGGTCGGAGCAACCGCTGTATTTCCAAGGCATTTTCGTCATCGATCGCATCAAGGCACTGGCTCCCGGTCATCCTGAATGGAAGGAGAAGGAACCCTTCGCCTCCGTTCTGAAAGGCGACATGAAGGCGATAGCCGCCACCGGAGAAAAAGGCCTGCTGGAACTGCTGGAGGCTACCCACACCGGCATGACCACGGAGGAGTTCACCAAGACCGTCCAGGAATGGATCGCCGATGCCAGGCATCCGAAAACCGGCAAACCCTACACGGAGATGATCTTCCAGCCGATGGTCGAGTTGCTCGTCTACCTGCGTGCAAACGGCTTCAAGACCTATATTGTTTCGGGTGGGGGCATCGAGTTCATGCGGCCATGGGTGGAGAAAACCTATGGCATTCCGCCGGAGCAGGTCGTCGGCAGCTATGGAAAGCTAAAGTTTGAGATCCGCGATGGTACACCCGTCCTCATCAAGTTGCCAGAGATCGGTCTCATTGATGACGGCCCTGGCAAGCCCGTCGGCATCCAAACGTTGATCGGCCGCCGCCCCATTGCCGCCTTTGGCAACTCGGATGGCGATCAGCAGATGCTGGAATGGACCACCGCTGGCAAGGGAGCACGTTTCGCCCTGATCGTTCATCACGACGATGCAGACCGTGAGTGGGCCTACGACCGCGACTCCAAGATCGCCAGACTCGACAAGGCTTGGGACGAGGCCAAAGCGAAAGGTTGGACCGTCGTTAGCATGAAGGACGACTGGTCGGTGATTCATCCACAAACTCAACCTTGATCCCATGAAAACCATCCGATCCCTCGCCTTGATGTTGGCCGTCATCGTTACCGGCACGCTCTACAGTGGTTGCGCCGGAGCAGGCTCTTCCTCCACGGAGTCCACGCTCTCCGCCGCCGGTTTCGTTTCCCGCACTCCGGAGACCACGCAACAACGGCAGCTCTTCGACGCCCTGCCCTCCTATCAGCTCCACCGCGGCACATGGAAAGGCAAGACCCTCTATGCCTATAAGGACGAGAAGAAGGGCCTCGCCTTCATCGGCGATGAGTCAGCCTACCAGCGCTACCAGCAACTGGCCGTCCAACAGCGGATCGCAAACGACTACCGGAGCGCTGCTGAAATGAACCGGGATTCGGCCTTCGGTTGGTATGGCGCCTACGGCCCTTACATCGGCCCCCGTCCTGTCGTCGTCATTCGCCGCTGACACTCACATCCCGTACCAAACGCCACAAAACCCGAAATCCCCCGCACCCTCATGAACACCAAGACCCGCATCCTCATTGGCGCGTTGCTCACACTCGGCGCCACCCCCGCCTTTGCTGTCGAAGGAGCGCTCGGCCGCCCGATCTCCGGAGCTGGAGTCAATCCCTACGCCGGCATCGTTCCTCCTGATCAACCCGGCTGGATCTTCTCCGTAGGAGAACTCTACTATGAGGGGGAAATCGGAGGCGGTCTTTCCACCCCCATTGGTGGCAATCTCGCATTGGGTCTCGATCTCAAGGCTTCTTTCACGATGCTCAGCGGGGTCTATATCTGGGACACCCATTCGCCGTGCTGGAACTTCGCCTCGGGCATCACCGTGCCGATCGTATGGCTGGAGGCCGAAGCGGATGTCACCGCAGGCAATATCCTGGGCCACCGCAAGGACAGTGCCAGCGGACTGTTCGACATCGCCTTCGCTCCCATCGTGGCCAGCTATCACGTCAGCCAGACCGAGCACGTCTCCTTCGGTCTCAACATCTGGGCACCCACCGGCGACTACGAAAAAGGCCAGCTTGCCAACCTCGGCCTGAACAACTGGACCTTCATCCCCACCATCAGCTACACCAAGCTGTTCCCCTCCTGCAATGTGGAGCTGTCCGCCTCCTGGGGCATGCAGTTCTACACCGAGAACCCGGACACCGATTATCAGAATGGTGTGGTCTCGGATCTGGAAGTGATGGCGGTGAAGCGGTTCCAAAATGGATTCGGCGTCGGTCTCATCGGCAGCTGGATCGAACAAGTGAGCGATGATGACGGCACCACCGCCGATCTTCTGAATGGCTTCAAAGGCCGGGCCTTCGGCCTAGGTCCCATCGTTACCTATTCGACCAAGATTGGTGACACCCACGTCGATATGAACGCCCGCTGGGTCCACGAGTTCGAAAACGAGAAGCGGTTCGAGGGTGACCTGTTCGGATTCAACGTCTCGATGAAGTTCTGAACCAAGCCGGATCCACGCTGAATCCAGGTGGGATCAACTACGGTCTGCTGCTGCGGCAGCAGGATGCGATGAAGCAGCTCAAGGATATGAAATCGCTCTCGCGTCCAGGCAACTGAACTGCTGCCCGCCCTCTCTCAATCCCCCTGGCTTAGAAGGCAACTGGAAATCCCACCACCAAGACCAGCCATGAAAGCAAAACTCCTCCTCGGTCTCACCCTCGGACTTGCAACTGCTCTGACACAGATCGCGCGGGCACAGGACATGTCTCCTGAAGAGCTCCACAACCGCGCTATCGAGCGACGCGCCATCGAGGCCGTGATCTGGGGGATGCCAGCGGTCAACTACGAGCGGATGCTGCAGGCAGCGAACGCCAACGGCGGAAAGCTCAACCAGGTCGTCTACTGGTCGAAGCCGGTGAACTCGAAAAACCAGACGCTCACACCCAACCCGGATACGATTTATCTCAATCCCTTCTACGACACGACCGCCGGCCCGGTGGTGGTGGAGATCCCTCCGGCGGACGCCGATCATGTGATCGTGGGCAGCTTTGACGTCGCATGGCAGAATGCGCTCGGAGATGTCGGACCAGCCGGATCGGACAAAGGAAAAGGAGCCAAGTACCTCCTCACGCCTCCGGGCTACAAGGAGCCAGCACCAGAAGGTTACATCGTGCTGCCATCGGAAACCTACCGGGGCTTCGTGATCCTGCGCTCCAATTTCAAAAGCCGCAGCGCGGCGGACATCCAATCCGCGGTCGAACACGGCAAGCGCGTGAAAGTCTACCCGCTCGGAGGTGACCCGGAGTCGACGGTTTTCGTTAATGCCTATGACAAGCCCTTCGATGCCACGATTCCCTATGATTCGACCTTCTTCGAGCATCTCGACCGATTCGTGCAGGCGGAACCGTGGCTCACCCGGGACAAGGTGATGATCGATTCCCTGAAGACGATCGGCATCGAGAAAGGCAAGCCATTCAAGCCGGACAGTGCAACCCGATCGATCCTCGATAAAGCGGCAAAGGAAGCGCGCCAACTGATCGCGCTGAAGTATGAAGCTGGCTTCATGCCGCCGTTCTTCGCGGGAACCCACTGGGGTCTGCCTGTTCCTCCGGAAACCAGAGAAGGACTGGGCTCGATGTTCTCAAACCCGAATGAATACGGCCTCGATGGGCGCGCCGTCATGTATCACATGGCCTATTTCAGTCCGAAGGTCTTTGGCGGAGGCCAATTCTACCTCCTGAACATCGGCAATGGCGAGGGCAAGGCGTTGGAAGGCGGTAAGACCTACCGGCTGACAGTTCCTCCAAATGCACCGATCGAACAATACTGGTCGGCCACAGCCTATGACCGCGAAACCCATGCCCTGATCCGTGGCGTGGCCCGGCCGAGTCTCGCCTCGAACGACACGGCGGTGAAGAAGAACGCGGACGGATCGGTGGACGTCTACTTTGGACCGGCCTCACCCGACGGCAAGGAATCGAACTGGGTGCCGACTGATCCCAAGGGCCGGTTTGAAGTCCTGTTCCGGCTGTATGGGCCCAAGAAGGAACTGTTCGAGCAGAAGTGGAAACTGCCGGACATGGAGGAAGTGAAATGATCCGGAGGATATCCACCATGAAAACCCCACTTTCAATCGCTCTGGCATCACTCGCGGCTTCCATTCCACTGCTTGCTCAAGAACCCATTTCCCCTTCTCCGGGTTGGAGTCGTGCCTTGCCCGATGGTCCGGACGCCCGGGTCAAAATCACCGAGGAGTATGCGAAGCTGGTTGGCCGTGACACCTGCTTTTGGGCTTGGCCACTGGTGAACATCTACAACCGCCGTCTGATTTCCGTGCCGGTCAAGGAATCGGTGCGAACAGGGCCGCTCATCGCTGCGCCACTCAACCAGCTCACGATGTTGACCGATTACATCGATCCGGAAGAGCGCGCGGTCGCGTGCCCGAATCAGGATGTCGTATATGGTTTGGGAATGTTGGCGCTGGAGGTTTCTCCGGTCGTGATCCAGGTGCCGGATTTCGGTGATCGTTTCTGGGTTTACCAGATCGTCAACCTGCGTAGCGACAGCTTCGTCCAGCTTGGTGCCATGTATGGTACCAAACCGGGTTTCTATCTGCTCGTTGGACCCAATTGGCAGGGTGAGGTCCCGAAAGGGATCACCAAGGTATTCCGCTCATCCACCAACACCGGTCTCGTGGCACCGCGGATTTTCCAAGACGACACTCCTGAGGACAAGCAGGCCATTCAGACGCCGCTGAAGGGCGTTCTGATGTATCCCCTTGCGGAATATGATGGGAAGTTGAAGACCAAGGACTGGTCGAACATCCCTCATCTGCCAGCACCACCGGCTGGCAGCGAGGAATCGAAGTGGGTTTTCCCCGACAAGCTCGCCGACCAATTGCCTGTCGTCCTCGCCGATGCACCTCCCCTTCCTGGCGAGGAGGCACGCTATGCCCAGGTGCAAGCCGTGCTGCAGGCCATTAAGGACGATCCGAAGCTCAAGGCAGCCTTCACCGCCGGGGCCCAGGAGGCGGATGATCTGCTGGTGAAGCCTTTGTTCCAATTCCGCAACTACGGCCAACAGCTTCCCCATCATTGGAGCACCATCTCGAATGAGTCCGCCTTCGGTACGGACTACTTCACCCGCACTGCGGTGGCGAAGTCCAACATCCTGGTCAATTCGCCCAACGAAACGAAGTACTTCTACCAGGATCTCGACATGGGCGGGCAGCGGTTGAGCAGCTCCCACCGTTACACCGTGACCTTTCCCAAGGATGGCACGCCTCCGGTCCACGGCTTCTGGTCGCTATCGATCTACAACGAACACCATTTCTTCGTCGCCAATGCGATCAACCGCTTCTCCGTAGGCACCAAGAACAAGACCCTCAAGTTCGCTGCGGATGGCTCACTCACCATCTATGTTCAGACCGAGGAACCGAAAGATCCGGACCAGCGGGCCAACTGGCTGCCTGCGCCCGCTGGCGATTTCTCCCTCTATGTCCGTGCTTACTGGCCCAAGCCACCTGTCACGGACGGCTCATGGACACCACCTGCGGTACAGCGGGGTGAATAAAACGAATCCATCCCGCACCCTGATCTCCAACACCCAATCCACCATGAATATGAAACAACGATTGTTCACATGCCCTTGGCTGGGCGCGTTGGCACTGGTCGCCACGCTTCATACCGCCACAGCCCAGGAGAAAAAACCGAATATTCTCGTGATCTTCGGCGATGACATCGGCCAGACCAACATCAGCGCCTACAGCCGTGGGCTCATGGGTTTCACCACTCCGAACATCGACCGCATCGGCAGTGAAGGTGGCGTGTTCGTGAACTACTACGGTCAGCAGAGTTGCACCGCAGGACGAGCGGCCTTCATCACCGGCCAGTGCCCTTTCCGCACCGGACTGACCAAGGTCGGCATGCCGGGTGCCACCGTGGGCTTGCAAAAAGAAGATCCCACGATCGCTGAGTTCCTCAAACCACTCGGCTACATGACCGGGCAGTTCGGCAAGAACCATCTCGGAGACCGGGACGAATTCCTACCGACCAACCATGGATTCGACGAGTTCTTCGGCAATCTCTATCACCTCAATGCCGAACAGGAGCCGGAGAATGAGGACTACCCGAAGGACCCGGAGTTCAAAAAGAAATTCGGCCCGCGCGGCGTGCTCCATTCCTTCGCCGACGGCAAGGTCGAGGACACCGGACCGCTCACGAAGAAGCGCATGGAAACCGTGGATGAAGAATTCCTCGGCGCAGCCAAGGATTTTATCGAGCGCAGCCACAAGGCGGACAAGCCGTTCTTCTGCTGGTTCAACTCGACACGCATGCACGTTTTCACCCATCTCAAGCCCGCGTCGGCAGGAAAAACCGGCCTGGGTATCCAGGCGGACGGCATGACCGAGCATGACGGCCAGGTGGGCGAATTGCTCAAGTTGCTGGACGAGCTGAAGATCACCGAAAACACCATCGTGATCTACACCACCGACAACGGCGCAATGAAGAGCATGTGGCCGGACGGTGGAGCGTCCCCATTCCGCTCCGAAAAGGACACCAACTGGGATGGGGCCTTCCGCGTCCCTGCGCTGGTCCGCTGGCCCGGTCATATCAAACCAAACACGAATTTCACCGAACTGTTCTCCGCCGAGGATTGGCTGGTGACATTGGTTGCTGCCGCAGGTGGTGATTCGAACCTCCGCGAAAGCGCCACCAAGGGCATCAAAGCCGGAGACAAGTCGTTCAAGGTTCACCTTGATGGTTACAACCAGCTCGACTACCTGACCGGCAAGACGAACAAGGGTGCGCGTGATGAGTTCGCCTACTTTAGCGACGATGGCGATTTGATGGCTTTCCGTGACGAGCGCTTCAAATACATTTTCATGGAACAGCGGGCCATCGGAGTGGAGGTCTGGATTGAACCGCTCACGACCTTGCGAACACTTCAGGTGATCGATCTCAAGAGCGATCCTTACGAATACTCGATCGATGCATCCGCCTACTACAAAGGTTGGATCATGGATCACGCCTTCCTGATCCTTCCCGCCGTGGCCAAGGTATCCACCTACCTGAAGACCTACAAGGACTTCCCGCCACGCCAGCGTCCGGCGTCGTTCTCGATCGACCAAGTGGTCGAGAAGCTCGAACAGGCGACTCAAAAGCGCTGACAGCTCCCACACTCTCCGCCCTTCCGAATTTCCGCCCGCGGTCCCTTGATCTTATGCTCCGCGGGCGGTGACGGGAGGGCGGCCCCATCCCCACTTTCCTGACCAGTCATGAAAACCCTACTCTCCCGCCTCCTCCTCACCGCATTGACCAGCACCGGCTACTCATCCGGTGAAGAATTCACCGATCCGCATCTCTCCGGGATCACAACCCAGAACGGATACCCTACAGAAAAGTCCGTCACCCGCCTCTACGACGAACTCGATTACCAACGTGCCTGCCAGGCTTATGTCTGGGCACTTCCCATGGTCTCCTTGAACGAACTCCAGATTGCCAACAAGCGCGATTGGGGAATCGATTTCAATTCGGTCGGCATTTGCAACCAATACACGGATCCCTCCGTGGCAGCACTCACCGCCAACAATACCACCATCTACGCAGTGGTATATGTCGATCTGGCCAAGGACGGCCCGGTGGTCATCGACTCGCCTGCGGGTGCGTATGGTGTAATTGACGACTATTGGCAGCGGCCGATCATCGAAGTCGGTCCGTTTGGCCCGGACAAGGGCAAGGGAGGCAAATTCCTCCTGCTTTCTCCCGGTTATCAAGGTGAAACTCCGGAAGGATTCCTGGCTTCACCCTCAAGAACGAACAAGGCGATGTATGTCGGCCGGGCCTTCGTCAAAGATGGAAACATCGCCGCTGCAGTGGAGACTCTGAAAAAGATCCAAGTCTATCCCCTTTCTCAAAAGGATCATCCTCCGCAAACCAAGATCATCCTGGGTGATGGCCGCCCGATGGACAGCATCGCCCCACGTGGGTTTACGTACTGGGAGCGTGTGGCATCCCTGATCGATAGCGAAACCGTCGAAGAGCGAGATCGGTTCTTCCATGCATTCCTCAAGCCACTGGGGATCGAAAAGGGCAAACCCTTTAAACCGGATGAACGCCAGAAGCGGATTCTGACCGAAGCAGCGGAGGCAGGGTTCCTGATGTCTCAAACCATCAGCATGGCACCCCGCTTCGAGGGCGTCACCGTCTATCCCGGCACTCGCTGGGAATATGTCCTTACCTTGGATCCATCCCAGGAAGCCAAGAACTACAGCCAGATCGATGAACGCACCGACTATTGCTTCGAAGCCATCACCATCGCCGATGGCATGATCAAAAAAATCGTCGGAGCCGGATCCCAATATCTCAGCACGGCCAAGGACAACACCGGAGCATGGCTCGATGGGGGAAAGACCTACCACCTCACCATCCCCGCTCATCCTCCTGTGAAAGAATTCTGGGCGGTCACGGTCTATGACAACCTCACCCGCTCAATGGTAAAAACCGACACAAACAAGGCAGGACTCTCATCCCACGACAAGCTGCAGATGAACGCCGACGGAAGCGTGGACCTATGGTTCGGTCCTGAAGCGCCCTCCGGAAAAGAAAGCAACTGGGTGAAGACGCTCCCCGGCAAGGGTTGGTTCGCCTACTTCCGCGCCTACAGTCCAACGGAGTCGTTTTTCGACAAATCGTGGAAGTTGCCGGACATCGAAGCGGCGAAATGAATTCAACATCCGACGATCATGAACAAGCACACCTTCATTCCGAACGCAGCGATCGCCCTGGCCCTTTTCACAACACCACAGTCACATGCGGCACCTTCCACGGAAGAGGCCAGATCAATCGCAAAGGATGCCTACCTCTATGCCTTCGCGATGCTGGAGAATTATAACACGTGGTATCCTCAAGCGGTAGTGAAGGAATCTCCGACCTACGTCGGTGGCTTCAATGTTTTCCGCCACTACGCCCAGACCTTCACCCCGGACAACAAGGACGTGGTCACGCCAAACAACGACACGCCCTACTCGTGGGCATGGCTCGACCTGCGTGCGGAGCCAATGGTTGTCAGCGTCCCGGAGGTTCCAGCGGACCGCTACTATGTGCTCCAGTGCGTGGACCTCTTCAGCTATAATTTCGCCTACATCGGCAGCCGCTCGACCGGCAATGGTGCGGCGAATTTCCTGATCACAGGTCCACAGTGGAAGGGAGAGATCCCGGATGGCTTCAAGAATGTCTTCAAGAGTGAGACCGAAATCGTCGGGATTTTAGGGCGGACCCAATTGAACGGTCCCGATGACGTGGAAAGTGTGAAGAAGGTCCAAGCCGGTTACAAGCTCACGCCCCTGAGCAAGTTCCTCGGCAAATCCGCACCACCTCCAGCTCCCGCATTGGACTTCCCTCCTTATGACAAGGCCAAGGCTGCGACGCATGAATTCATCCCCTATCTGAACTTCCTGCTGTCACTGGCAGAGCCTCCACATCCGAAGGAAGTCGCGATTCGCAAACGCTTCGAAGCCATCGGCATCATTCCGGGAGCCACATGGGAACCCGGCAAGCTCGGAACAGGAGTGGTTACCGCAATCGACGAGGGAGTAAAGGACGCACAGGCGGAACTGAAAAAGCGGATCGATTCCACCCACAGTTCCAATGGTCTGTTCGGTTCCCGTGAAACACTGGGTGAAGACTATCTGAAGCGCGATACCGCGGCGGCCATGGGCCTCTATGGGAACGATCTCGAAGAGGCCTGGTATGGTGGCGCTGTCGGTGATGGCACCAAGCCATTGAAGATCCATTTTGCGCCCGGCCAGCTGCCACCCGCAAAGTTCTTCTGGTCGATCACGGCCTACACTCTTCCCGACCGCTTCCTCTACGCGAATCCACTCCATCGCTATTCCATGGGAGACCGAACCCAGGGCATGAAGAAGGACGCCGATGGAGGGCTCACGATCTACCTCGGGAACAAATCTCCTGGAACGGATCGCGAAAGCAACTGGCTTCCCGTTCCAGCCGGTCCCTATAGCTTTGTGGCGCGCGTCTATGGGCCGAGCGAGGCTGCGATCAAGGGGGAGTGGAAACTGCCCGCATTGGAACCCGCGGAATGAGCCACGAGATGAGCCCGCTCCTCCCAACAAAGGTTCTTGGCGTGGCCTTCTGGGCCGCTCTTGCCATCGTGGCACGAGCCGAGACCGGAGAGCCTGTGAAGGAATCGCGCTTCGCCCAATTGTTCGATCCGGATGACGGCTGCTTCGACCTGAGCAAGGAGCTGGATCATCCGATGGGCTTCATTCCGCTGGTCATTCCGATCACCGAGCCTGCTGTTGGCGCTGGTGCGGCCGTGGCCCCCATCTTCATCAACCTGCCAGAGGATCACAAGGGACGACCGGACATCTGGGGTGTCGGAGCGATGTACACCAGCAATGGCTCCGAGGGCATTCTCGGCGGCTGGTCCGCGCACTGGTTGGACGGTCGCTTGCAGACGCTGGTGGGTCTGATGGATGCCTCCATCAATCTCGATTTCCACGGTCTGGGACGTGACACCGAACTGGGTGGTGCCCCGTTGCAATACAACACGGAATTCATTGGCGGCGGCGGAGCTGTGAAGTGGAAACTCGATCCGGAACGCCGCTGGGACGTGGGCATCAACTATCGCTACGCCGACGTCACCGTCTCGTTCCCTGACATCAACAGCCGCAACCGAGCCCTCGCCGACCCGACGGGACGCCAATACGGATTCAACAAAGGTCTGCTGCGCACCTTCCAAGGCTTCGACTCCACCATCGGCAGCCTTGGTTTCACGATCGGTTACGACACACGGGACAATCTCTTCACCCCCACCTCCGGGATCTATTCCGAACTCGGAGTCACCTTCAATGACGCCGCTTTCGGCGGCAGCTCCACCTTCCAGCTCTTCGACTGGACCGGGCTGTGGTTCACACCGGTATTCTCCAAGGATCTCATACTGGGGTTGCGTGGTGATTTCCACAGCAGCGCCGGAGACATCCCCTTCTACTACCGCCCTTCCATTGATCTCCGTGGCACGCCGAAAGGCCGTTACCAAGGGGAACATGTCGCCTACACCGAAGCCGAGTTGCGTTGGCAGTTCGATCCACGGTGGAGCGTGCTGGCCTTCGGTGGCACCGGAGCAGCTTGGTCGGATGGCACTCGCTTTGCCCAAACCGAAGTCACCTATACCGGAGGCGTTGGCGTGCGCTACCTGCTCGCACGGCGCTACGGCCTGCACATGGGAATTGACGTGGCCTTTGGCGAAGAAGGGCCAGCCTGCTATATTCAATTCGGGAACGCCTGGTTCCGCCCCTGAACTTTCACTCCCATCATCATGTCCACCCGTGATTCCATTCTCGATCTGAAAGCTCGTGTCGCCACATCCATCATCGGCCAGGAGGATGTGATCGACAACCTGTTGATCGCTCTGCTGGCAAACGGTCACGTTCTGATGGAGGGGCTTCCCGGCCTAGCCAAGACCCGCGCGATCAAGACACTGGCCATGCATCTGGAAAGCCAGTTCAGCCGCATCCAGTTCACTCCCGACCTGCTGCCTGCGGACGTGACCGGTTCGGAAATCTATTACGAAGAAGGAGGAAAGGGGCAGTTCCGGTTCCAGAACGGACCGGTATTCGGCAACCTGATTCTGGCGGATGAAATCAACCGCTCCCCCGCCAAAGTGCAGGCAGCCCTGTTGGAAGCGATGGAAGAGCGACAAGTCACCGTTGGAGCCACCACTCACAAACTACCGGATCTGTTCATGGTGCTCGCCACCCAGAACCCCATCGAGCAAGAGGGCACCTATCCCCTCCCGGAAGCCCAGATGGATCGCTTCCTCCTTCACATCTACGTGCTGCATCCGAATGATGAGAACGAGCTGAAGATCCTGCGACTGGTCCGCGGCGAAGATGCGGCCGGTGGCATGAAAACGGAGAAAGCGCCGATTCCACAGCAGGTCTTGTTCGATGCCAGAAAAGAAGTGCTCGCCATCACCTCCACAGAGGCAATCGACCACTACATCGTCTCGATCATCTCCGCCACCCGTCATGCGGACCGCTATGACAAGGACCTCGGCCGCTGGATCCACGTGGGGGCGAGTCCACGCGGAACACTGGCCCTCGACCGAGCATCACGCGCGCATGCCTGGCTCGCAGGCCGCGACCATGTGCTGCCGGAAGACGTACAAGCCGTGGCACCGTCCTGCCTGCGCCACCGCATCATTCCGAGCTACGATGCCAGCGCGGAGGGGAAGAGCAATGATGACCTTCTTGCGATGGTTCTCAAACTCGTCGCCGTTCCCTGACCCGTCCTCCCATGAACGACAAGACCCAAGAACTGATCCGCCAGGCTCGGAAGCTGGCCCGCCGCCACCGCATCACCGATGGCAAGGGTTTCAACTTGTCCGATCACGATCCCAAAGACACCGGACCTTTTGAGAAAAGCGACCAGGACTTCGCCACCCAGGCTCTCGCCGATGGAAAGGTCGCACTCTCCGAGATGCAGGAGCGTCTTTATGCGCAGGACCGCTGGTCATTGCTGCTGGTTTTCCAGGCCATGGATGCGGCGGGCAAGGATGGTGCGATCAAGCACGTCATGTCCGGCGTCAATCCCCAGGGCTGCGAGGTGACCTCCTTCGGAGTTCCGAGCTCGAAGGATCTCGACCACACCTGGTTGTGGCGCTGCATGGTGGCTCTCCCGGAACGTGGCCGTATCGGAATCTTCAACCGTTCCTACTATGAGGAAACGCTGGTTGCCCGAGTCCATCCCGGAGTCATCGCCGGCCAGCACCTCCCACCCCAGCTTGTAACCGATGACATCTGGGACGAGCGCTTCGACGACATCCGGCACTTCGAGAAGCACTTGTCGCGCAATGGAACCGTCGTAAGAAAGATCTTTCTCCACCTCTCAAAAGGCGAGCAGCGGGAACGTCTGCTGGCTCGCCTGGATGAGCCAAAGAAGAACTGGAAATTCCGGATGAACGACGTTGAGGAACGTTCCCACTGGAAGGACTACCAACATGCCTACGAGCGCACGATCCGTCACACGGCGTCCGAGGATTCTCCGTGGTTCGTCGTTCCGGCGGACCACAAGTGGTACAGCCGCATCGTGGTGGCCTCCATCATCGTTGATGCTCTGGACTCCCTGGACCTCCACTTTCCGGAGGTCGATGATTCCCAGAAATCGGTATTGGAGGAAGCCCGCTCCCGCCTCACCAAAACCCCGAAGGAAGTCTCATGAACGAAGCCGTCCTGCCTTCGGTGAAAACACCCGCCGCACCTGCGGCACCGGGCGTGTATGCCGATATCGGAACGCTCGTGCGACTACGGTTCGGAACCGGTGGTTTCAGTTTCCTGCCGAATCAACCGGTGGGTTCCATCCTGGCAGGACGCCATGCCTCACGTCTGCGCGGACGTGGATTGAACTTCGAGGAAATCCGGCAGTATTTTCCAGGTGATGACATCCGCCAGATGGATTGGAAGGTCACCGCTCGCACCCGCCAACCCCACATCCGCGTCTGCACCGAGGAACGAGGACGGGAGGTGCTGTTGATCGTGGATCAGCGCCTGAGCATGTTCTTCGGCAGCAAGCGGAATTTCAAATCCGTCACCGCAGCAGAGATAGCCGCCTTGGTGGCATGGCGCATCATCAAAGCCAAGGATCGCATCGCTGCGATCGTCTTTGGTGACCAGAATTTCGACGTGGTTCCTCCGGGCGGAAGCTCTTCCCATGTGATGCGTCTGCTCCAATGTGTTTGCGATCACAACCAGGCACTCGGGATCGACCGTGGGATTGTCTCCGGCCCTGAAATGCTGGATACCGCGCTGGAGCGGGCGGAACGTCTCGTGCATCACGATGCGCTGGTCATCCTTGTAACGGATGGGATCGGCACCGGCGAGAACACCCGTCGTATTCTCAGCCGCATCGCAGCACACAATGATGTGATCAGCGTGCTCGTTCATGATCCTCTGGAGGCGGAATTGCCGAACGCCGGGCTGCGTGTGTTTGCCAGCGGAGAGCTGCAGCTGGAAGCGGATACATCCAAGCGATCCCTACGCGATGCATTCAACGGCAAATTCCAGGAACGGGTCGAACGCGCCAAGCGCTTCCTTGTCCAACGTGAAATTCCGCTAATGCAGGTAAGCACGGATCAGGATACCGCCCAGCAGGTCCGCCGCCTGCTCGGCCAACGGATACGGAAATGAGCGATGATCCTACCAGCCTCGATCGCCTTCACGACTTGGTGGCTCCGCCGCCAGCACCCTGGTGGCCGCCCACACCGGGTTGGTCCATCGTGCTCGCCATCGCGGCAATCGCGTTGCTTGCATGGTTGTTGAATGCGTTCATCCGCTGGCAGGCCAACCGCTATCGCCGTGAAGCACTCGCGCTGCTGGACGATCCCGGCACGCCTCCACGTGAATGGTCCGCCATCTTGAAACGTGCGGCCTTGGTTGCGTGGCCGCGCGCGGATGTGGCCTCGCTCACCGGTCCGGAATGGCTGTCGTTTCTCGATCGCACCGCTGGCATGACACAGTTCACTGCGGGTGCCGGACGATCTCTGGAAGCGATCGCCTTCGGGCCATCCGGAACTGTGGATGCGGCCGCAGTCAGGCAGGTTACCCGCCTCTGGATCACCCGGCACAAGAAGGAGGTGCCCCAATGATCGCGCTGGCTTCACCGTGGTTGCTTTGCCTGTTGCCACTGCCCATTGCAGTGATCCTGTGGTGGCCTGCCCATCGTGAAGCCAGGCCTTCCCTTCACGTACCGTTCCTCCAGCGACTGGCTGAAATCACCGGTCGGCAACCCGGCAAAGGATCCACGATTCTACAGGGGCTCACCATCCGCAAGTTCATGCTGCTTTTCGCGTGGCTGTGCGCGGTGCTGGCATTGGCACGCCCGCAGTGGATCGAGCCTCCGGTTTCAAAGACCGTCCCCATGCGAGATCTGCTGCTGGCTGTCGATCTCTCCGGATCGATGAAGACCATGGACTTCACCGACGCGAATGGGAAAACCACCGACCGGCTGACTGCGGTCAAACACGTGCTCGACGGCTTTCTCGCAGGGCGACAGGGAGACCGCGTGGGAATGATCTTTTTCGGTAGCGGAGCCTTCGTCCAATGCCCTTTCACGGAGGACACCGGGGTGTGTCGGCGGCTGCTGGCGGACGCCCAGGTGAACATGGCCGGACCCCAGACCGCCTTCGGAGATGCGATCGGATTGGCTATCACCCTTTTCGATCACAGTGACATGAAGGAAAAAGTGCTGGTGGTGCTGACGGACGGCAACGACACCGCCAGCCAAATCCTGCCACCGAAGGCCGCATCCATCGCACAGGAACGGGGCATCGTCATCCATACGGTGTCGGTCGGTGATCCCAAGGCCGCGGGTGAGGATGCTCTGGATGTCCCCACCTTGAAATCCGTCGCGAGCAATACCGGTGGCATCTATTCCCCCGCATCCGATCTCAAGCAGTTGGAGGAAGTCTACCAACAACTCGACAAGCTGGAAACCCATCAGGCGCAGACCATCAGCCACCGGCCGCGCCGCGATGTGTTCCATTGGCCTCTCGGTGCCGCGATCGCCACAAGCATGATCTACTATGCAGTGCTGCTGCTACGCCGCATATGGCATCCTGCCGGCCACCCTGCTGGATCGGAGGTGCCGGCATGATCGGAGATTTCCATTTCCTCCGGCCATGGTGGCTGGCAGCGCTGCTGCCCCTCCTCCTGCTGCTATGGGAAACGAGGCGACTTTCCGATCCCGGTGCCCCGTGGCGGGGCATTGTCTCCCCCCACCTGCTACCCTATCTGATGCACAGCGCCGGATCCGAGCGGAAGGGCGGGCTTTACTGGCTCCTGTTTGCCATCGGAATCACGACCGTGGTGGCACTCGCCGGACCAGCCTGGCAACGCGAGCCCTCGCCATTCGCCGATGATACTGCGGCGCTCGCCGTCGTAGTGGAGGTGACTTCCTCCATGGAAGCGGAGGACTTGCCACCAAACCGGTTGGCCCGCTCGCTCGAAAAGCTTCATGATCTCCTGAAACGGCGTGGTGGTTCCAAGACAGCTCTTGTCGTGTACGCAGGCTCAGCACACCTCGTCATGCCCGCCACGGTCGATTCCAACATCATCGACACCTTTGCCCAGTCGCTGGCACCCCGCATCATGCCGAGCGACGGGGATGCAGCAGCAGCCGCCCTGCAGGAAGCGGATCGCGCGCTGGCCGTCGCCGGGGGGGGCTCCATCCTATGGATCACCGATGGTGTCGCTCCTGAAGAACTCGCTGCAGTCGAACGCTGGCGGAAAACCTCTCGAACCCCCGTCCGCATTCTCGCTCCCATTCCCATTGAGAGCATCGCTGGAGCCAAGGTGATCCCGATCGTGCCGGATGACAGTGACGTGGTGGAGCTTGAACGGGGCGCGAATTTCTCATCTCCGGCACCCGTCGCCGGAGAACATGACGACCGCTGGAAGGACGCGGGATACTGGATGACCCCACTCGTGGTGCTGCTTCTCCTGCCGCTCTTCCGGCGGGGTTGGATGCCGGCTGCCGCCGCACGATCATGAAACTAACACGTCATTCCGCCGTCCTAACAGGAGCAGCCCTCGTGGTTGGTGCCCTGATCGTCGGCACATGGCGGAATCCGGATTTCTGGAGCACGGCCGACCAACGGGGTGATCGACTCATGGCCACCCGCAACTTCAAGGCTGCGGCGAAGGTCTATCACGATCCCCTGCGGAAAGGTGCCGCCTTGTACCGCGATGGTCAGTTCGAGGATGCCGCACGCACATTCACCCAGGTCTCGGGAGCCATCGGAGCCTACGATGCAGGCAATGCCTGGCTGATGCATGGCAAGTATGACGATGCCATCCGCAACTACGAGAAGGCGCTCAAATTCCGGCCCGGATGGAAGGAGGCCAGCGACAACCGGGCCCTCGCCATCGCACGACGGGACTGGATGAAGGCCTCGGACAAGTATCGGGCGCAGGAATCGGCGGATGCCTACAAACCCGATGAAATCGTTTATGACCCCAAAGGCTCGGATAAATCCAAGTCGAAACCGGACACGGAAGGAGAGGGACAGGATGACCAGACCGCGCTCCAAGCCACTTGGTTGCGGCGGGTGAAGACCACTCCTGCGGACTTCCTGAAGGCCAAGTTCGCCTGGCAGGCCCAGGCTCCACCCCCATCCGACAAGCCATGAAGATCCTGCTGTCATTGCTGTGTCTGGCCTTGAGCCTGGCCGCCTCCGCCGAAGATGTCCCGGCCTCCAAGGTCCGGGCCGCTTTTGCCAAAACCGACACGGCTCCATGGGTTGGACAGAAGGTCGTGATCCAGGTGGAACTTCTTGCTCCCGGTTACTTCGCAGGGGCTCCGGTTTTCGACCTTCCGGAGGTTCCGGGTGCATTGCTGATCCCTCCGTCCGGCTCCCCCTACCTCTCGACCGAGACGACAGGTAGTACGATGTATACCGTACAACATCACGAACTGTCCGTTTTCGCCCACCGGGCTGGCAGCCTTGACATTCCATCTTTCAAAATCCGCTTTCCCATCAAGCGCTCGTCTCTCGACACAGACACCGTTCCCCAAGAGATCTCCACTCCTCCACTGTCGATCGAAATCAAGGATCCGCCCGGCCTTCCCGCCGGTTCCAATCTCCTGACCTCAGCCGACCTGACCGTCACCGAATCCTGGCAGCCCGAACCCGGCCCCAAAGCCAAACCCGGTGATGCGTGGGTGAGGACGATTACCTGGACTGCGTCTGATGTTCCCGGCATGGCCTTCCCTCCCTTTTCGCCGGAAGCCATCGATGGCCTCTCCATCTACCCGGGTAATCCGACCGTGGAGGATCAGAATGAGCGCGGCACCACACGCGGTACCCGGATCGACCGGGTCACCTATGTTTGCAAAACCTCCGGCACGGCAACAATTCCAGCCCACACTTTGCAATGGTTGAACCCGACTACCGGCAAGGTCCAGCACGTGGATTTTCCGCCACGGACGATCGAAGTGATCGGGCCACCCACGATAGCAGCCCAAGCCCCCAAGGAAAGTGCATGGCTCAAACACTGGCGCGTCTTGACCGCAGTCCTTTCGACACTGGCCGCTGGCGGCCTGCTGGCTTGGACGATGAGGCAACGCCTGCTGGCATGGGGACGGCAGCTGCTCCCTCGCCACCTGCTGCCATTGAATCCCGCCGATAGATGAAGCGGTCCTCGTTCGGTCGCAGAAGGGAGAATCCGACTACTTGTTGAGCTCTTCGATCGTATCCGCGATAAGCCCCTGTGCGGCCTTGCTCCATTCGTTGGATTGACGGGCAAGGTCACGGTGATAGGGACCGAAACGTTCCGGATCAAAGGTAGCCGTCAGGCGGCGGGACTCGGACAGAATGGCTTCGTAGAACCCATTGAACTTTTTGATCAGGTCGCGTTCCGATTGCCGCATCCGGTTGGAGGATAGTGCGGAGTTCATCTCAAGCAGTGCTTTCACGGACGGACGTTCACGATTCTGCTGGAGAATGGCCAACGCATCGATCTTCCCCGACTGCTGGCTTGCGCGCAGCCCGGACGTGGTCGGCTGGAGCGTGGAAAGTGCCAGTAGCAAGCGGGTACTATTGTTGACCTCCTCGATGCGGCGGCGTTCATCCAGGAATGTCGCCACCGGCACCACACGCCAGCGTACATTTCCATCAAGACGTGCGGCAAAGCGGCGGACATCCGCGAAGGGCGCGGCCGCAGCCCAGACATCGGTGCGTGCGGCGATGAGGTGGGTGATGATCCCCAGCGCATTCCCTTCCGGAGCGGTGAAGAGTGGTCCGCCGCCGTTCCCCTGGATCACGGCCGCGCTGGTTTCTATCTGATCCGGGCCTACGCCGGTGACCGTGCCATCCAGGCAATGGCGAGCACTCCTCCACCGCCGCTGTTGCCAATGGCAAAGACCGGATGGCCGACCTTCGTTCCTTCAGTTGCTACTTCCGGCGGAGCGGATGGTGGCTCCTCCAACATGGTGAAGCGGACCATGTCCGCCGCCTCCGCTACCTCGAACGCTCCGAACTTCGTAAAAACGCGACCATCGGTCGTGCGGACGTCGAGTTTCGAGTTCCCACTCAGAACATGGGCTGCCGTGTAGAGTATAGGTCTTTCCTCCTTGGCGGGCGAAGAAACCACTGCCCTCGGATTGATCCCCTTTGATGATTACTACGGAGGCCAGCAAGCGGTTGGCCAAAGTCTTGTCAACCGAGCTACCGGGCATACCGGAGGCCGCCAGAGCCGGGAGAGGAGTGGAATCGGTAGTTCCAACAGATTGGGCCGCAGCCACCGGAGCGGCGGCAGCTTTCGGGCACCTGCCCGGACGCTTCAGCGCCTTTCTTCTGCAATGCGGCGAGTTGCTGCCGGACTTG
This sequence comes from Luteolibacter sp., assembly GCA_049840755.1. Taxonomy (GTDB): domain Bacteria; phylum Verrucomicrobiota; class Verrucomicrobiia; order Verrucomicrobiales; family Akkermansiaceae; genus Luteolibacter. The sequence goes on along the minus strand of JASGJM010000027.1, from coordinate 160 downwards.
AGCGGTTTCCTGCTCGGCTTTTTCCGCCCTTTCACGAAGTGGATCGAGCTGCTGAAGGGTGGCCCTGAGAGCTTGGTTTTCGGCCGCCAGAGTATCGCGCTCCGTCTGTCCGGCCTTCTTAGGTGCTGTTCGGATTCTATCGTGTTTCCCTATTAACCTT
>JASGJM010000026.1:0-109281 GCA_049840755.1 Luteolibacter sp. | reverse complement strand
CGAGCAATGCGCTTTGGTTCACCCACGACGCCGTGCTGGCTGGATTGAAGATTGATGTCGAGATGTCAGACACTATTTCCTAACAAGGAGATCGGCACTGCCGAAGACCAATCTGCCTCCTTCCGACAAGGCGCTTGATCCGGGGTCCTTTGAGACAGGGAAATCCCGTTGACGCTTTGAAGGCTACCGTGCGCCGCCTTCCGACCCAGTCGACAAGGCTGGCGCACAAGCCTTCACCAAACCCTTTTCCTGCCATGTATTCGGAAATCCTGGAACTCGGCCAAGGCGCGGAGCCACAGGCCATCGTGATGGCCGTGAGCCTCCCGGCTACAAACGGGACGGCTGGCCTACAGCCCGCTCGTCTCGTGATGCTTCCCATCCCCCTCGACCTTGAGGCTCTCACCAAGGCGCTCGCGACGGAAGGAAAAGGCCGGGTGCTTCGCTCCCGTGCGGCCGAGGCCTTGGCATCCGCGGTGCAAGAGGCCTGGGAGGGCGCCATTCCCATCGGACCTCTTCCCGTCTCCCGCACGATCGACGTGCCTAAATCCAAAGCAACTCTTTCTCCAACACTGATCGTCTGAGCCAGCGCCAGCTCGAAGTTCTGGAGCTTCTCGCCCAAGGTCTTACCTACAAGGAGGTGGCCCAGGCGCTTTCCCTCAGTTTCTCGACCGTCCACCCGTCACGTGGAATGCCTCTACACGAAGCTCGGCGTCCACAGCCGCACCCAGGCCGTCGTCAAGTTCATGGAGGCGAGGAAGTCGTCTTAGTCCAAGGGGACCTTTGAATTTCCGTAGCGTCTGAAAAGTGAGCTTCGGCCGCGCTGCCCGACGGCATCTTCTATACCCTGCGCACCAGTAGTACCGGCGCAGCGGGTGAAGTCGTTGAGGGATCGCGGTTCGTCTTCCGACAAATGCACGATCTTTGCTGAACTCGCGGTGAGCCTTTTTTCACCTCCTCGGCATTGGGTCCCTTGTCGCGCTGATGAAGTCCGACCGTGTCTGCCAGGGCGCGGAGCCAGAGCGAACGGACGAGCGTCCCAATTCCGTTCCCTGCTTTTCTGCCACCTTGCTCATTCCGCGGTATTGGCGGAGGGAGACATTGAAGTCCGGACGCGGATCGAACGGTTGGACACTGAGAGCTGCAATGTTCGGTCGTCCGTCCATTGGTTCTAGATGCCTTTGATCCTTTCAATGGAAACGCCAACGGCGCGGAGGCATCCTTTGGCCATGATGACGTTGCCTTCAGGATTCATGTGCACGCCATCGACGGTCAGTATCCGCGAGGAGCTGGTGGGAGCCAGCGGTTTAGAGACCGCTTGGAAAGACGCATTGAGATCGGCGAGGGGTAGCTTGCGCTGGCTTGCCAGTTCGCGGAGGAAATCATTGTATGCCGCCAGTTTGTGGTTGTTGTCATTGTCATCCTCGCCGATCGGGGTCGCCGTTAGAATGATGACGTTCATCGACTGCGCTTGGCTCGGTCCACGATGTTCGTGATGTCGCTTTGCTGCGCCGTTGAGGGGCACGCCGTTGCGCCCATGCCAGACATCGTTCACACCGCAGCTGAGGAACAGCCAGTCCCGGATTGTCTTGAGGGGCCCCGTCCTTGCGGATGGACGACATCTCGTTGGACTGTCCCTGCGGCAGATGGGCGTGACGGTGGATCTGCTTCCTCGGCCAGGACCGTGAACCGCCAAGACCGCACGTAACCACCGGGAGAACTCCAGCCGCCCGGTGATGGAGTCGCCGAGAAACGCGACTTTCTGGCCGCTCTGAATGAGAACCCGGCTGTCATCTGCCCGTGCGGTTTCGGCATGGGCGGGAAGGACGAGGGAGAGAATAACGGCCCCGAGTGGGCAATGTGGCGGACGGTTGACGGGTAGGTTGGGATCATGCTGCGGATGAGTTCTGCTAGTTTGGATTTTTCCAGAATAGGATGATCGTTTCCGAGCCGGGGCTGAGGTTGATCAGAAATCGGATCCGGTCTCCCGCTTTACGGGCAAATAATTCCCGACCTCGTCTCGGCGGCAGGAGAAGGGCTCGTCTTTCTCAGTGGCCGACCACGATGAAATCTACTTGCCGCATCGTGGGAAGCGTCATCGCCGCGCGATACATAGAGCGACGGGAACCGCCAGCAAGGAGATCATGGCGTAGGCGGGGATTGAATCCTGGACGCGTCCAATCCCGCGGTCGCTCCCGCGGAATGCTGGCTGGAATGTCTGGTAGCCGAATTGGCCGGTGCTTTTGATCTGATAGATGAAGACGTAGTTTCTACCGTCGTTGCGATGGAGCCATCGCGAGCTCGCGAACAATTTGAATTTCTCGTTATCCCGATGGTAGAGTTCGGTCTGGTAGAATGGCACGTCGTCTTGGGCTGGTGGTGCGGAGACTATCTCTACGCGACGAGCATCAGACTCTCTGCGTTCCGAAAATGGCGCCAATTCGGAACTGGACGCGTTGAAGATAGCGTGGAATGGGTCTCCGAACCTCTGCGAGCTGTCAGGGAATCACGTGGGGGATGAGCGACTTGTCATCCTGCGGTTCGAGAAGTAGAAGGAAATTGCTTCCTGTCTCGGGCAGAACCACCGAGGCAACCTTTTTGAAGCCGGAATCCGCGGATGGCATCTTGACGGCCAGATTGAATGTCCGAGTTCCCGGGAAAATGTTCCCGCTTAAGCCCGATGCCCCGATCGAAAACGGAGGAGAAACCTTTTCCTCTGCGATCGTGACCAGTTCGATATTGGGACTTCCGGGGACGAGCAGCAGGGCTCTCACCATGGGGCCCCTTTCCTTGGCGGACATTTCGGGCGAGGCCTTCGATTGGGGTTCGGCAGCTGCGCCGATCCCGATGAAGAGCGTCCCTAGGACGAGACTGATGATTGTTCGATGAAATGACATGGCGACATTGAGTTTGGCCGGAGGAGGAGTGAACTAGACTTCCTCACGATTGAGGTAGCGGAAAGAGATCACTTCGAATCTTCTGCCGAAGGTCTTGTTGACGAGGGATGTTGGATTGGCGAGGGGCGGCGCATCGGCGGGATCGATATAATCGGGAATCCGCTGCACCACGGCCTCACAGTAGACCTTCGCGACGATTTCATTGGTTTTGCCGCGGACTTCCCCATAGGTCCGGATGGTGAAGGTATCGCCGCGGACCGTGATGAGCGGACCCAGGGGTGTCAGCAGGTCTCCTTGTTTCACATAGCCGGGCGCCCCGGCCGATTTCGCTCCGGCTTCCGCCTCAGGGAATTCGAATCCTTGGGCGGTGGCATCGGAAATGTCGAGAGCGCGACTGCCAGTGCGATAGGGTGCGTTGATGCTGACATCATGGTCGTCGAGTGCGCTTTGCAGGGGACCCCTAGAGCGCCAGCTCCTTATTGCTCCCGGGACGCCTGTTGATAAAGTCGGAGAGGAGGCGCACGAATCCGGAGCCTCACTTGCTTGACGATGGCCTTCGCGAGCTCGTCGATCTGTGTGTCCGTCAATGTCCGGAATCCGAGCCATTGCTGTGGATCGGAGCTGCTTCTGATATCGGAATCACCAATCGGACCTCCACCGGCGATCAGTGCTCCTGCGACCGGCGTTCCAGGGGCTGCCGTCAGGGTCGGATTGCTCGACGAGGCGGTGGGTTCCAATACTGGGCATCGTCGAACCTTTGAGGGCAGTGAGCATGGACTTCCACGCATCCACCGAGGTCGAGTTCACATTGAATGCCCCTTCCACCGAGATGAGCCGCGGTTCGATCGGCGGCGTCCGGTCTGGGAATGCTGTTTTGGAAAATCTCGTTCACGGCGCTCTGCGGATCGGCAGACCAGGGCTTCTAACCGTGCGTTGGGGAGAGGTGCGGATGGATAGCCGCCGAGTCCTAGAAACTGCGCAAGCCGACTTTTTGTGCCCTCCATAGGCGGCTGTCGGATTCTTATGTGCCGTGGTGGATTGGGGTGAGATCGAGGAATAGAAGTAGTCGTCCCACAATGCCCGGTTGGCCAAGAAGGAATGATCTGCGAGATCACGTATATATTTTCCGGTCCCTTTCGTCACGGCCGTGCTGCCTGAGTCCATGATGGATGGTGCGAACGAATTGGAAATCGCGTGGAGATCATGGTCACCAGATCCTGAAAGGTTGGAATCATTGGTGGTGATCGTGGCATTTTCGGGAAGGCCGTCAGCCAAGGAGTTCTGGAGCTCCGAGGGAGAAATCGGGGCCTTGGGTACGGACTGGGTGATCACGTAGGAATTGCCCGAGCCAGCCGTGTAGGATGCTCCGAGAGCCCAGCCCCGTTCCCGGTGTCGATCACATTGTTGAGGCTGGTGAGCTTGCGAAGTCCATCTGCATGGCCGTTTCTGCGAGTCCATTTGGTTATCTCCCAGATCATAAGTGAACTATTTGGGATTGATATGCAGAATTGACTTACCCCATACTGCAGCGGTGCCGGGGACGGGGAGACTGGCAATATCGGAATAGTAGGTATCGTCTTCAGTCCGAAAGCCCATGCTGAAAACGAGAGAGCGGCCATTTTTTGTGGCTCCGTTCGTCCCGGCGGCTACCGCCATATCCGAAACCGTCTTCGAATAGCTCGGATCCGGCGAGATCTGGCGGAAGACATGGGGGAATGCATCGGCCGGCAATTCTCCATTCCGCGTGCCTGTCTCAACCGTCGTCCAATCGACCGAGAAGTTACCGGCGGCGTATGGCCCTTCATCGCCGATGTATTGGCGGGCGTGGGTGATTCCCAGACCATGGCTTTGTCCCTTTCGGCGCGGAGTCAGGGAGAATGTAAGGCGATCGTCACCTTTGATGACGGGAGCATGAGGGAATTGGGATCCGTCACCACACCCGTGCTGTCTTTCTTCGGGACGGTCAGGCTGAATTCGAACCCACTCGAAGTTCCAACCGAGTTTCGCGTCAATGGAGCCACCCGGAATCAGTTTGTTTTGGTAGGACTGGAGAGGACCTGGACCTCGCCCGGTCGAAGCACGAGATTTTGCGCCTGTCCGACCCTGGCCTTGTTGAAACTTGTTCCCGAGATCTGGGGGACGCAAGTGCTCAATTGACGGTGGCTCCGGCAGATCTTTGAATCTGCAGGGTCAGGCGATAGGGGACGGCCCAGGTCTGGAAGGACGAGTAGGCGCTGGTTGGAAGATAGACGGGGACATTGAAAGGGTTCCAGATTGAAGATCGGGTCCACTACGAGCAAGATTCATACTCATTGGTGGTGCTGCCGGGCTTGGGGCGGCTCATCAATGAATAGACGATGGTATGCTGGATCGGGTAAGTTGATGATACTTGCGGAAGGGATCGTTGAAAGCAGCAGCGAGATTGCCGGGACCGCTCGAGTAGGGAGCATCGCCCGCAAGACTGCCGCCGTCGGCATGGGTGGCAGGCCCGTGGTCTTGAGTTCTCCCCAGAGATTGTGATCCGCCCACAACTCCCCGAAATGCATGCCATTCGTGGAGCCGGCCTTGTAGAGCGGATCTTTGATTGCTTCCGAGTAAGGTTTTTCCAGCAGGAAGCTGAGGTCCTTTCGGAATCCCCCTGCGCGGACATTGGTCACCAGTCCATTCGCGATGGTGGTGGCGTCGTGGAAAATCGATTCGGGCGGTTTTGCCAGAATGTCCACCGTGCTCAGGGAAATCAGCCGGTTGAGGCTCGGGTCTGTGATCGGAATGGCTGTCCCGAGTAAAAGCTCATGAGCCGCTCGTGGCGCCGCCTGCAGCCGGGCAACCGCCTCGATGGCATTGGCGGGTGGGGTGAGGGCGTTTCCGAACTTCGCCTTCATGTTGTTGTCGGAAACCCACCAGCTGTAGCCACCTTCTGGAACCTGGATCATCCCGGCGTCCACCGGACCGCTTGTGGATGTGGCTTTCACCAGTGACACGGTGGAGGCGGCGAGTTTGTCCCCGGTTTTGGGAGCATTCGCCGCGAGAGTCACCGCGTCATCGCCCGAAACCAACCATTTCCGGAAGGTCGGCAGGGGGCGCAGGTCGGCCGTGGCCGGCCACGAATCGTAGACCCCCACCCAATGTTTGCGGCCGGAGACGTTGGATGCTTCGAGTTGCTGTCCGCCCCCCGCGCTGATTCGCTGGTCGGGACCAAGTTCTTTCTGAAGCTCGCCGATGGCGATGATAAGAGCCATTCGGGCGTTCGCCTTCGCCTCGGCCATCGCCATCTGGCGGCTGGTGCTTCGCAGGGAAATGGAGGAGAGACCGAGGAGCCCGACCATTAGGAACATCAGCAGGACCATCAGCGCAAGAGTGATCACCAACGCGAATCCCCGGTTCTTCCGATGACGGCCGGGAATTCCCGCGCCGGACTGAGGACGAAGTCGAAGGGGACCAAGGAGGGTGGGCATATCGGCAGGATGGTTGGTTGGCAAGTTGGGCGTCGCCGGGTTATCGTTGCGTTCTGCTGGCGCGGGGAACGGTTCGCACGACAAAACCGGGGATTTCTCACCCCTTGGGTAGACCTTACACTTGCCCAAAGCGGGGGAAGAACCAGTCCCCAAAGGGGGACAAGGGGGCGGCCCCGTCCAAGGGCGCGCTCGCGCATTCAACCGAAATGCGCGTCGATATCCACCGGCCATCCGCCGTGAGGCCCAGGGTGGCCTCGTCAGGCCCGGTATTTGATGATGGCCTCGACTTTGCTGCGGACATGCAGCTTGAGGCAGATCCGTTTCACGTAGGTCCGGACGGTTTCCAACGAGATGTCCAGTTGATCGGCTACCTCCTTATAGATGTAACCGGAAGCCAGGAGCTTGAGGACATCCTTCTCCCGTGCCGTCAGCTTCTCATTCTCGTCTTCGATGGTCCTTTCCGCGTGGAAGTACTGCGCCACTTTACGTGCAATGTGGCTGGAAAAGGGAGCGCCTCCCGAGTAGACGTCCCGAATCGCGTTGTAGATGTCCTCCGGCGTGCTGGATTTGAGAAGGTAGCCGCTGGCGCCTTCCTTCAGCGCCCGGAAAATGTTGTCCTCCTCTTCGTAAGCGGTGAGCATGACGACCTCCAAGCGGGGCATTTTCTTTTTCAGATCACGGATGCAGTCGATCCCGGAGATTCCTGGCAGGTTGATGTCCATCAGGACGACGTCCGGCCGGTAGGCAGGGATTTTCTCCAACGCCTCTTCCGCCGAGGAAACCGCACACAGGCAGGTGATGTCCCCCGGACTGTCGAGGATCTTGATCAAGTGCTGTCGGAGACGGATGTCATCCTCCACCACCACCACGTTTTTTTTGGAGGGAATCATAGGGTGACTGTAGAGGGTTCCATGGCGATCTGCAGATCTATTTTTGTTGTTGAACGGTGATGCATAGCCTGGGAGGAAGCATCATTCGGTTGAGGGTTAAGGCCGAATCCGGCTCTAGCCGGCATTCGTGGTCAACAACGGGACTTGGAATTCGGAATCAACTACCTGAGCAGGATCGATGCCAACTGCCTGAGCGAAGAAGTTCATCCGTCTAAATGGGGTTGAAACGAAGCAATGCTATTTGGCTACAACCGTTTCGATCATATTCCTCAACAGTCGGCCAGCGATGAGATCGCGATCTTTGACCGCGAGGGGCATTTCGCTCGCGGGGACTAGGTCTCTGCCGAGGTGAAGCTGGATGATGAGGGAGCCCGCAGTATTGAAGAATTTTCCCGGCGGGATGTCGGGGTGGTGCTTGCATTCTTGCGCGAGCGTCGCGACTCCGGGCCGCGTGCGGTCCACCTACGTAGGTGCCGCCGCATGCCTGAGGCAAATTGCGGTCTCCCATTTCAAACCATGCCGTGTCGAGCGGTTCGATCCCGTCGAAGACGGTTGGCTCCGGAATCTTCATGGTCACAATCTCCCCTAGGGGCTTGCGATAGCTTTTCACCTGTTCGGGGAACAATCTGACGAGGCTATCACCTGGCTGGAGAAGCAGCGTGCAGCTACCTGCTTCGACAAACGTCATGAATTGGCGGGCGGGTTGCACCCCGGCGCGGAGGGCGAAGACATAGCGGGAATTGCAGTTCTTGACGCGGATGGATTTCGAAAATTTCACGAGGCGGTCGGACTTATGATGCATCACGTGGTTCGGGACATTGCCAGACCCTCCGGAAGTCGTGAACGGCGCTCCGGTCGTTGTTCGATATCCTTCCTCTTGCCGTCTTTTTGAGAAGTATTGGGAAAAATTGCGAAAATGAGTAGTCCCCAAACCGGGGACAGCCGCGCAGTCCGGGCTGTGGTGACGGTCTCCGTGTGGCACCCTCGAGATCGACCCGTCCATCGGCGTGCGCCGGTTGGCAGCTAGGAATGAGATGCCGAATAAATGCCAGTGGAGTCCTCCGGTCATCCAGGATTCTGTTAAACGCCGTTTAAGGCAGATGTCATCCCTCGACTACAATGACGGTCTTATTGAGACGAATTGTCGTTGATCTCAGTTTATGGGTGATTTCAGGAAATAGGCGCTTCCAGAGTGATTTTCAGTCCCTCTTTTTCATGCGGGTCAATGATGCACTTTCCCTTGATGGAGGCCATTCGCTGGGTGAGGCTTTCCAGTCCGAGACCGGTTTTGTTCGGCTCCCGGGTGATTCCGACACCGTTGTCAGTAACGGTGATCTTCAATTGGTTGTTCTCAAACTGGATCGACATCTTGATCTCAGTGGCGAACGAGTGCTTCAGCGCATTATTGACGATCTCTTTCACCGCCAAGCTGACATTATGGCGGAACTCATGGCTGATCGTGAAGTTTTCGGTCACGGACATGGCGTCGATTCGGCAGCGGATGGCAGAAAGTCTGCAAAGCTCGCTGACCAACCGGCAGAGAAAGTCCACGAGGGCTTCGAGCTGGTTGTTTTTCGGATTGAGCATCCACACCGTTTCGGAGAGCGCACTGATGAGCTCGCGGGACATGGCGGTGATCTGGCCGAAAGTTGCCCTGGCCTCCACATCGGCGATGTTGCTTTCCGCGTAGGCGCCCAGGAGGGAGATGTGGGAGAGCCGGGTACCGAGATCGTCGTGGAGATCCCGGGCGATACGGAGCCGCTCGTCGGCGATCAGTTGGGAGTGCCGGAGATGACGGTTGATTCGCCTCCTGATCAAGCGCCGCCCGTAAAGCGTCGAGAGGATTGCCAGGACTGCCGCCGATACCGCCCAGAACCAGACGTTTTTCCAGAAGGGAAGGGGGACCACGATGGTCATCGTCGCACCGGAATTCAAAGGCTCTCCCGCGATCGATCGGTTCTCGACGACGAAGCGATAGGAGCCCGGGGGGAGGCGATCATAGGTCGCAGAAAAGGGACCACCCACCCCCGTGCAATAGGCTTCGTTCCATTTCAACTCCAAGGAATCTCCCTGAACGATCTTGGGCGGGTTGGGAAGGATGGTGACCCAGTCGGCGTGAGCCTTGATATCGTCGTCCACGATGACCAACGCCGCGGATCCGGCACCGCGATTTTTCATCGCAAGGGTGGAAGCCATCGAGGGATGGGTTCCTGATTTGTTCCAAATAAAGGAGTCTGAATCAGGGAGACGGCTGTCGTTCAGATAGGTGACGGGCATTTCAGGGCCATCGGTAATCGACGAAATCGTGATTCCAGAAATGGCGAAAATTCCCACCGTGGTCGCAGGGCCGGCGGACGACATCACCACGGAAATGGATTCCGCGCCTGCAGGTACCTTGAGGATTTCCCGCCTCGGAGTGAATTCGGATCGTTCGACGGAGCCTTTCCATCCACGGCTCATGCCCTTTGCCAAAAAGGCCTCTTGTGAAATTGGATCGCCTTCTTTGGTGAGGAAACGAACGATGAAAAACATTTCGTCGCTTCCTTGCCGCCAGTCCGCATCCACCCCCTCCAGTTTGTATCGGACGCAAAGCGATTGCGGCTTTACGAAAAACCGGAGGGTCGAGGTGTCATGAGATACCGTGACATCAGGACCTTGACGCGCCGTCGTCGAGTGATCGGGGAACAGTTCTATCGAAGTCGGCTGCTCAATCCCATGAGCGAGAAGAACGCCTACCATGAAACACGCGAAGGTGGGTGGCAATAGTTTCACGAAGGTGGATTGAAGCTGGGATCGGACCCGGTTCTGACAAAATTGAGGACCAATCTCGGCGTTTTGGGATTTGGCCTCAAGCGCCAACTGACGTTTGCGGGTGGATTTTACTGACCCATACAAGCTTCGATTCGGATTTCGACTCCCGGATGTCGCTTCTGGCTGAAGCCAATTTTTTCAACCTGGCATCTCGATCTGAAGGGCCACCGTTTCGCCTTCGGCCACGAGAGGACTCGCACCCTTGGGCTGGAGCATATAGTCGCCCTTCACGAATCGGCGGTTGTCCGAACTCACGAGCGCGCCGTCCACCCACGCCCACGATCGTGAAGCGAGCGGAGTCCGGATTGGCCAGCAGAGCGCCATCCGCCAGGCCCCGGCGGGAGGTGCGGAAATACGGGCACTCCGCCAGTTGCTCGCCTCGCGGCACGTCCATGTCGGGTTCGAAGTCTCTGAAGTCGATGCTCGCCAGCGATTGCTGCACATGCAGCGTACGGGGCTTTCCGTCCAAGCCCACGCGGTTCCAATCGAAGACCCGGTAGGTGGTGTCCGAGTTCTGCTGGATCTCGTGGATCAGCAAGCCCGCGCCGATCGCGTGCAACCGCCCGGAGGCAATGAAGATGGATTGCCCTGCCTGTGGGACGATGGCGTGGACGGCTTCGGCGACGGTTCCGCTGGCGATGGCGGCTTCGAAGGCTGCGCGGGTCATGCCGTTTTTCAGTCCGACATAGAGCTTCGCATCAGGATCGGCATTTGCGATGAACCACATTTCGGTCTTCGGTTCGCCGCCGAGTTCGTTCGCCTTGTCGATGGGTGGATGGACCTGGATCGAGAGATCGTCCCGGGCATCGAGGATTTTGATCAGGATCGGAAACCGCTCCGAGTCCGGAAGGTCTTCGCCGAAGATTTTCTCACGATGATGAGTCCAAAGTTCGTGAAGGGATTTTCCGGCGTAGGGACCGGAGTTCACCACGGATTGCTCCGGATCGCGGTCGACGATTTCCCAGGCCTCTCCGATCGGGGTGTTGGCATCCGGCAGGTGGCGGCCATAGACGCGTTCCAGTTCGCGTCCACCCCAGACGCGATCCATGTAGAGAGGGGTGAAAGTGATCGGTGCCACGGGAATCAGGGGATACGTTGATGGGATTGAAAGGAGGATGGAGAGTGCGGGGGATCAACTCAGCTGCGACAGAGCATAAGCATACGCCCCAATCGCCACCGCCTCGCTGGTGCCGAGGCGCGACATGCCGATCCCGACCCGAGGCATCGAATCGTATGCCAGCTTGTGGGTGCTACGGGGAACGGTGATTTCCCGGCTGTTGCCCTGCAGGAACGTTTCGAGCTGCGCCGGATCTTCGAGATTGAAGGCGGATTGAGCGAGCCGTCGGAATTTTTCGCCATTGGGACTGGTGTAGCTGCCGTTCAATTCATCGACGATTGCGGGAAGGAACAACGGCCAAGCTCCGGAAACGCCACCGCCTACCACGGCCAATCCGTCCAGCAGGGTTAGCGCGATGGCCATCGAATCTCCCACGGATTCGCCCAGACGCCGGAATGCTTCAACCGCAGCGGGTTGGTTTCCATCTGCCTTGCCGCTTCCGATGTCGAAGATGGTTTTCGGGTCGGGAGTTAGATCGAAGGAAATTCCCGCGAGTTCGCCATAGGCCCGGCGCACTGCACGGATGCAGGCTCCTTCTTCCGCATTGGTCTCCGGATGCAGTTTGCTGCGCATCAGCCAGACTTCGCCTGCGCAGATGTTGTCGCCGCGGAAGAGCTCGCCGTCGCGCACGATCCCTCCGCCGAATCCGGTGCCGAGTGTGACGCCGAAGAGGTTCTTGTAGCGTTTCGGGCTGCCTGCCTTTTCGAGCAGGGAATTGATCTGTGGCAGGAACCCGGCGATGGCTTCACCGTAAACGAAGAGATCCCCGTCGTTGTTGATGAATGTGGGGATGCCGAACTTCGCCTCCAACATTGGACCAAGTGCGATGCCTCCACGGAAGCATGGGAGGTTCCCCAGATCTCCGATGATCCCGCGTGAGTAGTCCGCCGGGCCGGGAAATGCGAAACTGATGGCGACCGGTGCTTCCGGTATCGATTCCCGGACACGCTCGAATCCGCTCACCAAAGTCGCGAGGCAAGTGTCGAGATGGTCGCCGTTCGATGGGACTGCGAACGGTTGGGTGATCGCCTTGTTTCCGCGGATCGCGGAGAATTTGAAGCTCGTGCCGCCCGCATCGAGCGTCATCACGATGCGGGAATCATTCACGGGATTCGTCGTCATGGCGATGGTCGTGGGAACGATCAATGGCCGCCGCTGACCTGGGCTTCCGCGGCGGGAGCATACTCGTCCGCGCGAGCGCCGAAGAATCCGAAGTAGGCGAGATAGAGGTAGCCGACGAGAACGATGCCAAGGGAGGTCCGGACACCGTAGTTGTCCATCAACGAGCCCTGGATCAGCGGCATGATAGCTCCGCCGACAATCATCATGACGAGCAGCGAGCTGCCTTGGCTGGTGTCCTTGCCGAGGCCACGGATGGAAAGACTGAAAATATTGGACCACATGATCGAGTTGAAGAGGCCGATGCCGATGATGGACCACAGCGCGAATTCACCCTTGGTGCTCATCGAGAAGCAGGTGAGCCCCACCGCCACGAGAGCGAAGAGCCCCACCATTTTCCCGGGGTTGGAACGGCCCAGCACGAAGAACACGAAGCTCATCACCACCACGCCGAGGTACGGCAGGATCGTCTTTGGATCGATGTAGTGCCCGTGGGTCAGGTTTTCCTTGAAGGTGGCGTTGGCAAGAATCACAGCCGTGGCTCCGATCGCAGCCAACGCCATGAAGGGATACTTCCGGGACTGCCGGATGTTGCTGAGCGAGATCGCGCCCATCAGGCGGCCGATCATGGTGCCACCCCAGTAAAAGGAGAGAAACTTCGCCGAGGTATCCTCGGACATGCCCATCACACTGGGATCCTTGAGGTAATTGATCAGGATACTGCCGACCGTGACCTCACTGCCGACATAGAAGAAAATCGCAAGGCAGCCCCAGATGAAATGCTTGTGACGGAAGACCTTCACTCCGGCCTCGACTTTGCCTTCCTGTTTGAAGACCGGCAGCGAGATGGCTTTGAAAATACCGGCGAGCAGCAGGAATGCCACGCCCAAGCCGATATAAGGAACCTTCACCGCGTCCACGCCACCGCTGCTGGTATAGATCTCTTTGGAGCCGAATAACAGGATGCCGCCGATCAGTGGCGTGATCACGTAACCGAGCGAGTTCAGGCCTTGGGAGAGATTCAGCCGCGACGGGCCGGTTTCCTCAGGGCCAAGGATGGTCACATAAGGATTCGCGGCGATTTGAATGAGTGTGATACCCGAGCCGAGGACAATCAACGCGCCTAGGAAAAGCGGATACAATTTGGTTTCCGCAGCAGGGTAGAACAACAAGCACCCGATGCCTGAGATCACCAAGCCGAGGACCAAGCCGTTTTTGTAACCGATTTTGTTGATTGGATCTCCTTTCGACGCGGAGATCAGAAAGTAGGCGCTTGAGACCACGAAATAGGCTCCGAAGAACGCGAATTGCACGAGGTTCGCCTGAAACTGGGTGAGGTTGAAATCCGCCTTGAACTTGGGGATCAACAGGTCGTTCATGCAGGAAATGAAGCCCCACATGAAGAACAGTGCGGAGACCGCCATGAAGGCGAAGTGATTGTTGGATCTGGCGGGAGCAGGCGTCATGGTTTGCGGGTTTGCGACTCGAGGGAACGGCTGTCGTGAGCGAAACGTGATTGAAGGCTGCGAATCCTATTTCCGTAATGGGTAAAGGATAGTCCCCAATACGGTGACAGCCGGACAGGCGGACTCTGACAATCCGGCCGGACTCAAAGAAACTGATGCTCGCCAAAGCCCGGCAAGTCATGGGATGTCCCCCCTTTGGGGACTATTCATTTTCCCAAGTTGGCCTGAGTCTGATCGGGATTTCTTTGGCATGGAAGAACAGTCTCCCGACTCGCACGTAGTTGGCGCCTAGATTGAGCGCTACAGCGAACTGCCGCTGAAGTCCGGTATCCCTCGGGATCAAATCATCAGTTTTAACGAGCTGTTAGGAAGCTCCAACGAGTTTCTTGGGTAAAGCAATAGACAAGTGGCCGGGAACATATGTTCCCGGCCACATTGCAAGAAATCCAGACCCGGCAGCAACGCCAAGCTCGAAAGGTGATGACACAGGCAGCCGGCGAGAGCGTCCCTGCCTCTTCGGATCAATCCGGGCGACCGTCGCCCTAGAGCTGGGCTACGCGTTGGGCTCTGACGTATTTGGGGGACGGATTCTTCGCAGCTTTCATGCGAAGAATCAAATTTCACATGACCGCGAACACGTCGAATCGAACCACTTTTTTCGGAACGTCCCGGGCTTCCCGAAAAATCAGTGCACCATTCATGCACCGTCTTAAAATGCGGGCACAAAAAACGCAGCCTGTTCGGCTGCGTATATCCTTCTCCATGAAGAAGAAGTGCTCGAGGGGGGACTCGAACCCCCACAGGTTACCCTACTAGATCCTTAGTCTAGCGCGTCTACCAATTCCGCCACCCGAGCAGAGTGTCGTGCGGCTTGTTTGCCGCGCGGCGGATTTATGGTGCCGGCCAGAGGTTTGCAAGAGAATCTTTGAAAATAATCCGAGCCTCGATTGGCGGCCTTCCTGCTTGATAGTCTCCTCCACACTAGGAGCATGATCCCGCCACCCATGGAATCCATTCGCGCTGAATCGGTCGTCAAACAGTTCGGAAACGTGACCGCCCTGGACGGGGTCAGCGTGACCATCGAACCGGGCGAATTGTTTTTCCTGCTCGGGGCTTCGGGCTGTGGAAAAACGACGCTTCTGCGTTGCATCGCCGGACTGGAAACGCCGACTTCCGGTGTGATCCGCTTCGGCGACCGCGATGTGACCGACCTCCCGGCGCACAAGCGCGAGGCGGCGATGGTATTCCAGAGTTATGCGCTGTGGCCGCACCTGACGGTGGAGCGTAACATCGCCTTCGGATTGGAGGAGCGGCACATCCCCCGGCCGGAGATCCGCCGCAGGGTGGGGGAGGCTTTGGAGATGGTGAGGCTGGCCGGATACGGAGAGCGCTCGATCGACCAGCTTTCCGGTGGCCAGCAGCAGCGGGTGTCACTGGCGCGGGCGCTGGTGGTGAAGCCGAAGTGCCTGTTGCTCGATGAACCGCTTTCCAACCTCGATGCCCAGCTCCGGGTGGAGATGCGGCGCGAGATCCGGCGGATCGTGAAGGAAAACGGCCTGACGGCGGTCTATGTGACCCACGATCAGGAGGAGGCGCTGGCGATGGCCGACCGGATGGCGGTGATGGACAAGGGCCGGATCGAGCAGCTTGGCTCGCCGGGGGAGGTCTATCGCCAGCCGCGCACCGCCCATGTGGCGGCATTCATCGGTGAGACGAATTTGATTAGCGGCACGGTGGCTGGGAGCGTGTCCGAGCAGGTGGAGGTGAAGACCACGGCGGGGGCTCTGGTGGGAAGAGTGGGTGATCCGGCGTGGAGGCCGCAGGTGGGGGACACGGTCACCGTGTCCGTGCGACCGGAGGCCTGGCGGCTGGATGTGGGGGAAGCGAATCTGGTCCGCGGGCAAATCTCCGAGTGCACTCTCTGGGCCAGCGGGTTCAATCTGGGTGGAGACGCCGGTGGGTCGCCAGCAGGTGGTGGAGCTGAATCCCCATGTGATCCGGGAACCGGGCGGTGCGGAGGTGCTTTTGCATGCCCGCCCGGAGGATGTGGTGGTTTTAAAATCCTGATCCGGGACGATGAAACGAATCGGAATCATCCTTGGACTGCTGGCGCTGATCGTCGCGTTGCCACTGGCGATGCGGCGGGATACGCGGCCGGTCTCACCGGAGCACGCCGACGACCGGGTCTCGATTCTCACGCCGCACAATGAAACGATCCGCCGTGAATTCGGGCGGGCCTTTACGGCTTGGTGGAAAGCTCGCACGGGTCGGACGATCTACGTGGACTGGCGTAATCCGGGTGGCACCTCCGAGATCGCGATGGTGCTGGACGCGGGCTACAAGGCCGCGAAGGAAACCGGCCGGGAAGGAATCGGCGTGGACGTTTTGTTCGGTGGCGGGCAGCCGGATTTTTCCCGTCAAGCCAAGGAGGGGAGGCTGGTGCCCTTGGAGGTTTTCACCCATCATCCGGAGTGGTTCGGAGAAGGGAAGGCGGTGCCACCGACATGGACGGGCGAGAGCTATTTTCCTGCGGATCACACCTGGGTGGGGGCCTGCCTTTCGCAGTTCGGCATCGCGTGGAACCCGGATGTGCTGGCTCGCTTGAAAGTGCCCGCTCCGGTTCATTGGGATGATCTCGGAGATTCCCGGTTGGTGGGTGCGGTGGCGCTGGCGGATCCCACGAAAAGTGGATCGGTGGCGCGGTCGTTCGAGCTGCTGGTCCAGGAGCAGATGCAGCGGGCATTGAAAGATCCATCACTCCCCAAGGATCGCGCGGCGTCGATCGGCTGGGACAATGGCTTGAAGCTGATCCTGCGGATGTCCGCCAATGCGCGCTACTTCACCGACAGTGCCTCGAAGATCCCGCGCGATGTGGGACAGGGGGATGCGGCATTGGGCACCTGCATCGATTTCTACGGCTGGTCCTATCATGATGAAATGTTGAGACCGGATGGTTCCTCGCGGGTCGAAGTGGCGGGCACCGGAAGGAGGGGCCACCTACAGCGCCGATCCGGTGGGTGTGCTGAAAGGAGCGCCGCATCCGGAGATCGCCCAGGCGTTCGTGGAGTTCTGCATGTCGGTGGAAGGCCAGCGGCTCTGGTTTGCCAAACCGGGCAGCCCCGGTGGTCCGGTGGAGCGGGCGCTGAACCGCATCCCGATCCGCGGCGATATTTATACTCCGGAGTTTCTGAGCACCGCCACCGTGAAGCTCGATCCCTATCGGGATTCTGGAGTCTTCACCTATGATCGCGAGTTGACCGGCAAGGCATTCAATACCCTGCGGCAGTTCGTGAGAATCGCCTGCATCGACTCGCATGATGAAATGCAGCGGGCGTGGAAGGAGATGGCGGTAGCCGGTTTCCCGGACGAGGCGATGAAGGTCTTCCTGGATGTGTCCGCGTTTCCTTATGCGGAGTTTGGCAAGGGGCATCCGGTGCTCGATGGAGGCGATCCGTTGACCTCCGCGGAATTCGCCGCGACTCTGGGCGCGCGTTTCCGGGGGAAGTTCAAGAAGGCCGGGGCCATCGCTCGGGAATCCTCGCACACCACCACCCGCTGAGATGAGACGAGGACCCGCCATCGGTATCACCCTCATCACCGTGCTGTTGTTCGCGGTGTTCTTCCTTTACCCCGCGAGCACGGTGGTGAGGCAGGCCTTCGCGCACCCGAAGGATGGATCGTTCACACTGGCCTACTTCGGTTCGGTGTTCCGGAACGACATCTATCGGGAAGGGCTTTGGAACGCGCTGCTGCTGGGACTGGCCAGCACCTTCGTCACCTTGCTGGTGGCATTCCCGATGGCCCTCGTCGGTCATCGCTACGACTTCACCGGGAAGCGTGTGCTCGCCGCACTGGTGCTGGTGCCGATGATCCTGCCGCCCTTCGTGGGGGCCGTGGGGTTCAAGCAGATGCTGGGAGTGGATGGTGCGTTCAATGCGCTGCTGATCCATTGCGGACTGATGGATGCATCGAAGCCGCACGATTGGCTGGCTCATGGGCGGTTCGCCGGGATCGTGCTGATGAACGCTCTCCACCTTTATCCGGTGCTCTACATGAACATCGCCGCAGCGTTGGCGAATCTCGATCCGGCGATGGAGCAGGCGGCGGAAAATCTGGGCTGCCCGCCGTGGCGGCGTTTCTTCCGGATCACGCTACCGCTGGCGATGCCGGGGGTGTTTGCAGGGGCCTCGGTGGTGTTCATCTGGGCTTTCACGGAACTGGGGGTGCCGCTGGTATTCGACTTCGGGCGGGTTGCACCGGTGCAGATCTTCGATGGCATCAAGGGGCTGGATAAGAATCCGATCCCCTATGCGTTGACGACGATCCTGCTGGTGGTGGCTGCGGTGATCTTCGCGGGATCGAAGGTGGTGCTCGGGCGTTCACCGCTCGGGACCGCTCCGCGACCGAAAGGGCGATCCACGACGACCCGTGCCAGCGGGTGGAAGGCGGTGGCGTGTCCGTTGCTGTTTCTGGCCGTGTTTCTAGCCGCTTCCTTGCCGCATTGCGGAGTGGTGTTGCTGTCGCTTTCGGAGTCTTGGTATGGCTCGGTGCTGCCAGAGCATCTTACGCTGCGGCATTATCTGGAGGCCTTGGGGAATGGTCTGGTGGTCCCGTCGATCCGCAATAGCCTGGGCTATGCCTCCACGGCCACGCTGGTGGCTGCGGTGATCGGGCTGGCGGCGGCGTGGGTGGTGGTGCGATCGAAGCTGAAGGGGCGGAACCTTCTGGATGCGATGCTGATGCTGCCACTGGCGGTGCCGGGACTGGTGATGGCTTTCGGCTATCTGGCGCTCTCACAGGAAGGGAAGCCGTTTCATTTTCTGGTGGGCGTGGGGGAGGCACCGTTCTTCCTGCTGGTGGCCGCATATTCGATACGGCGCATGCCATACATTCTGCGCTCCGCCGTGGCCGGTCTCCAGCAGAGCAATCCGGCCTTGGAGGAGGCGGCGGCATCCCTTGGAGCCACGCCGGTAAGAATGCTGCGGAAGGTGGCCATACCATTGATCGGCGCGAACCTCATGGCGGGCGGCATCCTTGCCTTCGCCTTCGCGATGCTGGAGGTCAGTGACAGTCTGATCCTCGCCCAGCAGGCGGAACACTATCCGATCACCAAGGCGATCTACACGCTTCTGAGCACTCTCGGGAACGGGACGGAGCTCGCGGCTGCTCTGGGTGTGTGGTCGATGGCGTTCCTCTCCGTGGCGGTCATCGGAGCCACTGTTCTGGCAGGCAAGCGGGGAGGGGTTTTCAAGCTCTAGCACGCGGGTTTTTCAATAGCGTCTCCGATCCCTGGATTTGCCGGGAAAGGTGTTCCGATACGTGGTTTCCGTACACATTGCCGGTATGGGGCTATCCAAAATAACGTCCTCTCTCCACTTGCTTTCGCAGGCGATCGGGAGGAAATGTTAGACGCGGTTGAATCCTTCTAATCTTTACCGCATTGATCCATGCCCAAAGTCCGCTTGTCCGGCACCGTTCTCGGTGAGAACGATTACCACCCGCTCCACCCGCGCCCGCCTCCTCCATCTGCTCTTCAGCCACGGCTGGGACATCTACAATGGCAATCGCGACCAGCGAATCACCCTCTCCAACATCGAACGCAAGATCATCGAGTCCGATGCCTTCGTCTTCACCCCCGGCGCGACGCTGGAGGATATGTTCAAGGCGATCTCGATCTTCGTCGGCTACCAAGCTCTCGACTGCAATCTGGCCGGGAAGCCGACGGTGGTGCTGAACTCCGATTTCTCCTGGGACCCGTTCTTCTCCCGTGCTTTGGCCGTCTCCAGCAAGATGGGCACCATCCACAGATTACCGGGACTATCTCCTCGCTGCGGAAGCCTGCGATCAGGTGGTGGACACCCTGGATGTAGTCCGCCATCATGGTCCGCCCGGATGCCGGACGCGTGAAGATCGGCGAGAGCAACGTGGGATCATTCGAGACTCCGTTGCCAGCCAATCATGCCGGCAACATCTGCGTCTTCTGCTCTGCCAGTCTCACCGATCCCGCATTCCTGGCGGATGGGGAGGAACTCGGTCGCAGGCTCGCGCAGGCACGGCTGGGCTGCGTCTCAGGAGCCGGAAAGTCCGGCATCATGGGAGCGGTGGTGAAAGGGGCGGTGGAAGCCGTGAGCTGGACCGCTGGCTCGAACGTCCCCCACGTGGTCGAGCTCGAAGGTTCGCCGGAAGGGCTTTCCCAGCTTCTGGCTGCGACCCGGACATTTACACCCGCATGGAGGTCATGATCCAGGAACTCGGACGGGTTCGTGATCTTGCCGGAGGAGCTGGTACCGTTCAGGAGCTGTTCGCCCTGATGATCTTCAAGCGTCAGCAGAATCCGCTGATGATGAACAAACCGGTGGTCTATTCATTCACCCGAGACGCTGCCGGGATTGGCTTTTGGGATCCACTCATCGATCTGCTCGATGGAATGTGCCAGCCGGGAGACTTCGTCGTCGCTCATTCGCTGGACGATGTGGTTCCGGTCTTCGAACCGAAGCTGCGGATGTCGGCGTGAATGAAGTGCAGCCGCGCTGGGCGGAAGAACAAGCGTCAGGCCGCAGGATGGGCAAGAAAGGCTGTCTGGACCGGGGCTTTGACGCTGATCGCAAAGGATCGGTGACCGACAATGCGTTTGCCGGCCCATGCGAACATTTGCCGAACGTCAGGTGTCTGGGACGCCAATGAAGTTGGCCGCTGGCATGGCCGCATTCCATGGCTGTGCCACAGTCCGGACAGAGCCGGTCTTTGATGGGGTCCGGATCTGCTGTTCCTGGAGGTCTATAGGGATCGGAGCTCATCGCCCGGCCATGACCTCGACGGTCACGCCCTTGAGATACTCCGTTTCCGGATGGAGAGCACGCGACCGGATGATCGGGGCGCTGACCGTGATTCGCCGAGCAGGCGGAGGGCGACCTTGGCATAGCCGACATCCACGATGTTCTCCACGAACAGCTCGCGGCTGGCGTGGTGGAGCGGCTGGAAGGAGGACATAAATGTTCGCCTTTCGAGCAGCTTCAGCGAGCGCAGGTGGATCTCCTTGTAGCCGCGCATGGCATATCCATGAGCGTCTTCTTGTTCCAGAAAAAATGAAGCAGGATTGGATCGAGAATGATCAGGTCGTAGTCCGGCGTGGCGTGCTTCAGGAAATCGAAGACGTTGTGCTCGATCACTTCGATCTCGACCATTGAGCTCGGCATTGCGGCGGGTGGACGTCGCGGGCGCCGGCGGAGATGTCCACGGCGGTGACCTTGGCGGCACCGGCCTTCGGCGCAGGCGAGGGCGAAGCCGCCCTGATTGGTGAAGCAGTCGAGCACGCGCTTGCCCTTGGCGAACTTCGCCACCTCGGCGTGGGACTGGGGCTGGTCCAGATAGAGGCCCGTCTTCTGGCCGTCGAAGAGGTCGACTTCGAAATCCAAGTGGTACCGCACCGGACCGTGAAAGGGCCGGGGTTCTCGCCATGGATGATCTCGATCACCGGCTCCATGCCCTCGGCCTTGCGGACCGGGGAGTCGTTGCGGAGCAGGATCGATTTGGGCTCAACCACCACCAACGCGTCGCCGATCAGGTCCTTCCGTTGGTCCATCGCCAGTGTGAGGGTCTGGAGCACGAGGTGGTCGCCATAGCGGTCCACGATCACGCCGGGCAGTCCGTCCGACTCGCTCCAGACGAGGCGGGCGCCGCCGTTCATCCACACCGGAGGTCTGGCGGAGCAGGAGAGCCTGGGTGACCCGCGGCGGGTGAAGAAATCGAGATCGAGGTCCTGGCGGCGGCGGGAAAAGCGGCGCGCGACGATCTGGGACGCCGGGATTGTAGATCGCCGTGCCCATCAGGCGGTCGCGGAAGTCCTTGACGTGATTACATCACCCGGCTGGGGATCGCCGAAGGTCTTTTTGACCTCGGTGGCGTAGACCCACTCGTGCTCCATGTGGAAAATGCGAGCGGGTGCGATGATGAGGCCGGGCATAGAGAAAGAGACACCGGACGGCGGAGGCAAGGCTTCTGTGCCCTTGCCCCGATGGGGAGTTTTCCTGGCCGGCAAAACTCCCGCCTTTCGATCATTCGCGGTTCCCTCTAGAAAGGCCGGCAAGGAAACGGAATCGGAGCGCGCCAGAACTTACTCGAAACATGAAATACCATTGCATGCCAGTCCGTTGATGGTAGCGATGGGGATCATGTCGTTGTTTGTCCTGCCGTGAGATCCACCGTCGGTGAACCCAACCTCAGCCCACTGCCATGAAACCCTTCTGCCCTGGCAACCCGCTCGACCGCTACGCGTCCCGTCGCGAATTCCTCTATGTCGGCCTGCTCGGCGGGCTGGGAATGACGCTTCCCGACTTCCCCCGGTAACAGGCAAAGGGGGATAAAATCTATGAGATCCGTGACGGAGTGGCGAAGGGGATCATCCACATTTTCCTCCCCGGTGGTCTCGCGCATCAGGAATCGTTCGAACCGAAGCCCTCGCTCCGGCCGAGTATCGCGGGCCATTCGGCGCGATCAATACCAAGCTGAATCCCCGGCGTCCAATTCGGCGAGCAGATGGAGGACCCTGGCCCGGATCGCGGACAAGATCACGGTAATCCGCTCGATGTCCCACGGCGAGGCGGCCCACGAGCGCGGCACGCACGACATGTTCACCGGCTACCGTCCGTCCCCGGCGCTTGAATATCCTTCCTTCAGCTCGGTCATTTCCCACGAACTGGGGCCGCAGAACGACCTGCCGCCCTACGTCTGCGTGCCCTCCGTGCCGAATGAATTCGCGAACTCCGGAACCTCTCTCAGCCTACGGACCGTTCGCGCTCGGCTCGGATCCCGCGCAGGGCAATTTCCAGGTCCGCGACCTATCAATGCCGGCCGGCGTGAGCGATGAGCGCTTCGACCGCCGCCGCTCGCTGCTGGAGACGGTGGACCATCATTTCCGCACGCTGGAGAAATCCGACGCGCTCGATTCGATGGATGCGTTCTACCAGCATGCCTACAAGCTGATCTCCTCCCAACAGGCCGTGAGGCCTTCAATCTCGCCGCCGAACCGGATGCGATGAAGGACGAATACAGCCGCACCGAGGCCGGCCAGCGCATGCTTCTCGCCCGCCGTCTGATCGAGGGTGGGGTGCGCTTCGTCTCCCTGACCGCCGGCGGCTGGGACCACCACGACAACATCAAGGCGACATCGAGAAGGCAGCTGCCACCGGTGGACAAGGCCCTCGCCGCCCTGATCCGGGATCTTGAACGGCGCGGGATGCTGGACTCCACGCTGGTGATGGTGACCTCGGAATTCGGGCGCACGCCGAAGATCAATCCAACCGGCGGACGCGATCACTGGCCGCATGTGTTCTCAGTGATGCTCGCCGGCGGTGGCGTGAAGCAGGGCTACGTCCACGGCTCGTCCGATGCACTCGGCGGCGAACCGGAGACCGACAAGGTCACCGTCGAGGATCTCGCGACCACGATCTACAACCAGATCGGCATCACCGCGGACAAGGAGCTCATGTCTCCCGGCAACGGTCCGATCGAAATCTTCGATGGTGGCAAGGTCCTCGATTGCCGTTCTTCGCGAAGAAAGCATCGACCCCGTCCGACTGTCATGCTCACTGGCGCTGGCCCTCGTGACCTCGCGGCGCTTCACGCCTTTTCCCCGAAGCTCTCCCTGATCGAGCCGCGTCGGCGGACAGCACGGTACCGAGGTGGAAATGGAGTTCCATGGCGAACGCCTTGATGAGGTGCAGGAACCGCTCTTCTATGAGTCCGGGATCATCCGCTCAAGGATCTGGACGTCAAGAACGACAAGAACGCGATGGCGAAGATCTTGATCACGCCGGACGCCCCACTCGGGGAACATTCGCTGCGGCTGGCGCTCGCGGCGGTGGCATCACCGAGCTGCTTCGGACCTTCTTCGTCGGACAATTTCCACCGTCACTGAGGCCGATCCGAACGACAGCTTCAGACCAAGCGCAAAGGATCGATCTGAATATCACCGTCGACGGAGTGGCGAAGATGGAGGACGAGGACTACTATGTTTGTAGTTTGAAAAAGGGCCAGCGGCTCTCTGTGGAAGTTGAGGGGATGCACTTGGGGCGGACCATGTTCGATCCCTACGTGGCCATTCTCGATCCACGGAAATTCGAGATCGCGTCCTGTGATGATGCTCCGTTGCTGCGGAACGATGCCTTCGTCTCGACGATCATCCCTGAAGACGGCGACTACCGCGTGCTGGTGCGCGAGGCCGCCTACGAGGGAAACGACGCCTGCCAATACCGGGTGAGCATTGGCACCTTCCCCCGCCCGACTGCGGCATTTCCCTCCGGCGCCAAGCCCGGAGAGACGGTCGAGTTCAAGTTCATCGGCGATCCCGCCGGGCCGATCGTGAAGAAGGCGACGCTGCCGCAGCAGGGCGAGCGCTTTCCTGTGTTCGCCGGTGTCGATGGCCTGCTGGCTCCATCGGCGAACTGGGTGGTGGTTTCACCGCTGGAGCACGTCGAGGAAACCGAGCCGAACAATTCCAACAACGAGGCCACGGTGATGCCCGCCATTCCATGCGCGGGTCAGGGGATACTGGAAAAGAAGGACGATATCGATTGCTACAAGTTCCACGCCACGAAAGGGAACAATCTCATCTTGAAGGTCATGGGTCGTGCGCTGCGATCGCCGATCGATGCCGTGCTGCGTCTGCGAGCGGCGAAGGATGGCAAGCAGCTCGGCGAAAACGATGATCAGGGCGGTCCCGATCCATTGCTCACATGGACCTGCCCGGAAGATGGCGACTACATCCTCGAGGTCCGCGACAAGCTGGGTCGTGGTGGACCGGACTACACGTATCGCCTGGAAGTCATCTGGAAGGAAGCCGCCATCGCCGCCGCCATGCCGGTGGTGGAGCGGAACAATTCCCAGAAGTGGAAGACCTTCGTGGTGCCGCGTGGCAACCGCTATGCGGCGCTGGTCAATGTCACGCGCGAGAACATCGGTTGCGACATGGTGCTGGAGGCTGGGTCATTGCCCGCGGGCGTGACGATGAACGCGCCGGGTGTGGCGAAGTCCACCAGTAGTTTCCCGGTGGTGTTCGAAGCGAAGGCCGATGCTCCGGTGGCGGGCGGGCTTTATCGTTTCGGCGTCCATTCGACCGGTGAGGGTCCCGCGCTCAAAGGGGAATTGGCGGATACGATCCACCTCGTGGACATCAACAATCAGGGTGCCTGCCACTCGGTGCCGCTCGACCGCATCGCGATGGCGGTCGTCAACGAGGCTCCGGTGAAGATCGAGCTCGATCCACCTGCGGTGCCGATCATCGCGACGGCATCCTCTCCAGCTCAAGGTCCGGGCCATCCGGTCGGAAGGCTACAACGATGCGATCACGGTGCGTTTCCTGTGGAGCCCTTGCGGGCATCGGTGCTCCGACCACGATCCAGATTCCCTCCGGACAGTCTGAGGCGATGTATGAGATCAATGCCAATGGCGACGCGCCGGTGGCGGAGTGGAAGGTCTGCGTGCTGGCCGAGGCTGCCACGCCGAAGGGGACGGTGCTCGTGTCTTCTGCGCTGGTGCCGCTGAAGGTGGTGGAGCCGTATCTGACGTTCCCAACCATGCGGCAACCGAGCAAGGCAAGGCCGCTCCATGAGTTGCAAGGTGGAGGTGCAGCATCCGTTCAACGGTAATGCGACTGCGGAACTGATCGGCCTGCCCGGTGGTGTGACCACCACGGCGGTGACATTCAACAAGGACGACGAGATCGTCTTCCCGCTGACCGATATCCGCCGATGCACCGGTCAACAAACACCGCAATATCTTCTGCCGTGTCACCGTTACCGGAGAATGGCACCACCATCCTGCACCAGGTGGCGCAGGGCGGCACGCTCGCGGATCGACAAGCCAAGCCAGCCCGTCGCCCAAGCCGACAGCCGGACAAGCCTCCTGCTCCCGGTGCTCCGGTAGCCGCTCCCGCAAAGCCACTTTCCCGTCTCGAACAACTCCGCCAGCGCACGCCATCATCCGATCGATCCCCATCCCATGGGCTGCGGGGTGTTTTGCTCGCCTCCGCCCTCGTCTCGCAGGGTGCCTTCTTCGAGCAGGTAGGACATTTTGGAGACCCCGCTGTGTGGAGTGCCACCACAGACCGGCAAGACCCGAAGGGCAATCTGCTGATGGAAAGCCGCGCCGCCATGATCAAGGGCGGCGACTCAGGGGAGCGCGATCTTCCGGGTCATGCCTCGAAGTCCGAACTGCTGAAGCGCATCCACCTCCCGAAGAGACGATGACGATGTAATGCCTCCCGCGAAGGAAGGACCCGCCGCACTCAGTGAAGCGGAACAGGCGTTGATCCGTGAGTGGGTCTGGCAGTCGCGTGGCCCGACGGGCTGACACTTGCCTCACGATCAAAGAACGCGCTGCCGCGTTGGGATGCCCCTGCCGATCCGCAGATCGTCTCGATCGAGGCTTTTCCCAAGTCTGTGAGTCTGGAGACGGCGGCGGATTTCCATCGCGTGATCATCATCGCCCATTTCAAGGATCCTCGATTTACGACATCACCCGCCAATCGAAGCTGACGCTCGGCGATGCCTCATTGGCCACCCTCACCGGCACCACGTTGCTGCCGAAGAAGGATGGAACCACCACGCTGAAGATTGACTACCGCGGTCTCTCCACCGAGGTGGCGGTGACGGTGAAGGATGCGACCAAGCTTCGTCCGGTCTCATTCCAACTCGATGTGATGCCGGTGCTCACTGCCGCCGGTTGCAACACCGGCTCGTGTCATGGCTCGGCGCGTGGGAAGGACGGGTTCCACCTCTCCCTCTATGGCTTCGATCCGAAGGGTGACTTCGATCGGCTCACGACCGAAATGGCCGGTCGCCGTGTGAACCTCGCGATGCCGGAAGAGTCGCTGATGATCACCAAGGCGATCGGTGCGGTGCCTCATACCGGCGGGAAGTTGTTTCCGAAAGATAGCGCCTCTTACAACACGCTGCTAGAATGGATCAGCAAAGGCGCCGAGTATGATGCCGATGGTATCGTACAACCGACTGGCATCACGGTCGAGCCAGCGGAAATGGTGTTGAAGGGCAGCGACGTGCGGGTGCCGCTCACCGTCCGCGCGACCTATTCAGATGGCACCGACCATGATGTCTCGACGCTTTCCGGCTTCTCGACTTCGAACGACAACTCGGTGACCATCGAGAAGCATCAGGGCGTGGCCAGATCGAAAAACCGTGGCGAGGCCTTCCTGCTCGCGCGCTTCCACACCTTCACCGAGGGCTCCCAGGCCATCGTTGTTCCGCGATCTGCCCTACACGCGCCCCGAACTCGCGGAGAACAACTACATCGACCAGCTCGTCCACGACAAACTCGACAAGCTGCGCATCATTCCCTCCGGCTTGTGCTCGGATGAGGAGTTTCATCCGTCGTGCATTCATCGACATCGTCGGCGAGCTGCCGAGCGTGCCCGGAGCGCGAGGCATTCCTCGCCAGAATGACGCGAAGAAACGCGAGGCGCTGGTGGACCAGTTGCTGTCGCGCAAGGAATTCACCGAGATGTGGGTGATGAAGTGGGCGGAGCTGCTGCAGATCCGCACCTTCCAGAAGGGCGGAAGCCAGGTCTCCTACAAGGCGGCGCTCAGCTACTACAACTGGCTGCGCGAGCGCATCGCCGGCGAACATGCCGTTCAACGAGATCGTCCGACAACTCCTGTCCGCGGAGGGTGGGACCTTCACCAATCCCGCGACGAACTTACTTCCAGCTCGAAGAGGAGCCTGAAGCCACCGAGAATGTCGCGCAAGTTTTCATGGGCACCCGCATCCAGTGCGCGCAGTGCCACAACCATCCTTTCGATCGCTGGACGATGGATGATTACTACGGCTTCGCCGCGTTCTTCGCGCAGGTGAAGCGGAAACCCGCCGAAGACCCGCGCGAGCGCATTGTGTTCGATGGTGGCGGCGAGGTGCAGCATCTGGTCACCAAGCAGAACGTGGCTCCGAAGTTCCTCGGCGGCACCCGCCCGGAGATCAAGAACGAGACCCGTCGCGAAGAGATGGCGAAGTGGCTGACCTCGACCGAGAACCCATGGTTCGCCCGCAACGTGGCCAACATCGTGTGGGCCCACTTCTTCGGGGCCGGGATCATCGAGCCGGTGGACGATGTCCGCATTTCTAATCCTCCATCGAATCCGGCGTTGCTCGATGAGCTGACGAAGAAGTTCGTGTCCTACAACTACGACTTCCGCAAGCTGGTGCGGGACATCTGCACCTCGCGGACCTACCAGCTCGCGAGCGCCACCAATGAAACCAACGTGGCCGACGACCCGCAATTTCTCCCACGCGATCATCCGCCGTGTGCGGGCCGAGGTGCTGTTGGACTGCATCTCGCAGGTCACCAATACCCCGAACAAGTTCAAGGGCCTGCCGCTCGGGGCGCGGGCCGTGCAGATCGCGGATGGCAATACCTCCAATTACTTCCTGACCACCTTCGGCCGGGCCAGCCGTGCCACCGCCTGCTCGTGCGAGGTGAAGATGGAGCCGAATCTTTCCCAGGCACTGCATCTGCTGAATGGCGACACCACCCAGCAGCGCATCCGCAACGGGAAGATCGTCGAGAATTACCTCAAGGAGAAGAAGTCGCCGAGCGAGGTGATCACGAATCTCTACCTCACCACTCTCGGGCGATCACCCACCGATCCCGAGCTGAACAATCTGATCGAAGCCACCAAGGAGGCGACGAAGCCCGAGGAAACACGCGAGGTGCTGGAGGACATTTTCTGGGCGCTGCTGAACTCGAAGGAATTTATCTTCAACCACTGACTTTTCCTGCCGCGAATGGTCACGAATTTCCACGAATTGAAAGCGAAGATCAGGCAGTGGCTGCCTGTCGTGAGTCCACGCATGGGTTCCATCCATTCGTGTTCATTCGTGTCCATTCGTGGTTTTAAATTCTTGCTGTTGTTTGCACCGGTGGTTGCGGCCGCGGAGGATAAGATCCAACCCACGGCTTTGCCTTAGAGTGATCTTATCCTCCGCGGCCGCAACCACCGGTGCAAACAACAGCAAGAATTTAAAACCACGAATGGACACGAATGAACACGAATGGATGGAACCCATGCGTGGACTCACGACAGGCAGCCACTGCCTGATCTTCGCTTTCAATTCGTGGAAATTCGTGACCATTCGCGGCAGGAAAAGTCAGTGGTTGAAGATGAATTCCTTCGAGTTCAGCAGCGCCCAGAAAATGTCCTCCAGCACCTCGCGTGTTTCCTCGGGCTTCGTCGCCTCCTTGGTGGCTTCGATCAGATTGTTCAGCTCGGGATCGGTGGGTGATCGCCCGAGAGTGGTGAGGTAGAGATTCGTGATCACCTCGCTCGGCGACTTCTTCTCCTTGAGGTAATTCTCGACGATCTTCCCGTTGCGGATGCGCTGCTGGGTGGTGTCGCCATTCAGCAGATGCAGTGCCTGGGAAAGATTCGGCTCCATCTTCACCTCGCACGAGCAGGCGGTGGCACGGCTGGCCCGCCCGAAGGTGGTCAGGAAGTAATTGGTGGTATTGCCATCCGCGATCTGCACCGCCCGCGCCCCGAGCGGCAGGCCCTTGAACTTGTTCGGGGTATTGGTGACCTGCGAGATGCAGTCCAACAGCACCTCGGCCCGCACACGGCGGATGGTCGCGTGGGAGAAATTGCGGTCGTCGGCCACGTTGGTTTCATTGGTGGCGCTCGCGAGCTGGTAGGTCCGCGAGGTGCAGATGTCCCGCACCAGCTTGCGGAAGTCGTAGTTGTAGGACACGAACTTCTTCGTCAGCTCATCGAGCAACGCCGGATTCGATGGAGGATTAGAAATGCGGACATCGTCCACCGGCTCGACGATCCCGGCCCCGAGGAAGTGGGCCCACACGATGTTCGCCACGTTGCGGGCGAACCATGGGTTCTCGGTCGAGGTCAGCCACTTCGCCACCTCTTCGCGACGGGTCTCGTTCTTGATCTCCGGGCGGGTGCCGCCGAGGAACTTCGGAGCCACGTTCTGCTTGGTGACCAGATGCTGCACCTCGCCGCCACCATCGAACACGATGCGCTCGCGCGGGTCCTCGGCGGGTTTCCGCTTCACCTGCGCGAAGAACGCGGCGAAGCCGTAGTAATCATCCATCGTCCAGCGATCGAAAGGATGGTTGTGGCACTGCGCGCACTGGATGCGGGTGCCCATGAAAACCTGCGCGACATTCTCGCTGGTCTTCAAAGGCTCCTCTTCGAGCTGGAAGTAATTCGTCGCGGGATTGGTGAAGGTCCCACCCTCCGCGGACAGGAGTTGTCGGACAAGCTCGTTGAACGGCATGTTCGCGGCGATGCGCTCGCGCAGCCAGTTGTAGTAGCCGAGCGCCGCCTTGTAGCTGACCTGGCTTCCGCCCTTCTGGAAGGTGCGGATCTGCAGCAGCTCCGCCCACTTCATCACCCACATCTCGGTGAATTCCTTGCGCGACAGCAACTGGTCCACCAGCGCCTCGCGTTTCTTCGCGTCATTGCTGGCGAGGAATGCCTCGCGCTCCGGCACGCTCGGCAGCTCGCCGACGATGTCGATGAACGCACGACGGATGAACTCCTCATCCGAGCACAAGCCGGAGGGAATGATGCGCAGCTTGTCGAGTTTGTCGTGGACCAGCTTGTCGATGTAGTTGTTCTCCGCGACTTCCGGGCGCGTGTAGGGCAGATCCGACGGAACTACGATGGCCTGGGAGCCCTCGGTGAAGGTGTGGAAGCGCGCGAGCAGGAAGGCCTCGCCACGGTTTTTCGATCCCGCCACGCCCTGATGCTTCTCGATGGTCACCGAGTTGTCGTTCGAAGTCGAGAAGCCGGAAAGCGTCGAGACATCACGGTCGGTGCCATCGGAATAGGTCGCGCGGACGGTGAGCGGCACCCGCACGTCGCTGCCCTTCAACACCATTTCCGCTGGCTCAACCGTGATGCCAGTCGGTTGCACGATACCATCGGCATCGTACTCCGCGCCGTTGCGGATCCATTCTAGCAGCGTGTTGTAAGAGGCGCTGTCCTTCGGGAACAACTTCCCGCCGGTATGAGGCACCGCACCGATCGCCTTGGTGATCATCAGCGACTCTTCCGGCATCGCGAGGTTCACACGGCGACCGGCCATTTCGGTCGTGAGCCGATAGAAGTCACCCTTTGGATCGAAGCCATAGAGGGAGAGGTGGAACCCGTCCTGCCCACGCGCCGAGCCATGACACGAGCCGGTGTTGCAACCGGCGGCGGTGAGCACCGGCATCACATCGAGTTGGAATGAGACCGGACGAAGCTTGGTCGCATCCTTCACCGCCACCGCCACCTCGGTGGAGAGACCGCGGTAGTCGATCTTCAGCGAGGTGGTTCCATCCTTCTTCGGCAGCAACGTGGTGCCGGTGAGGGTGGCCAATGAGGCATCGCCGAGCGTCAGCTTCGATTGGCGGGTGATGTCGTAAATCGAGGAATCCTTGAAATGGGCGATGATGATCACGCGATGGAAATCCGCCGCCGTCTCCAGACTCACAGACTTGGGAAAAGCCTCGATCGAGACGATCTGCGGATCGGCCGGGGCATCCCAACGCGGCAGCGCGTTCTTTGATCGTGAGGCAAGTGTCAGCCCGTCGGGCCACGGCGCACCGCCCATGACCCACTCACGGATCAACGCCTGTTCCGCTTCACTGAGTGGCGGTCCTTCCTTCGCGGGAGGCATCACATCGTCATCGTCCTTCGGGAGGTGGATGCGCTTCAGCAGTTCGGACTTCGAGGCATCACCGGGAAAGATCGCGCTCCCCGAGTCGCCGCCCTTGATCATGGCGGCGCGGCTTTCCATCAGCAGATTGCCCTTGGTCTTGCCGGTCTGGTGGCACTCCACACAGCGGGTCTCCAAAATGTCCTGCACCTGCTCGAAGGAGGCACCCTGCGAGACGAGGGCGGAGGCGAGCAAAACACCCGCAGCCCATGGGATGGGGATCGATCGGATCATGGCGTGCGCTGGCGGAGTTGTTCGAGACGGGAAAGTGGCTTTGCGGGAGCGGCTGCCGGAGCACCGGGAGCAGGAGGCTTGTCCGGCTGTGCGGCTTGGGCGACGGGCTGGCTTGGCTTGTCGATCCGCAGCGTGCCGCCCTGCGCCACCTGGTGCAGGATGGTGGTGCCATTCTCCGGCACGGTGACACGGCAGAAGATATTGCCGTGTTTGTTGACCGGTGCATCGGCGGATATGGTCAGCGGGAAGACGATCTCGGTCTTGTCCTTGTTGAAGGTCACCGCCGTGGTGGTCACACCACCGGGCAGGCCGATCAGTTCCGCAGTCGCATCACCGTTGAACGGATGCTGCACCTCCACCTTGCAACTCATGGGAGCGGCCTTGCCTTGCTCGGTTGCCGCCATGTCGAGAGTCATCGTCAGATACGGCTCCACCACCTTCAGCGGCACCAGCGCAGAAGACACGAGCACCGTCCCCTTCGGCGTGGGAGCCTCGGCCAGCACGCAGACCTTCCACTCCGCCACCGGCGCGTCGCCATTGGCATTGATCTCATACATCGCCTCAGACTGTCCGGAGGGAATCTGGATCGTGGT
Source organism: Luteolibacter sp. (assembly GCA_049840755.1). GTDB lineage: Bacteria > Verrucomicrobiota > Verrucomicrobiia > Verrucomicrobiales > Akkermansiaceae > Luteolibacter. Next base: position 76,978 of record JASGJM010000026.1, on the reverse strand, counting down.
CGGAGCACCGATGCCCGGAGGGCTCCACAGGAAACGCACCGTGATCGCATCGTTGTAGCCTTCCGACCGGATGGCCCGGACCTTGAGCTGGAGGATGCCGTTGCGGACGATCGGCACCGCAGGTGGATCGAGCTCGATCTTCACCGGAGCCTCGTTGACGACCGCCATCGCGATGCGGTCGAGCGGCACCGAGTGGTAGGCACCCTGATTGTTGATGTCCACGAGGTGGATCGTATCCGCCAATTCCCCTTTGAGCGCGGGACCCTCACCGGTCGAATGGACGCCGAAACGATAAAGCCCGCCCGCCACCGGAGCATCGGCCTTCGCTTCGAACACCACCGGGAAACTACTGGTGGACTTCGCCACACCCGGCGCGTTCATCGTCACGCCCGCGGGCAATGACCCAGCCTCCAGCACCATGTCGCAACCGATGTTCTCGCGCGTGACATTGACCAGCGCCGCATAGCGGTTGCCACGCGGCACCACGAAGGTCTTCCACTTCTGGGAATTGTTCCGCTCCACCACCGGCATGGCGGCGGCGATGGCGGCTTCCTTCCAGATGACTTCCAGGCGATACGTGTAGTCCGGTCCACCACGACCCAGCTTGTCGCGGACCTCGAGGATGTAGTCGCCATCTTCCGGGCAGGTCCATGTGAGCAATGGATCGGGACCGCCCTGATCATCGTTTTCGCCGAGCTGCTTGCCATCCTTCGCCGCTCGCAGACGCAGCACGGCATCGATCGGCGATCGCAGCGCACGACCCATGACCTTCAAGATGAGATTGTTCCCTTTCGTGGCGTGGAACTTGTAGCAATCGATATCGTCCTTCTTTTCCAGTATCCCCTGACCCGCGCATGGAATGGCGGGCATCACCGTGGCCTCGTTGTTGGAATTGTTCGGCTCGGTTTCCTCGACGTGCTCCAGCGGTGAAACCACCACCCAGTTCGCCGATGGAGCCAGCAGGCCATCGACACCGGCGAACACAGGAAAGCGCTCGCCCTGCTGCGGCAGCGTCGCCTTCTTCACGATCGGCCCGGCTGGATCACCGATGAGACGGAAATCGATCGTCTCGCCCGGCTTGCCACCCGGTGGAAAGATCGCGGAGGGGCGTGGAAACGAACCGATGTGCAACCGGTAATCGCATTGCTCTGTGCCTTCATACGCGGCCTCGCGGACCACCACGCGGTAATCGCCATCCTCCGGCGCGATGATCGTGGCAAACGCATCGTTGCGCAGCAACGGAGCATCATCACAGGACGCGATCTCGAATTTCCGTGGATCGAGAATGGCCACGTAGGGATCGAACATCGTCCGCCCCAACCGCATGCCCTCAACCTCCACCGAGAGCCGCTGGCCCTTTTTCACACTACACACATAGTAGTCCTCGTCCTCATTCCCCGCCACTCCGGCGACGGTGACATTCAGATCCACCTTCTGCGGTTGGTCGAAGCTGTTGTTCGGCTCGGCCTCAGTCACGGTGGGAAACTGTCCGACCCAGAAGGTCCGCAGCTCGGTGATGCCACCGGGCGAGCGCAGCCGCAGCGAATGTTCCCCCAGTGCGGCGTCCGGCGCGATCACCAGCTTCGCCACCGCCTTCTTGCCGTCCTTCACCTCCAGATCCTTGAGCGTGATCCCGGAGTCATAAAACAGCGCCTCCTGCACCTCCTCCAGGCGATCGCCACGGAACTCCACCGCCACCTCCGTACCCTGCTGTCCGCCACGCGGGACGATCAGGGAGAGCTCCGGGGAAAAGGCGTGGAGCGCCGCGGGCACGAGGGCCAGCGCCAAGGCAATGACAGCCGGACGGGTCATGCTTTCTTCGCGAGAATGGAATCGAGGACCTTGCCACCATCGCAGATTTCGATCGGACGGTTGCCGGGCGACATCAGCTCCTTGTCGGCGGTGATGCCGATCTGGTTATACATTGTGGTCGCGAGATCGGAGACGGTCACCATGTCCTGCTCCGGTTCGCCGCCGAGTGCATCGGAGGCACCATGGACGTATCCCTGCTTCACGCCACCGCCCGCGAGCATCACCGAGAACACACGCGGCCAGTGATCGCGGCCGCCGGTGGGATTCACCTTCGGCGTGCGCCCGAATTCCGAGGTCACCATCACCAGCGTGGAATCGAGCATCCCGCGCCGTTCAAGGTCCCGGATCAGGGTGGCCAGCGCCTTGTCCACCGGTGGCAGCTCCTTCTCGATCGCCGCCTTGAGATTGTCGTGGTGGTCCCAGCCACCTGCGGTCAGGGATACGAAGCGCACCCCACCCTCGATCAGACGGCGGGCAAGCAACATCCGCTGGCCGGCCTGGGTGCGACCGTATTCGTCCTTCAGCGCATCCGGTTCAGCGGCGAGATTGAAAGCCTCACGCGCCTGTTGGGACGAGATCAGCTTGTAGGCATGCTGGTAGAACGCATCCATCGAATCCAGCGCGTCGGATTTCTCCAGCGTGCGGAAGTGGTGGTCCACCGTCTCCAACAGCGAGCGACGGCGCGCGAACCGCTCGTCGCTCACGCCCTTCGGCAATGATAGATCGCGGACCTGGAAATTGCCCTGCGCGGGATCCGAGCCGAGCGCGAACGGTCCGTAGGCTGATGAGAGGAACCCGGAGTTCGCGAACTCATTCGGCACGGAGGGCACGCAGACGTACGGCGGCAGGTTGTTCCGCGGCCCCATCTCGTGGGAAATGATCGAGCCCATCGACGGATACTCGACTGCCGGGGACGGACGGTAGCCGGTGAACATGTTATGCGTCCCGCGCTCGTGAGCCGCCTCGCCGTGCGACATCGAGCGGATCACGGTGAACTTGTCCGCGATCTGGGCCAGGTCCTTCATGTGCTGGCCGAACTGGACGCCCTTCAGCTTGGTATCGATCGCGCCGAACGGCCCGCGATACTCGGCCGGAGCGAATGGCTTCGGGTCGAACGATTCCTGATGGGCCAGACCACCGGGGAGGAAAATGTGGATGATCCCCTTCGCCACCCCGTCACGGAGCGGATAGTCTTTCTGAGCCCCCATGGCCTGTTGCAAAAAGCCCGGAAGCGTCATGCCCAGCCCGCCTAGCAGGCCGACATAGAGGAATTCGCGACGGGACGCGTAGCGGTCGAGCGGGTTGCCAGGGCAGCAGGGTTTCATGGCAGTGGGCTGAGGTTGGGTTCACCGACGGTGGATCTCACGGCAGGACAAACAACGACATGATCCCCATCGCTACCCACCGAAACGAATCGGCATGCAATGGTATTTCATGTTTCGAGAAGTTTGTGTGTTCCGATTCCGTTTCCTTGCCGGCCTTTCTAGAGGGAACCGCGAATGATCGAAAGGCGGGAGTTTTGCCGGCCAGGAAACTCCCCATCGGGGCAAGGGCACAGAAGCCTTGCCTCCCGCCGTCCGGGGCTGTTCTCTTTCTCCCCCATGCCCGGCCTCATCATCGCACCCCGCGCCCGCATTTTCCACGGACACGAGTGGGTCTACGCCACCGAGGTCAAAAAGACCTTCGGCGATCCCCAGCCGGGCGATGTAATCACGCTCAAGGACTTCCGCGACCGCCCGATGGGCACGGCGATCTACAATCCCGCGTCCCAGATCGTCGCGCGCCGCTTTTCCCGCCGCCGCCAGGACCTCGATCTCGATTTCTTCACCCGCCGGGTCACCCAGGCTCTCCTGCTCCGCCAGACCTCCGGTGTGGATGAACGGCTGTGCCGCCTCGTCTGGAGCGAGTCGGACGGACTGCCCGGCGTGATCGTGGACCGCTATGGCGACCACCTCGTGCTCCAGACCCTCACACTGGCGATGGACCAACGGAAGGACCTGATCCGCGACGCGTTGGTGGCGGTGGTTGAGCCCAAATCGATCCTGCTCCGCAACGACTCCCCGGTCCGCAAGGCCGAGGGCATGGAGCCGGTGATCGAGATCATCCATGGCGAGAACCCCGGCCCTTTCACGGTCCGGGCGAACGACTTGGATTTCGAAGTCGACCTCTTCGACGGCCAGAAGACGGGCCTCTATCTGGACCAGCTCCAGTCCCACGCCGAGGTGGCGAAGTTCGCCAAGGGCAAGCGCGTGCTCGACTGCTTCACCAATCAGGGCGGCTTCGCCCTCGCCTGCGCCAAGGCCGGTGCCGCCAAGGTCACCGCCGTGGACATCTCCGCGGGTGCCTGCGATGCCACCCGCCGCAATGCCGAGCTCAATGGCTTGGAGATCGAAGTGATCGAGCACAACGTCTTCGATTTCCTGAAGCACGCCACGCCGGACTACGACCTGATCATTCTCGATCCACCGAGTTTCACCCGGAACAAGAAGACGCTCATGGATGCCATGCGCGGCTACAAGGAGATCCACCTGCGCTCGCTGAAGCTGCTCGAAAAGGGCGGCATCATGTCCTCCTTCTGCTGCTCCCACCACGCCAGCCGCGAGCTGTTCGTGGAGAACATCGTGGATGCCTCGGTGGACGCCAAGAAGGCCCTCCGCCTGCTGGCGAATCACGGTCAGCGCCCCGATCATCCGGTCGTGCTCTCCATCCCGGAAACGGAGTATCTCAAGGGCGTGACCGTCGAGGTCATGGCCGGGCGATGAGCTCCGATCCCTATAGACCTCCAGGAACAGCAGATCCGGACCCCATCAAAGACCGGCTCTGTCCGGACTGTGGCACAGCCATGGAATGCGGCCATGCCAGCGGCCAACTCTATTGGCGTCCCAGACACCTGACGTTCTGGCAAATGTTCGCATGGGCCGGCAAACGCATTGTCGGTCACCGATCCTTTGCGATCAGCGTCAAAGCCCCGGTCCAGACAGCCTTTCTCTGCCCATCCTGCGGCCTGACGCTTGTTCTTCCGCCCTAGCGCGGCTACTTCATTCACGCCGACATCCGCAGCTTCGGTTCGAAGACCGGAACCACATCGTCCAGCGAACGAGCGACGACGAAGTCTCCCGGCTGGCACATTCCATCGAGCAGATCGATGAGTGGATCCCAAAAGCCAATCCCGGCAGCGTTCGGCCGGTTGAAGAGCACCACCGGTTTGTTCATCATCAGCGGATTCTGCTGACGCTTGAAGATCATCAGGGCGAACAGCTCCTGAACGGTACCAGCTCCTCCGGGGAAGATCACGAACCCGTCCGAGTTCTGGATCATGACCTCCATGCGGGTGTAAATGTCCGGTCGCAGCCAGAAGCTGGAAAGCCCTTCCGGCAAACCTTCGAGCTCGATGATGTGGGGGACGTTCGAGCCAGCGGTCCAGCCACCGGCTTCCACCGCCCCTTTCACCACCGCTCCCATGATGCCGGACTTTCCGGCTCCTGAGACGCAGCCCAGCCGTGCCTGCGCGAGCCTGCGACCGAGTTCCTCCCCATCCGCCAGGAATGCGGGATCGGTGAGACTGGCAGAGCAGAAGACGCAGATGTTGCCCGCATGATTGGCTGGCAACGGAGTCTCGAACGATCCCACGTTGCTCTCGCCGATCTTCACGCGTCCGGCATCCGGGATGCCATGATGGCGGACTACATCCAGGGTCTTGATGACCTCATCGCAGGTTTCCGCAGCGAGGAGATAGTCCCGGTAATCCTGCTGGATGGTGCCCATCTTGTGGAGATGGCCGAGCACGGAGAAGAACGGGTCCCAGGAGAAATCGGAGTTCAGCACCACCGTCGGCTTCCCGGCCAGATTGCAGTCGAGAGTCTGGTAGCCGACGAAGATCGAGATCGCCTTGAACATATCCTCCAGCGTCGCGCCGGGGGTGAAGACGAAGGCATCGGACTCGATGATCTTGCGTTCGATGTTGGAGAGGGTGATTCGCTGGTCGCCATTGCCATTGTAGATGTCCCAGCCGTGGCTGAAGAGCAGATGGAGGAGGCGGGCGCGGGTGGAGCGGGTGGGATCGTTCTCACCGAGAACGGTGCCGGACAAGCGGACTTTGGGCATGGATCAATGCGGGTAGATTATAGGATTCAACCGCGTCTAACATTCCTCCCGATCGCCCGCGAAAGCAAGTGGAGAGAGGACGTTATTTTGGATAGCCCCATACCGGCAATGCTACGGAAACCACGTATCGGAACACCTTTCCCGGCAAATCCAGGGATCGGAGACGCTATTGAAAAACCCGCGTGCTAGAGCTTGAAAACCCCTCCCCGCTTGCCTGCCAGAACAGTGGCTCCGATGACCGCCACGGAGAGGAACGCCATCGACCACACACCCAGAGCAGCCGCGAGCTCCGTCCCGTTCCCGAGAGTGCTCAGAAGCGTGTAGATCGCCTTGGTGATCGGATAGTGTTCCGCCTGCTGGGCGAGGATCAGACTGTCACTGACCTCCAGCATCGCGAAGGCGAAGGCAAGGATGCCGCCCGCCATGAGGTTCGCGCCGATCAATGGTATGGCCACCTTCCGCAGCATTCTTACCGGCGTGGCTCCAAGGGATGCCGCCGCCTCCTCCAAGGCCGGATTGCTCTGCTGGAGACCGGCCACGGCGGAGCGCAGAATGTATGGCATGCGCCGTATCGAATATGCGGCCACCAGCAGGAAGAACGGTGCCTCCCCCACGCCCACCAGAAAATGAAACGGCTTCCCTTCCTGTGAGAGCGCCAGATAGCCGAAAGCCATCACCAGTCCCGGCACCGCCAGTGGCAGCATCAGCATCGCATCCAGAAGGTTCCGCCCCTTCAGCTTCGATCGCACCACCACCCACGCCGCCGCCAGCCCGATCACCGCAGCCACCAGCGTGGCCGTGGAGGCATAGCCCAGGCTATTGCGGATCGACGGTACCACCAGACCATTCCCCAAGGCCTCCAGATAATGCCGCAGCGTAAGATGCTCTGGCAGCACCGAGCCATACCAAGACTCCGAAAGCGACAGCAACACCACTCCGCAATGCGGCAAGGAAGCGGCTAGAAACACGGCCAGAAACAGCAACGGACACGCCACCGCCTTCCACCCGCTGGCACGGGTCGTCGTGGATCGCCCTTTCGGTCGCGGAGCGGTCCCGAGCGGTGAACGCCCGAGCACCACCTTCGATCCCGCGAAGATCACCGCAGCCACCACCAGCAGGATCGTCGTCAACGCATAGGGGATCGGATTCTTATCCAGCCCCTTGATGCCATCGAAGATCTGCACCGGTGCAACCCGCCCGAAGTCGAATACCAGCGGCACCCCCAGTTCCGTGAAAGCCCAGATGAACACCACCGAGGCCCCTGCAAACACCCCCGGCATCGCCAGCGGTAGCGTGATCCGGAAGAAACGCCGCCACGGCGGGCAGCCCAGATTTTCCGCCGCCTGCTCCATCGCCGGATCGAGATTCGCCAACGCTGCGGCGATGTTCATGTAGAGCACCGGATAAAGGTGGAGAGCGTTCATCAGCACGATCCCGGCGAACCGCCCATGAGCCAGCCAATCGTGCGGCTTCGATGCATCCATCAGTCCGCAATGGATCAGCAGCGCATTGAACGCACCATCCACTCCCAGCATCTGCTTGAACCCCACGGCCCCCACGAAGGGCGGCAGGATCATCGGCACCAGCACCAGTGCGGCGAGCACACGCTTCCCGGTGAAGTCGTAGCGATGACCGACGAGGGCCATCGGGAATGCCACCAGCAAGGTGACGAAGGTGCTGGCCAGTCCCAGCAGCAGCGCGTTCCAAAGCCCTTCCCGATAGATGTCGTTCCGGAACACCGAACCGAAGTAGGCCAGTGTGAACGATCCATCCTTCGGGTGCGCGAAGGCCTGCCTCACCACCGTGCTCGCGGGGTAAAGGAAGAACACCGCGAACAACAGCACGGTGATGAGGGTGATACCGATGGCGGGTCCTCGTCTCATCTCAGCGGGTGGTGGTGTGCGAGGATTCCCGAGCGATGGCCCCGGCCTTCTTGAAATTCCCCCGGAAACGCGCGCCCAGAGTCGCGGCGAATTCCGCGGAGGTCAACGGATCGCCTCCATCGAGCACCGGATGCCCCTTGCCAAACTCCGCATAAGGAAACGCGGACACATCCAGGAAGACCTTCATCGCCTCGTCCGGGAAACCGGCTACCGCCATCTCCTTCCACGCCCGCTGCATTTCATCATGCGAGTCGATGCAGGCGATTCTCACGAACTGCCGCAGGGTATTGAATGCCTTGCCGGTCAACTCGCGATCATAGGTGAAGACTCCAGAATCCCGATAGGGATCGAGCTTCACGGTGGCGGTGCTCAGAAACTCCGGAGTATAAATATCGCCGCGGATCGGGATGCGGTTCAGCGCCCGCTCCACCGGACCACCGGGGCTGCCCGGTTTGGCAAACCAGAGCCGCTGGCCTTCCACCGACATGCAGAACTCCACGAACGCCTGGGCGATCTCCGGATGCGGCGCTCCTTTCAGCACACCCACCGGATCGGCGCTGTAGGTGGCCCCTCCTTCCGGTGCCCGCCACTCGACCCGCGAGGAACCATCCGGTCTCAACATTTCATCATGATAGGACCAGCCGTAGAAATCGATGCAGGTGCCCAATGCCGCATCCCCCTGTCCCACATCGCGCGGGATCTTCGAGGCACTGTCGGTGAAGTAGCGCGCATTGGCGGACATCCGCAGGATCAGCTTCAAGCCATTGTCCCAGCCGATCGACGCCGCGCGATCCTTGGGGAGTGATGGATCTTTCAATGCCCGCTGCATCTGCTCCTGGACCAGCAGCTCGAACGACCGCGCCACCGATCCACTTTTCGTGGGATCCGCCAGCGCCACCGCACCCACCAACCGGGAATCTCCGAGATCATCCCAATGAACCGGAGCGGGCACTTTCAAGCGAGCCAGCACATCCGGGTTCCACGCGATGCCGAACTGCGAAAGGCAGGCCCCCACCCAGGTGTGATCCGCAGGAAAATAGCTCTCGCCCGTCCATGTCGGTGGCACCGCCTTCCCTTCTCCGAACCACTCCGGATGATGGGTGAAAACCTCCAAGGGCACCAGCCTCCCCTCCTTGGCTTGACGGGAAAAATCCGGCTGCCCGCCACCGAACAAAACGTCCACGCCGATTCCTTCCCGGCCGGTTTCCTTCGCGGCCTTGTAGCCCGCGTCCAGCACCATCGCGATCTCGGAGGTGCCACCCGGATTACGCCAGTCCACGTAGATCGTCCGACCCGTGCGAGCTTTCCACCAAGCCGTAAAGGCCCGCCCGAATTCACGGCGGATCGTTTCATTGTGCGGCGTGAGAATCGAGACCCGGTCGTCGGCGTGCTCCGGTGAGACCGGCCGCGTATCCCGCCGCATCGCCAGTGGCAACGCGACGATCAGCGCCAGCAGTCCAAGGATGATTCCGATTCGTTTCATCGTCCCGGATCAGGATTTTAAAACCACCACATCCTCCGGGCGGGCATGCAAAAGCACCTCCGCACCGCCCGGTTCCCGGATCACATGGGGATTCAGCTCCACCACCTGCTGGCGACCCACCGGCGTCTCCACCCAATATTGAACCCGCTGGCCCAGATAAGTGCACTCGGAGATTTGCCCGCGGACCAGATTCGCTTCCCCCACATCCAGCCGCCAGGCCTCCGGTCGCACGGACACGGTGACCGTGTCCCCCACCTGCGGCCTCCACGCCGGATCACCCACTCTTCCCACCAGAGCCCCCGCCGTGGTCTTCACCTCCACCTGCTCGGACACGCTCCCAGCCACCGTGCCGCTAATCAAATTCGTCTCACCGATGAATGCCGCCACATGGGCGGTGCGCGGCTGGCGATAGACCTCCCCCGGCGAGCCAAGCTGCTCGATCCGGCCCTTGTCCATCACCGCCATCCGGTCGGCCATCGCCAGCGCCTCCTCCTGATCGTGGGTCACATAGACCGCCGTCAGGCCGTTTTCCTTCACGATCCGCCGGATCTCGCGCCGCATCTCCACCCGGAGCTGGGCATCGAGGTTGGAAAGCGGTTCATCGAGCAACAGGCACTTCGGCTTCACCACCAGCGCCCGCGCCAGTGACACCCGCTGCTGCTGGCCACCGGAAAGCTGGTCGATCGAGCGCTCTCCGTATCCGGCCAGCCTCACCATCTCCAAAGCCTCCCCCACCCTGCGGCGGATCTCCGGCCGGGGGATGTGCCGCTCCTCCAATCCGAAGGCGATGTTACGCTCCACCGTCAGGTGCGGCCACAGCGCATAACTCTGGAATACCATCGCCGCCTCGCGCTTGTGCGCCGGGAGGTCGGTCACATCGCGGTCGCCGAAGCGGATCACACCGGAAGTCGGCGTTTCCAGTCCGGCGATGCAACGCAGAAGCGTCGTTTTTCCACAGCCCGAAGCCCCGAGCAGGAAAAACAATTCGCCCGGTTCGATGGTCACGCTGACCCCGTCCAGGGCGGTCACGTTTCCGAACTGTTTGACGACCGATTCAGCGCGAATGGATTCCATGGGTGGCGGGATCATGCTCCTAGTGTGGAGGAGACTATCAAGCAGGAAGGCCGCCAATCGAGGCTCGGATTATTTTCAAAGATTCTCTTGCAAACCTCTGGCCGGCACCATAAATCCGCCGCGCGGCAAACAAGCCGCACGACACTCTGCTCGGGTGGCGGAATTGGTAGACGCGCTAGACTAAGGATCTAGTAGGGTAACCTGTGGGGGTTCGAGTCCCCCCTCGAGCACTTCTTCTTCATGGAGAAGGATATACGCAGCCGAACAGGCTGCGTTTTTTGTGCCCGCATTTTAAGACGGTGCATGAATGGTGCACTGATTTTTCGGGAAGCCCGGGACGTTCCGAAAAAAGTGGTTCGATTCGACGTGTTCGCGGTCATGTGAAATTTGATTCTTCGCATGAAAGCTGCGAAGAATCCGTCCCCCAAATACGTCAGAGCCCAACGCGTAGCCCAGCTCTAGGGCGACGGTCGCCCGGATTGATCCGAAGAGGCAGGGACGCTCTCGCCGGCTGCCTGTGTCATCACCTTTCGAGCTTGGCGTTGCTGCCGGGTCTGGATTTCTTGCAAATGTGGCCGGGAACATATGTTCCCGGCCACTTGTCTATTGCTTTACCCAAGAAACTCGTTGGAGCTTCCTAACAGCTCGTTAAAACTGATGATTTGATCCCGAGGGATACCGGACTTCAGCGGCAGTTCGCTGTAGCGCTCAATCTAGGCGCCAACTACGTGCGAGTCGGGAGACTGTTCTTCCATGCCAAAGAAATCCCGATCAGACTCAGGCCAACTTGGGAAAATGAATAGTCCCCAAAAGGGGGGACATCCCATGACTTGCCGGGCTTTGGCGAGCATCAGTTTCTTTGAGTCCGGCCGGATTGTCAGAGTCCGCCTGTCCGGCTGTCACCGTATTGGGGACTATCCTTTACCCATTACGGAAATAGGATTCGCAGCCTTCAATCACGTTTCGCTCACGACAGCCGTTCCCTCGAGTCGCAAACCCGCAAACCATGACGCCTGCTCCCGCCAGATCCAACAATCACTTCGCCTTCATGGCGGTCTCCGCACTGTTCTTCATGTGGGGCTTCATTTCCTGCATGAACGACCTGTTGATCCCCAAGTTCAAGGCGGATTTCAACCTCACCCAGTTTCAGGCGAACCTCGTGCAATTCGCGTTCTTCGGAGCCTATTTCGTGGTCTCAAGCGCCTACTTTCTGATCTCCGCGTCGAAAGGAGATCCAATCAACAAAATCGGTTACAAAAACGGCTTGGTCCTCGGCTTGGTGATCTCAGGCATCGGGTGCTTGTTGTTCTACCCTGCTGCGGAAACCAAATTGTATCCGCTTTTCCTAGGCGCGTTGATTGTCCTCGGCTCGGGTATCACACTCATTCAAATCGCCGCGAATCCTTATGTGACCATCCTTGGCCCTGAGGAAACCGGCCCGTCGCGGCTGAATCTCTCCCAAGGCCTGAACTCGCTCGGTTACGTGATCACGCCACTGATCGGCGGCATCCTGTTATTCGGCTCCAAAGAGATCTATACCAGCAGCGGTGGCGTGGACGCGGTGAAGGTTCCTTATATCGGCTTGGGCGTGGCATTCCTGCTGCTCGCCGGTATTTTCAAAGCCATCTCGCTGCCGGTCTTCAAACAGGAAGGCAAAGTCGAGGCCGGAGTGAAGGTCTTCCGTCACAAGCATTTCATCTGGGGCTGCCTTGCGATTTTCTTCTATGTCGGCAGTGAGGTCACGGTCGGCAGTATCCTGATCAATTACCTCAAGGATCCCAGTGTGATGGGCGTGTCCGAGGATACCTCGGCGAAGTTTCTCTCCTTTTACTGGGGTGGCACCATGATCGGCCGCCTGATGGGCGCGATCTCGCTCAGCAACATCCGGCAGTCCCGGAAGTATCCCTTCATGGCGTTGGCTGCGATCGGAGCCACGGCTGTGATTCTTGCCAACGCCACCTTCAAGGAAAACCTGACCCACGGGCACTACATCGATCCAAAGACGATCCTGCCGTACCTCGGCGTGGTGGTGATGAGCTTCGTGTTCTTCGTGCTGGGCCGTTCCAACCCCGGGAAAATGGTGGGGCTCTTCGCTCTCGTGGCGGTGGGGCTCACCTGCTTCTCGATGAGCACCAAGGGTGAATTCGCGCTGTGGTCCATCATCGGCATCGGCCTCTTCAACTCGATCATGTCGTCCAATATTTTCAGTCTTTCCATCCGTGGCCTCGGCAAGGACACCAGCCAAGGCAGCTCGCTGCTCGTCATGATGATTGTCGGCGGAGCTATCATGCCGCTGATCCAGGGCTCGTTGATGGACAACTACGGTGTCCGGACCTCCCTTGGCATCGTTCTCGTCGGCTACCTCTATCTCGCCTACTTCGGATTCTTCGGCGCTCGCGCGGACGAGTATGCTCCCGCCGCGGAAGCCCAGGTCAGCGGCGGCCATTGATCGTTCCCACGACCATCGCCATGACGACGAATCCCGTGAATGATTCCCGCATCGTGATGACGCTCGATGCGGGCGGCACGAGCTTCAAATTCTCCGCGATCCGCGGAAACAAGGCGATCACCCAACCGTTCGCAGTCCCATCGAACGGCGACCATCTCGACACTTGCCTCGCGACTTTGGTGAGCGGATTCGAGCGTGTCCGGGAATCGATACCGGAAGCACCGGTCGCCATCAGTTTCGCATTTCCCGGCCCGGCGGACTACTCACGCGGGATCATCGGAGATCTGGGGAACCTCCCATGCTTCCGTGGAGGCATCGCACTTGGTCCAATGTTGGAGGCGAAGTTCGGCATCCCCACATTCATCAACAACGACGGGGATCTCTTCGTTTACGGTGAAGCCATCGCCGGGTTCCTGCCACAGATCAATTCCCTGCTCGAAAAGGCAGGCAGCCCGAAACGCTACAAGAACCTCTTCGGCGTCACACTCGGCACCGGATTCGGCGGAGGGATCGTGCGCGACGGCGAGCTCTTCCGCGGCGACAACATCTGCGCAGGCGAAGTCTGGCTGATGCGCAGCAAACTGCATCCGGAGACCAATGCGGAAGAAGGAGCCTGCATCCGTGCAGTGCGCCGGGCCTATGGCGAACTCGCGGGAATTTCCTTCGATCTAACTCCCGACCCGAAAACCATCTTCGACATCGGAAGCGGCAAGGCAGATGGAAACCAACCCGCTGCGGTTGAAGCATTCCGGCGTCTGGGCGAATCCGTGGGAGATTCGATGGCCATCGCGCTAACCCTGCTGGACGGATTGGCCGTGGTAGGCGGTGGCGTTTCCGGAGCTTGGCCGTTGTTCCTTCCCGCAATCGTCGATGAATTGAACGGCAGCTACACCAGTCCCAATGGCGAAAAATTCCGACGGCTCGCTCAATCCGCCTTCAATCTCGAAGATCCGGCGCAGCTCGAAACGTTCCTGCAGGGCAACAGCCGGGAAATCACCGTTCCCCGTAGCACCCACAAGCTGGCATACGATTCGATGCCTCGGGTCGGGATCGGCATGTCGCGCCTCGGCACCAGCGAGGCGGTGGCGATTGGGGCGTATGCTTATGCTCTGTCGCAGCTGAGTTGATCCCCCGCACTCTCCATCCTCCTTTCAATCCCATCAACGTATCCCCTGATTCCCGTGGCACCGATCACTTTCACCCCTCTCTACATGGATCGCGTCTGGGGTGGACGCGAACTGGAACGCGTCTATGGCCGCCACCTGCCGGATGCCAACACCCCGATCGGAGAGGCCTGGGAAATCGTCGACCGCGATCCGGAGCAATCCGTGGTGAACTCCGGTCCCTACGCCGGAAAATCCCTTCACGAACTTTGGACTCATCATCGTGAGAAAATCTTCGGCGAAGACCTTCCGGACTCGGAGCGGTTTCCGATCCTGATCAAAATCCTCGATGCCCGGGACGATCTCTCGATCCAGGTCCATCCACCCATCGACAAGGCGAACGAACTCGGCGGCGAACCGAAGACCGAAATGTGGTTCATCGCAAATGCCGATCCTGATGCGAAGCTCTATGTCGGACTGAAAAACGGCATGACCCGCGCAGCCTTCGAAGCCGCCATCGCCAGCGGAACCGTCGCCGAAGCCGTCCACGCCATCGTCCCACAGGCAGGGCAATCCATCTTCATTGCCTCCGGGCGGTTGCACGCGATCGGCGCGGGCTTGCTGATCCACGAGATCCAGCAGAACTCGGACACCACCTACCGGGTCTTCGATTGGAACCGCGTGGGCTTGGACGGAAAGCCCCGTACGCTGCATGTGCAGCAATCGCTGGCGAGCATCGACTTCAGAGACTTCGAACCCGACATGGACGTGCCGCGAGGCGAGCAACTGGCGGAGTGCCCGTATTTCCGCACCTCCCGCCGGGGCCTGGCGGATGGCGCTCTGCTGGCCAATCCGGACTCCGCTCGCTTCACGATCGTGGGCGTGGTGGACGGCGCGCTCGTGAGTTCGGACAACCGCCGATTCGTGAAGGGCGACTATATGCTCCAGCCCAAGGGTGCGAGTCCTCTCGTGGCCGAAGGCGAAACGGTGGCCCTTCAGATCGAGATGCCAGGTTGAAAAAATTGGCTTCAGCCAGAAGCGACATCCGGGAGTCGAAATCCGAATCGAAGCTTGTATGGGTCAGTAAAATCCACCCGCAAACGTCAGTTGGCGCTTGAGGCCAAATCCCAAAACGCCGAGATTGGTCCTCAATTTTGTCAGAACCGGGTCCGATCCCAGCTTCAATCCACCTTCGTGAAACTATTGCCACCCACCTTCGCGTGTTTCATGGTAGGCGTTCTTCTCGCTCATGGGATTGAGCAGCCGACTTCGATAGAACTGTTCCCGATCACTCGACGACGGCGCGTCAAGGTCCTGATGTCACGGTATCTCATGACACCTCGACCCTCCGGTTTTTCGTAAAGCCGCAATCGCTTTGCGTCCGATACAAACTGGAGGGGGTGGATGCGGACTGGCGGCAAGGAAGCGACGAAATGTTTTTCATCGTTCGTTTCCTCACCAAAGAAGGCGATCCAATTTCACAAGAGGCCTTTTTGGCAAAGGGCATGAGCCGTGGATGGAAAGGCTCCGTCGAACGATCCGAATTCACTCCGAGGCGGGAAATCCTCAAGGTACCTGCAGGCGCGGAATCCATTTCCGTGGTAATGTCGTCCGCCGGCCCTGCGACCACGGTGGGAATTTTCGCCATTTCTGGAATCACGATTTCGTCGATTACCGATGGCCCTGAAATGCCCGTCACCTATCTGAACGACAGCCGTCTCCCTGATTCAGACTCCTTTATTTGGAACAAATCAGGAACCCATCCCTCGATGGCTTCCACCCTTGCGATGAAAAATCGCGGTGCCGGATCCGCGGCGTTGGTCATCGTGGACGACGATATCAAGGCTCACGCCGACTGGGTCACCATCCTTCCCAACCCGCCCAAGATCGTTCAGGGAGATTCCTTGGAGTTGAAATGGAACGAAGCCTATTGCACGGGGGTGGGTGGTCCCTTTTCTGCGACCTATGATCGCCTCCCCCCCGGGCTCCTATCGCTTCGTCGTCGAGAACCGATCGATCGCGGGAGAGCCTTTGAATTCCGGTGCGACGATGACCATCGTGGTCCCCCTTCCCTTCTGGAAAAACGTCTGGTTCTGGGCGGTATCGGCGGCAGTCCTGGCAATCCTCTCGACGCTTTACGGGCGGCGCTTGATCAGGAGGCGAATCAACCGTCATCTCCGGCACTCCCAACTGATCGCCGACGAGCGGCTCCGTATCGCCCGGGATCTCCACGACGATCTCGGTACCCGGCTCTCCCACATCTCCCTCCTGGGCGCCTACGCGGAAAGCAACATCGCCGATGTGGAGGCCAGGGCAACTTTCGGCCAGATCACCGCCATGTCCCGCGAGCTCATCAGTGCGCTCTCCGAAACGGTGTGGATGCTCAATCCGAAAAACAACCAGCTCGAAGCCCTCGTGGACTTTCTCTGCCGGTTGGTCAGCGAGCTTTGCAGACTTTCTGCCATCCGCTGCCGAATCGACGCCATGTCCGTGACCGAAAACTTCACGATCAGCCATGAGTTCCGCCATAATGTCAGCTTGGCGGTGAAAGAGATCGTCAATAATGCGCTGAAGCACTCGTTCGCCACTGAGATCAAGATGTCGATCCAGTTTGAGAACAACCAATTGAAGATCACCGTTACTGACAACGGTGTCGGAATCACCCGGGAGCCGAACAAAACCGGTCTCGGACTGGAAAGCCTCACCCAGCGAATGGCCTCCATCAAGGGAAAGTGCATCATTGACCCGCATGAAAAAGAGGGACTGAAAATCACTCTGGAAGCGCCTATTTCCTGAAATCACCCATAAACTGAGATCAACGACAATTCGTCTCAATAAGACCGTCATTGTAGTCGAGGGATGACATCTGCCTTAAACGGCGTTTAACAGAATCCTGGATGACCGGAGGACTCCACTGGCATTTATTCGGCATCTCATTCCTAGCTGCCAACCGGCGCACGCCGATGGACGGGTCGATCTCGAGGGTGCCACACGGAGACCGTCACCACAGCCCGGACTGCGCGGCTGTCCCCGGTTTGGGGACTACTCATTTTCGCAATTTTTCCCAATACTTCTCAAAAAGACAGGCAAGAGGAAGGATATCGAACAACGACCGGAGCGCCGTTCACGACTTCCGGAGGGTCTGGCAATGTCCCGAACCACGTGATGCATCATAAGTCCGACCGCCTCGTGAAATTTTCGAAATCCATCCGCGTCAAGAACTGCAATTCCCGCTATGTCTTCGCCCTCCGCGCCGGGGTGCAACCCGCCCGCCAATTCATGACGTTTGTCGAAGCAGGTAGCTGCACGCTGCTTCTCCAGCCAGGTGATAGCCTCGTCAGATTGTTCCCCGAACAGGTGAAAAGCTATCGCAAGCCCCTAGGGGAGATTGTGACCATGAAGATTCCGGAGCCAACCGTCTTCGACGGGATCGAACCGCTCGACACGGCATGGTTTGAAATGGGAGACCGCAATTTGCCTCAGGCATGCGGCGGCACCTACGTAGGTGGACCGCACGCGGCCCGGAGTCGCGACGCTCGCGCAAGAATGCAAGCACCACCCCGACATCCCGCCGGGAAAATTCTTCAATACTGCGGGCTCCCTCATCATCCAGCTTCACCTCGGCAGAGACCTAGTCCCCGCGAGCGAAATGCCCCTCGCGGTCAAAGATCGCGATCTCATCGCTGGCCGACTGTTGAGGAATATGATCGAAACGGTTGTAGCCAAATAGCATTGCTTCGTTTCAACCCCATTTAGACGGATGAACTTCTTCGCTCAGGCAGTTGGCATCGATCCTGCTCAGGTAGTTGATTCCGAATTCCAAGTCCCGTTGTTGACCACGAATGCCGGCTAGAGCCGGATTCGGCCTTAACCCTCAACCGAATGATGCTTCCTCCCAGGCTATGCATCACCGTTCAACAACAAAAATAGATCTGCAGATCGCCATGGAACCCTCTACAGTCACCCTATGATTCCCTCCAAAAAAAACGTGGTGGTGGTGGAGGATGACATCCGTCTCCGACAGCACTTGATCAAGATCCTCGACAGTCCGGGGGACATCACCTGCCTGTGTGCGGTTTCCTCGGCGGAAGAGGCGTTGGAGAAAATCCCTGCCTACCGGCCGGACGTCGTCCTGATGGACATCAACCTGCCAGGAATCTCCGGGATCGACTGCATCCGTGATCTGAAAAAGAAAATGCCCCGCTTGGAGGTCGTCATGCTCACCGCTTACGAAGAGGAGGACAACATTTTCCGGGCGCTGAAGGAAGGCGCCAGCGGCTACCTTCTCAAATCCAGCACGCCGGAGGACATCTACAACGCGATTCGGGACGTCTACTCGGGAGGCGCTCCCTTTTCCAGCCACATTGCACGTAAAGTGGCGCAGTACTTCCACGCGGAAAGGACCATCGAAGACGAGAATGAGAAGCTGACGGCACGGGAGAAGGATGTCCTCAAGCTCCTGGCTTCCGGTTACATCTATAAGGAGGTAGCCGATCAACTGGACATCTCGTTGGAAACCGTCCGGACCTACGTGAAACGGATCTGCCTCAAGCTGCATGTCCGCAGCAAAGTCGAGGCCATCATCAAATACCGGGCCTGACGAGGCCACCCTGGGCCTCACGGCGGATGGCCGGTGGATATCGACGCGCATTTCGGTTGAATGCGCGAGCGCGCCCTTGGACGGGGCCGCCCCCTTGTCCCCACTTTGGGGACTGGTTCTTCTCCCCGCTTTGGGCAAGTGTAAGGTCTACCCAAGGGGTGAAAGTATCCCCGGTTTTGTCGTGCGAACCGTTCCCCGCGCCAGCAGAACGCAACGATAACCCGGCGACGCCCAACTTGCCAACCAACCATCCTGCCGATATGCCCACCCTCCTTGGTCCCCTTCGACTTCGTCCTCAGTCCGGCGCGGGAATTCCCGGCCGTCATCGGAAGAACCGGGGATTCGCGTTGGTGATCACTCTTGCGCTGATGGTCCTGCTGATGTTCCTAATGGTCGGGCTCCTCGGTCTCTCCTCCATTTCCCTGCGAAGCACCAGCCGCCAGATGGCGATGGCCGAGGCGAAGGCGAACGCCCGAATGGCTCTTATCATCGCCATCGGCGAGCTTCAGAAAGAACTTGGTCCCGACCAGCGAATCAGCGCGGGGGGCGGACAGCAACTCGAAGCATCCAACGTCTCCGGCCGCAAACATTGGGTGGGGGTCTACGATTCGTGGCCGGCCACGGCCGACCTGCGCCCCCTGCCGACCTTCCGGAAATGGTTGGTTTCGGGCGATGACGCGGTGACTCTCGCGGCGAATGCTCCCAAAACCGGGGACAAACTCGCCGCCTCCACCGTGTCACTGGTGAAAGCCACATCCACAAGCGGTCCGGTGGACGCCGGGATGATCCAGGTTCCAGAAGGTGGCTACAGCTGGTGGGTTTCCGACAACAACATGAAGGCGAAGTTCGGAAACGCCCTCACCCCACCCGCCAATGCCATCGAGGCGGTTGCCCGGCTGCAGGCGGCGCCACGAGCGGCTCATGAGCTTTTACTCGGGACAGCCATTCCGATCACAGACCCGAGCCTCAACCGGCTGATTTCCCTGAGCACGGTGGACATTCTGGCAAAACCGCCCGAATCGATTTTCCACGACGCCACCACCATCGCGAATGGACTGGTGACCAATGTCCGCGCAGGGGGATTCCGAAAGGACCTCAGCTTCCTGCTGGAAAAACCTTACTCGGAAGCAATCAAAGATCCGCTCTACAAGGCCGGCTCCACGAATGGCATGCATTTCGGGGAGTTGTGGGCGGATCACAATATCTGGGGAGAACTCAAGACCACGGGCCTGCCACCCCATGCCGACGGCGGCAGTCTTGCGGGCAATACTCCCTACTTGAGCGGTCCCGGCAATCTCGCTGCTGCTTTCAACGATCCCTTCCGCAAGTATCATCAACTTACCCGGATCCAGCATACCATCGTCTATTCATTGATCAGCCGCCCCAAGCCCGGCAGCACCACCAATGAGTATGATCTTTTGCTCGTAGTGGACCCGATCTTCACGATCTGGAACCCTTTCAATGTCCCCGTCTATCTTCCAACCAGCGCCTACTCGTCCTTCCAGACCTGGGCCGTCCCCTATCGCCTGACCCTGCAGATTCAAAGATCTGCCGGAGCCACCGTCAATTGGTCGGCTACCGTCCCCCAGATCTCGGGAACAAGTTTCAACAAGGCCAGGGTCGGACAGGCGCAAAATCTCGTGCTTCGACCGGGCGAGGTCCAGGTCCTCTCCCAGTCCTACCAAAACAAACTGATTCCGGGTGGCTCCATTGACGCGAAACTCGGTTGGAACTTCGGATCCGGTTTCGAATTCAGCCTGACCGTCCCGAAGAAAGACAGCACGGGTGTGGTGACGGATCCCAATTCCCTCATGCTCCCCGTCATCAAAGGTGACGATCGCCTTACATTCTCCCTGACTCCCGCGCCAAAGGGACAAAGCCATGGTCTGGGAATCACCCACGCCCGCCAATACATCGGCGATGAAGGGCCATACGCCGCCGGTAACTTCTCGGTCGATTGGACGACGGTTGAGACAGGCACGCGGAATGGAGAATTGCCGGCCGATGCATTCCCCCATGTCTTCCGCCAGATCTCGCCGGATCCGAGCTATTCGAAGACGGTTTCGGATATGGCGGTAGCCGCCGGGACGAACGGAGCCACGAAAAAATGGCCGCTCTTCGTTTTCAGCATGGGCTTTCGGACTGAAGACGATACCTACTATTCCGATATTGCCAGTCTCCCCCGTCCCAGGCACCGCTGCGGTATTCGGGTAAGTCGATTCTGCATATCAATCCCAAATCGTTCACTTATGATCTGGGAGATCTATCACCCGAATGGACTCGCGAGACGGCCATCCAGATCGGACTTCGCAAGCTCACCAGCCTCAACAATGTGATCGACACCGCGGGAACGGGGCTGGGCTATTTCGGAGCATCCTACACGGCTGGCTCGGGCAATTCCTACGTGATCACCCAGTCCGTACCCAAGGCCCCGATTTTCTCCCTCGGAGCTCTCCAGAACTCCTTGGCTGACGGCCTTCCCGAAAATGCCACGATCGCCGCCAATGATTCCAACCTTTCGCGGGTCTGGTATCTTCGCCCGTCGATCTCCCACGCGATTTCCAATTCGTTCGCACCATCCATCATGGACTCAGGCAGCACGGCCGTGACGAAAGGGACCGGAAAATATATACGTGATCTGGCGGATCATTCCTTCTTGGCCAACCGGGCATTGTGGGACGACTACTTCTATTCCTCGATCTCACCCCAATCCACCACGGCACATAAGAATCCGACAGCCGCCTATGGAGAGCAAAAGAGTCGGCTTGCGCAGTTTCTAGGACTCGGCGGCTATCCATCCGCACCTCTCCCGAACGCACGGTTCAAGCCCTGGTCTGCCGATCCGCAGAGCGCCGTGGACGAGATTTTCCAAAACAGCATTCCCAGACCGGACGCCGCCGATCGAACCGCGGCTCATCTTTTGGTGGAAGGGGCATTCAATGTGAACTCGACCTCGGTGGATGCGTGGAAGTCCATGCTCACTGCCCTCAAAGGTTCGACGATGCCCGTATTGGAACCCACCGCCTCGTCGAGCAATCCGACCCTGACGGCAGCCCCTGGAACGCCGGTCGCAGGAGCACTGATCGCCGGTGGAGGTCCGATTGGTGATTCCGATATCAGAAGCAGCTCCGATCCACAGCAATGGCTCGGATTCCGGACATTGACGGACACACAGATCGACGAGCTCGCGAAGGCCATCGTCAAGCAAGTGAGGCTCCGGGGACCGTTCACCTCCCTCTCCGACTTTATCAACAGGCGTCCCGGGAGCAATAAGGAGCTGGCGCTCTCGGGTGCCCTCCAAAGCGCACTCGACGACCATGATGTCAGCATCAACGCACCCTATCGCACTGGCAGTCGCGCTCTCGACATTTCCGATGCCACCGCCCAAGGATTCGAATTCCCTGAGGCGGAAGCCGGAGCGAAATCGGCCGGGGCGCCCGGCTATGTGAAACAAGGAGACCTGCTGACACCCCTGGGTCCGCTCATCACGGTCCGCGGCGATACCTTCACCATCCGGACCTATGGGGAAGTCCGCGGCAAAACCAATGAAATCGTCGCGAAGGTCTACTGTGAGGCCGTGGTGCAGCGGATTCCCGATTATATCGATCCCGCCGATGCGCCGCCCCTCGCCAATCCAACATCCCTCGTCAACAAGACCTTCGGCAGAAGATTCGAAGTGATCTCTTTCCGCTACCTCAATCGTGAGGAAGTCTAGTTCACTCCTCCTCCGGCCAAACTCAATGTCGCCATGTCATTTCATCGAACAATCATCAGTCTCGTCCTAGGGACGCTCTTCATCGGGATCGGCGCAGCTGCCGAACCCCAATCGAAGGCCTCGCCCGAAATGTCCGCCAAGGAAAGGGGCCCCATGGTGAGAGCCCTGCTGCTCGTCCCCGGAAGTCCCAATATCGAACTGGTCACGATCGCAGAGGAAAAGGTTTCTCCTCCGTTTTCGATCGGGGCATCGGGCTTAAGCGGGAACATTTTCCCGGGAACTCGGACATTCAATCTGGCCGTCAAGATGCCATCCGCGGATTCCGGCTTCAAAAAGGTTGCCTCGGTGGTTCTGCCCGAGACAGGAAGCAATTTCCTTCTACTTCTCGAACCGCAGGATGACAAGTCGCTCATCCCCCACGTGATTCCCGACAGCTTGCAGAGGTTCGGTGCCGATTCCACGCTATTCTTCAATGCGTCCAGTTCCGAAATCGGCGCGATTTTCGGAACGCAGAGAACTCTGATCCGCCCCCGTCGCGTAGAGATAGTCTCCGCACCACCAGCCCAAGACGACGTGCCATTCTACCAGACCGAACTCTACCATCGGGATAACGAGAAATTCAAATTGTTCGCGAGCTCGCGATGGCTCCATCGCAACGACGGTAGAAACTACGTCTTCATCTATCAGATCAAAAGCACCGGCCAATTCGGCTACCAGACATTCAGCGAGACATTTGCGGGAGCGACCGCGGGATTGGACGCGTCCAGGATTCAATCCCCGCCTACGCCATGATCTCCTTGCTGGCGGTTCCCGTCGCTCGATGTATCGCGCGGCGATGACGCTTCCCACGATGTGGTAAGGCACCTCGATCGTGGTCGGCCACTGAGAAAGACGAGCCCTTCTCCTGCCGCCGAGACGAGGTCGGGAATTATTTGCCCGTAAAGCGGGAGACCGGATCCATTTCTGATCAACCTCAGCCCCGGCTCGGAAACGATCATCCTATTCTGGAAAAATCCAAACTAGCAGAACTCATCCCGCAGCATGATCCCAACCTACCCGTCAACCGTCCGCCACATTGCCCGACTCGGGGCCGTTATTCTCTCCCTCGTCCTTCCCGCCCATGCCGAAACCGCACGGGCAGATGACAGCCGGGTTCTCATTCAGAGCGGCCAGAAAGTCGCGTTTCTCGGCGACTCCATCACCGCGGGCGGCTGGAGTTCTCCCGGTGGTTACGTGCGGTTGGTGGTCGACGGTCTGGCCAAGGAAGGCATCACCGTCACGCCCATTCCTGCCGGAGTGGGTGGAAACAAGTCGAACGACATGCTGGCCCGATTGGACAAGGACGTGCTCTCCAAGCAACCGGACTGGCTGTTCCTCAGCTGCGGTGTGAACGATGTCTGGCATGGGGCCAACGGCGTGCCCCTCGATGCGTATAAAGCCAACATCACGAACATCGTGGACCGAGCCAAAGCGCAGTCGATGAACGTCATCATTCTAACGGCGACCCCGATCGGCGAGGATGACAATGACAACAACCACAAACTGGCGGCATACAATGATTTCCTCCGCGAACTGGCAAGCCAGCGCAAGCTACCCCTCGCCGATCTCAACGCGTCTTTCCAAGCGGTCCTCAAACCGCTGGCTCCCACCAGCTCCTCGCGGATACTGACCGTCGATGGCGTGCACATGAATCCTGAAGGCAACGTCATCATGGCCAAAGGATGCCTCCGCGCCGTTGGCGTTTCCATTGAAAGGATCAAAGGCATCGAGAACCAATGGATGGATCAACCGAACATTGCAGCTCTCAGTGTCCAACCGTTCGATCCGCGTCCGGACTTCAATGTCTCCCTCCGCCAATACCGCGGAATGAGCAAGGTGGCAGAAAAGCAGGGAACGGATTTGGGGACGCTCGTCCGTTCGCTCTGGCTCCGCGCCCTGGCAGACACGGTCGGACTTCATCAGCGCGACAAGGTACTCAATGCCGAGGAGGTGAAAAAAGAGGCCACCGCGAAGTTCCAAGCAAACATCGCGGATTTGTTGAAGATGTGAAACTCGCGATCCCTCAGTCACTTCACCCGCTGCGCCGGGTACCGCCGGTGCGCAGGGTATAGAAGATGCCGTTGGGCAGCGCGGCCGAAGCTCACTTTTCAGACGCTACGGAAATTCAAAGGTCCCCTTGGACTAAGACGACTTCCTCGCCTCCATGAACTTGACGACGGCCTGGGTGCGGCTGTGGACGCCGAGCTTCGTGTAGAGGCATTCCACGTGACGGTGGACGGTCGAGAAACTGAGGGAAAGCGCCTGGGCCACCTCCTTGTAGGTAAGACCTTGGGCGAGAAGCTCCAGAACTTCGAGCTGGCGCTGGCTCAGACGATCCAGTGTTGGAGAAAGAGTTGCTTTGGATTTAGGCACGTCGATCGTGCGGGAGACGGGAAGAGGTCCGATGGGAATGGCGCCCTCCCAGGCCTCTTGCACCGCGGATGCCAAGGCCTCGGCCGCACGGGAGCGAAGCACCCGGCCTTTTCCTTCCGTCGCGAGCGCCTTGGTGAGAGCCTCAAGGTCGAGGGGGATGGGAAGCATCACGAGACGAGCGGGCTGTAGGCCAGCCGTCCCGTTTGTAGCCGGGAGGCTCACGGCCATCACGATGGCCTGTGGCTCCGCGCCTTGGCCGAGTTCCAGGATTTCCGAATACATGGCAGGAAAAGGGTTTGGTGAAGGCTTGTGCGCCAGCCTTGTCGACTGGGTCGGAAGGCCGGCGCACGGTAGCCTTCAAAGCGTCAACGGGATTTCCCTGTCTCAAAGGACCCCGGATCAAGCGCCTTGTCGGAAGGAGGCAGATCGGCTTCGGCAGTGCCGATCTCCTTGTTAGGAGTGTCTGACATCTCGACATCAATCTTCAATCCAGCCAGCACGGCGTCGTGGGTGAACCAAAGCGCATTGCTCGGTTTCCCGTTGAATTGGATTCCCTTTATATACTTGCGATCGCGTGAGCTGCCCTTGGCGTTGATCTCGAGCTGCTTGCCGTTGTGCAGGTCGATGGTGACCTTCTCAAAGACCGGACTGCCCATCTCATAAACGGGGACGCCAGGAACCTCCGGATAGAAGCCCATCATGGAAAGTACTACAAACGCTGTCATGCCGCCACCATCCTCGTCGCCCGGGATGCCATGAACCGTGTCCGTGAAGGCAAAATCCAACAACTGCCGCACGCGCTTCTGGGTTTTCCACGGAGCTCCGAGATGGTTGTAAATGTAGGGAATCGCCAGGCTCGGCTCATTGCCCATCGAGAACTGCCCGACCATCGAGGTGGAGTCCGGGAAGGTCGCGAACAATTCATATTTGGAACGCTCCCGATCGGCGACGCTTGATTTGCCCAGATCCTCGCGGAACAACTCGTCGAGTTTGGCTTCGGCCGCCTTTCTGCCGCCCATCAGCTCGGCGAGCCCCTTGATGTCATGCTGGACGTCCCAGTTGTAGGTATAAACGTTGTTTTCCGTGGTGTAATCACGCCCTCCCATTCCGCCGGAGAACTTCGGATCGAATGGCTCGATCCACTCCCCTTTGGCATCCTTGGGCCACATGAAGCCCTTGTCGGCGCGATAGAGATTCTTGTAATTGTCCGAACGTTTCAGAAAAAGTTCGGAATCGCTTTTCTTGTCCAGAGTCCTCGCCAGTTGGGCGATGCACCAGTCGTCGTAGCTCTGTTCCAGCGTGACTGAGATGCTCTGCCGGCGTTCGAATGGATGCACCTCGGGCACCGTTTCCTTCTCGCCCGGGCGCAGTGCCGGCAGGTAGCCTTTTTCGTTATAGAAGTCGTCGAGCGAACTTTTCGCTCCGTTGCGCCATGGCAGGATGGTCGCGTCCAATGAGTTCTTACGAAGGCCTTCATAAGCCGTTGCGAGATCGAAACCCCGGACGCCCTTGAACCAGGAATCGGCGATCCAGGGGGCCGCGTGATTTCCCGTCATGCAGGCGTAGTCGCCCCAGAGAACGGCGAACGACGGCATCACCCCGGCTTGTTCATACATGCGCACGTAGGAATGGATCTTGTCCGATTGCTGTTCGGGATTGAGCAGGGTTTGCAACGGCTCCAGTGCCCGGTAGGTATCCCAAAGCCAGTTATCCACATAGAACGGGCGCTCATCCTGATGGATCTTGTGATCGTAGCCGCTGTAATATTGCCCGTCCTCGGTGATGTTGATCATCCGTTCATAGCAGCGGTAGAGGCTGGTGTAGAAAACGCGCTTCTGATCCGGAGTTCCTCCCTCGACCTTGATCTGCCCCAGCGTCTTGAGCCAGACGTCCTGGGCGTGCGTCTTGTTCTTCTCGAAATCCGAACCTCCGATTTCCTTGGCAAGGTTCTTCTTCGCCTGCTCGACGCTGATGAAGGAGATACCGTAGCGGAACTCCAACACCCGGTCGGCATCGGCCGCCGTGACGGCGAGACGCGTCTGCTTGCCATCCCCGCTGCGGACGCCGGTCACCGGTGCGCTGAACTCCCCGTAAACGAAGGCCTGCATGCCATTGAACCTCTCCACACCCGAGATCGAGTTGCCCTCGCCCATCTCAAGGCTTCCTTCCTTGCGGTTGGCCAGCAGCACCACCGGCTTTCCTTCGGGAAACTTGAATCGAAAATGGCCGCAGCGCTCGGTGGGAGTGAACTCGATGCCGATGAGCGAATCATCCAGCCGGGTGGAATAGTAGTAGGGCGTGGTCTGCTCCAGGTCGTTGGTGGCCGCTTGCTTCCACGATGCATCCGTCGGAGCGCCGGCATGGGGCATGATGGAAAACAACTCACCCAACCGGTGCGAGATGATGGTGAGCGGAAAGGACTGGATGCGGTCGTCGAGGACGTCCTTTCGCACCGGATAAACCCTCACCATGCTATTGGGAAGATGCACAGTAGGTTTGGTCGGCTCCAGCAAGATGCCGACGCCTCCGATGGTGGGATCGACATATTCAAGCTGGGCGGACAAATGGCTTGTGGCGGAGAAGCCGCAAAGCACGGCGGCCGAGAGGACTTTTTTCATGTAGATGGAATTTCAGACCATCCCGTGCGCCGGGAGGGTGAAAGGGATTTTCGAATCGGACCGCGGTGCTTGGTTCACCGCCGGAGTACTAAATTCGCAGTGAATGGAAGCCGCAGATAGTCTCCAAAACGGGGACAAGTTTTCGTGAACACCTTCGACAACGTGACGGTCACGCCGTGCCGAGTCCTTGAAAAGCTCAAGGCCTGGGCAGGAAATGTCCTGCCCAGGCCTCCTTCCTTGAGAAGCACCATCGCTAGCAGGGGCGTTTCCCTACCTCCTGAAAGCAGGGCTTCCGGCTAGATACTCTTCAAATCCCCTTGATGGTCTTTCGGCCTAGCTTCCACACCGGGCCACCGGGATCAAAGGGCGCCGCCTGATCGTTCGGCTTCACCGCCGGCAACGAGGAATCCAAGCGAAACAGCGGCAGGATCGGCGCGCCGGTAGAGGTCTTCTGATAGGTCGCGCCGATTTCCTCGATGTAAAGCAGCGCGCCGAATGAGCCGCCCGGCACCTCGCTGATGAGGATCTCCATTTCGTATTCCGTTCCGGCATTCGCCTCGAACTCTGACCCGACGGCCAAGCCGCCGATCGCATTGTTCCACCCCCCCAGTGTATCATACTGGTAGTAGGTCACCGGGATCTTCATCGGATAGTCATGGCGGATCGTCTTCTCGAGTTCCCGGTCCTTCACCTCGCCGCGCAAGATGGCGCGGGTCTCCTTGCTTGCCGGCGATATCGGTGCGGTGCCGGAGGCATAGCCATGGTCGAACACCTCCTTGCGATTGAAGCGCACCACCAGAATGTCATCAGCCGCTCCGACGAAACGATAACGCGCGGTCTTCGGCGGGATAACGCTGCCGCGATAAACCACCACCCAGCGGCTCGGCTGCACCTCCTTCTCGCACTTGAAGGCGGCGGGCGCGGCATCGGCGGGAATCCTGGGGATGTAGACGCGGGTCTGGTAGAGTTTCTGCGAGGCTTGGTAGTATTTCTTCAGCTGGCTGTCCCGCCATCCATCGTTCACGAAATCACGCACGATCTTCGGCATGTCACCCGGAGTGACGTCGGTGGACTGCCGCTTGTCCGTCTGCTTCATGTCGTAGAAGGTGCCAACCATCGCTCCTGCATTCGGATCGACGAGACCGAAGAGGTTGGCGCCGCTGGCAGTTCCTCCGAGGCCCGGACCGGTGCCGGAACCGAATCCAGGGCCGGTGCCATTGCCGCGTCCGCCACCCGTGCCACTTCCACCGAGACCACCGGACAGCGCTCCCGATCCGAGCGATCCCAAGGACGACATCGAGGCCGCGGCATCGACCTCCGGCAATGTGAAGGACGACGACGCCCCCTTCGCCGCCATCCGTGGCGCGTTCGCCGTGGTCATGGTGGCTCGCATTTTCTTCTGGCTCACCTCGTTCACGCCCCGCGAGCCGCCGCCACCGCCTTTCGGTATGAAATCGACCTCCGCCTTCTTCGCGGGGATGACCTGGAACACCCACACCACGCCCACGGAAAGCAGGATGGCATGGACAATGATGGAAACGGAAAGGGAGCCACCACCGAGCTTTCGCCAGAAGGACAACGGACGGGGCTTTCGCGAAGCGTGGCCTGGAATGAATTCGTCGGACATGGGAGAAGGCTTGGGTTCAGGGAACCGAGTCAGTACGGAAAGGGCTGGCTGGCAGGTCAGCAGAATTGACGAAGTTCGGTCTCTCCGGGGTGGGCATCCACCCGTATCTGACGGTGGCCGGCTTCGGAACCGCCACCGATGAGACCTCAACCGAGTTTCCATTGAGCTTAGCGATTGCGGGGTGATAGACACCGTCCGCACCTGCAATTTCGAAGTTCCTCAACGACTCACCATCGGTGCTTTTGAGGGCGTCCGCGCCAATGTCAAACCGGATGACGACATGGTCTCCGACGACTGCGAGCTCGCGATAGAGCGGTCCGTGATAGGAAACCTTTTGACCATACTCCTTCGCTAGGGCGAGGTTCGCGAGGCGCTTGCCGATCTGAACCTTCTCGACGGGATGCAATTCCTTGCCGTCATTGAGGTCGAAAGTGGTGACAAAACCACTTTTCGGAATGTCGGTGGCAAGCTGTTGCTGGATTTCACGCATGAAGGGCCAGTAGTCCCCGTCGCCGGCGATGCGGGAAGGAAGCTGGACGAGATAGAATGGGAAATCACCGAGGGCCGGATCACCCGCGGCCTTCGCCCAGTTGCTGCGCCAGCTTTTCGCGAGCGCAGCGAGGGTGCCGCGGTAAACCTTGACCCAATCCTTCTTGGAATCCCACTCGCCCTGATACCAAATCACTCCTCGCAGGGCGACGGGGTGAAGAGGGGCTATCATGCCATTGTAGAGGCCGGAAGGGCGGCGCGAGTACTCGGGGCCCATCAACTCACCGGGCTTCTTCAAGGAATCCGTGCTCTCCTTCCGCGCGCGGTAGGCCGCGACCTGCTCCTCGTAGGCGGCGTTCTGCTTGTCGCGTTCCTCCTGCTTCTCCGGTGTCCAGCCCTTGGTGGCGTTTCCCCACCACTCCCGGAGATAGGCGGTTGAATCATCCGTATCCCGCACCTCATTGGGGATCCATGAAAAGGCGTTGGTGGCACCCAGGGAGGAGCGGATCAGACCGAGCGGGACATCCGGCTGACGCTGCTTGAGGGACTCGCCAAAGAAAAACAACGTTGCGCTGAAACCCATGACCGTTTCCTTCCGTGCTTCGGTCCAAGTGCCTTTGACCTCGCGAAGCGGCTCGTCCGCCACGGCCTCACCCACTTTAAAAAGACGGATGCCGTCATATTGGCCCGGCATCGATTGCTGCACCCGCTCTTTTCCATCCGTCCCGCTCACGACCCAGTCCATGTTCGATTGGCCGGTACCCAGCCAGACATCGCCCACGAGGACATCCGAAATGGCAATCTCGTTGTTGCCCTTCACGTGAAGAACCGCAGGCACCTTCGAAAACTTTTGGGCGGGTAGCCTGACCATCCACTTGCCGACAGCATCCGCGGTGGCGTCCTGCACAGCACCGTTGAAAGTCACCGTGATCTTTTCGTTCGGAGATGCGGTGCCCCAGACCGGAAGCGGCTTTTCCCTCTGGAGGACCATATGGTCTCCGAATATCGGATTGAGCACGACATCGGCGGAAGCCGTGAGCATGCCAGCCGCGGTGATGAGAAGCACTCGAGTGACGGAACGAGGATAATTCATTATTGGATATTTTAAGCGTGGCTGCGGCAGCAGCGGAGTGTGAGGACCAATCGAGGAAGCATCTTTTCGCGCACAAGATTCAAGGCCTGCAGGGACGACTTCCTCCATCGATGCCTGTTCCCTCGTTCATGCCGACTCTTCCACGAGATGCTGGCATGCGAATAGTCCCCAAAGCGGGGACACCCGGGCAAACGTCATTCCACATCCCCTAAAAACGAGAGAATGGGTGCCCCCGCACAGGAGCCATTACTTCGGGATCTCGTTCAATGTGTACCAAGCTTCGGGATGGAGCAGGACTCCATTTTGGGCCGAGCGCAGCGCCCTTCCATCAAGATAGTGGACATTGCCTTGCACCAAGCCACGCACCTTCAACCTCACAGACAGTCCGTCACCAGCGACTTTGGCCTCTTCCACCTTTGGTTCGCTCAAATCGACTTCGGGACTTCCGTAGGCGGCCTGATAAATGTAGGTCCACGACTTCATGGGATAGCTCGCGATGTCTGATCCGGTTTTCGTGTCGATCGGCTCGGTAAACGTCAGCTCAAAACCGTCGGGCCTGGCTTTCATTTCCTTGATCTCAAAGGGAGTTTTCCCACTCCAGCGAACACGCTCGAAGGTGAACGGCTTGCTGCCGCGGCTGCCCCATCCCCGGTTGCTGCCACCCACGAAAATCGTGCCGTCCTGCGGATCGAAGCGCACGGGAATAATCCCAGCTTCGAAACCTTCGAGAAAATGAAACACCGCTCCTTGATAGAGCCCGTTGACCTTCTCCAGGCAAACGCGCTGCACTTGCGATTGGGTCTGTTCGCCCACGTAGAGTTGCTTTTCCCAAGGGCCAAATTTCCCTTTTGATAGATCAACCGCAATGCCCGTTGGCGAGTTACCAACCTTCGCATGCGGGATGACCACGGCCGGCGGGACGAATTCGGGAATTCTCCGCCGCTCGCTGACGATGCGGCTCTCGTTGACCGGATCGGGCGGGCGCGGACCGATCTTGTCGGTCTGGGCATAGTAAATGTTGCCGCTGGGATTGCCCTGGAACGATCCGGGTTTGAGCCATTTGAGAGAGGACGAGCCGTTCCACGGTCCCTGGTTGTCGGTGAAGAACAGGTCGCCCTCGGCATTGTAGCCGATTCCTCCCGGCGAGCGGAGACCCGATGCAGCAGGGATCACCTCGCCCTTGGGAGTGACGCGCATCGCCCAGCCCCGCCACTGGGATTTCGCGCTCATGGATCCGGTGAGGCAAAGGGCTACCCAGATATCGCCGTTCTTATCTGGATCGGAGCCGAAGGCGTATTCGTGGTAATCGCCATTGATCCCCCAACCGGAGCCCAGTGTTTCAAAGACATCCGCTCTGCCGTCGTTGTTCGTATCGCGCAGGCGGGTGACCTCGGGACGCTGGGTCAGCGTGAGCGAGCTGTCTTTGTAAAACATGCCAAGCGGCTCGTGCAGGTTGCGGGCAAACCGCGACCATTTGACTTTCGAAAGATCCGCTTCGTAGGCTCCCTCACAGATCCAGACGTCTCCGCGGCGCGTGGCAACGGCCACCTTCCGGCCAGGCATGAGCGCAATGGAGCTGACTTCCATCACCTCATTCTTGGGAAGAGGAATTTCCTCACGAAGATAGTAATCGGACTGAACAGGTTGGGCGATGGCCGCAGGAATGCCCGCAAGAACGGCAAGAATGGATTTCATGAAGAAAGAAGACGATGTGAGATTCACCATTGGTATTTCAGGGAGAACTGGCTCTCGCCCTGTGGAATCTCCAGCGGCAGGATCAACTGTTTGCTTTTCCCGTCACCGCGGATGAAGGGTCGGGCCTTGATGCCGTCGCCTGGAACCAGGACGGAACTCCCTTCGAGAACGAAGGCGCGGTCCGATCGCTCCGCCAGCTCCTCGTTCTGCGCCAGCAGCATGGATACCTTCAACGGTGAGGAACTCCGATTATTGAATCCCAACACGCGATGGAGTGAAAGTTTCCTGCCGTCGGCGCTGAACTCCGGCGTCGGTGAGTCAGTCACCTGCACAGCTCCCATATCGTAAATGAAAGTCGGTTGCTGGGCCGCGTTCAGCTTGTATCCCCTGAATCGGAACGGCAGCGAATCCTCCGGCTGCTTCGGCCACGCGGCATCCGGGGACGCGAGCTGCGCGAAGCCCGGGAGGTTGCCAAGATGAATCACGTTTTCACCGGATGGCTCTTGGTTGCCCTGGCCGCGGTCGGTCCAGTGGCGACCG
The DNA here is from genome assembly GCA_049840755.1 of Luteolibacter sp. GTDB lineage: Bacteria > Verrucomicrobiota > Verrucomicrobiia > Verrucomicrobiales > Akkermansiaceae > Luteolibacter. The sequence goes on along the minus strand of JASGJM010000026.1, from coordinate 44,281 downwards.
GCATCGATGAAGGCACCGGTCCAGAGGAGGGAAACGGCGAGGTTATCCGCGCTGAATGCCAGATTCACCCCACCGTCGTACCCCACACCGATGGCGCGGGGAGAAACATCCTCGATGAAATTGCGATACATCACCGCTTCGCCAGCTACTGGAGCCACCGGGATCGGCGGGATCTGCTTGCCGTCCGAAGTGCCCACCTTGGCTGAAAGCACCTTCCAGCTTTTGTCCCCTTCTCTTTTCAAACCCAGGAAAATGCCTTTGCCTCCCGTGACTTCCAGATAATCGATGTGGATCTTGTGGTCGCCCTTGGTGAGCGCGACGACGGCCTCCCTGGTTCGCCCCGGGCCCATCGGCCCAGTGCCGTCTATTTTCAGCAGTTGGTTCCCATCGATGGAAACAGCGGCGGCATCGTCCACACTCAATTGCACCGTGTAGCGACCTTCCTCGGTAATCTCGATCTCACCGTCCCAGACGATGCCATAGTGACTCTTCCTGTCGGATTGATAGACACTGATCCGCCCCTCGTGTTCCTCCTCGACCGATTTTGCCTCGAGCGTGGAATAGTCAGGAAGTTTCGTCCAATCGCCGTGATAGACCTTAGAAATGAGATTCTTGATAGGCGGCTTGGTAGCTTCCAACGGATGCAGCTTTGCCAGCTCCTCAGAGGTCCAATGACCGGAGCGTTTGGCGGTCGCAGAGCGGATGGCGGAAACCTGCGCCGCTGTGACCGGCTGATGCCTGTTGCCCCAATTGGATCGGACGTAGGTGAGAATGCCCGCGATCTGCTCGTCCTTGAGCAGCCCTCCGTGTGGAGGCATTTCGAGATTGTAGTTTTTTTCACCCACCGTCACCGGGCCTTCCAAACCATTCAGCACGACCTTGATCGCTCGATCCGGATCACCCGCAACCCACGGGCTTCCAGCCAACGGGGGGAATGTTCCATTGGACGCTCCCATTCCGTCAGCACCGTGACAGGCTGAACAATAGGTGGTGAAATCGGCATGCCCGTCTCCCCACGACAAGGAGGCCGTTGCCAACAAAATGACTGGAATGCGAGGAATCATCGAACGAGTGAGAAATGAATGGTTGTCGGCTAGTGTGCCGGTTGGGAGATGACTCCGATACTGTCGGCGGTTGGGAAGTTGCCAGGCACCGGGATCGTCACCTTGTCCGTCGCGACCCATTCGACGGACCGCTGCAGGACGGTGCGGAAGCCAACGCAATCGTAGGTGGTGGGGTACTTGCTGCCTTCACCGAGATGGCCCGGCACCAACGTGATCACCTTGCCCTTGCCGTAAGGGACCCACCAGACCATCGGCTCGTGGACGCCCGTGCCCTTGCTTTCGGTCGATGAAAATGCCGTCGCGAGGATGTGGACGTTCTCCGCAGGTCCACGCTGACCGTGATAGAGTTCATCGCTCACATGCATCCACACATTCGGCAAACCCTTGAAGATCGGGTTCTGGTCATCGCGGGTGGTGATCTGATAAGCGTGGCCCGCTCCATGCCCACCACTGACACCTTCCCCCTTCGGCTGGCGTACGAGCTTCAGGTTCTCATCCAAATAGAGTCGGTCTCCGTAGCTGGCATTACGCCAGAGCAAGCCGGCCATGGTTTCGAATTCCGTCCATCCGGTGAAGGCGTTGTTTGCCGCGTGAACGAGCGTCACGCGGCCACCATCGTTCACATAGCTGACAAAATTCGCCTTCACCGTTTCCGGCCACATCTTGCCGTTGTAGTCGCTGAGCACGACGTCGTAGTTCTTGAACCTGGGATTCCAGTCATTCCACGCGTCTTCCGGGGCTTCCTTGGAAGGGGTGGTGCTGACGGTGACGTCAAAGCGACCCGTTTCTTCGAGAAGCCCCTCGATCATCGGGGTGCTGTGAATCCAGTCGTGGTTGTTCTGGCCGGTGATGAGCAGGACCCGGATCTTCTCCGCAGGTGCGGAGTAAACCGTGCCGCACCAGAGAAATGAGGCAATGGAGGTCGGTGATGAGGAGTTTAAGCGAGATCATGAGGATGGGATTGTGAAAATTCTGGAATCTCTATTTTTTCGATTCCTCCATCACCTGCAATTCATGGATCGACCAATGATTGCCGGCGGATCCCAATTGGGTGATCCTGATGAATTTGGCAGGCGTCGACTTCAATGGGATTTCAATAATCGGCCCCTTCTGCCCCTCACCTTTGACGATGGGCGGGCTCCACTGCTTGCCGTCCTTGGACACAGAGACTTCGTAGCCGCGGGGATAGTCATTGGGAGAGTTCCGGAACTCGAGGGTGACCCCAAGGACAGCCGTTTCCTTGTCCAACTCGATCTGGAACCACATCCCAGGCTCCATGCCCTTGCCGGTGGAGTAGCGGGTATCCGGGCTACCATCGGCCGCCTTCCTCGCATCACCGCCATTGACGCTCGCACTGAGCTTCATCCTCTGCTGTGGGATGACCTGAGGAAGACTGTCTTGAAGCTCCTGATAGGTCCACGGACCACTGCGGTTTGATGTGTCTTTGCGCGCCTGGGCAACATCGGCTGGCGTGACGAAAGCCCCCCGATTGCCAAAGCTGTTGCGGACATAGCTGACAACCGCGGCGATCCATTCGTCATCGTTGCTGGCCATCGGGATCATGAGACCCTCGTATTTCTTGCCCGCGATCTCGCCTTCAAGTCCCTTCAGGAGCACATAGACACCCCCTTTCGGATTGTTGGTGATGGTCTTGGAACCTGCAAAAGGCGGAGCCAGCATGGCACCCTTCGAGCCAGCAACCTCAATTCCAAGACCGTTCTGACCGTGGCAACTGGCACAGATGGTCGAATAGATCTCTTCGCCTCGTTTCATCACCGCGCGCTCCTTTTCCGAATATTCGGTCAGCTTTTGGCCTGGGGGCAGCGTGAGATAGGCCCCGATTTCCTTGATACCCTTGGCCGTCGATTTTAGGACCGTGCCGGACACGAGTTTCATGTGGTTGGGCCAGGCCAAATACTTGGCAGTCATGCACGCCTGAAGCACCACGTTCGGATCAGAGTCCTGTGCGAGTTTCTCAATGTCGGCCTGGAACGAAGCATCCCCCTCTCGGAACAACGTTTCGCTCACGCGGATGGCCCCGGCGCGGACATGTGGATCGGAGTCCGCCATTTTCTCGCGGACGAGCGCGGGCGTTGCGGCATCGAGACCCTGCAAGGTCCAGAGCGCGTGGAGACGCGCCAGATATTGCGGATGGCTGCGAGCCATCTTTTCAAGCGCGGGAACGACCGACTTGTCCTGCCTCAGAACGATCAAACGTTGCGCGGTATCGCGCCACCAACCGTTGGGATGAGCCAAATGCTCCACCAATTGGGCGGTCGTTTCCTCATACATCCGCGGCTGTTTCACGGGCTTTGTCGAGGTATGGACGAGACGCCAGATTCGACCCCGACCGGTGATCTTGTCGAAGCTGTATTGTTCGACGACCTTTCGGAGATAGCTGCCCGGATTGACCCAGGCGGATTCCTGGATGATGCCACGATACATATCGGTGATGTAAATCGTGCCGTCCGGAGAGGTCGTCATGTTGACCGGGCGGAAGCAGAGGTCCGTCGAACCGGAGGAACTCGGATTTCTGATCCTGATAGGGATTGCTCAGCACCTTGAGACCGCCATCCATCGAGACTTTCGAACGGCGGACCATGCGTCCCACCGGTTCGCCGAAGAACACGTCCCCCAGCAGCTCATTGGGAAGCTGGTCACCACGGAACACTTCGATTCCAGCACCCGAGGTGAATCCCTTGAGCGTGCCCTCCGGCTCCCGGACCCGGCTCAATCCACCTTGGAAATCCCGCACGCCGGCCGCAGGGAAGAGCTCCTTGAAGCCATTTGCGAATTGGTCCGGTGGGTTGAACATGCCGTAAACCACGGGCGCTTGGAAACTGATGGGGCCCTTTTCGCCACCGGCGTTCACGTAATAGAGGCTGCCGTGATCATCCTGACCGAGGCCCCATTGCCCTTCATTGGGAGCCGTGGCTTCCTTCTTGATGCCCGTGGGCGTCCAACGCAGACGGAAGTTGTTGTAGGTCGTGTAGATGGCGTTATCGATCGCCCAGATCAAACCGCTGGGCTGGTGTTCCAAATTGCCGCCGCGCGGCCCGCCTTGCCACCAAAGCTCCTTCTTGTCCGCCACACCGTCACCGTTGGTATCGGTGTAGAGGTAGAGGTCCAGCGAGTCGGTCTCATTGACCACGATCTGCCCCTTGCCAAGCGGCAGGATCATGCGGGGCAAAACCAGGTTGTCCACGAAGACGGTATGCTTGTCATAAGTGCCATCGCCGTCCGTGTCAGTGTGCAACGAAATGCGGCTCGTCGCCTTCCGTTGGTCGTTCCCGTCGATGTCATTCATGTAGGTCCGCATTTCCGCGACGAACATCCGTCCGTCCCCGTCGAAAACGGTCACCACCGGATCCGTGATCTCAGGTTCGCTCAGGACGAGCTGCAGACGATAGCCTTCCGGTAACAGGAAGCTCTTGGCCTCTTCCCCGGGAGTCCTCGCCTGAACGGGTGGCATTTTGGGAAATTCCACGGATTGCCCCTGACAGATGGCAATCGTGGCGATGCACGAAAACAGGATATGGTATTTCATAGTATCAATGATTGAACAATCGACCCTGACAACCAGCGGACGGCATCCTTGTGATGGGCTTGATGCCGACGGGTTGGACACGGCCCCAATGCAGTTGCCGCGATAAGCTGGAGATCCTCCCGAGCTACGGACCGGACTCGGTTCATGGCATTGGAGAATCCCACGGACGCTTCCCGATGAGCATCTCCTTGCCCATTTGGGTCAGATTCAGCCAATGCTTGGGAGACTTGCCTTCATTGGTGATGAAGCGTCCCCAGGCGTCTTGCAGGGCATTCGGTGGCACGGGCTGCCGCGGCACCCCCTGACACTCCCACAGCAGACGGAGGGTTCCTCTCCCCGTTCGATGGCGGTAGTCCAAACGGTAGTCCACGGTCGATCCGGCAGTGAACGTCAGGGGTTTCGAGCCCGTCGCCGCGTCATTCAGATTCTTTACCGAAAGGATCTTCGATCCATTGAAGAACAATTCCACATCATCTCCCGGAACCCCTTCGATCGAGAACGTGTATTCACCCGTGACGGGGAAAGCGATCCGCCCACCCATGCGGACAAAGAAATTATCCACTGCAACACTCTTGGTGGGCCTCGACGCTCCCAGTTCGACTTCCACCTGCGGCAGCCGGACGAAATCACCGTGCTCCTGGGCGTTGAGACCGTCATAAAAAGTCGCGCCGACTCCGGGCCGTGTTGGCGTTGGCGGGGAGTCGTCGCTCATCGGCATGATGGCCGTGGCTTCGTCATACTCGTCGAACATCCCGACAAACATCCGGTCCGATCCGGCCTTCGCCGCTTTGGAAATCTGGTTCCAGTAAAATCGGCCGCCATCGCGCGGCGTATACTGCGTCGTCAGATCACCGGACGGCAGGTGCTTGAGATTGGCCCAGGAGAACCCGGGCTTCACATGCGCGTGATAGGAAAGACCGAGCTTCCCGAAATCCGCAACATCCTCGGCATAGGACTGCGACATCCATGAGAGAACGCTGTCATACTTCTTGAAATGCTCCTGCCACGGCGCGTCCATTTTCCGCCAATTTCCCGGAATCCCTCCGATGAGGTGGTTACCACCGTACTTCGGATCGTTCTTGAAAAAGTCGGCCACCGCATTGGCGGTTTCCGGCGAGATATTCCTGTTGGTAAATGGCATCCCCCAGATGAAGACCACCGGTTTTCCTCCTTCACGGGCATAGTTGGGATCCTCAAGGACATGGAATCGATCCACGAACCACTTCCAGTCGGTCTTGAGAGTCTCCAACAACTTTGCGTCGGGGTAGCCGCTCACGTCGTATTCCACCGCCCAGATGCGCCCTTCGCGGTTGGCCGCGGCGCGGACGTTCGCAAGCACCCACTCGGGTCCGCCTTTGATCGAATTGAAATCATCCGATACAAACCGTTGGAGGAAGGCGCCATCGATGTCGTGCTCGCGCATCCAACGGAAATGCGTGTCCACCACTCCGGGCCAGGCCGAGGAAAACAAATACGCCTGCTTGCCGCTTTTCAATTTCACGTCGGCCGCCTTCTCAAGTGCCGAAGGCGGATACTGCGAGGTGTCGGGCCACATGTCGGTGGTGAACAAGCCGTCCTGGATATTACCCCAATGCACCCATCCCCTGCCCTCCGGATCGTTCGGCGTGCGGAACCATCCCTGATAGCCCGCCATCACCTTCCCTTTCAACGTGCTGTTGTCCGCCGGTTTCACCCGCGGTCCCCGGTATGGACCGTTCCACGGATCGGAAATGACGTATTTGAAGGCCGCTTCTTCAAACGGAGCTTCCTGCAGGCTGACGCTCCCGATGGCGAGCTTCACCCCAGCCGATCGTTCGATCCCGATCTTGACCGAAATCCCGTCTTTTCCTGAAACCGGTATCCCGCTCATCCGCATCATGGCGGAAACGACCTTGCCGGAGTTCGTCCGCTGACAGCCTAGAAACCGGTCCGGCTTGATCGCCTTGCCGCCATCCGGGATGAGTTGCACGTTCAATTTACCATAGCCTTCGTCGAGATATGCGACCTTCAGGTAAAGAACGCCGCTATCTGGAATCGCGATCTCATTGCCTGGCCTGAAGCTCACGGCTCCGGACTTCTCCTCACAGCTCCATACCTTCGTCTCCCGGCCATTCACCTGGACTGGCACTTGCTCCAGCACCTGACCACTACCTGACTTTGCCTGGAGCACGACCGGGGCAGCAGCCACCAGTGAATTACCGACCAGCATGGACAGGAATATTTTGCTTAGAATGTGCAGGTTTCGGTTCATGGTCGCTTTTCAGTGACTGAGGTCGATCTTCAGATCATTTGAGAGAACGCTGTTGCTCTGCACCAAATTCATCACCTCAAGACTCAGGCCAACTCGGGCAAAAGAATAGTCCCCAAAGAGGGGACGGGATCGGGGAAAACGGGGAGCGAACCATCCACCCAATGAGTTGGTTGCCTTTGGCGCTCATCCGCTTGGAGTCAGCCTCTCCACATCCCCATGAACTGCGTCTCAGGACAGCGGCAACTCCGACACGAATGTCCATGCCACGGTCGCTGGGCGGCATCAGAGACCGCCTCCGGTTCCGGAATGAGGCCTCAGGTGGGCCCCTTCTCTGTCGTCTCCGGAGTCGCGTCCTTCTTGCCGGTATAAGTGTTATACTGCTTCTGAACCCACTCGGCCGGTGGCAGCGGGGACTCAAGGACAATGAACCGGACCTTCAGCGTGCGTTCTTGATCCTCCTCCAGCGTGGTCTTGAAAAAGGCACCGAACCGCGCGTAGTCGCGGTAGGCCGAGTACTTCGTCTCCTTCGGGTTTTCAGGATGATTCAGATAGACGACGCTGTAGGTCTTCTCACCCAGCACGTAAGAGCACGCGACCCACGGATAGTCTTGGTCCCGGTGGGCGTCGGCATTCTTCTGCGGGTATAGGTAGCGCGTCTTGGTGCGGTCCAGCTCCTTGGCCGCGCGGAACTGGATACCCGCGTGCTCCGGATCTCCGTCCAATATCACCGTCTTGCCATTGAGCGCCTTCAGGGTGCTGGTGAAGTCCAGCATCACATACGCCGGCGATGGAGCGGGAACGAAAGTCATCGTACGCGTCTCCTCGATTACAGGGGGACCGTTCTTGCCCTTTTCCCACAGCAACCTGGAGGTGAAGCTGCCCTTCCCCTTCTCCGCGCGGACCTTGGAAAACTCCTGGTGAACTTGCGCGCCGCCGTGACCATGCCAGCAGTCGAAGCTCTCGCCATCGATCGTGACCTTGTTCCAGCCGATGAAGATCCCACGGTGGTGGCTGAATTCGCCGCCCAGTGCCTTCGTGATCGCAAGATCGCCCGCCGGATTGTAGACTTGGAGGAAGGTCTTGAAGGTGTCGTCGCGGCGCTGCCCGCTGGAGTTGTCGTAATCGTAGAAGTAGCGGCCAACGAGCTTGCCCGCTTGCATGACATCGAGTTGCTTCAGCTTCTTGTCATCCCTGATGTCGTAGCCGGGCTCGGCAAAGGCGGCGGCCAGGATGCTGAACGATGTCAGCAACGTGAATGCGGAGGCTTTGTAGGAAGTGCGCATGGATTCGGATGGAATGGACTGGCGGGCACGTTGCGCTCGATCACCGAGTGGAGTTTCCCAGCATGAGAGGTGGCAGCCCTGCCCATCAAGGGAATGAAGTCCGGGCTGATCCGGCTCGGCTCGCTGTTTCTTTCAATCAAGTGACTATGATTCACCGGAACATCGAACCAGTCCCCAAAGCGGGGACAAAACACCTGTCAGGAGCGCAACATTACGGGCGAAGCGTCACCACTTTGGGGACTATGCGATTCCGAGCATCCTCACGCATCTTTTCTGGACGTCAGGGAACCCTGGTAAAGGGGCAGGTCGATTTTCCGGTCATGCACTGATCTGACAAAATTCTCCCTCTCTTGTTTCAGTCCATGAATTTCCACGCTCGTCTGGTTTCCCGCCGCGGCAGCACTTTCTCCACCCTAACATCTGCAACCGTTGCTCCACTCGCCAACCGCGGCACCCGTTGAAATCGCCAGCCTCGGCCTCGACGTGTTGGAACCACTTGCGACATTGCTCCCTATTGCGGACAAAAGCGGGCTGACGGAACCATTGGAACTTCATGATCCCAATGAGGTTCCCGTCCCCGGGAAGAACTCCGCGCTGAAGATCGCGTTCGATCACTTGATCGAGAACTATACGGAATCCTTGGAACTACCGGCGCTGGCCACCCGCTGTGGGATGACGGGAAAATCGCTCCGGAGCTCGTTCAAACGAATCCTCGGCATCACGCCGAACGAATGCCTCATCCGCATCCGGGTTCACCACGCGATGCGTTTGCTTGCTGAAACGGACACTCCGATCAAGAGCATCGCCGAGACCGTCGGGTTCTACGACCATAGCAACCTCACCCACCAGTTCAGCAAGGTCGTAGGACTGTCCCCTTCCATTTATCGGGACAAACACCGTGCGCGGACCTTCTACCGGACACTGGAAGCCATCTCAAAGGGGCGTTGAGCAGAATAGAGGCCGTCCCCGCATTGGGGACTATTCGATTGTCGTCGTCATGCTGAATCTCATGGTCTGACGTTGACCCACATGCCCCCTCCTGCCCCCATCGTTGAGAATGGAAAAGTAGCAATGAACCGCATGGGGACCATCGTTACAAATTCCCTCCAAACCGTTTCCCGGCCCCCTCACCTGCAAATCTGATGGCAAGCCGACAGCGTTGATCCCAATCATCCACGAGAAAAGCAATGAAGTCCCTGAAGCTCCTCACGCTGGCGGCATCCGTTCTATGGATTGGAACCGAAGCCATCCATGCGCAGACCCCGCCGCCGGTTGTGAATCCGCTGGCGCCGGACTACGTCTCGGTCCCGCTCAAAGACTGGGAAAAGCCCTTTGCTGATTTCCAATTCAAGCTTCTTGAGAAAGACGGTCGCGTGTTGCCCTATCGGTTCCACCAACCCGTCGACCTGAAGCCGGGCACCACCTATCCGCTTGTCCTATTCTTCCATGGCGCGGGCGAGAGAGGCAGTGACAACCGGGGGCAATTCCAGCGGCTGCGCGGCGTGAGATTTTGGGAAAGTCATCCTTGTTTCATCATCGCGCCCCAATGCCCTGCAAAAAACCAGGACGGTGATCAAAAGTGGGTGAACACCGGGTTCGGGGCACCGTCCCACACCATGGAAAAGGACCCCACCTGGCAGATGAAGATGGCGATGGATCTGCTGAAAAAAACCATCGAGAGCCATCCTGTCGATCGCAGCCGCATCTATGTCACCGGCCTGTCCATGGGCGGATTCGCCACGTGGGACATTCTCCAGCGAGATTGCCAGAAATTCGCCGCCGCGATTCCAGTCTGTGGCGGAGGGGACGTGGCGCTTGCCGGGAAGCTCGCCCATCTACCGCTATGGATCTTCCACGGGAGTGACGACACCACCGTCCTCCCACAACGTTCCCGCGACATGGTAGCTGCCATCAAGGCGGCGGGAGGCTCTCCGAAATATACCGAATACCCGGGCGTCGGACACGGAGCATGGGATCCGGCCTATTCCACCCCCGAGCTCTGGGACTGGCTTTTCTCCCAAGTGAACCCATCAGCGTCGGCCTCGAAATAGCAAGGCATTTGCCCCCTTTCACCTCATCACCTTATTGTCGAATCATGTCCCCTATCCTCCGCCTGTGCACAGCGCTGCTGTTGCTCCCTTTACCCTCGGCGTTTGGAACAGTAAAGCTCCCAGCCATTTTCGGAGACCACATGGTCTTGCAGCAGGGTGCCGACATTCCGGTGTGGGGTTGGGCGGCTCCCGGTGAGAAGGTTTCGGTTTCACTGGCCGGTAGCCAGAAGGCCGCGACCGCGGACGCCGCTGGCAATTGGCGGGTCAGGTTTTCCCCGATGAAGATAACGCGGGAGCCGGTGGCCCTCACCGTAAAGGGCGAAAATACAGTCGAGCTCACCGATGTTCTGATCGGCGAGGTTTGGCTCGCATCCGGCCAATCCAACATGGAGTTCGGAATTCAAAAGGATGCGGACGGGACTGAAAGCATTCGCTCCGCGACGGATCCGCAGATCCGGATGTTCTTCGTCCCGTGGGGCACGGCGCTGGAACCGCAGTCCAACATGGCAGCAACACCACCTGACTCGCTGAACGGCAAGTGGCAGGTTTGCAGCCCACAAGTGATGGGAGCGCAGTGGGCGTGGAATGGTTTTTCGTCCGTGGGCTATTATTTCGCACGCGACCTCCGCAAAGCAACGGGACATCCGGTGGGAATGATCGCGAGCTACAAAGGCGGCACGCCTGCCGAAGCATGGACCAGTGTCGCGGGCTTGAAGCTGGATCCTGCTCTCACCCGCCACGTGGAGGCGCACGAAAAACTGGTGGCCGAGTATCCAACGAAGAACGCCGCGTTTCCCGGCTTGAAGGCTGAAGCAGACCGACAACGGAAGGCGGCTGAATCCGAATGGAAACAAGCGGTGGAACGGGCCAAGGCTGGCGGACAGCCGGAGCCCAAGCGCCCTCAGATTCCCAATCCGCCGGAACCCAACGGAGGCTTCAGCGGCCCCGGGAACAATTTCAACGCGATGATTTCCCCGCTGATCCCGTATGCCATCAAGGGGGTGATCTGGTATCAGGGAGAATCCAACGCCGACAACATGGCAGAGGCGAAGGAATATGTGAGGCTGTTTCCACGCCTGATCACGGACTGGCGCGAGCATTGGACGCAGGGCGACTTTCCTTTCCTCTATGTCCAGCTCGCCAGTTTCAAACCGCATCCTCCAACAGCAGTTGAGGACGCTCCGTGGCCGATCCTGCGTGAAGCACAACTGAAAACACTGAGACTGCCGAAAACCGGGATGGCCTCTGCGGTCGATGTCGGCGACGCCAACGACATCCATCCGGTGCACAAACGCAGCGTCGGTGAGAGGTTGGCGCTGGCCGCCCGGCAAATCGCCTATGGCGAGCAAACCGTCGCTGACGGACCGATGTACGAAGCGATGGAACGGATGGGAGATCAAATTCGGATTTCCTTCAAAAAGCAACCAGGCAACAGACTGACGATCGGAGTCTCTCCTTGGTTCGCCGGAGGAACGAAGCCCGTGCCATCGAACTCGTTGATGGGATTTGCGATCGCGGGAGAGGACCGGAAGTTTGTTACTGCCAATGCTAGGATCCAGGGCGACTCGGTCATCCTGTCGTCGCCGGAAGTGAAACTCCCGGTGGCCGTCCGTTACAATTGGGCGACAAATCCATTGGGCAACCTTTACAACCCGGAAGGCCTGCCCGCATCGCCGTTCCGGACGGACGACTGGTGATGTCCCAAGTTTCCGTTCAAGCACCGAATGGCGTTGGGAATGTTCTCGATCCGGATGGTCTGGTAGCTCCTCTAAGAATTCGCGGCGAGTTCCAGAGTCAATGTCCCACCTGGTGCGATGGATCACGTCGCTGGAGGACTTCCGCAAGCGGTGTCGAAAGGTAGTTGTCAAACATGACACGAGGAACCTCCGGATGATCTGTTAGATTACGAATCGTCAGGCCTGAACCAAGTTTCGCCACCATTATTCATGGGTTCAAGATGAGTGAACCATGAGGCTGTATCACCTGTGGACTCACGGTTTGAGCCGACTAGTTCCTCACACTTGATGGACGTCTGGTGAAGCCATGGAGCGGAGCTGTCCCCGCTTTGGGGACTACTCGGTATTTGGCGAATGGCTTATGCCCTAGACTGGCTTGGGTCGTGGAACACGCCGTTCCTGCGTTCGTCTGAGCCCATCCGTCAAACCCACTACGCTGAAATCCATGAGCCCCCCTTCTTTCCTGCACTCACTCCGCCTCCATTCCGTCCTTACCTTGGCCATCTATGCGCTACTCGCCAGCCGATCGGCGCAGGCCGCCAATTCCACCTGGCTCAACACCGGTGCCACCGATGGCAACTGGAGCACCACCTCCAACTGGGTGGGATCGGTCGTGCCGGGATCGACCTCTCTCACCACCTCAACGGATGTGGCGACTTTCAGCTCGGCGGTGGGCACGTTCGGCACCACCGGCAATCCAATCGTCATCAATTCGGCGACCCAGAACCTCGGTGGCATCACGTTGTCCGGAGCGTCGGGCAACTACTTCATTGGAACGACCGCTGGCAATGCCCTGAATCTAACCAACGGCGGGACGATTTCCATGACCGGGCTTTCAGCAACGAACGTCATCGGTACGATCAACGCACCACTTTCCATTCAAGGTGCGGGAGGCAGCTACACCGTTTCCAACAACAGCAACAACGGCACCGGTTCCGGTGCGGGCACGCTTAACCTGGGCGGCGCCATCTCCGGTGCTGTGGCGGGGAGCACCACGCTGACGCTGGCAGGCAGCAATACCAATATCAACACGGTCAGCGGTGTTATCTCCAATGGCACGGCGACCAGTCTGGCGCTCATCAAAACCGGCGCAGGAGTGTGGTCCCTGACCGGCGCGAACAGCCACACAGGCGCAACCACCGTCAACCAGGGAACACTCAATCTGACCGGTGCGGGCACCTTGGACGGCACTTCGGGAGTCACTGTCAGCGGCGGAACGCTGGTGGTCGGAGACACCGTCGCCACCACGAATAAAATCAACCCGGCTGCTACGTTGAACCTGGGCGGCACTTTCACCCTGACCAAGCCAACGACCGGGGTGTCTACCCAGACCTTCTCCTCCCTGGCGCTCACTCCCGGAGTCAGCACCATCAACAACACCAACGGCGCTGCGGCCCTGAGTTTCACCGGAGCCACGGGTGGCGCTTATGTCCGCAATGCCGGCGGATTCTTCAGCTTTGCCGCCGCTACCGCGAATTTCATCAACGCACCCACCGCGGCAGGCGGCAGCAGCGTCACCAACAGCGGAACGCCAGCCAATGACATCCTGATCGGAGCTTCCTTCGGAACAACGGATTTCGTCAGCGCCGCCGCCGGGACCATCGCGGCGACCACCGCCTACACCGCGAATGCAATGGGCACCGGGGTGAACACCAACATCACCACCAGCTCCTCCCTCTCCGGGGACACCCAGAGTCTCCGCTTCGGAACCACCGGCGGCCAGACCCTCACCTTGAGCGGACTCAGCACGATCGAGTCCGGTGGCATTCTCCAGGCCGTCTCCGGTAACATCCGTCATCACCGGCGGATCGATCCAAGCCACCAGCGGTAATAATCTCTGGATCTACGGAAACACAGGGAACAACCTGAACATCTCCTCCACCATTGCCGACAACGGAACCTCCGGATTCGAAAAAGTACGGCACCAACACGGTGAATCTGTCCGGAGCCAACACCTTTGCCGGGCAGATCTGGATCGGCGGCGGCTTCCTCGGCATGAACTCCACCTCCGCCTTGGGAACCGGTACCGCGGCGATCAATTTCGTCGCCGGCACCACGCTTCAGGCCAACACCAGCGGCATCAGTATCGCCCGCAACATCGTCGTTTACACCGGCCAGACCGCCACCATCGGCACCAACGGCAACGACGTTACCCTCTCGGGATCGATTTCCAACAATGTCGCCACCACCGGCACCTCCAACTTCACCAAAACCGGCCTGGCAAGCTGACCCTGAGCGGCAACAGCACCTTCACCTCGCCGGTCGCGCTGTCGCTCACCGGCGGTGAAATCGAGATCACCGGCTCATACAACACCCAGGGCAATCTGGGCAACGCCTCGTCCACCGCTGGCATCACCTTCACCGTCAGCGGCTCCGGGGTGATGAGCAATACCGCCGTCGGAGGCGGCACCGGTGACTGGAATTTCGGAAACACCAATGGTGTCGCCGGAACTCCCACGAGCATCACCCTGAACCTCAGGGACAACGCCCAGATGACCGTGGGCAGCCGGCTGTTCATAGGCAAGGCGGACTACATCATCGCGGTCGGCAACCAGTCGGGCAACTCCACCCTGACCACCGGAATTCTGGCTCTGAACTCCGATGTCAAAACCGGTACGAGCAATATCTACAATCTGAATGGCGGCACCCTCAACACGTCAACCGGGGTCCAACTCGGGGCCGGCGGAGTCTTGAATCTCAATGGCGGTACCTCTCGGGCCACCGGCAATAACTCTCTGTATGCGGCGAACGGAACCTCCATCGGCAGCGTGGTGGTCAAAACCGGCGGCGCTATCTTCAACACCAATGGTTTCACCACTACCGTGACACCGGTACCCCCCTTGATCCATGACGCGGCCCTGGGTGCGACGGCCGACGGCGGTGTGACCAAGAACGGCACCGGCACCTTGGTTCTCGGCGGGGTTTCCACCTACACCGGCACCACCACGGTCAATGCTGGTACCATCACCGCTGGCAGCGCCGCCTCTTCCTCCGCGACCATCACCACGGCGAACAACAGCTCCGCCGTCACCACCGCCACCACTGCGGGCCTGGCGATCGGACAGGCCATCTCCGGCCCGGGTATCCCTGCGAATACCTATATCACCGCCATCAACGTCAACGGCACCCAGTTCACCATCAGCGCCAACGCCACCACGGCGCTGGGAGCCGGAACAGGAACCGGCACTTTCTCCGCGACCCAGGGTCTGGGCGGCGGCGCGGTGGTACTGGCCAACACAGCAGGAGCTATCCTGAACCTCAGCGGATCCGCTCCCGTCTCCATCGCCTCCCTGTCCGGCGGCGGTGCCTCGGGTGGCAATGTCACGCTTGGCGCTGCAACCCTGAATACCGGCAGCGGCAATACCTCCACGAGCTATTCCGGCATTCTCTCCGGCACCGGCGGTTTCACGAAGACCGGCAGCGGCACGCAGACACTCACCGGCACGAACACCTACACCGGCACAACCACCATCAATGGTGGCACACTGGCCGTGAACGGCAGCCTCGCCACCGGCAGTGCCGTGATCGTGGGTGCCTCCGGAACCCTCGGTGGAAGCGGCACCGTGAATGGCACGGTCAATGCCTCCGGCACGATCGCTCCCGGCAATAGCGCAGGTACCCTCACCACCGGAGCTGCCACTCTCACCGGCACTCTCGCCGTGGAAATCGACGGTGCCACCGGTGACAAGCTTCATTCCAATGGAGCGTTGAACATCACCGGCGCACATCTCACCGTATCGCTGCTGTCCGGAGGCTTCACCCAACCCTCCTATGTCATCGCCGAAGGCACCAGCCTCACCGGCACCTTCGCCAGCGTTCCTGCCGGCTACAGCGTGAATTACTCCGCCACCCAAGCGACGCTGATTCAGACCGCGGGCGGCAATTACGCCTCATGGGCCGCCGCCAATGGCATCACCGGCGAACCTGCTTCCGGCGACTTCGACCACGACGGGCTCTCCAATCTCGTCGAATACGCCTTGGGCACAAACCCGACCGCTTCCACCCAGCCGGCCGGCACTTTCGCCGCCGGGGTGATCACCCGTTCACCAAGGGCAGCGACGCCATTGCGAACAACGACGTGATCTTCGAAATCGAGGAGTCGACGGACCTCGGGATCTCCGATCCTTGGAGCGCCGTGGTGACCCAAGGCCCGGCCGACGACACCCCGACGATCTCCTACGTGCTGCCCCCGGCCTGCCCAAGGAGTTCGTCCGCCTCAAGGTCACTCAAGTGGTGCCTTGATCCGCAATCCTTACAGGCCGCCTTTGGGCGGCCTGTAACAATTCCCCTATCACGATCCTGTGCGCCCGGGCACGGCCGCACTTTGAAACTGTGGAATCCGGTGCTCGATGGTTTCCCCACGGGCACCGGATTCGCTTGTTAACTTACATCGGCCATCGAATTCCCGACCTGTATCTCAAAGGTCGGAGCGCCCTCTCAAACCGCCATGAAAAAATTGATTAACTTCCTGATGGCTGCCGCCTGTGTCCTCTCCACCGCTCACGCCGGTTCCAAACACAGCGCCGCCAGCAAGTTTCCCTCTTACGAAGGACGGGTGATGGCCGGGTACCAAGGATGGTTCCGGGCTCCCGAGGATGGCTCCGGCGGCGGCTGGGGACATTATGGAGTCCATGGGAAATTCGACATGAACCATCTCCATGTCGACCTCTGGCCGGATGTCTCGGAATACACGAAGACCTACGAAACCGCCCTCAAGAACACTGATGGCTCTCCCGCACGCGTCTTCAGCTCGTGGGATGAAAGCACGGTGGATATTCACTTCAAATGGATGAAGGACTATGGCATCGACGGTGCCTTCATGCAGCGTTTCATCGGAGTCACCCGCAACCCGGAGCAACGGGCGAAATCCAGGGTGATTCTGGACCACGCGCTGAAAGCGGCCCAAGCGAACGAACGCGCGATCGCGGTAATGTACGATCTCTCCGGTCTCAGTGCCACAGGAGACGATTGCTCCTCGGTGATCGAGGATTGGAAGGAACTCGTCGATCAAATGAAGCTCACCTCCCGTGGCGACGATCAGACCTATCTGTATCACCGGGGAAAGCCACTCGTCGCCATCTGGGGCCTCGGCTTTCCCGATCGATCCTATAACATCCGCACCATCGGCATCGAGCGTCTGATCGACTTCCTGAAGAACGATCGCGAATACGGCGGCTGTTCGGTGATGCTGGGTGTCCCAACCTATTTCCGCGAATTGAACATCGATTGCCTGCCCGACCCCTACCTTCACCAGATCATCGCCAAGGCGGATATCGTTCTGCCTTGGACTCCCCAGCGATTCAGTCCGCTCCTGCACAATGAAAGGGAGCGTTTCGGAGCCCTGGTGAAAGGAGACATCGCTTGGTGCACCGAGCGGAAAGTGGACTACGTTCCCTGCGTCTATCCGGGTTTCAGTTGGTATAACCTGAGCAAACTTGAATTCGGTGGAGCCCATCCGCTCGATCAGATCCCCCGTCAGAAGGGCAAATTCTATTGGGACCTGATCAGCACCGCGATCGATTCGCAGGCGAAGATGCTCTACGTGGCGATGTTCGACGAAATGGACGAGGCCACGGCCATTTTTAAATGCACCAGCGATCTTCCCATGGGTGCCGCCTTGACCGACTACGAAGGCATGCCATCGGACCACTATCTTTGGCTGACCGGCCAAGGCGGGAAAATGCTTCGCAAGGAGATCCCCTTCACCAAAGAGATTCCCGCCCGGGTAAAGGAGGTCGTCGGAGAACCGGTCGAGCGGACGAAATAACAATTCGGACGAAATAACAATTCCCGGAGACCGGAATAGCGGACACTCTCCGGCGCTGGGAAGAGGAGTCTGATTGAACCTTACAGGCTCCCGATTGAACTCTAATTACCCTAGAAGCCATCTCAAAAGAGGCTGATACAGGTTTTGAAGGTGTGGCAGGTTCAGCTCATGGATCTGACCGAGCCGCAATGGACTGTCCTTGAGCCTCTTTTGCCAGACGACAATACCGGTCCGACGGACGCCCGCACGTGAGGCGACGCACGATCCTCAATGGCATCCCGCACCGGAGCCCAATGGGCGGATCTCCCTACCCGTTATGGTTCCTACCAGACAGTTCATCGTCGGTTCCAAGAATGGGAGCTGAAAGGTGTCATACGAACCCTGCTGCGAGCTCTGGCCGATGATCTGCGTGACCGCGGCAAACGCGATGTCAGTGAATGCTTCGTCGATGCCACCTTCGCCTCAGCGAAAAGTGGCGATGGAATTGGTAAAACCCGCAAGGGCAAGGGGATCAAGATCATGGCAATGGTCGACCGCCATGGTCTTCCTATCACCGTCTGTACGGAAAGTGCTCAGCGAGCCGAAGTGAGTCTGGTCCAGTTGCTCTTCGACTTCATGTTCATCGAGGTGATGCCGGAGCGCCTCATTGGCGACCGGGCCTACGACAGCGACAAGCTCGATGAGGAACTGCGGCTCGCTAGGAATACTCTTCTTCCTCCCCCTACACGCCAAGAAGGAGCCAACTCCGGAGCATCCCCGTCGATCGCTCTCAATCCCTACCCCTTCTTCATCTCCTGCGGTCTACTGGAATCGACGCTATCTGTTTCGCGATCAAAGAGGAAGGGCCCAGCATCACCAACCTCCTTGCATGGGAGGCGCTCGCCTCCGGCATTGACACCGCCACGCCATCCGTCATCAACCCCGCCAACAAGGAATTGCTGCGCCGCGAGCAGCGAGATGCCGTGCAGGGAGACTACAACATTCTTGCCAGTCTTTGGGTTGAGCAGCCTCCTGCTGTGGCGGCGTGGGTGGGTGCCGTGGTCGTGCCGGTCAACTCGAGCGGCTTGACCAATGCCGGAGAATGGCTCTCGGCGAATTTAAAAAAGAATCCCCTAAATCCCGTCCCCCCTTCGGTCCGGCCTTCCGCACGACCGTCCCCAGCGGCAGGCTGAACGTGTACACGGATCGCTGGGTATGGACTTCCAATGCCGCGGGCGGCAGGCTGGAAATATGGACGGGAACCAGCTCCGCAGGCCCGAATTTCAATGCCCCAACCCGGCTGACCCACGTGAACAAAACCATGAAGAGCGCAGCGCTAAAGATCCCACCGGGGCTTACCGGACAATAAATAGAGGCTTGGTTTCCGCACTGCTCCTCGGAGCATGGGCATTGCTACCACTTGCCCGCGGCGTCGAGCCTCCGGGCCGGGACGGCGTGCCTGAGCAGGAGATCAGATTGACCGGAAAAGGCGAGCTGAAGGATCTATTTGATAGCGGACTACGTCCGTTCCGTTTCCCGGGATTAGAGAGCACCTCCTTGGAGGTGAAGCACCTGAGGGTCAAGATCACGCAGCCGGATGGGAGCTCTCTCCCCACGTATTCCGCCGAGTTGATCGACATAGGCGTTTGCGGCGATGGCAAGCTGCTGGGAGACATGGAATTCCATCAGCCCAATATGCCGCTCGCTGAAGCCCGGAGCGAAATGATGCGGTGGATGCATCTGGCCAGCACGATGCTGCGCTTGGAAAAGGATCTGGATGCGTTCCTCGCAGCCGTAGTTGAGTCCCCTCTCTATTATGATGATCCCGACAAGGGATACAGTGACAAGTTCCTCGTGCGTTGGAAGGATCGTGCGGGCTTGGACTATAACGTGTGGTTCCATAAGGCCCGTGATCCCGCTAAACCGCTCGCGATTTATCTGAAGATCGCCTTCCCACACCCCGAAGGAAATGCGGGCCGTGATCACCACGCCCATTCCTCCTCCGCCAGGCTATGAGAACGTGGACATCGCCGCGCCAAAAGACTTGGCCCGGATACTCCACCACGTGATCCGGAAGTGGGAGAGGGTGATGGAGGAGGGCGTAATGCCCAAATACAACAATCTCCCGCCAAGGAAGAACACAACCGCTTCTGAGCCGGTTGACCAACAGCCCGAAACCACCGGCAAGCCATGGTGGCTCTGGCTGGCAGTTGGCGGAACGGTCGTGCTCTTGCTGACCGCCATCCACCGCGTGCGGCACAACCAACAGACAAGGGTACCCTAGGTAGGTGACATGCTCCGAATCTCAATACCCTCTTCCTTCGCCTCCATCCTTCCCATTACCATGAACGGTCATTCCACCGCGCACCCACCTGGTGGTCGGCCGGCACTCCGCCGGTGATTGGATCGATTCCGAGTGCATCCCCAAGAGTTCCGAAATCTGCGGTTACTAGGCGGACTTCGGACCGAAATACGACGGAGCCCTCTACGAGGAAGGCCGCCGCAGCATCCTCGCCATGCCTCCGGCCGATCTTCAGACCAAGGCCATCGAGCGGGACGACTGGAACGAATTCCACATCCGCGTGGAAGGAGCCCATATCCAGATCTGGCTCAACGGCGTGCAGACCGTCGACTACACCGAAAAGAAGGACGACATCCCCAAGACCGGAATCATCGCTCTGCAAATCCACGGCGGAGGAAAATGAGGAGCCCGCTACAAGGACCTCGTCATCGAGGAATTGCCGTAGCCTTCCCAGGGATACTGACCCTCTCCTTTCGGAGCTTCGTTAGGAGCAAACTTGGTGCGCTTCGCCCGAGTCACACTGCCTTAATCTGCCTTTAAAATTTGAGAAACACCCGAAATCAAAGCAAACACCACCAATCAAATAACTGACCATCAAAAAGTTATGGATATAATATCCGACTAAGATATCTAGTAGGGCAACCTGTGGGGGGCGCCCCCCTCGAGCACCTCTTCTTGATGAAGAATGATTTAGGCGACCAACACGGTTGCCTTTTTTGTTGGCAGGGTCGCCCACATTCCAGGATCCGGAAAGCGGACGCCACCTGGTCCGCCTCCCGCACATCACGGTCACTTCGCTGGATGAAGGTCGAAGGTGGAAAGAAGCATGAAGTGATCGGAAGGGAAGCCGCTGGGCCAGGTGGAGATGATTTTGGTGGAAGTATTGGTGAGCGACTTTCCTTTGTAATAAATCTGGTCGATGCGGACACCTTCGCGATGGGAGTGACCGGGGTATTTCGCGATATCGGGATAGAGGCTGCGGAAGGCATCGATGAAGCCTGAGGCGAGCATCTTCTCCGAAGCCGGGCTCTTGCCGCCATCGGTGTGAGGGACGGCATTGAAGTCGCCTGCGAACAGGACGGGCGTTGTATCCGATTCGGCGAAACGTGCCTGATGGAAGTCGAACACGGCCGGGAAGGATGTCATCCCATACCAATTCGACATGACGTAGATGTCCTGCGTCTTGCTGACAGCGACTTTCACGGCCACGTTCATGAAGGAAGCATTCTTCGGAACATAGAGCTCCTTGATGGGGTAGCGGCTGAGCACCGAGATATTGGAACCTTGGTTGAGATAATCGCCATCGACGGTGGTGGCGAAGTGGTAACCGAGCTCCGCGGCGATGAAGTCACCGCTGGAATAGGTCTCCTGCATCATGACGACATCCGCATCCACCTTCTTGAGCATCTCGGCGATGCGCACGCGGGAATCCCAACCGTCCTTGGCCACGGTGAAGTGCTTGCCGCCATGCCAGATGTTCCAGTCTGCAACGGTGAGCTTCGCCACCGATTGCTTCAGCTCGGGAGCCTTCCAAGTCGCATGCTCCGCGTAGGAAGCGGCAACTTCATCAGGAGTGAGGGAACGATCCCAGACCGCCATGTTATCGAGCTCCAGATCCGGACGGCTGAGTTTCTCCGCCTCGAGGAAGGCCTTCTCCCCCTCCGGCTTGATGACAATCTTCCCATCGACAAGCGCGTAGATCTTCGCCACCGGAGCGATCTCCGTGAATTCCTTGATCTGATGAACGGTATAGGGATTGCGCATCAGATCGGACTTGGCCTTGAGCACGGCCGTCAGATCGGGGACCGCTGCATCCTTCTTCGCACCAGCTTTTTTGAGTTTCTCCGCGGCGAGTTGCTTCGGCTCACAGATCAGATCGAGCAGATCGCCGGGCTCCACCTTGCCGACATTGAGATTTTGGAACGCATCGACAAGCGCCTGAAGCTTCTCCGCGCCATTCTGGATCTCCGCACGCGAATCCTTGCCGGTGTCTTTCCAACCGACAGTGAGAGGGCGGGTGTTGGCAAAATCGAAGCCCGCTGCATCGCCGAGCGAGTAGAGTGCCTTGCGATCGCCATCGTAGTAGAGATGCACCTGCTCGATCCCACTGGTGTAGACCATGGTCAGCTGGTGCCACTTGCCATCGTTGAGCGGCATGCGGGTGCCATTGTCACACTCCTGCGTAATGCGGCGCTTGCCCGAGCCCATGTTCCACGCCCAGGTGCCATCATGATAATAGAGGACCCAGCCCGGGTTCTTCTGGGAGGCGAGGCTGTCGTCGGGAAAGTCCTTCTGCGAAAGGATGACGGCGGTCTTCTTCGCGTCCATGGCGGTCTTCACCCAAAGTTGCACGGTGAAGTCCTTGTCCTTTCGGAAAGGAAGGCCTTGGGAATCGAGAGTAAGAACTTCCTGCGCTTGATCCGGGAGAAGACGAAGCGATTGACCGACGAGGCCCTTGGAGTAGGCAGCACTTCCGCTCAGAGCGAGATCAGGGGAGGAAGAGGATTTGAGATTTCCTTCAAAATCGAACCTCACCACTGGGGGCGTACCTCCGCTGGTTTTGGTATCCTGCGCGAACATGGTCGAAGTGAGGAGCGATACGGTGGTGAGAAAGATGGATGAGCGGATCACGGAAGACAAATGGTTGAATGATGAAGCAACGCGGCTGCTGGAAGGTAACTATCAGATTCGAGGATCTATCAGTCCCCCCTTCTCGTTTGCACCCTGAGAATCAATGGGACGCGAATCGTTCAGGAGCGCAAAATCCCCAAACATTTTGACATTTTGGTGCCAGCCCACCGCACCGGATCGTAGATCCCGTATTGCCACCCGCTGGCGGGTTCGGTAGCTATTCGGACATGCGGATGCCATCGATTGCGGTGTTTTTTCTTTCTCTGGGATCGCTCCACGCCTCGAGCGACGTCGAGGCGCCATGGGCCGGGAATTCGATCGATGTCGAATCCGGCGGCTTGTGGGAGGTGGGGAACAACACCCCGATCAATTACGCGCTGATGCCGACCCAGTTGACCTGGCGCAGCCCGTATGTCTTCAAGTTCGATCTCTCCGGCGGCTCCACGGTCGTCGTCCGCAACCAGGTCTCATTGATCGGCACTTGGATCGCCCGCGGTCCGGAGGACTACTACTTCGGAGTCTCCGGTGCGCCCTCGCTGGAATGGTGGTCCCCGAACAACAAATGGTCGCTCTACCTTTCGGTGGGTGGTGGCGTGGGATTCACGAACAGCACCTATGTGACCGGCGGCATGGGCCAGGACTTCACCCTGAACTGGTTCGCGAAAACCGGCGTCCGCTATCAGATCCAGAGGGATTTCGCCATCTTCGGCGGCCCGATGTTCCAGCACATGTCCAATGGCGGTGCCACCGATCCGAACCCGGGGATCGATGCGCTCGGCTTCACCGTGGGTGCCAGCTTCTCGTTCTAAAAGCGGGCCGTGAACATCGTCGCCGAAATCCGCCGCCAGAACCACGGCGGGCGGATTGCCATCCACGGGGAGGGCCGGGATATTTCCTTCGAAGCGCTATTTGCAGCGGTCGATGAAATCCGCGGCCATCTCTCCGCGCTGCCGTCTTTTCAAAAAGGCGGCATCCCACGGGTCGGCGTGGTGTTTCCAAACGGACCGGCCTACATCGCCGTGGCGCTCGCGGTGCTTGATGCAGGTGCTTGTTTCGTGCCGGTGCCGGATGAACTTACCGCGACTGAACGCGACGCCCTAGTGGCGGAGACCTCGCTGGATTGCCTGATTCACTCCAGCGACGAAGGTTTCAAACTGCCTCTCGATCTCGGCCATGCCCAAATCGAAGTTCCCCCGCAGCACGAACCGGTTTTCCCGGTGGCGGATTTCGAGGCCTTGAATCCGGCCTTCATCCGCTTCAGCTCTGGCACTACCGGGGCTGCCAAAGGAGTGGTGCTGTCTCACGGCTCTTTGCTTGAGCGCATCCTCGCCGCCAACGAAGGCTTGCGGTTATCCGCAGGAGACCGGGTGCTGTGGACGCTGCCGATGGCCCATCACTTCGCCGTCACGATCATCCTCTACCTCTATCACGGCGTCACCACGGTTCTCGAAAACACCCACCTGCCGGATCAGCTCTTCCGTGCGGCTCGGGATTCGCGGACGAACCTGCTCTATGGCAGCCCGTTTCATTTCGCCCAACTCGCACAATGTCGTGAAGCCGGACCGCTGCCAGACCTGCGGAGGGTGATCTCCACCGCCTCCGCCTTGCCGGAGGAAGTCGCACGCGCATTTGAAAAGCGCTTCGAACTCCCCGTCACGCAGGCATTGGGAATCATCGAGGTGGGGCTGCCATTGCTCAACATCGCATTCGCCTCCGAGCTACCAACCGCCCTCGGTCGTCCCCTTCCCCGCTATGAGGTCAAGGCAGCTCCCGATGGCGAACTGCTCCTGAAAGGCCCGGGAATGTTCGACGCCTATCTCAGCCCGTGGCAACCGAGGGAAACGGTGTTGCAAGACGGCTGGTTCGCCACTGGAGATCTCGTCGAGATCCGTCAGGACGGCACCGTCATCATGCACGGCAGAAGCAAGAGCGTGATCAATGTCGGCGGCCTGAAGGTCTTCCCGGAGGAGATCGAGGCGGTGTTGAACACGCATCCCGCCATCCTCCGCTGCCGGGTCTTTCCCGAGAAACATCCCACCTTGGGCTCGTTCCCGAGCGCGGAGGCAGTCGTGCGGGAAGGCCACCAACTTCCAAACCTGCGGGAGCTCCGTGCATTCTGCCTCACCAAGCTGGCGGCCTATAAAATCCCGATGCGGCTGGAAGCGGTCAATTCGGTTGCGCTCACCGCGAGCGGAAAGATAAAACGCGCCTGACGCATGGCGAATTCATCCCCTACGGTCGCGATCATTGGAGCCGGCCCGGCGGGCTGTGCGCTGGCCTGCCTCTTGGCGAAACGCGGCATTCGGCCTCTCGTTTTCGACGATGACAAGCGCCCCGACCTGCTCGTCGGCGAATCGTTGATCCCATCGGTGGTGCCCGTGCTGCGGCAGCTCGGCATTGAGGATCGGGTGCGTGACTTCTCCGTTTACAAACCCGGAGCGTCGTTCTTCCACGGCAGTGGATCCAAGGTGCACTTCCGTTTCCGCGAACGTGGACCGAAGATTCCCGGCTACGCCTACAACGTGCCGCGTCCGCGTTTTGACAATCTGCTGCGCGAGCGCGCGGTCGAACTCGGGGTGAAATTCATCGACCACCGTGCCTCGATCCGGAAGACCGATCATCCGGACCGCGAGCTGGAACTCACACCCGAATCCCTTGCCGCGGCAGGCCTCTCGGCGGACGAGCATCCGGATTGGCTGATCGATGGCAGCGGCCGTGCCCGGCTCTTCGCCCGCACGATGGAAATACCGGCGCGGCGCGGCGGACGGAACGATCTCGCGTATTTCGCCCACTTCGAGGACTTCGATCACGATGAGGTCGAGCCCGGGCAGATCATCATTTCCGTGATGGATCACGGCTGGTCATGGCGCATCCCGCTTCAGGACAAGCTGTCCGTAGGAGTAGTCATCAACAAGGAAGCTGCCAAGAAACTCGGCGAGACCCCGGAACAACGTCTGGAAGCCGCCATCGCCACGGAGCCGCTGCTCCGGGAAAAGGGCCGACGCGCCCGCCGTGTCACCGAGGTGATGACCTACACGAACTACCAGCTCATCAGCACCCGTGGCCATGGCAAGGGCTGGATCCTGCTGGGAGATGCCTTCGGCTTCGTCGATCCGATGCTTTCGCCCGGCCTGTTCATGGCGCTGGAATCCGCGAGCCTCCTGGACAAGATCGTGTTTGCAAAAGGAGATCCCGACTCCGCCGCGCTCGATCGCTACGGCATGGAGCTGTGCGGCTGGTATCAATCCTGGCAGGATCTGATCGATTACTTCTACGACGGTCGCATGCTGCGAATGATCGAGGCGGGCAACAAGCTCAGCGAGAACAAGCGTCCGCTCAATCCAGCCAAGCTGATGGAGCGCCACATGATCCGGGTGATCGCCAGCATGGCGGGCGGCTTCGGCACGCGCTCTTTTTACAACCGCAAGCTTCTCGAACTCAGTTCAAAGCACTGCATCTGGGGCGTACAGGATGCCCACTTTTACTCGGTGAAGTAACCGCGTCTACTCCCAGGTATAGGCTGCACGCTTCACCTCGAACGCGCCGTTCGGGAGCGGCTTGTCCAACACCGGAGCGGAGAATTCGGTGACCACCACGGTGCCATCCCGCTGGGTCCATTCGATGCGCTCCAGATAGGAATTGGCGGTGTTCACCTGGATGATCATCGAGGTCAGCGCACGCTTCACCTCACCCTGCGGGATGAGTTTCACCACGAAGTGATCGTCCACTTGGTTCGTCGAGGTCACCCGGAATCCCTCCTGGATCTGCTCGAAGGGTGAAGTGCCGCCGATTCCAAGCATGAGCAGCAGCGGTTTCGCGCGGCGGTCGTCCGGTTGCAATTCCATGCCGCTCTTGCGGGCTTCGTCCAATAGATAGACCTTCTCACCATCATACACGGCGGTCTGCACCGGCGGCTTTCCGAGCTGCCAGAGGAAGGATTTGCCAGGGGATCATCCACACGTGGCCTTCCATCACGGTCGAGTCGGACAAGGCCGGCACCTTCTTGGTCTGGCGCACATCCACGCTGACGGTCTTGTTGCGGGCCTGCTTCTCCATCGCCGTCTTCAGCGGAGTGAGATCCGCAGCATGAACATGGGCCGCGGCGATTGCAGCGAGCGGAAGGAGGAAACGGCCGAACATGCCGTCCCCTACACGTGGCATGGGACCCTCTCAACCCAAAAAAACATTGCAGCACAAGGGTCGGCCCCTAGCGTCGCCGCGTGCGAAATCGGCTGCGTTTCTACACCATTTTCCTCGCTGTCATCGGGCTCTGCGCCGCCGGACTGGTGCGGCTGCGGCTGGACACCAATGTCCTCAACGTGCTGCCGAAGAGCCTCCCTGCCGTGGATGCGTTGAAGGTTTCGCAGAAGTACTTCGACAACGACCAGCAGGTGGTGCTGCTGCTGGAAAGCCAGACCGACGAAATCGAGGAAGCGGATGCGGCGGATCTCGCCACGCTGCTGCGCGAAAAGCTGGCACCCGCGAAGGTGCTCTACAAATCGCAGTTGGAAGAAGATCCCTCCTCCTCCGCCCGCGCGCTGGCGGCCTTGTGGAGGCAGGCTCCATCAGCTGAAGTGGTCAAGCTCCAGGATCGTCTCCTCGATCCTGCCTCACTGGTCCGTCATCTCGGCGAGGTGAAGAACGACGTGAGCGCGTCATTCGACCAGCAACGCTCCACGATGGCTGCGTATGATCCGCTCGGTTTCCTCGGACATCCCGCGGTGAATGAGATCATCGGCGGCGATTTCAGTTTCGAGAGCACCGACGGGAAATCCCGCATGCTCCTGATCATGAATCCGAACCCCGGCAATGGTTACAAGGAGCAGGCCGCGTGGTTGCAGGAAGTGCGGCAGGCGGTGAATGCGTGGCCGGGCCTTCACGATCTCAAGCTGACATTCCGCCTCACCGGTGGTCCGGTGTTCAATGCCGAGATCGGATCCGGCATGGAAAAGGACATGTCCGGCACCATCATGCTGACCTCGCTGCTGATCGCCGCCCTCTTCGTGGTGGTGCAGCGGGATATCCGGCAGTTCTTCCTGATGCTGGTCATCCTCAGCCTCACGTTCGTCATCACCCTCGGGATTGGTGGCTGGGTCTATGGGACGCTGAATCTCGTGAGCGTGGGCTTCGCGGCGATCCTCGCCGGCATGGCGATCGACTATCCGGTGGTGGTCGCACGAGGCAGCCTCGGCCAGAATTTCACGCCGCCTGAACTCAGAAGGGCGATGGCACCCAACATCCTCTGGGCCGCCGCCACCACCATGTTGGTCTTCGGCGCTCTGATGCTGAGCACTTTTTCCGGTGTGAGGGAATTGGGCGGCCTGCTGGTGATCGGCCTGGTGGCAGGCGCGATCGTCACGATGACTCTCAGCCCGATCTTCCTGAAGCGCTTCCCCGCCCGGAATGCCAATCAGTGGGTGAAGCCGAGATTCCCGGAATTCAGCACGGCCTTGCGAATCACCATTGCTTCCCTGCTGGTGGCCGCCATCGGCTTCGGTATCAAAGGCGCTCCGAAAATCTCATTCGATTTCTCGATGGTCGATCCGCAAGCCAACGAGGCGGCCTCCACCTTTCAAGCCATCCAGCAGAAGTTCCCGGCATGGTCGGACCAATCGCTCCAATTCGTGGCGAACGCCCGTTCGTGGAGCGAACTGCGGACGGTTGCAGAAGACGCTAGAACGAAACTCGCAACACTCCGGGACAAGGGTGTGATCGAAAATTTCCAATGGCCGGTCAGCCTGATCCCGGATGACGCCGCCACCGCCGCAAACCAGGCACCACTTACGAAGATCGCCGCGGAGCGCGGACGGCTCATCGAGCTGGTGAAGGCGAACGGCTTCAGCGAAAGCGGTGTGGCGCTCGACTCGATGGTGCTTGATTCCCTCGCCGCCCCCGGCCAACCGGGAGATGATGCCGAGCTGACCAAGCATTTCCTCGGCACCTCGAAGGAAGGCGGCTTCTATCTCGCAGGACGCGTCAAAACCAAGGACCTCGTCACCGCCGAAAACATCGCCGCCCTCCAGCCCTTGCTCACGGCCGATCACACGCTCACCGGCTGGCCGGTGCTCAAGGCGCAGATGCTGCCGTCCGTCAAACGGGACTTCTACTGGCTCTTCCTCCCCACCGCCGGTGTGCTGTTCCTCAGCCTGCTGGTGGTCTTCCGTGATCTCAGGGATGCCGCGGTCTCCAGCGTACTGCTCATCGTCATCACGACGCTGCTGAACGCCTTTGCGGTGTTGATCGACCTGCCGTGGAATTTCCTCAGCGGTCTGGCCATCCCGCTGATTTTCAGCACCGGCGTGGATTACTGCATCCACCTCATCTTCGCGCTGCGTCGCTCGAACGGTGATCTTCAGGCCACCTGGAACAGCGCGGGCAAGGCGGTCATGTTCTGCGGAACCTCTACGCTCATCGGCTTCGGTTCCTTGATCTTCGCGTCGAACCCGATGCTACGCAGCATGGGAATCATGTGCAGCGTGGCAGTGACTCTCACGGCGGTCTTCAGCATGCTGGTGATCCCCGGTCTGTGGAAGTGGAGCCGCCGTTGACGGGATCACCAGATCGCGGGTCATGGGAGTGAACGCGAGTTTCAACTCCAGCTTCAGCCAGATCTTCATCCCCTGGGTGAGAATCTTGGAGCTGGTAGTATCCGGGCTGAAGCCGCGGGTGACCAGGAAGCTGTGGTCCAGATTCATGTCCCCGTAGGTGCCCGCAGTGATCTTCTTCTTCGCCAGCTTCACCAGCCGTCGGTTGTAGAAGGCCATGAAGGTGGCGAACACCCTGCCGTAAGGCCCGGTGTAGGGCATCTGCTCGAATTCCACATCCTCGTTCCCATACACCCCGCGCACGGGGCCCAGGAAATACGTGGCCACATCCATCAGGAATGCCGCGTTCATCAGTTCGGCATCACCGAGATACCAGTATTTGTCCCGGTAGAGCGCGTTGAACCAATCGAAGTAGCTGCGCTTGAACTCCTTGTTCCGCCACACGATCCCCTCCTTGATGCAACCACCGGTGTAGTAGTTCCGCAGCAGCGTGTAGGCCGAATAAACGGTATGCGCACAGAAATCGAGCCCCTGGCTGTAGAGCGGATCCATGAACCCGCAGGCATCCCCGACCGCCACCCAGCCGGGTCCGGCGACCTCCTCGGAGTAATAGGCGAGATCCTTGTAGTAGCAGTTGTCGTTCTCGACCGCCTCCGCGTTTTCGAACATCACCTTGCCCACGGGATGCTTGAGCAGATGCTCCAGCACCCGCTCGCTCATCTTGCCATCCGGCGGTGGCGTGAACAGGCGGGTATCCCAGGTGATACCGGCGCTGACCTCGCTGCTGCTCAGCGGAATGATCCAGCACCACCAGCCGAAGCCCATCAGGTGATTGGTGGAATAGCTGCGCTGCGAAACCACCCGCGTGCTGGCACCGGTCATCTGGCACGCGCCATCGTGGGAATCCAGTGCCGTGACATTCTTGTAGCGGGTCCACATCGACGAGGTCGGATGGGCCTCCGCATTGGAGCGCCAGGTCTTCCGCATCTTCGCGATCTTCGCCGCCTTGCCGGAGGCATCGATCACCCACCCCGCTGTCACGGTGCGGGACTCGCCTTCCGCGGTCTTGTAGCGAACGGAATTTTTACCGATCCCCCCCAGCTCCAGATCATTGAGCGTGGCCGGACGTGCGATTTCACAGCCCAGATCGGCAGCTTCCTGAAGTAGAGCGCTGTCGAGAGTCACACGGTTCAACTGGAACGTCGGCAGACGGCTCTGGAATGCGGGCCCGATCTCGGTGGAGCGCCCGGGTTCGTTGCGTCCGTCCTTGTGGAACCACATGCGGAGGCCCTGCTTGGTCACCTGCTTTTCGTTCAGGTGCATGCCCACGCGCAACACACGGGTCAGGAAGCACCCGGCCACCTCGGACGTGCTCTCCCCTACCTTGCGGTTGAATTCCTCGGTCCGTTCGATGATGAGAATCCGCAGATCGGGAAACTGGCGTTTGAGAAGAATCGCGGAGGAAGAGCCGGAAAACGCGCCACCGAGGATCACCACGTCATATTCGGCGCTGCGATCGGCGCTATCCGCGATCGGACGCGGATCCCTGGGCTTCTTCATTTGCATCATTGATCGGATTCCAAATTGCCGGTAGGAGACGCCCGCCCCGGGCACGCCCCCGCCAGATGAACACGAATAGGAACGCTGAACCCGAGACAAATCAAGACGCGGCTGTGTCGCGGCTGGGACTTTTCGGAGACATGCCGACCCGCGCCATGTTCCGGGTGCTCCGCGCCACGCCCCGGATGCCCCGTTTCATCGAGGCTGCCCTGCTCTATTTCTTCACGTTCGTGGTCTTCGTTTTCGCCGGAGAACAGCGCCGTGCCATCCGCGGAAACCTGAAAGCCATCTGGGATGACTTGGGATGGGTGGAGAGCTACGTGGGCGTCTTCCGGGTGTTTGCGAACTTCGGATGGACGTACATCGATGGACTACGCACGCGACTGGGCCAAAAGGTGATCACTTGGGAGCTCGACGGTGTCGGACATTTCGAAAACCTCTGCCAAACGCCCGGTCCGGCGATCATTCTGACGACCCACACGGGGAACTATGATCTGGCAGCCGCCTTGTTTTCCCCGCGCTTCGGCCGGGATCTGCACACCGTGCGGGCACCGGAGCGATCGCCCTTCCTTCAAGAAATCCGCCGCAAGGAGCTGGAGGCGGACAGCGCCCGCTACGAGCACTTCAAGGTCCACTACAACTCCTCGGAAAGCCTGCTGGGCATCGAGCTCGCACGCTTGCTGATGAACGGCGAGCTGGTCGCGATCCAAAGTGACCGCGTCATCGCGGATGTCGTGCCCATCGACGTCCCGCTCGAAGGTCGCGATTTTTCGATCCGGCTGCCAAAGGGGCCGCTGAGTCTCGCGGTGATTGCAAAATGCCCGTGCTACCCACTGCACGTCGTCAGGGATCGCCACCGCCACTATCGGATCATCTTCCAGCCGCCATTGGAGGTCACTCCAGCCATGTCCGAAACCCGCTTGCGGGAAGGAGACTACGCGCGGGCGTGGGCTGCGAATCTCATGCGCTTCCTCGAAATCCACGGCATGGAATGGTTCGTTTTTGAAAAGGCCTTCACCCGATGATCGCGGGCCTTGTCATCCGCCAGCTTGTCATCACCGCGATTTTCGTCGGCGGCATCGTTTGCGCCGCCTTCGGCCACTGGAGTATCGGCATCGCTCTTCATGGCTGTCTCCTAGCCGTGTTGTTGTGGGGAACCCTGCGCGGGTCATCCCGGCTCTTCGGCCCTCTCGTGAGTGAATGCGACAGTGGTATCTGGCTCACGTTCGATGACGGCCCCTGCCCCAAGGACACTCCAGCCATTCTGGATCTGCTCGATCAGTATCAGGCGAAGGCGACCTTCTTCGTGATCGGCGAAAAGGCAGCACGCCATCCGGAACTGATCCGGGAAATCCACCGCCGCGGCCACCAGATCGGAAATCACACGTGGAGTCACCCCCAGGCCACCTTCTGGTGCCACGGCCCCTTCCGCACCTACCGGGAAATCATCCGCTGCCAGCGGATCCTCACCGAAATCCTGGGAGAAGCACCGACGGTTTTCCGGGCTCCGGTGGGCCATCACAATCTATTCGTCCATCCGATCCTGAGACGGGAAGGACTGGAACTGATCGGCTGGAGCAGCCGCGGCTACGATGCCGTGGATTCCTCACTCGCGAAAGTCATCGACCGGTTCCACAGCCGAACACGCGAAGGCTGTATCGTACTCGCCCACGAATGCACGCCCATCGCACGCGAAGTCGCGTCCTATCTACTCAGCCTGACAGCGGAACATCGCTGGCCGTGTGGAATCCGGGGCGGCGGGCGAGAATCAGATAATTGTTGAACGGGGTTCTCCCCCAGAAGGGTCGGATCTCCACCTCCAGCCCCTGCTCCTCCAGCACCCGTTGGAAAAACGCAGCAGTAGGATAGCGCACGGGAGCCGCCTTCATCCAGAGGGTCGCCTTGGCGAGAAGATCCCCGAGCCAGGTGGTGAGGAAGCGAGCACTCTTTTCCCGCAATCCACTCCGGATGATCAGCTTGCCGCCGGGTGCCACGCGTGAGGCCGCGGATCGAAGTAGACCCGCCTGCTCATCGTCATCGAAGAACTGAAGAATATCCAGAATGGTCACGTCTCCGCGATGATCCGGCAGACTGTGGCGGGCATCCCCCTGCTCCAGCAGGATGCCATCATAACCGCCACGCGCGATCATCCGGCGTCCACTCTCGATTTTACGAGGATCATAGTCGAAGCCGGAGACCGAATTCCTCCAGCCTCTTTCGCGCAGATACATCGCCAGGATGCCAAGGCCGCAGCCGATATCGAGCAAAGGCAACCGGCTTTCCCTCACCTCGGAGAAGACCCCGTCATAGAGAGGATCGGTCTTCAGCTTGCACTTGGTGTAGTGGGGATTCCACAAGCCGCAGCACAGGGATGAAATACGGCGCGCAATGACGGAGGAGTCAGACATTCGTGGCGGGATGAGGTTGCGCGAGGACGGGCTTGCGGCGGAAGAGCAGGATCGGCAGGCGCAGCAGGAAGCCGAGGAACAACCGGGTATGCATCGCACTCAGCAGGGCATTGTCCCGCAGATAGCGGAACTGACTGATCCCTCCCTCTTCCGCAGTCAGATATTTAACCGGGGTCTTGAGATTGAGGACCGGCACTCCCAGCCAGCACAAGCGCACCGCCACCTCCGGGTCGAAATCAAACCGCCGCGCGAAACGCGTCTGGGAAAACGCCTTGATCAACGGCGCGATCGGGTAAAGCCGCATGCCAAACAGCGAATCATGGATACCCCACCAGCAGGTCTCCAGATTCGCCCACCAGTTGGAAATCTTCCGCCCGTTCACGCGGAGCGCGGGTGCCGAGGCATCGAAAACCGGCTCACCCAGCACCAGTGCTTCCGGATGGGTGCGTCCCAACTCCATGAAACGCTGGATGTGATCGGCCGGATGTTGTCCGTCCGCATCCATGGCCAAGGCATGGGTGAACCCTTCCTGCTGGGCCAGGGTGATACCCTCCAGCACAGCGGATCCTTTACCGCGGTTCACCGGCAGACGGTGGATCCGCAGGCGAGCCTTGCCACCGGCCGCGAGATCCTCCAGCCCGGCATCGCTGCCATCCGTGCTGCCATCGATCACCACGAACACATCGTCCCACCCGGCGAGCACGCCTTTCAGCGTTTGCCGGAGCAATGGGCCCGAGTTGTAGGAGGGGATGAGGACGCAGGCCTTCATGTGGCGGGAAGGACATGGCCTCCCGCCCGCACCGATGGCAATATCGAAACGAAAGAGACGCAATTTGCCCGGTTGGGCGCGGAGATTATCCCAGACCGACCTTGAAGACCTCCTCCATCCGCTGGGAGAACTCCCTTACCTCTTCATCGGGCAAAATATGCACAACCTCACCCACGCGGATCCACACGGATACCGGCAGCTCGGGCATCCGATGGATCGGCCACCCTTTTTGAAGGTAACCGCTGCTTGAGGTGATGAAGACCGGTAGCACCGGAGCGCCTGATTCCTTTGCCAACAACGCCAGACCGGGCCTGAGTTCATTGATCACGCCTTGCTCCTGCCGGGTGCGGGTGCCTTCCGGGAACATCAGCAGATGCCCCGCCGCATTGAGCCGCTCCACCGCCTTGCGGACCATTTTCAGCCGTGGGGCATTGGGCAGGAATCCGGCGAAAAGCGCTCCGTTCCGAAGCAGCGGATTCTCCAGCAAATCCGCCTTCATAATGCAGCTGACCTGTGGAAACCGGCGCAGCACAATCGGAGCATCCCACAATGCGGGGTGATTGCAGGCGACGATCAACGGCCCGGGAAGATTGGCCGCCATCTTCAACTCCTCATCATGGATCTGAATGATCCCGAGACCCTCCAAGCCGGACATGAAGCCCCCGAGCAGGGTGCTCACGAGCTTCTGCCCCAACCTGCGCCGCGCCTCCATTCTCATGAACAAGCCCGGCACCACGCTGGCAATCAACAGGATCAGAGCTCCGACCGGCCAGTAGAAGATCGCGAACAAGCTGGCGACCGCGAACCGCAACGGCGCACGCCTGGCTGGCCGGGTATCGGGAGTTGCGGAATCGGACTTCGAGTTCACGGAAGATTTTGACAAGCCACCGGGCTCAGACCAGATCCAACAGGGAACCGCCGGGGGTCAGCTCCCGTTACGGCCCCGCCCATCTCTAGCCATCCATGCCAGCCGATCAAGACCTACGATCACTCCCCCACGGACCGGAATTCCGTTTCGTGGAGACCCTTCTGGAACTTGAACCGGGCGTTTCCGGCTGTGGCACCTACAGGATCTCCGGCGAGGAGCCTTTCCTGAAGGGACACTTCCCGGGACGCCCGCTGTGGCCGGGTGTCATCATGATCGAGGCGATCGCCCAACTCGGCGGAGTCGTCGCCCAGTCCGATCCCGCCCACGTCCCGCTCGAAGATATGAGGCTAACCTCGGTCAAAAACGCGAAGATCCTTGGGTCCAGCGGCCCCGGCACATTGCTCACGATCCGCGCTTCCGTGGAAGGAAGGCTCGGTCCGCTGGTGCAGGTGAAGGGCAGCGTGCACGACGGCGAAACGCTGCTGGCGCAGGCCATCGTAATGCTCGGAGGGAGCTGAAGCTCAGACCGTCTCGAATTCCCAGTGGCGGGGCATTTCCCAGCTCTCCACCCGCTGCCGCAGCGCCTCGCGCAGGATACGCTTGTCGTAGCCCGGCTTCACCGTGAGGAGGACCCGGATTTCCTCGAACCGCTCGTAATCGCGACTCCGGCCACGCTCCACGACGGCGGACAGCACTCCATCGAGCTGCTCCAAAATGCCGCGCAGGCGCACCGGGCTCATCTTTCGCCCGGCCACATTGATGGCCTGCCCGATGCAATCGTGGACAAAAACCCCGTCCTCAACCACCGCTCCCCGGTCCAGCGTCTGGTAAACCGGTGAAGAAAACTCACCTTCCCAAGCGGCCACATCCGTCCCCAGGGCGCGGGAATCGCTGTTCACCGTGATCCGCCCGGAGCCATCGGCGCCAACGACCATTCCGCCCAAAGCCCGACCCACGAAATGCTCGGAAGAGCGGAGTTCATCCGAGTCATCGTAGGCGATGGCACCGGTCTCGCTGGTGCCGTAGAAATTATGGATCTTCAGGCCACAATCGCCGTGCACCCCCACCTCCAATTCCAAAGACAAGGGAGAGCCGGCGCACAATGCCAATCCGATCGCAGGATCTGCTACGATATGGGTCTGCCACCACGATTTCCACATCGCGGGCACTCCGGGCAGAAACACTTCTCCTCCGCGAGCAAGCGAGCCGTGCATGAACATCGGCATCGGTCCGGCCAAAATATCGACCGGGATCCCGCCCAGCAACAGCGGCAGCGCCAGGCATCCGAAGCCATAGGAATGGGCCAGAGAAACGGCCGCCAATCCCCGCCGATCCGGATGCAATCCCAGAGCCGCGATATTGCGCCGTCCTTCCGCAAGAACCTCCGAAACCCCGAAAAAAAGACTGCGCTCAAGACCGGATGCTCCGCAGGTCTGCTTGATCAACACGGTCCCGACAGGGATGCCACCCTCGATCGGACGCACCGTGCTGGTCGCATTCTCCACCAGCAAGGCTGGTTTTCCGGCTCTCCATGCTGCCACCAGCGAAGAGAAGAATCCCGGACAAGAACCCACCGCCACCACGAACGATCCGGAGACATCCACGTCTCCAGCCATCCTGTCGATCTCGGCGAAGGTCACGCCGGAAGGTGCCGCGGGATGCCAAAACGCCAACCGCGCCGCATGGCGGGCAACGACAAGATTCCAGCTATCCACAAGCATCCGGGAGCTAGCTAGACGCTTCTAAACGCCTTGCCAAGGGTTGTAATCCGGCATTTGTTCGGGGCCTTCCCTGATCTCGTTTCATGCTGGTGCCCGCTTCTTCTCCATCCCCACGAAACGCGACATCACGCCGCGTCTTCATCACCGGGATGGGCACCATTTCCCCGATGGGGAATGATCCACAGGCCCATCTGGATGCCATCCGGGCAGGTAGCACCCATTTCCGGGAAATCGACTTCTTCGATGTCTCCCGGCAACGCGTCCGCACCGCAGGCATCGCGGATCTATCCGCCCCGCGGGAGGAATTCGCTCTCGGCTCCCGGGAAGCCGCCCGGTTGGATCGCGGCTCACGGTTGCTGCTGCATGCCACCGCCCAAGCCATCTCGAATGCGAAGGTGGGTGATATTCCGGTGACCACTCCCTTCGTGGTCGGCACGTCCGCAGGAGCGATGCCCTTGGGCGAAGACTACTACAAGGTCGCCAGCCAGATGGCGAACGGACGCCGCGGCCAGATCTCCAGGGCGGAGCATTACCAACCCCAGCGACAGATGGCCACGGTCCAGCGGGCGCTCGGCTTTCGCGCACGGACACAGCTGGTGTCGAATGCCTGCGCCTCGGGAGCGAATGCCATCGGCCATGCTTATCACTTGGTCCGGAACGGGCGCCATCATCTGGCTCTCGCCGGTGGCTACGATGCCCTGTGCCAGCTGGTCTTCGCCGGATTCGATTCGCTTCACGCGCTCGCGGAATCCGGCATCCCCCGCCCCTTCGATGCCCACCGCGATGGACTCGCGTTGGGAGAAGGTGCGGCCATGTTCGTAATGGAGTCCGAGGAAAGTATGCTGTCCCGCGGAGCCACACCGCTGGTGGAAATCATGGGCTACGGCATGGCCACGGACCTCCACCATCTGACCCAGCCTCATCCCGAGGGAGATGCCGCGGTGCGTTCCATGTCCGCAGCCTGCGCGGAGGCGGATCTGAGTCCCCGCGACATCCATTACATCAACTCCCACGGCACCGGCACTCCTCTCAATGACATTGCCGAGGCCAATGCCATCAGCGCGTGGGCCGGTGAGGATGCTGCGAATATTGCCGTAAGTTCTACCAAATCGGCGATGGGTCATCTGCTCGGTGGCGCGGGTGCGATCGAGGCCGCCATCTGTCTGCTCGCCCTGCAACACCAGTGGCTCCCCGCCAGTCTGAACATCCGCGAAGCCGACCCCGCCTGCCGGTTCGATCTCGTGCGCGAGCCCCGCGCGGCGAAGCTTCATACCGTCCTGACGAATTCCTTCGGCTTCGGAGGATCGAATGCCTCGTTGATCTTCCAAAACGCCAGCTAAGACCGACGTGAGCGATTGTTCCCTCTACATTCATGGCCACGGTGCGGTGACCGCCGCTGGCGCGGATGGCACGGCGCTCTATCAGGCGTGCGTGAAGAACGAGGAACTGCCGACCATTCCCTTCGAGCACGCGGTCGAGGGAGGCAGCCGCGTCTATCAGCAGCGACCGGTAAGCACCGAGATCCTGCGAGCCGGACAGCCGAAGCACCCGCGCCTCCGCCGCGCGAGCAATGCTTCCAAGTTCGCGGTCATCGCCGCATGCCAGGCGATCGGAAACGAACGCATGGAAAAGATCCGCAGTCGTGAACTCCGGATCGGCATCGTCGTTTCCTTCCTGAACGGTTGCGTGAACTACTCGAACCGGTTCTTCGGAGAGGTGCTCACCGATCCCTCGCTGGCCAGCCCCATCCTTTTCCCGGAGACCGTCTTCAATGCCCCTGCCAGCCACATCGCCGCTTTCCTGGAATGCGATGGTCCCGTCTACACGTTGATTGGTGACTCCACCGCATGGTTCTCTGCGATCACCGTGGCGGAGGATTGGATTGCCGCCGGCTTGGTGGACGGTTGCCTTGTTCTCTGCGCGGAGGAAATGGATTGGCTGACCTTGGAAGGGCTCGACCTGTATTCCCGCAATCTCGTCGCCACCGAGGGTGCCGCTGCGATTTATGTGGAGGCGACGCCTTCCGGCATCTCCATGGAGAAACTCCACGGTCCCTTCCCCTACACCGACTCAGACGAGCGTCGCCTCGCGATGAGCGAAGCGTGGAGCGCCATTCAGGATCGCGCGGAAGGCATCCTTGTCGATGGCTTGTCCTCGATTCCACGTCTGGATCGGGACGAAGTGGCCGTCACTCGTGACTGGACCGGAGCCCGCCTCAGCCCGGCTGCCGTGCTTGGAGAAGGCATGGGCATCCGCTGCGGGCTCCAGACCATCGCCGCGATCGAGGCACTAGGCAGCGATCACGAGTCCGCGACCATTTTCGCCGCCGGTGGAAACCAACAGGCATTCTCCGCACGCCTCACCCGCCATCGTCCATGAGCGCACACGCCGTCCTGATCACCGGTGCCAATGGCGGCATCGGCAATGCCACCGCCCGCTACTTCCTGGAACGCGACCCGGCCTGCCACGTCTACCTCGGTGTTCGATCCGGAACCGATGCAGCCGAACTACTGGCGACCGAATTTCCCGACAGGGCCCACCTCATCCATCTGGATGTCACGTGCGCGGAAGCATGGGAATTGACCGTTCGCACCATCTCCGATCATGGTCGCACGGTCACGGTACTGGTGAACAATGCCGGACATCACGATGACCATCTGCTGGCAAACATGCCACCGGCCTCATGGTCGCAGGTGATCGACTCCAACCTTCACGCCGCATTCCTGGGAAGCCAGGCCGTGCTGCGCGGCATGATGGGCGAGCGCTTCGGCCGCATCATCAACATCTCCTCCCTCAGCGCCCTGCTGGCTCCGGCCGGACAAACCAACTACGCCGCCGCCAAAGCGGGCGTGGTGGCGATGACCCAGAGCCTCGCCAAGGAGGTCGCAAGGATGGGCATCACCGCCAATGCAATTTGCCCGGGATACATCGAAACCGCGGCGGTGGAAGGTATTGATCCGGAGGAACAAAAGGCCAAAAAACGCGCGATTCCGATGCGCCGTTTCGGGCGTCCGGAGGAGGTTGCCGCAGCCGTTTTTTTCCTTGCCGGGGCAGAGGCCGCCTATATTACCGGGGCCGCCCTGAAAATAGACGGTGGCATTCTCTAAGGATTCATCCCCCTATGTCAGATTCATCCACTCTCAAGGAAGAGATCAAAGCCATTCTCCTCGATGAGCTGATGCTCGATGTGGACCCGGACGAAATCGGCGATGACACGCCACTCATGGGCCCGAACAGCTTGGGATTGGATTCCGTGGATGCCTTGCAACTTGTGGTGGCCATTGAAAAGCACTTCGGCCTGAAGCTTTCCGACGCGGAAGCCGCGAAGGGTATCCTGCGTTCGGTGCGGAGCATCGCCATCGCGGTGAGAAACCACCAGCGCGGCTGATCGCACCACGGCCGCTCTGCGTACTCCCATGACCAAGCGGCACGCCAGGACACTCGGATTTTTTGCCCTCAAACTTGTAGGGACCGGGCTATTCCTGTGGTGGGCACTCTCCCACATCGGAGACAAGCGCGCCTTGGGCGAGGCATTCAGCCAAGCTTTGAAATCACCGGCATGGGTGGCGGCCGGGCTCGGACTGGCATTGTTTTCCCTGATCGGAAGTGCCCTGCGCTGGCATTTTCTGCTGCGTGCCCAGTCGATCCACGAGCCGTTCTGGTATATCTTCCGTCTCACACTCTACAGCGCGTTTTTCAATATCGCCTCATTCGGCGGTGCTGCCGGGGATGCAGCCAAGATCGTGCTGCTGATCCGCCGCTATCCGGACAAGAAACCGGGCATTGCTCTCTCCGTGATGGCGGATCATGTGATCGGATTCGTTGCCGGCAGCATCATCTTCCTGACCTTCACCTGGGGTTCGGAACGCTGGAGCATGTCCGTGACGGAGCGGGCCGGAGCACCTTCGTGGCCGCCACTTGGTTCGAAGCAGGCGGCTTGATCGGCGTCATTCTCTCGGTGGTCTCCTGCATGCCTAGCGTGCTTGCGTGGGGCCGCCGCTTCCTGCCTCGTCTCACGAAGAACCGCTGGGTGGATACAATCACCTCGGTGATCGATCTGTTCCGCACCCGCTGGCATTACGCGCTGTATTCCTTCCTCGTCTCCTTCCTGCTCGCCGCCAGCTACTATTCACGTTCTTCGCTGGACTGCGCGCACTGGACCAGCCGGTGAAGCCCACCGCGATCATGGCCGTGATGCCGGTGGTCGATGTGATCTCCTCCCTGCCGAT
Organism: Luteolibacter sp.; assembly: GCA_049840755.1. Lineage (GTDB taxonomy): Bacteria > Verrucomicrobiota > Verrucomicrobiia > Verrucomicrobiales > Akkermansiaceae > Luteolibacter. The sequence goes on along the minus strand of JASGJM010000026.1, from coordinate 3,570 downwards.
TTCAGTCTTGGGGCTCGGCGTCGAAGCGATCGATGGATTTCTTTCTTCATGAGCTGACCGGCATCCCCACTGCGGCAGCGGTGGCGGCCTCGCTGATCGGGTTTCTCTTCAATCTGTTCTGGGGCCTTGTCGGCGGACTGGCCATCCTCACCGCCCGTCGCTCGAATCCATCCGATACCCTGATCACCGCGGAGGAATCTTCCCATGTCTGAAGCCCGGACAGAACCCCGCACCGATTCTGGAATCGCCCTCGCCCTGGGCTCCGCCTTCCTGGGTGTCTATACCCACGGTGGATTCCTGTGCGGACTCGATGACGCGGGAGTTTTCCCCGGGCATGTCTCAGGGGCCTCGGCTGGCGCTCTGGCAGGTGGCTTCTACGCCGCAGGACTCCGTGGTGCGGAATTGCAACGCGTGGTCTTGTCCGGTGCGCTCAAGCGATCGCGTCGATCCCGGAATGATCTACCGCTGGGCACCGATGGTGACCTTCGGGCGATTGACCGGCATCCTGAATGGCAAGCGCGTGATCCACCATCTCCGCCGCGAACTGCCGGTGATGTCGATCGAAGACGCACCGCAGGTGAATCTCAAGATCGCCGTCACCGACCTGCGGAGACAACAAAGCGTCTTCCTGACCCGCGGGCTGCTGGCGGAAGCCATGATGGCCAGTTGTGCCGTGCCACTGCTGTTCTCCGAGCAGACCATCGATGGAACCCGCTTCTCCGATGGTGGCATCCTCCACGAACTTCCCTTCGAGCCTTTGTGGACGATCCGTCCATCCACACCATCATCATCCACAGCATCCGTTACCATGCCACTAGGCGGACGAAGATGATGAAGGTCCCCGCAGTCTTCTCCAGCAGCCACCGCATGCTCAATGATGCCCTGGTGGAACTTCCGCCGCCAGCAGGCGGAGCGTCTCGGCAAGCGGGTGATCCTTTTGGAAACCGAGCATCCCCATCCCGGTTGGCTCCAATCCGCAGCCGAAAAGCAGCGTTGCTTCGACGAGGGTTATCGCACCGGAATCTCCCTCAAACAGGAATTTCTCTCCTCATGCAGGCTACGGGAACCTTTCTTGGTAGTGATGATCACGACCCCATTGGCGCCGCGTGAGCCATAGATGGCCGTTGCGCTGGCGTCCTTCAGGACATCGATCGATGCAATGTCTTCGGTGTTGAGCGTGGAGAGGGGGTTCAGGTTCGGGCCATCGGAGACGCCGGCATTGGTGACGCTGTAGCTGTTGTTGATGGGGAATCCGTCGATCACGTACAGGGGATCGCTGCCCGCGTTGATGGAATTTGCGCCGCGGATCTGTACGCTCACGCCGCCGCCTGGTTGTCCCGAGGTTTGCGTGACGGTGACGCCGGCAACGGAACCCTGCAGGAGTCGCTCCAGCGATACTGCTGGTTGTTCCTTGGCGAGGGCCGGGACAGAGGAGATGGAGCCCGTGATATCCGATTTCTTTTGCGCGCCATAGCCGACAACAACGACATCGGTCAATTGCGCATCGGCCGTTTCCAGCTGAATATTGATGGGTGACCCGCTGACCTGGACTTCCTTCGCGCTATAGCCCACGATCGTGACCTTTATCACGGAAGGGGAATTTCTGGCCGGTGCGCAGGGTGAATTTTCCTTTTTTATCGGTCACGGTCTGGTTGGTGGTGCCTTCGATATTGATCGTGGCGCCTTCCAGCGGCTCTTTTGTTTTGGCGTCGACGACGGATCCATCGAGGATCGAGTTGACGGCGCGGGCGCCGGCTGCTGGGCGTAGGAAACGACGGGAATAAAATGTAACAGAAAGACGATTGCCAGGGACACATACGCTGTCTTCTTGCCATGTGTGAAAGACAAATAGCTCATAATACAATTAGAAAAAATTGTGAGAAATAAGGCCGTGGTTCGGCCATTGACCATTAATAGAATAGGCAAACAGGGTTCGCGTTGATGGCGATCAGCCAGGTATCAGGTATTAGTTGTCAGTTATTGCAACAACAACGAGCAGCGCTCCTTGCGACGGCGGGACAAGCGTGGAAGAAATGGCGCGGGAAAATGATGGAATTGCTGATAAAGCCCCTATTTTAAGGGTAAGATACGGGTAGTATCTCCTCTTTTTCATAAATTTACGTCGTTAAGAGTAATAAAATATATGTTTAGCGCATATGTAAAGGCTTAACACCCAGCGGAGGCGGCCCAAAACGCTTCCGCTTTTTTATTTAAGCCATTGCATTGATATCAACAGGATGGGTAAATTCACAAGGATAAGCTAGTTCAAAGGATCGGCCATTCATTCGCCGTTTTATTGGCGTGGATTATTAGTCCACCATATTCTGCAGACAAATATAGATCAAAAAAAGGATCCGCCAAATTTTATAAAATTGTTATGAACTTTTTCCTCTTCGGCCGCGTCTTTGCCGCAGAAAAACGCGAATGAGAAGAATCCATAACTTTAGCGAAATCTCTCCTATGATATTTTCGCGAATTGCGCGCCTCTCCCCTAGCCGGCGATTGACATTGGCTTTCCAACAATGGCCCCCTTACATGTGTCACCTGTAAATTATCAAAGAACACAGAGACATTCGGCGTCTCATTACTGAGGTAAATATACAAATATCCACTCTTCGTCATCGATAAATCGGTCAGCACATGCTTTTTCAGCTCCTGATCCGTCCCTACCTGCTGAACCCCGCTGCTCTCCGCCACATAGTTGAACTGGTTGTCGAAAAGCACCCAGTTCACAAACGCCAATGGCTTCCCTTGGGTAGTCCCGCCGGCGGTATCGGATAGGAACTGGGTAATATTGTCGCTTAGCACGGTACTGTTTGCCTGGAGACTGCTCGCCGTCGGGTGAGCACCGCCTGGCAGCCCGCTGACGCCGGCAATGAGCGCCGTCACCAGGTCACTTAACGGATTTGCAGGCGTTCCTGGACTTACCCCATTCAGCTTGTACCAGCTGCTGACCCGGATATTGAAAGCATCGCCCGCCATCACTTTCAACGTAATGCCTGGGCCAATCTTAGTACCGATGCTCCTCCACCCGGGAGACATAAGCATTCGGCTTGGTCGTCGTATCGGTCGGATAACCGTCTGTTGGAAGCAAAGCTCGCGTATCTGACAATTTGCTGTAATAAAGGTTTTCTGTCGCGCTGTCCGCGATTTCCATGGTCGCCGGGTACGTGTCCGTCTGCTTCTCGTCAGTCAGCACCATCCGGGTATTGCCCAGTGCATGTTCAAAAAGTAATCGTATTTGAAGGAGGTCAGCTGCTGCCCGCCCGCCGTATCCGTGTTTACCCTTACCCTACCCTCCTCATGTCCGAAGAATTGCAGCGTATCCGCCGGTAGATTGCCATCCGAGAGCGACCGTTTACCCTGGTATTGGAAACCACCGATATATGTGGTGGTGGTCACTAAATTACCTGCCGTATCCCGCGTGATCTGTCCAGCTTAGTCCGGCGGCATCGTAGATATAGTGGGATTCGAACCCTTATTACCCGTGGCGGCTTTCATCGTGATCTTCGGGCAGATTGAGGTGATTGTAGACAATGCCATCCCTGGACTGCGTAAATATCCTTGTTG
>JASGJM010000025.1:0-212376 GCA_049840755.1 Luteolibacter sp. | reverse complement strand
GTTTTGGTTGCCTAGAGTTCAGTTACGTATTGCTAAGGTTAATAGGAAACCCGATAAAATGCAACAGCACCTTGACCTGCATTGGCCGGTTGCCAGAAGCCCTTCTTTCGAGATCGGCTCCCGTTCCACCAGCTCCTCTGCGGTGAAGCTCTCGTGTTCGAAACTCAGCGAGCGGTAGGGCAAGGGACCGTGACAGGCGGCCGAAATACTCGTCGATCGGGCCGGTGTGAACGAGGTGGCGGTCGATTCCAGCGGGTCTTCGCCTGCTCGAAATCCACGCCGAGATGGAGTTCCGCATCCGGCGATGCCGCGAACATCCGCTCGAACATCGCCGTGTAGCCATAGACGGCATGGGACTTCCTCGCGCAGGTAGCGGTGATCTCGCCGATCTGGTCGAGGAGCTGAGGAGGATGCCGGCCGCGACCGAAGGGTCAGGATCGCCGCGGGTGACGCTGATTGCTTGAGGGTGTAACCCTAGAAAACCACTCGTAAGGCTGGCGGGCCGACTGGGAAATGATCACTTCCTAGGAGTTCACGGCTGATAAAATGCTCGCGATGCTCTTGCAGCCATGCCTCGAACTCCTCGCTGGTGGCGGGACGGCCGATCCATTTCCTCGAAGGTATCAATGATGGGGAAGCTCGATGGCGCCCGGCGGCATGGCTCTTGATCGTGTAGTGAACCGGATGCCAATCGGTGAAGCGGCTTGAGGTAGCTGATGCGCGGTGAATTGGTCCGGAAATAATGCGGCCCGTAGGGATGAATCCAGACGCCCGCTGATCGTAGCGGTCGTGGGCATTGCCCCCGAGATGATCGCGCTTGTCCACGATCACGCATTTCCAGCCCGCGTTCGAGAGCTGCTCGGCCATCACAAGGCAGAACCCGGCCCCGACGATGAGGAAATCGATGTTCGGCTGATCCGACACGCGGAAATCAGGCGGAACCATGAGATTGCGGAAGTATTCGATCGTGCGGGCGATGCCGTCATCGAACTCCACCACCGGCTCCCAGTGCAGCACCTCCTTGGCGCGCGTGATGTCCGGCTTGCGGACCTTCGGATCATCCGGAGGCATCGGGCGGTTCTGTCCACAGTCAGTTCGATACCGAAGTGAGCGCGATCGCCTCGCCGAACTGGTGAATGGTCATCTAGTGCGGATTGCCGATGTTCACCGGCTCGTTGGTGGAGCTGGCGCCAGCTTCCAGATTCCCTGACCAGATCGGAGACGTAACAGAACGAACGGGTCTGGCCGCCGCCACCGAACATGGTCATCGGCTCGCCACGGAGAGCCTGGCCGATGAAGGCGGGCACCACGCGGCCGTCATCCAGGCGCATGCGGGGGCCATAGGTATTGAAAATGCGGACGATCTTGGTGTCGACACCATGGGCGCGGTGGTAGGCCATGGTCGCGGCCTCCGCGTAGCGTTTGGCTTCATCGTAGCAGCTGCGGACGCCGATCGAGTTCACATTTCCCCAATAGGATTCCGGCTGGGGATGGATCTCAGGATCGCCGTAAACCTCGGAAGTGGAAGCCACGAGATAAGTCGCGCCCTTGATGCGGGCGAGTTCGAGGGCGTTGTGGGAGGCGTGAGGAGCCAGCCTTGAGCGTTTCGACCGGGATCTTCACGTAGTCGATCGGGCTGGCTGGGGAAGCCATGTGGAACACGAAGTCCACGGGGCCTTCGACCTCAAACGGCTCGGACACATCGTGCTCGATGAACCGGAAATCCGGATTGCCGACGAGATGCTCGATGTTGCGGCGGTGGCCGGTCACGAAATTGTCCAAGGCAACCACCTTCAATCCGTCCGCCAGCAGGCGCTCGATCAGATGGGACGGCACGAAACCGGCACCGCCGGTAACCACCGCGGTCTTGCCGCGGAAGGACGCTGAATCTTTCACACTCATGGGATGCGGGGAAGCTGACACGCTGCCGCCCTTGGTCGATCCTTTGCTGTTCGCAAAAGAAACCTTGGGCCGAGGATCAGGGAATGGCCGGGTACCGATCCATCAGGAAAGGCTCGGATCACCGCCATGGACGGCGAATTCGGGGTTTTGTTCAACAAAAAATGAACAAAACAGACCACGCGATGCCGTGAGGCAGCCTACTCAGCCACACACCGGCAAACCCGACCTCCCGCCCCTCTGCAAATGGGGCTCAAGGCCTCGCATGGACATCCAGCACGATGTATTCGCAATCCAGAGCCTTCGACGCTTCGATCATCGCATCGAAGCTCTCTTCATGTGCGGGTCGCCAGCGATCCTGCGGCTCACCCGTTCTCTGGATCCGGTAGAGGATATTGGCCTTTTCCGAAATGGAATTGTGTCCGGGAACCCGGGAGATTCTGGAGACCTTCCCCAGCTTCAACTCCTGACTCTTGTTCCGGGAGTCCATCACATCGGACTCCTGCACAAAGCCGACGTCCACCTCGCCTTCATCGGACACGGCCGCAGTGGAACAGAGGAGCGAGTGGGAGGCAGCGTCAAACTCGAAGGTCTGGAGCGGTATCGCCTTTCCTCCTTTGACGTGAAGAAGCTGACCTGTCGCCCGGCCGGAAGTGATGGAGACCACCACCGACCCGGGATTGGCGATGGACTGCCAGCCGGAATACGGAGCATCGCTGTAGTATGAAGTGGCGACCACATGCATCAGCATCGGCGCGGCAGCGGACGGGCGCTTACACGTGGAAAGAAGCACCGCCACGACAATTGGGAGACAGTAGCGCATCGGGAAAAGGGCTGGAGATCAGCCCCGATTTCCCTTGGCCATTCAGGGCCGGGGCTTGCGGGGCATGAGGATGGTGAACAAATCGAGATCCACAGCGTGCTCTTCGCCGAGGAATTCGAGAAGGATTTTCACCCGCTCCACCGCAGGGGCTACCGAAACCACCACACCCTTCATGCCACGGAAAGGACCGCTGGCCACCTCGATCTCCTCCCCCACCTCGATGACGGGAGAGACCGTGAGGGTGTCCCCATCCGACGTTTCCTGATCCTGGATCTGGGCGCGGACCGCCTCGACAAACGACTCCGGCACCGCAGGCACCAGCGCTCCAAACCGAACCAACCCACGCACGCCTTGGCAAAATGTCACCGCGCGCTCCATTGCAGCGAGATCGAACTTCGCCAGCAGATACCCCGGAAACAGCGGCTCGACCCACCAGATCTTCCCGCGCCGGGTCGCCTTACGGTAGCGAAGACGGGGGCAAAAGACCTCCACCTCCTCCAGCTCCCGGAGATGGCCGGCAGCGATGTGCTCCCGCTTTGTCTGGGTGCGGACACAGGTACCAAGCGCTGTGGTCGCCTCCGCTCATTGGCCCAGCATTTTCTGAATCAGAGGCAGCACCATGCCCCCACGCTTCAGCCAGTTTTCCAAGCGCTCGACCCGCTCCTCCAGAAATTCCCGGCGGGCGGGATCCTGCTCCCCGGAGGCGGCTTCCGCCAGTTTGCCGATCTTTTGCTTTCCGCTCTCGATGTGGGGCCGGACCTGCTCGCGGATGAACCCACCCACGAGGCGCTTCAGTTCCACGGCAGGCTCGAAGTAGGTCCGGCGGCCGCCATTGAGCTCGACCTCCCGGACCGCCCCCAACCCCTTGAGGGCCCTAAGCCCTTGGCTGGCGGAGCCCTTGCTGATGCCGAGGCGCTCGACTAGGTCATCCAAGGCCAGTGGCACCGGCGAGATGAACAGCAGGCCGTAAATTTCTCCGATGGACCGCGGAAGACCGAGAACCTTCACCGCATCCACGAACACATCGACGACGAGACGCTCCAAGGGATCGAGCGATCCCTCGGTGGCATTTTCCCGTCCCGGCGACTGAGGCATAGGGGCCAACTAGCGGACAACCCGCCATTGTTCAAACTTTTTTGAACAATGGGAGCCGAGGAAGAAACCTTTCCTGAATGGCCGCCATGGAGTGTGGTGCGGGCATGGAACTCGATATCCTCGGCGCACAGGCGGACCGCGCCTACCCGATCCTGGCCTCACTGGTCTGTCCGCGCCCGATCGCGTGGGTGACCACGCTGAATGCCGACGGCTCGGTCAATCTGGCTCCGTTTTCCTTTTTCAATCTCGTGGGGGCGGACCCACCACTGCTGATGGTGTGCCCCGGCGATCGCGCGGACGGGACACCCAAGGACACCGCTCTCAATGCGAAGGAGCGCGGCGAGTTCGTGGTACACTTGGTGGATGAGCCCCTGGCCGAGGCGATGAACCGCTCCGCCGCAACGCTGCCTCATGGAGAAAGCGAAGTGACCCAGGAGGGGCTGGAGCTGTTGCCCTCCTCCAGCATCGCCACACCCCGGCTGGCTGCCGCCCCTGCCGCTCTGGAGTGTAAGGTCCACTCGGTGCAACTGATCGGGGAAAACCGCATGATCCTCGGCCTGATCCAGCGGGTGCACGTGCGGGACGATATCTTCGAACCGGAAAAAGAGCGCATCCGCACCGATGTCTATCATCCCGTGGGGAGGATGGCTTCTCCTAACTGGTATTGCACGACGGGCGACCAGTTCGAAATGATCCGCCCGGCCTGAGCCTCCCTCCCTTCCCGTTTCCCACCTTGGACTTTCTCGCACCAGACCGCCCTTCCCTGGTCCTCGCGCCAATGCAGGACGTGACCGATCTGCCCTTCATGCGGGTGATCGCACGCCGAGGCGCACCGGACTGGTTCGTAACGGAGTATTTCCGCGTCTATCCGGATTCCCGCCCGGATCCCTACATCCTCCGGTCGATCACGGAGAACAAAACCGACCGACCGGTATTTGCACAGATGATCGGCCGGGATATCCCGGCCCTTGTGAAAACGGCGATCGAGTTGCAACGCCATCCGGTGGCGGGAATCGACCTCAACCTCGGCTGCCCCGCACCAGTCGTCTGTCGGAAGGATGCTGGCGGCGGGTTGCTGCGGAGCCCCGAGACGGTGGACGCAATCCTGGGAGCCCTGCGTGAAGTGATCTCCGGCCGGTTCACCGTGAAGACCCGGATCGGCTATCATGATGAATCCGAATTCCCCCGGTTGCTGGAGGTTTTCAGCAAACATGCCATTGACCTCCTAACGATCCACGGCCGCACGGTGGAGGAGCGCTATCAGACTCCGGTTCACCCCGATTGCGTGAAGCTCGCAGTCCAGACTTTGCCTTGCCCGGTGATCGCGAACGGTAACGTGGTGAACATACCGACTGGTTTGTCCTATATCCAAAAAACCGGCGCGGCGGGCCTGATGGTAGGGCGCGGCGCGATCCGGAATCCGTGGATTTTCGCCCAGCTGCAGGCGGCTTTTGCAGGAAAGACCGGCCCCCAACCAACCGGACGGGACCTTCTTGAATACGCGATGGAACTATACGCCGAATTGGCGGCGGAAACGAAGCGCTTCAATCCCCTCGCCCACGTGCAACGGATGAAGAAGACGATGGTCTACATCACCCAAGGCCTCGACCAGGACTTCCACCACCGCATCTGCCGGGCAAAGACGCCGGAAGACTTCGAATCCGCCTGCCGCGACCACCTCGATCACGACGCTCCGCTACCGGATACCCCGCCGGATGATACCCGGTTGTTCTGCGGCTTCGGGGAGTTGGTGGAATAGGCTCATCTTGTTGTTTCTGCGAAAGATTTACCGTTGATGAGACATGCCCCGCCCCTTCATTTTGGCGGCATGTTCGCAACAAAATTCCCGCCGATTGCGTTCGCGGCGCTTCTACTAACAACTCTCCCAAACCATGCCCAAGAGGCGAAGTCGTCGGCCGTCGACAGCCCCTTGGAGAGGTTTGATCCTGCCTCGAATGCCTTTCCTGGGTTGATGCGCATCCATGGAGATCCCCATCGCAGCCTGCCAGGGGGATCGGGACAGATGGAGCGTCTCGGAAACCAAGACGCTTGGTGCGTCACCTCATCCTCCGGCGTGGTAAGGATCGAAGTAGACTCCAAAGCCAAAGGAATACAGGTCAAGGACGAGCTCCCTATCCTGGGCATTTGGAAAGTCTCTCCAGATGGGGGAAGAATTTTTGGTGCGCGATTGACCGCTGATGAGGCCGACAATCTTCAAACCTCGGAATGCTTCGATTTTCAAACCGGCCGCTCCCTGTGGACTTTGGGCCCTAGAATTCCGAGACCAAACCTGCGTGATCCAGCCTCCGTCGCCCGTGCCCTAGAAACCCAAGGCACCGGGATTCGGGCTCTTGCTGCCACATTCAGCCTCGATGGCAAAGAGGTCATCGTGCTCCATCTGGAGAAGGACGAAGCTGCGGTGTCTTGGCGTGATGCCGAAACCGGCAAAGAGACACGGAAGATCCACATACCCGGCAAGGTCGATCAGACGGTTGATTCATCGGGCTGCGACTACATCGGGCTGACCCGCCAAGCAGTATATGTCATGGTTCCGCGGGAGCGTCATAAGCCCGAGGGCTGGATCATTCATCCCGGGAGCGAAACCCCGGAAAAAATACCTCTCCAATTGGAAGGAGACTCAAAATTCGCGCAGATCGACATCGGTGGAGCAACCCGTGAATGGATCGCTGTCTATACCGAGACTCAACTGGAATTGCTCAGAGAAGAAAGCGACACCCTTGCCAGCGTGCACGTGATCGCACTGCAACCACCCACACAAGAGGGATACACCTATCCAAAGCACGTGCGCTTTTCCCCGGATCACTCCCGGTTGCTCGTCTCCACAACTGGGAAATCCTGGCTCATCCACATCACGCCCAGTTCCGAAGAACGGGTGAAGGAATTTCCAATCGGTTGGCCAAGTATCGATTTCACACTGGACGGCAGATACTTGGTCACCGGCGACGCGGGGGGCATCGCGCTGCGGAATCCCTCAACATTAGAGCGGGAGGATGAAGAGGAGCTGAAACGGACTCCCCTGCATTGCTGTCCGATCACGGATACCGACTATTCGATGAACGGCGATTTCATCATCTCCAATGATGGGAAAAACCTGATTCTCTGGTCCAAGAATGGGGAAATGCTGGCGGAGCTGATATCTCCGAAAAGCAAGAATAACGGCTGCGTGTGGATGCAATCCCCAATTATCGTCGATCGCCTGATGAAGATCTATGCAGCGGATGGGTTCGACTTCCTAGAATGGGATCTCCTCCAGATTGGCAGCCTCCCGAAGCGCGGGGATGGCATCAGCCCCCGCATCGAAGGCGTGCCGGTCTTCCAAGACCGTAAATCCCCAAATATCCAGCCCGAAATCATGAACATCGCCGTAGACACCGGGCAGCAGCACCTGCTGACAGGAGCTCGGAAAGACTTCTATTACTGGAATCTGGATAGCTCGGATCAAGCGGTCGAGCTCTTGGTGTCGAAGATGGATATATCCACCCAACCCCGAGCGGTTTACCTCCCGGATGCCCCCCCTACGATCATGGTGCAGAACGGAGGACAAACCTTTGCCCTCGATCCTTTGGGAAAAGAGAAAGCCGTTCTGTTGAATCGTGAGACTTTCGGTATCGATCCGAAGCACCGCTTGTTCTTTTGCTTGGAGGGCCATTTTGGAAACTCCACGATCACAACCGTCCCCTTCGACGTAGCGGGAAAACCCGCCGAAAAGATGGAATTTCCACCGGAATGGTTCATTAAAGGGCCATTGGCAATCCAAGACGGTCGCTGGATCGTGATCAGCTACAGCTCAGCGCGCATTCCCGGATTGGCCGTGGTGGACTGGAGCAAGAAGAAGGTGGTCCGCAACTTTCCAACCTACTGGGTCGCTACCGCAGCCTCCTTCTCTCCAGACCTTTCGCGGCTTCTCGTCGGATCGTCCAACCGATGTATCTACGACTTTGATTTCAAGAAGCTATGCGAAGGAGGAGAATAGTGGCAGGTAAGGCGACGCGCTTCTCCGCAGGTCTTCCTGCTCCAGAGAGACCGTGTCCCGAAGCCTAGGATCGCACTACAATCACACCCTGGATATGAAGCCCTGCACTGAAGGTGTTGAAGAGCAGGACAAGAATGCCTTGATCCCGGTTAAGCCTACTCCAACGCCGATCTCAGATCACTCGCCGCATTCCGGGCGCCGGCATCGGGCACGAAGGTGAAATCATCCTCCGGCTCGATCACCGCGACGGTTGGCAGAGCGACAGGCGTTTCGGGGGCGCTGTCGCGGGGCAGGCGGGCCAGCTTTTCCACGGGTTCCGGCTCCGGCAGCACGGCGTTCTCCGGAGCGGCCTTGAGGTCCTCGAACTTGCGGGCTGCGGGCAGGACCCGGCTCTCGAAGGACGCCACGGCATTGTTGTAATTCTGCACCGCACCATCGAGGGACTTGCCGACCTTGGCGAAGTGGCCGGAAAGCGTGCCGAGACGTTCATAGAGCGTGCGCCCCATGGCGGAGATCTCACGGGCATTCTCGGCGAGTGCCTCCTGACGCCAGCCATAGGCCACGGCGCGCAATAGGGCGATCAGCGTGGTCGGAGTCGCGAGGATCACGCCATTGTCCACGCCACGCTCGATCAAGCCGGGGTCGTTCTGAAGGGCGGCGGAGAAGAACGACTCGCTGGGAAGAAAGAGAACCGTGAACTCCGGCGCGTGATCGAACTGAGCGGTATAATTCTTCGACGAAAGCTGGTCGATATGGGTGCGAACCTGCCGGGTGTGCCGACGGAGAGCCTCCTCGCGGGAGGCATCATCGGCGGCTTCCAACGCATCCAGATAGGCGTCCATCGGCGTCTTCGAATCGACGACGAGAGTTTTGCCGCCGGGGAGCTTCACAATCAGGTCAGGACGCAGACGCTTGCCCTCATCGGTGGTGGCGGTGTGTTGGGTCTCGAAATCGCAGTGCTCCTGCATACCAGCCAGTTCGACCACGCGGCGGAGCTGGATTTCCCCCCATTGGCCACGGCCGGTGGGCTGGCGCAGGGCCTTCACCAGATTCGCCGTTTCGCGCTGGAGGCCGGTCTGGCCCTCGCCGAGGGTCTTCACCTGCTGCTGGAGTTCGGCGTAGGCAGCCACACGGGCCTTCTCGATCTCGCCCACGCGGAGCTCAAATTTGCCGAGCGATTCGGCGACCGGTTTGACGAGGTTCTCGATGGCCGCCTTGCGCTGCTCGATCTCGCCCTTGGCCTCCTCCGTCTGGGCGCGAAGAGACGTCTTGGCGAGTTGGAGAAATTGTTCGGCGGAGGATTTCAAGGCATCGGCGGAGAGAGCCTTGAAGGTGTCGGAAAGTCGCTGTTCGGCCCGATCGAGAAGCTCCTGTTTTGCCTTGGCGGACTTCTGCTCCTCCTCGAGGCGGGTCTTCAGCTCGGCGAGCTGGGTGCGGATCACTCCGGCCTCCTGGTCGTTGAGATTCGATTCCTCCGTGAGCCGGGCGAAACGGGCCTCGATCTCGGCGGCGCGACGCTCCTCGGCCTTCAGACGCTCGGCAGCGGCGGTGTGGCGGCTGTTGGCAGCCAGTTTTGTAATCAGCCAGCCGAGGAAAAGGCCCGCAACGGCGGCAATGATAACGGGCAGATGCTGTTGGAGTTCGGGCGGCATGGCGGATTTTACCTTGCGGGGATTTTAGCCTGCGCTTTGGTTAGGCTGTCCACGCGACAACCGGCCTATCCGTCGCTGCCGTGGAACGCAAACCAAACTCCTCACTCCCATGGCCTTCACGCTTCCCGATCTTGGCTACGCTTACAACGCGCTCGAACCGCACATCGACGCGCGCACGATGGAGATCCATCACAGCAAGCATCACAACGCCTACGTGACCAACCTCAACAACGCTGTCGCCGGCAAGGCCGACCTTGAAGCGAAGAGCGCTGAAGACATCGTCCGCAATCTGGCCGCCGTGCCGGAAGACATCCGTGGCGCGGTCCGCAACAACGGCGGTGGCCACGTGAACCATTCCTTCTTCTGGAAGGTGATCGCCCCCGGCGGCGCCAAGGCTCCGTCCGGCGCCCTGGCCAAGGCCATCGACGACGCTTTCGGTTCCTTCGACGCGTTCAAGGAAGCCTTCGCCAAGGCCGGTGCCACCCGCTTCGGCTCCGGCTGGGCCTGGCTCACCAAGGACGCCTCCGGCAAGCTGGCCGTGAGCTCCACCGCCAACCAGGACAACCCGATCATGGGCAAGGATTTCGGCGGCAACGGCGACACTCCGCTGCTCGGTCTGGACGTGTGGGAACACGCCTACTACCTGAACTACCAGAACCGCCGCCCGGATTACATCGCCGCGTTCTGGAACGTGGTGAACTGGGATGTGGTGGCTGCCAACTACGGCGCCTGATCGTCTTGGTCGCAGGGATGATCCTGTCCCCGGCCAACGAACTGTGATCTCATCCGGCGGGAGCAGCGATGCTCCCGCCTTTTTCGTGTTCATGAAACGGCTTCTTCCCAAACTACTGGCCGCAGTGGTGCTGGCCTCGTTGACGGTGATCGCGTGGCAGTTCCGCTTTGAGAATGCCGGGCCGCCACTGTCGCGGGCGTTCGAACCCGGCCTGCCGGGTTGGGAATGGCTGAGCGGCAAGGGTCGTGACACGAACCCGGACGCCACGGGCGCGGTGAAAATCGCGCGGGATGAGAAAGCAGGCGATCCGGCGGTGCGGATCGAGCGGGTGCTGGGGACCTTGGATGACGTGCGCTTCCTGCATGTGGAGCTGGACGCGAAATGGGACGAGGTGGAAGTCGGTGGCCCCTTGTGGGCGACGGCCCGGGCAATCATCTACGGGATCCGTCCGGACGGCACCCAGTTCTGGCCTCACGATCATGCGATCGTCAGCGCCGCCGGCAACGCGCCGTGGCATCATGAGGAGGCGGTGTTCGATCTGGTGCCGGGCAGTGGCGAGCTCCGGTTTGCTCTGGAACACTGGGGCACGCACGGTTCGCTGGAGGTAAGGAACGTGGAGATTTCCATGGTGCGGCAGCGGGCTTGGTTTCCCTCGGCAGCCGCCGGACTGGTGGTGCTGTGGGTGGCTTGGGCGGCATGGTGGGTGATCCCCGCGCTGGGCCGCTGGAAATGGCCGCGCGCGGCGCTGGCAGGCTGCACCTTGGTAGGAGCCACCTGGTTCCTCGTCTTCCCGCAACCGCGATACTGCCTGCGGAGTTTGATGGGGCAATTTCAACTGGGAGCCGCGCTCCCGGCTCCTGCCGTTGTCGTTGCGCCGACCCCTCCCCCTCATCCCGCGCCGCAGGTCGCCACAGACCCGCCGGCGGCCAATCCTCCTCCGATCGCGGTCGCCCCGGTACCCGCTCCTTCACCAACACCCGCGATTGCAACGCCCGCGCCCGAAAAGCGCCAAAGCCGGATGGTGGACGAAGCGATCCGGACCTTGCGGGATCGCTTCAATTTCATGCACCTCGTGGCTTTCGGGGCTTTCGGGGTGGCGCTGTTTGCCTTCGCGCGACCGAGGGTATGGCCGATCGCAGCGGTCATCGCATTCGCATCGGAAGCGCTGCCGAACTACCAGCTTCATCAACCGTGGGATCGCGGAGACATCGGCGACCTGCTGGCGGACGGAACGGGGCTTTTGTTGGGAGCCATCGTGGTGATACTAGCAAAGAGAGGGTGGAGGAAAAAATACCCGCCGGCTGGCGATTCGATCTCCGGAGACTCCGCCCCCGACAAGACCCTCCTCGGCTGAAGCCTCAACTCCTTCTCTGGATCGAACGGTCTTGAAAAAACCGCGTGAGCACGACCGCGACAAGCGCTCCGATCAGACAGGTGAACATGTCCTCCTGAGTGTCCCATGGATCTCCCTGGGTGCCGAGAAACGCCTCTGATGCCTGCGCCGAAACCAGCGCCGCACACCATTCCAGCAACTCATACACCGCGCTCACCGCCATGCAGAAACAGACGGTGAGAAACTCCCGCCAACCGCGCCGGGCGATCACGCGGTTCCGGATCATCACCTCACGGAAAAGCACCGCGGGAACGAAGCCCTGCGCGAAGTGACCAAGGCGGTCGTAGTGATTGCGGTGGAAGCCGAACCAATCCTTTGCCCACTCGCCGAGCGGCACCTTTGCATAGGTATAGTGCCCGCCGACGATCAGCAGGATCATGTGCAGCGCGATGCAGACGAGCGCGAAGGTCGAGAACGACCAACCCCTTCGCGCGGCCACGAACAACCCGGCGAAACCGATAAACACCGGCGCGGTCTCCATTCCCCAGGTTGGCCAGTCATAGGGCCGCCACATCGACCACACCAGCACAGGCATCACGCAGGCGAGAAGTGGAAACAGGCCGGAACGGTTCATCCCACTACCATGACACGAACCGGAGAAGGCGGAAGCGCGATCGAGCGAATGGCGATTCTTCACCACCGGACTGGCCAGAGCGGACCGCACCGGATATGTGTGCGGCGGATGATGGAGTTTCTGGAGCCACGGGAAGAGACATTGGCACAACTTGAAAGCCTCTGGGAGCAAGGCCTGATTGTCAGCGCATGGAATCTCGCCAGGGAACAGGGTCCCTTGGAACGCTGGGCTCCGGGCAAGACCATGCTGATGGCGGCACGGATCGCTTCCGCGGCGGGGAATGCCAAGCTTGCGGGTGCGCTCGACATCCTCAACTGGCGGCATGACCGACAGGATCCCGGCTGCTTCTTCCAAGCGCTCTTCCCGCGCCTGAAGTGGAAGCCCCCGGCCCTGCTGCTGCCGGAGATCGACGCCATGCTGAAACAGCAGTCTCGCGCGATGGACGATGAAACCCGCGCCGAGCTGTTCTCATTCAAAGGCTGGTGCCTCGGCATGCTGCGGGACTTCCAGACCGCCCATCAGGCGATCGGTGAAGGGCTGCGCCTCGCACCAACTTCCTCGTGGATCCATATCCAGCATTCTTCCGTTCTGGAATACGAAGACCGCTACGAGGAAGCCCTCGCCGCAGCTCAAGAGGGATTGCGACACTGGAAATTTTATCGTCCGGCGGTGCTGCAAACCGTCGATTGCCTCGTCCATCTCAATCGCGACGAAGAGGCAATGCAATTGCTCCACAAGGCCCATGATGCCACCGAACACCCCGCTTTCGCACTGCGGCTGCAGGCATTCTACAGCGAACGGGAAGATCACGAACGCGGTTTGTGGTGCCTCGATGAAGCAGAGCGCCGCATGCCTCTGATCACAAAGGATCTCACCAAATGGATGGCGGGCCGCCGGGCGGACTTCCACTACCTCGCCGGCGACATCGACGCCTGCCTGGAGTGGTGCGACCGGAAGGACGAGGGGTTCCAGAAATACGTGGCGGAAAAGCTCCGCAGGCCGGATGCGCGCTCACGACAGCGCAAGCGTCTGAATGTCCCCTTCATCCGACAGCACAACATGACCTGCGCTCCTGCGACGCTGGCATCGCTGGCGCAGTACCTGGGGCAAGGACCACGACCACCTCGCCATCGCAGACGCCATCTGCTACAACGGCACACCTTGGCACAAGGAGCACCTCTGGGCCGAATCCCACGGTTTCACCGTGCGGGAATTCCGTCTCACCCGCGAAGTGGTCATCGCCCTGATCGACCGCGAGCTGCCCTTCACTCTCACCACCACCGCCGTCACCTCGGCGCACCTGCAGGCCTGCATCGGCTATGATGACCGGACCGACGTAGTGCTGCTGCGTGATCCCACGCACCGGCATTTCGGTGAAATGCTGATCGACGGGTTGATCGAATCTCATCCCACCCAGGGACCGCGCGGCATGGTATTGGTTCCACACGAGGAAGCGCACCGGCTCGAGGGTATCCGCTTCCCGGACGAGGCCCTGTATGAGGCGCATCATCAGCTCAGCGTCGCCATCGAAAATCACGACCGATGGAAGGCGGAAGAAGCCGTTTCCACACAACGTGCCATCAATCCCGACCATCCTCTCACCCTGCTCGGAGAAACAGAATTGGCCGCCTACCTGGGCCATCGTGCGCGGCAGCTGGAGCTCACGGACCGCCTTGTCGCCCGGTTCCCCGATCACGACCCGCTCCAGCTCCATCGGCTGGGAATCCTGCAGATGCTGGGCGACCGCGAGGGTTGCCATGCCCTACTTGAAGCGATCACCTCGAAACCCTGCGATCCGATATTCATCTCGGAACTGGGGGAATGGTTGCTGGAAGACGCGCGGCAACTGATACCCGCCGGTCACTACCTACGCCGTGCTGTCCTCCGGAAGCAGCTCGACGGCCAACCATTGGAAAACCTCGCCAGATGGCACATCAAGCGTGGTGACTTTTCGGAAGCCGCCCGCTTGCGCCGTTACGCTTCGAATCTCTCCGCCGCTTGGGAACCCTACGCCCGAAATTACTTCGACAGTTGCCGCAGTATAGGCCGTATCGAGGATGGATTGGTATTCCTACGGGAGCGGACGAAGCGACAGGGCCTGTCGAGCTCCGCTCCATGGCTCACACTCGCCGCGGCGCTGGACAGCCTGCAACGGGCGGGCGAGGCCAAAGCGGTCCTGCAAGGTGCCATGGGGCTCTTCCCGGAAGATGGCAAACTGAAGATCGAGGCCGGACAGATGATGATCCGATGGGGTGACCACGACCGGGCGACCGGTCTGCAATGGATCGAAGAAGCCCGTGGCAAGGTGGCCGAGTCGCAATGGCGCCGCCACCGCGCGCGGACCGCCATTTACGTGGGCGACCGCCCTCTGGCCATCCGCCAATGGCAGGCCGTGCTGGAACACGAACCTCTGGCCATGGATGCATGGCAGACGCTCATCCGCTTGATCGCGGAAGAGAGGGGGGAAACAGAAGCGGTGGCCTTCGTGAAGGAAGGCGTGCGCCAGCATCCGAACCACACCGGACTGCTGACCTTGCTGGCCCAATCGCAGACCCGGCCGGAAGAGTCGATCCCTACTCTCAACCGGCTGCTGGAACTTGATCCGGATGACAACTGGGCACGGCGTGAACGCGCCACCGCACGCTTCCGCAACGGCGACAAGGAGGAAGGCCTCGCGGACGCTCGCGAAGCCTTGGCTCGAAACGAGCGCGAGCCGGTTTCCTTGGGCGTGCTTGCCGATTTGCTCCATCGCAACGGCGATCACGAGGATGCCATCGCCTGTATCCGCCGCTCGCTGGTGGTGAACATTGATTACACCTACGGAATCAGCCGGCTGATGGAATGGAGCACCAGCCAGGCGACCCGGAACGATGCGATCTCCTTCGTGGCTGAAGAGATGAAGCGGCAGGTCTCGAACGGCGAATGCGTACCTGTGTTCCAAAGGAATGCCTGGGGAGTGCTGGCGCCACCCGATCTGATGGCGCGGCTCCAGGGATTCTGCAAGGAACGCCCGGATCTCTGGCAAACATGGGCCGCCCGGCTCGATCAAGCGCTGCAAATGGACCTCCTCCAAGAGGCTGCGATTTGCTCGGAACATCTCGCCACCGCTTTTCCATTGCTTCCAAACACCTGGCTGGATGTGGCGAAGGTGCGCCACGCCTCCGGAGACCTGACGGGCGAAGTGGAAGCCCAACGGAAAGCGCTCGAACTCGCTCCCGCCTGGGACACGGCCGCTCGGAGCTTGTCCGAATCGCTCGAGCGGCGGGGCCGCCTCGACGAAGCCGAGGAAGTCCTTCGGAATGCGGTCCGCCACGAACCGCTGAACGCGATGAACCATGGCGTGCTTGCGGAATTGCTGCTCCGGCGCGGCAGAAAGGAAGATGCCTGGCAGAGCTTGCTGAATGCGGTGGGCGCAGGACCTTACTACAGTTGGGCGTGGTCCGCGCTGACCCAGTTCTCCGCCGAACTGGGGAAGGAACAAGAACTGCAGAAACTGGTGGACCAGCAGAGTGTGAACCACCGCCACAGCGCCACGTGGTGGAGCATCGCCGTGGATATCCAGCGTGCACTGGGGCACAAGGAGGTGGCCCTGCAGACCGCGAAAGAAGGTCTGGAGATCCATCCACAAGCCACCCAACTGCGGGACCAATTGGCCGCCTTGCTCTGCAAGGCAGGACGCTACGAAGAAGCCATGGCTGCCTGCGATCCGGCACCAGGCGAAACCGAATCTTCCATCGAAGCCGCAGGCCGCCGCGCATGGGTGCTCATGGAAGCGGGTGACGGCCCGGCGGCGATCCGCGCCATGGAAGGTGTGCTCGAGCGGCAGCCCGAGTATGCCTGGGGATGGCAGCAGCTTTCCGAATGGCATCACGCCCGCAAAAATTGGGAGGAACTGGAAAAGTCCGCCAAACAGTGGGCGCGCTTCAATCCCGACTATTCGATCGCACACGGCTTCGCCGGAGTCGCCGCAGAATACCTGAAGAAGCCGGGAATGGCGAAGCGGGCCTTCGAGCGGGCTTTCCTGCTCGATCCCACCTACGAATTCGCCGGTCGCAAACTGATCTCCCTCCTCATTCAGAGCAACGAGCTTTCTGCCGCTCGGGAGACCCTCCAGATGCTTCGTCACTACTCGCCGGGGCCATGGGTGGAGTGCGATGCCATCTTGATCATGCTCGCGGATAAACGCGATTCCGAAGCACTGGAAATGGGGGAACGGCTGTGCCGTGAGACCAAGGAAGCCGGACCTCTGGTGTGGCTGCATGAGGAATTCGCCCGCCATCGGGTCGGCACGAAGTGGCGGAATATCCAGGAACGAATCGTCAGCGGAGGTGGGGAGCTCTCTCCCGCCCTGCTGACCGCGTGGGCAGCTTTCTTCACTGACAGAGAATCGCTGGAGAGGGCAGCCAAGCGGCTCCGCAAATTCAAGATCCCGGAACCCGCTCGCAATGCCGCGTGGGAAACGCTGATCCAATCCGCCATACGCGGCGGCCACCCCGGGCTGGTCCGGTCATGGATCAAGAAAGAACGCAACCGCTTCCACGCTGATCCCGACCTCTGGAATCTGGTCGGGCAGGTTCTTGTCACTCTGGACGATAACAAGGAAACCGTGCGGTGGTTGGATGGCTGGGAAAACCGCGGAGACGGAGTAGGGGCCCACACGCTGGTGAACCTGACATCCGCGATAGATGCCATGAAAGGTGCCGCCGCCTCCGCAGCCATCCGGGAAAGCGGCATCGCCAAATTCCGCAAGGATCCGAACACGCTCGCCCTACGGGCCGGACAAGGCTCCTACCTCGCCTCGATGGGGCGAATCGATGAAGCAGAGAACATGCTCGCTCCCGTCGAAGATGGCCGGCTTTCCCAATACTTTCTCGGAATGGCGGAACTGGGTCGCTCCGTGGTCGCTGCCGCACGGTCAAAAACCGCAGCGGCGGAAACCCACTATCGCAAGGCCATCCAACAACTCAATGCGTGGCCCAAAGACCGCGCCGTCTCCGGTCACATCCGCGCCGCCCAACAAGCACTGGCATCGCAACTTCCCGGGCTCAAAGGCAGCCGCCGCAAACTGGTCAAGGCATGGGGCGGCCCTACCGGACGTGGAAGGACGCAGCACGTGTTGATGCAGGTCGGAATCGGCATCGCCGTGATCGCCGTGATCGGTCTGGCCATCGGCTCCGGTTCACCGATCCTGATCCTCGGCGTGCTGATCGGATTGGCCCGTTCACTCGGGGCGAAGAAGAATTGAGACTTCAACGAGACTTCTCATCCGAAACCTTTTCGGATGAGTCGCTCTCTCCCGCCCCACCCGTTCACGGGCCATCCGGCTCGATGAACCAGTGTTTCGCAATCACGGCCTTGCCGATGTCCGTCTTCGGGCAGCGCTTTTCGATCTGAAAGTAGATTTTGTCCGCACCGGGGTTGTCGAGATCCTGGATCCAGCGGCCGGCTTGGTTGAGAACATCGGCGGTTTCCTCGGTATTGTCCGGGAGCAGTTCTGCGGCCTTCACTGCGAGCGCCGCGGCTTGGCGGACGTATTCCTTCAAGCGTTGGCGACCTGCGGGACCTTGGAGGCGTTTGCGCTCCGCATCTGAAGAAGGCAGGAAGTTCGCCACCGACTTTTCGTTGTCCGGATCATTCCCCCCATCCTCAGAGACAACCTTCGATTTGCCGGTGAGACGGGATTGAACGATGGCCTGAGGATTGTCCGGAGCGTAGCCACCCCATTCTGCGCGCACGAAGTCATCCTCCGTGCCACACCAGGAAGAGCCGTCCTCAAGAATGCAGGCGGCATCGAAGAGTGCCTTGGCGCGTTCCTTCTTCGGCTTCTTCTCATCCCGACCCACCGCCCCCAGATCCCGGAATGCATCGAACGACGCACGTGGATCCTTGCCCAATAGAAGCCGTCCCTCCGCGTTCCGATCCTCGCGGATGAGCCGGCGGCCGGTGAGGTTCATGAGATCGTTCATCATCTCCCAATGCATCGCCGCCACCTCGTCGCTCTCGGGTTTGGAGGCTCGAACATCATCAGGAAGGGTCGCGTTTTCCTTCACGAACCGGACGAGTTCATCGGTGGTCAGCAATCGCTCGGCAACGTAAGCGGCATCCGCCTTGCATCCCCCCACCATGAAAGCGGCGAGGGCTTCGGTGAATTTTCCCTGAGCGAGCAATGCCCCTCCCAGATCGGCGGAGGCCGAAGCTTTCGGGAGGTAGTTGAAATCGCTGTAGTTGGTGGCTGCGTCGTCCGGCAGCTTTGCCACGACTTCTCGCATCAGGCTCGCAGCCTCCGGGAACGCCCCCTTGCGCAACGCGAGCTTGGCCAACAGCCACTGGCCGAGCGGAGTGGCGGGCTTGTCAAAGCGCAGCCATTTCTCCGCATCCGCATAGCGACCCACATCATAGGCGGCCCAACCCAGCGATGCAGCTCCCTCCACATGATCGAGGTTCGATTTCCCGATCATGTCCAGCCAGCGGGTGCCACGGGAATGATCTTCGTACGTGTAGGAAGTGCCGGCGCAGAGAATGTGCGCGGTGACGAGTTGGCGAAGCACCTCGTCCTTGGCGGCCACGGCCAGCGCCTTGTCCGCGGCTTCACGCGCAGCCTTGCGTTTGGCTTCCACCAGCGCGTCATCCGGCGCAGGCGCATTGGGGTCCGGCTCGGCAGACTGCTCGGAAAGCGAAGCGAACGACAGTTCACCAAGCGTGTCCATCAGACTGCGATCCGGCACCAGCAGTTTGAGTGAAGCGACCGCCGAAGTATCTCCGAGGGCGAGCTGCTGGAGATAGTGGCGGGCGGATGCGGGGTGATTGCCCGCATCATATTCGGCACGCGCCTGCCAGCCATAGCTGTCCGCAGCGAGGAAGAGTGAATCGGCGAACCCCTCGCGGGCCAACTGACGGCACTTCACGAACCATGCGATGGCATCGTTCCGCGTCTTCTCATCCTTCATGCATGTCTTGCCCAGCATATAGGCCGCCCAGACGGAACGGTAGTGGCGCTGGTCCGCAGGGCGCTGGAGGAGCTTTTCCCACGCCGCCTTCGCGTCCTCCGGCTTGTCATCCGCGAGGAGTGCCGCACCCTTGTGATAATCGGCGAACTCGGAATCCGCCTCGATCAATTTCGGACGGTTTTCATCGCTGGCTCCATTCTGAAGCCAGGAGCGCATCTCCGCCTGAGCGGCACGCGCTGCGGCGAGATCGACAGGCTTGAACTTGCCGAACTTCACGGCGTCCTCGAAATCGGAGTTGTCGGCGATGGCGGTTCCGGATGCCTTTCCCTCCTCAGCAGGCGAGAGAAAGGGATCTTCCGGGAATTTCGCAGGCGGCTCCTTCTCGGCATATTGCTTGGCGAGGCGGGTGACCTCGATATCCCAATAAAATACCGGTGCGGCTTTCAGACGTGCTCCGCCCTCATCAAGGAAACGCTCCGGCACCCAACCACCAGTGGCGGAAGCCGAATCGGGCAGCGAGGAAAACAAGGCCAGCAACGGCAGTCCGAACAGCCACCTAGCGGACGATTTCATAGCCGAATGTCATATCAGGCGGTGGCGCTTCATGATAGCGAATCCATCCCAGCGGTATCGAATTTCCGGGAAGCAGGCGCACCGGAGTGCCGCGCGAGCCGGAACGGAACTCCACGTGATCTCCGGACGATTGGCAGGACCAGCCACCCAGGGCATCTGTCGCGGCGGGGAGCTGATTGTCCGACCAAGTCACGCGGATGATTCGCGGCAGCGGCTCGTCGTTTTCGCCAGTATTCCAGAGCATGAAATCGGTGGGATTGCCCGGACTTGCGCGGACCTCCCACTTGGCTTTCGGAGCCCGGCCCGCCATGACGGCAGCCAAGGTGGGCCACCGCCAGTTCCGCAACTCCCCCTCCATGGGAAGCCGATACCAATAGAGCCCCTGCATGGTGGCGGGACGCTGTTTCGTCCATTCCTCCACCAGTTCAGCGAGCGACCCAGCATCCGAAACAAACTCAAGCATGCGTGTGCCAGACGGCCACGAAGGCTGCGCACCGTCCGCCGCGACACCCAGGCAGCGACCATCCGGCGCATAACCTGCAACACAGCGGTAGGTGGGAAGAGCGACGTAAAACGGTCGGTCCAGCTTTGCGGCGCGGGCCACCCATTCGCGGGCCATCTCCGGATCGCAGACGGTGGGAGCCTTTCCAAGCGTGGTGAGATCGAACGAATGGACCTGGAGGATGTAGCCATCCACCGCATCCACGAGCGTCACGAAAGCGGGCTCACCAAGCCAGCTCGGGAGAGTGGTGATCCGCAGAGGAATGCCGGTGGCTTGCAAAGCGGACCGCACAGAAACCAACCACCGCTGGTAATCCGCGAGATGTTTCTGGGCACAGTCATAGTCGATCTGGAACTCCACGACGGAAACGGAAGCTGCCCTCGCCTCCGTCAGCCGATCCGACAGAATACGAGCCACCATGGCGGCGACCGCTTCATGATTGCCAGCATGTTGGACTCTCACGACGAGCCCCACAGGCTTGCCCCCAGCTCGAAGCGCAGCCCAATCGATCGCGGGCCGGATGATGACCGGTTCTTCGTTTGCGGCGCGCCATTCGATCTGGGCGGCCAGCAGGTCCAGTGTCTCGAATGATGCGGCATGGGCAGCTACCGACCGCGAGACCTGAGGGTTCCATTCTCGCTGCCAGACATAAGCCCGTTGAATCAACGGACCGGAGATCGTCGCGGGAGGAGTGGAAGACTTCGGCTTATGGCAACAGGCGAGAACTGCCGCCACCCCAAGGAGCCAAGCGGTTCTGAGCATGGATCGGAGAGGTTTCAAAGGAACTCCTCGGATGGACTATTCCACTTTCTTGCACTCCACCACGTCTCCTGAAAACAAGACCACCACGGAAAGCATGTCCACGGCCCCATCATGGACGTTGTGAGCCGAGGAGCGGGGCTGGAAATTGATGCAGTAATAGCCAAGGCCCTCTTCCGAAGACACCCATACGATGGCCGCGCTCTCCAGCCTCCAGAGCGGAGGCTTCGTATCCAATCCTCCGTTCAACAAAGTGGAGGCGTATTTCCTGGCCCGCTTGATCGCCTCCTCCAGATCGATGGCTGGAGATCTTGCGACGGATGCTGCCTCACCCGCCCCCGTCGCCAGCAGTTCACTTCCCCCGGTGCGGACAAGATCCGCACGCGAGATTTCCGCCTGATAGGTGACTCGTTTCAGGCGGCTGATCTGGGCGCGGGATGGAGAGGACTTCCCTGCCCCGGCAACACCCTGGCCTTGCACGACCGGAGCAACCATCACGGTGGCCATGATGGCGACGAGACGATGGAGGCTCCGGTGTTTCATAAGACTCAGCCGTTCAGTTTCGCGAGGGCGGCGGGCAGGAACTTGCCATCCTTGCGGATGACCTTGCCATCAAACTTGATCTCACCGCCACCGTAGTCCTTGCGCTGGATGTTCACCAGATCCCAGTGGACCTGCGAGCGGTTGCCATTGTCCGCTTCCTCATAGGCCTGGCCGGGAGTGAAGTGGAAGGAACCGGCGATCTTCTCATCGAAGAGGATGTCCCGCATAGGCTCGCGGATCACCGGGTGGAAGCCGATGGCGAACTCGCCGATGTAACGCGCACCTTCGTCGCTATCGAGGATCTTGTTGAGCTGCTTGGTCTTTGCCCCGGCATCGGCCTTCACCACCTTGCCCTTGGCGAACTCCAGCTTCACGTTGTCGAAGGGAATGCCCTGGTAGATCGTCGGCGCGTTGTAGGTGATGACACCTTCCACGGAATCCCGCACCGGTGCGGTGAAGACCTCGCCGTCCGGGATGTTGTGGGTGCCACCACAGACGATGGCGGGAATGTCCTTGATCGAGAACTTGAGATGAGTGCCCGGGCCGGTGATCTCCACGCGGTCGGTCTTGTCCATGAGCTTCTTCAGCGCGTTCATGGCAGGGATCAGCGCCTTGTAGTCGAGCAGGCAGACATCGAAGTAGAAGTTCTCGAAGGCCTCGGTGCTCATGCCGGCCTGCTGGGCCATGGCGGGAGTGGGCCAACGCAGGACGCACCACTTGGTCTTCTTCACGCGGTGGTCGATGACCGGGCGGAGGTGCTTCATGGCGAGCTTCATGCGCTCGGCGGGCACATCGGAAGACTCCGCGATGTTGTGGCTGCCCCGGATGGCCAGATAGGCATCCATGTCCTTCATTTCGGCAAGGAGATGCTTCGAGATGATCGAATACTGGGCGTCCTCCGCTCCGAACAGCATTTCACGGGTGATGCGGGAATCGTGGATGCGGACGACGGGCACCGCACCCTTTGCGCGGGCCTCACGGATCAAGGCGATGCCGATGGAATCCGGCACGTCATAGAGATCGATGAGGACCTTTTCGCCTTTCTTCAGCGAAGTGGAATAGCGGACCAACTGGCGGGCAAGAGCGTCGATGCGGGCGTCGTGCATGCGGCATGCTGCCAACTCCTTGGAAACTGCCAAGTTCCAATGCGGGGAGTTGATTGTGAATCGATTTTGAGATTGGGTGCATGGCCTCATGCCCACCGATCCTGCGGTCATTCATCGCTCCCAGGTCAGACGGAGTTGGATCATTCTCATCGGAGTAGCGGTGGTGACGGTTGCCCTGTGGGCCGGCTTCTTCGGAATCCAACGGTATCGCGAACGCTCGGCCATCCGGGCATGGGAGGAATTCAAAGCCCGGGCCACAGCCTCCGGAGAATCCTTCGCCTGGAGCCCGGTTCCGGTTTACACCCCGATTCCTGAAGATCGGAATTTCCTGGCACATCCCTGGGTCCGGGACTGGGTGACCTCCCGCAGTCATCCCGCACGGCCTTTCATCGAAACCTTGGGCGCCGCCTGCCCTGCTGACTACGAATATCCCGCGGAAGGTAACTCCTGGCTGGCCACCCATCCGGACGCCACCGCGGCCATCCTGGCGACCGGCAGCGAGCACGAAGCGGATCTGTCGGCACTGCGGGAAGCCGCCATGCGTCCGGAATGCATCCCACTCAGCACGGTGGATACCACGGCCCTGCAATATCTCTCCGACCTTCAGAAGCCGGTGGCGTTGCACGCGGAAGCCTCCTTGGCCAAGGGCCACACGGTCACCGCCATCCAGGATCTGGAGATCCTGCTGCTGACCGCCCGGCATCTGCATTCCACTCCCTGCGCGTTGGCCTTGGTCATGGCCTGCGGGTTCGAAAACAAAGCCGTGGAAGTGATCCGGGTCGGACTCAAGACGGGAGCCTTCTCGGCAGAAGAGAAACTCCGCCTCGCTCACGCCTGCCGGGCCACTCCCGTGCAAGCGGATCTCATGACGGCCATGAGAAACGAACGCGGACGCCTCCTCAGCACGCTGGATATGGACGTGGTTCCTGCCGGATTGCCCTTTCGCCCGGGCCAGCCGTTCCAGCCATGGAAACGCTTCCGCGCGCGGAGCTCCCTGACTTACTGCGAACTACTGCAACCCGGACTCTCCCCCGGAGCATCTACCGTGGATTGGCAAACCATCACCGACCGGGCTCGTCAGATCATGAACGACAAAAAGGCGGATCCGGCGGACAAGTTCGCGGCCTCAATGGTCAACCTGCTCGCATCGGTATGCCCACCACTGATCGAGCAGGACCAACAGATGCAGGACATCCGCCGCCAACTCACAGAATGACCACGTTCAGGCTTGGCGGTTGAAAACCTCCGCCAACGCCCCTACACCCCAGCGCATGCGCCTCGGTATCCTCGGCTCTGGTTCCGGTTCCAACATGCAAGCCATCCTCGATGCCATCGATGCGGGCACCCTGGATGCGGAAATCGCCCTGGTGCTTTCCGACAATCCGGGAGCCTTCATTCTGGAACGCGCGGCGAAGCGCGGCATCGCGACGGGCATCATCGATTGTGGCGACTTCAAGACGAAGTTCCCGGATGAAGTGCAGGCCGCCACCGCCAAACAGCTCCATCAGGCCGGGGTGGACATCGTCTGTCTCGCGGGGTTCATGCGGCTGGTGAAACAGCCGCTGCTGGATGCCTTCCCCGATCGCATCCTGAACATCCATCCGGCGCTCCTGCCCGCCTTCCCCGGCGTGGCAGCGTGGAAACAAGCCGTGGAGGCCGGAGCCACTGAAAGCGGCTGCACGGTTCACTACGTGGATGCCGGGATGGATACCGGCCCTTCAATTCTGCAAGCGAAGGTGCCGGTGCTGCCGGATGACACACCGGAAACCCTTCACGCCCGTATCCAGGTGGAAGAGCACCGTCTTTACCCCGAAGCAATCCGAGTGGTGGCATCAAAGCTGGGCCTCTGACTCACTCCAGACCGCGGTCTTCCAGGTCCTGCTCCTCCCAGCCAAGGTAGTGGCCGAGTTCGTGCAGAAAGGTGATTCCAACCTCGTCGCGGTAATCCTGCTCATCCTTCTCCACCCATTCCCAGAGGTTCTGTAGGAAGAGACGCACGCGGGGCATTTCTCCGCCGGGCGAGGAAGTTTCCTCCAGCAAGGAGGGGCCTTCGAAAAGACCGAGCTCGTCGCCCTCCAGTTCTTCATCATGGGCGCTGCGACCGGGACGCTCTTCGAAAGAAATCGAGCACTTCAAAGCCGGCTTCTTGACCTGCGGTGGCAGCGTGGCGAGCACGGCCTTCACTTCCTCATCGGCCCACTTGGAGAGCGTTTCGAAATCCATGGCCGGGTTTTTAGCGGAGGATGGGCAGCGAGGCGAGAGGTTCGTGGTGGGAGTGGGGAAGAGTGATCCAAGGGCACGCCACTTTTAATCCGTTAGAAAACGAATGCCCCGACTTTCGAGGGTTGGCGGGATTGCCTTCGGCCATGCCAGTGAGTGCGCTTCGCGCAATCGACGAAAGTCGCGAAGCTCCTGCCGCATTCGAACTCTCGCTCCGCTCGAAAGTTCTCACCCACCATCCCTGCGTGGAATGAACGGCGGTCGTTCTTGAAACAAAAAAGCCTCCCGGTGAAGGAGGCACGGTCAACCATGGTCGGGGCGGCGGGATTCGAACCCACGACCTCTTCGTCCCGAACGAAGCGCGCTACCAGACTGCGCTACGCCCCGAAACCAGTGGTGGAAAATGAGTGGCGCACTCGTAGGGACTCGAACCCCAAACCTTCTGATCCGTAGTCAGACGCTCTATCCAATTGAGCTACGAGTGCGTTGGCCTTGCGGCGGGGCGCAGAGAAGACCTCAACCGACCGACCCTGTCAACATTTTACGCCGAAATCTCTTCAAGTGGACCATAAATTCCTTTCGCTTGCAGCCGGGCATGATTTTCGAGGTGCGCCCGGATGAGCCGTTCAAGCCCTTCATTCGCATCGGCAAGGGCCCCCGCCCCCCGAGCCGTCGATTTTTGCATGTGCTTGTGGATGAGGTCCGCAGAGGGTGTGCCGGGGAGTGATTCCAACTCTGTTCCCGGCAGCACGGTGACGGTGAAGTACAGCTCATCGGTGGTGGTGAGCAGGGTGCCGTCCGGCAGCCAGGACCGAACGGCGGTTTTCAACGTGCCTGGATACGCATCACCCCGGGTCAGCGAAAAATGCAGCAGATCACGATGATCCCGGTGGAAGAAGCAGACGCTTTCCGAGCGGCTGTTGAAGCGATCCGGAATGGGAATCATGTTCCACGCTACTTTCTGCCACCCTTCCGCAAGCAAGGCGGGTTCCAGCGCTTGGATCTGCGCGACGAATTCCGGTGAGACGGCCTCGGGGCCCTGCAGGACCGGCTTCAGTTGGATCACGGCGCGGGTATCGAGGGCGCGGCGGTTGAGCAGCTTGGCCAGAAGAACATTGAACCAGGGGCGGGGTTTCTTCCCGAGGATCTTGAACCATTCACCCAGAGGGCACTTCGCAAGATGGACGACATAAATCCGGGAGTCCGGATGGGAGGGCGGTGGCACAAAGGTCGGCAGCGTCATGAGATGGGCGATGGCGTCCGGATGCACGCCCTTCAGCAGCAGCCAATCTCCAGCTCTCTCACCCGGCCTCAGGGCACGTTTCCCCCGCAGCACGAACATTCCGCCAACGAACATCACCAGCAATGGAGCGCCCACTGCACTCCACACGATGGTGACGGGATCGAAGTGACGTATTCCGAGGACGGCGACCGCTCCGACAACCAGACCGCAGGAGGCAATGATGCAAACGACCCAGATGATGATAGGGAGAAGCCGTTTGCGGGCACTTGCCAGGGATTGGTGATAGCGGACGGTCCATACCGGCGGCTTGATCCAACGTCCGGCCATCATCACCAACAGCCACAGAAGAACGAGAAACAGGGCATAGGGAATCTGTATCCCCCATCTCGATTCCAGCAGTTTCCTCCCCATCAGGGTTCCGATCGAAAAGATCATGAGAACGAAGGTCCGCAGGTTCCACTTCATGAAGGAAATCCTGCGCTCGGAAGTTTTCTCCGGCCTCACTTCTCCGGTCAGCAAATCCACCTCCGGGATAAGGACTCCGGACCGGACCCACAGCTCTCCGTTCTCGCATTTCCAAAGTCCCCGCTGGAGATCCGGTGACATCGGCTCCGTGGCAGGCGGAGCATAGGGATTCGGAGATTCATCAGCCATTCGCCGCACACTTGGCCAGATCCCCCGCTCCCGGAGAAACAAAAACGCCCCGGACCGCATCAGGCGGCCGGGGCGTCTTCAAAGGCTCCGCTCAGGACTGCGGACGAGTGCGCTCGGAAGCGCGGATCTCCTCAAGGCGTTTGGTGAAGCGGTCGACGACTTCCGGATGATCCGCAGCGACATTGCGTTTCTCCGCGAGATCCTCCTTGAGATTGAAAAGCTGGGCCGGCTGCTTTTCGCCATTGGCTTCCATCAGCTTCCAATCGCCCTCACGATAGGCGAGACGGCTCTTGAACTGGCTGTATTCCACCAGCCAATCGCGGCCCTTCGGCGATTCACCTAGCAAAGCAGGCATCACATTGAAGCTGTCCGGCACGGCATCGGCCGAGAGCTTCACTCCGGTGAAGGCCGCGAAGCTGGCAGGGAAGTCGATCTGGTTGATGACGGCGGTGCTGGTGCCCGGCTTCACCTTGCCCTTCCAGCGGACGACGAAGGGCATCCGGGTGCCGCCCTCCAACAGGGAATACTTGCCACCGCTGTAGGGGCCCGCCGGCTTGTGCTCACCGAGCAGGGCCTCTGCTTCGTCCTTGTAACCGTCATCGATCACCGGACCGTTGTCGCTGCTGAAGACGACGAGCGTGTTCTCCGCAAGACCGAGCTTGTCGAGCGTCTGCATGACCTGGCCGACCTGCCAATCGAACTCGGCGATGGAGGCTCCGCGGACGCCCATGATGCTCTTGTCGAGGAACATGGCATTCGGCACACGTGGGACGTGGATGTTGTGGGTGGCGAAGTACAGGAAGAACGGCTTGTCCTTGTTCCGCTCGATGAAACCGAGGGCCTCACGGGTGAAGTCCTGGGACATCTGGTCATCCTTCCACAGAGCCTTGGTACCCCCCTTCATGTAGCCGATGCGGCCGATGCCATTGATGATGGCCATGTTGTGGCCCACGCTCCAATCCATCTTGAGCGTGGCACGGTCCTTCTTCCCATCGGGCAGGCCCGGGAAAGGCTTCTTGTAGTCCACCTCGATAGGGTCGGCGGGATCGAGGTTCTCCACGCGGTGGTTGCGGATGTAGACGGTCGGCACGCGGTCGCCGGTGGCCGCCATGATGAAGGATTCATCGAAGCCGATGTCATTCGGGCTCGGCTTGATCTCGCCGTTCCAATCGACCTTACCACTGCCGAGGCCGAGGTGCCACTTGCCGACGGCTCCGGTGGTGTATCCCGCCTGCTTGAAGATGGATGGCAGGGTGGTGCTGCCCGGCTTGATGATCATCTCCGCGTCACCCGGAAGCACGCCCGTGCCCTTCTGGCGGAAGGGATACTGGCCGGTCATTACCGCGAAGCGGGAAGGCGTGCAGGTCGAGGCCGCGGCATGGGCGTCGGTAAAGTTGATACCTTCCGAAGCGAGCTTGTCCACATTCGGGGTGGCGACACCCTTCGCGCCATTGCAACCGATGTCACCGTAGCCGAGGTCATCGGCGTAGATGAAAATCACATTGGGCTTGGACGGCGCGGCGGAAGCGACCTGGAGCAGGCAAGCCGCGGAGAGCAGAGGTAATAGCTTCATCATCTTCTAAAACAAACGGATCGATCCTGATCCAACACCTTCCGGACGGAACGGGCCATGATCATTTCGAGCAAACGACTTCACTTTTTGGGAACTTGAGTGGCGGACCGGATCTCCTCCAGTCGCTTCGCAAGGCGTTCCACGATCTCCGGATGCTCGGCAGAGAGGTTCTTCTTCTCCGCAAGGTCGTCCCTCAAATTGAAGAGCTGCAATGGCAGTTTGCCCGCGGCCTCCATCAGCTTCCAATCCCCCTCCCGGTAGCCGAGGCGATTGCCGGGCAAGCTGTCCTCCACGAGCCACTCCCGGCCGGTCTTCGATTCCCCAAGCAGGGCAGGCATCAAGTTGAGGCTGTCCGGGACCGCTCCTTCCGGGAGCTTCACCCCCGTCAACGAGGCGAAACTGGCGGGGAGATCAATCTGGCTGACGATGGCGGAGCTGGTGCCCGGCTTCACCCTGCCCTTCCACCACACGATGAACGGGACACGGGTGCCGCCTTCCAACAGCTTGTACTTGCCCCCGCTGTAGGGGCCGGCGGGTTTGTGGTCGCCGAGCTTTTCCTGAGCTCCGTCCTGGTACGCATCGATCACCACCGGACCGTTGTCACTGCTGACAATCACCAGCGTGTTCTCCGCCAGGCCGAGCTTGTCGAGTGTCTGCATGACCTGGCCGACCTGCCAGTCGAACTCGGCGATGGAGTCGCCGCGGACGCCCATGGTGCTCTTGCCCAGGAACATGGCATTCGGCACACGCGGGACGTGGATGTTGTGGGTGGCGAAGTAGAGGAAGAACGGCTTGTCCTTGTTCCGCTCGATGAAACCGAGGGCCTCACGGGTGAAGTCCTGGGACATCTGGTCATCCTTCCACAGAGCCTTGGTGCCCCCCTTCATGTAGCCCATGCGGCCGATGCCATTGATGATGGCCATATCATGCCCGGAAGGTGTTCCGGGCTGCATCAGGGACGGGTCTTTCTTCCCATCGGGCAGGCCCGGGAAAGGCTTCTTGTAGTCCACCTCGATGGGATCCGCCGGATCGAGATTCTCCACACGGTGGTTGCGGATGTAGACGGTCGGCACGCGGTCGCCGGTGGCCGCCATGATGAAGGATTCATCGAAACCGATGTCATTCGGGCTCGGCTTGATCTCGCCATTCCAATCGACCTTGCCACTGCCGAGACCGAGGTGCCACTTGCCGACGGCTCCGGTGGTGTAGCCTGCCTGCTTGAAGATGGACGGCAGGGTGGAGCTGCCCGGCTTGATGATCATCTCCGCGTCACCCGGAAGAATGCCTGTTCCCTTTTGCCGATGAGGATACTGGCCGGTCATCAAGGCATAGCGGGACGGGGTACAGGTCGAGGACACCGAGTGGCCATCGGTGAAATTCATCCCTTCCGATGCCAGCTTGTCCACATTCGGGGTGGCGACACCCTTCGCACCATTGCAGCCGATGTCACCAAACCCAAGGTCATCGGCATAGATGAAGATCACATTGGGCTTCGACGGCGCGGCGGAAGCGACCTGGAGCAAAGCCGCGGAGAGCAGAGGTAATAGCTTCATCATCTTCTAAAACAAACGGATCGATCCTGATCCAACACCTTCCCGGGAGGGCCAAGCCATGTTCATTTCAAGTAAACGACTTCACTTTTTGGGAACTTGCAGGAATATGCTGCCAAATGGCCGCCCCGAAGATCCCCACCGTGATGCTGGCGCTGCCGTTGTTCTACGGACAGGCACGGCGCATCCGCCAAGGGGTGATGAACCACGTGGACCGGCACGGCGGGTGGCGACTGGTGGAATGTGATCTCGAACAAGCCGCCGAGCGGCCGGAAGTGTTCACGGGAGTGGATGCCATCATCACCTGGAGCGGAGGCGATACCGGCTGGATGAAAGCGCTCGATGCACGGGGATTGCCGGTGGTGAACTGCATGGATGATCCGCCGGTTTCACCCGGAATCTCGCGGGTGGCCACGGATTGGCCGTCACTCGCCCGGCTCGTGGTGACGCACTTCCAGAATCTCGGGCTGAAACACACAGCCTATCTGGAACGCCGGATTGCCAGCGGCTCCACCCGGCACCATCGCCTGAAGACGCTGCGGAAGATCACCCGGGATGCAGACATGACCTGTCACGGCCACGAGCTGCGGGCACACGCATGGCCGGGAACGGCACCGGCGGCCGACGAGCATGAGGTCGCGGCTTTCCTCCGGGCCCTCCCGAAACCCTGTGGAGTGCTGTGTGAAGATGATCCGGCGGCGGTGCGGGTGCTGGAAATCGCAGCGACCCATGACCTCCGCGTGCCGGCGGATTTAGCCGTGGTGGGCCAGGGAAACCGCTTGATTGGCCGCACCGGACGACCCGCGCTGACCACCGTCGTGCCTCCGGGCGAAGAGATCGGCCTGAAAGCCGCGGAAGTGCTATCCGACCGCATGGCCGGGCGACTGGCTCCGGGCGGACTGTGGTTGATCCCTTGCACGGATCTGCTGGTGCGGGACAGCACGCAAACAGCGGCGGCAGACCCGGCACTGGAGCGGGCGTGGCGTTTGTTCGAACAGCGGGTTCTGGAGGGTATCACCGTGCAAGAGCTTTCCGCAGCGGCGGCCGTTTCCACCAAAACACTGGTCAAACGCTTCATGGCGGAATTCGGGATCGACCCTGCGGAGGAGATCCGCAGGCGACGCACGGATGAGGCCAAGCGCCTGCTGGCGGAGACGGACATTCCCATCGCGGAGATCGGGCGGCGCTGCGGCTTTCCCTCCCCTTCCAATTTCTTCAACTTCTTCCGGCGGAATGCAGGCGTCAGCCCAACGGATTTCCGCAGATCTTTTGCACGTTGACTGCTGCTCGACATCGTGCGCCTGCAACGTAATTTGCCTGCCACTACGGCCCGATTCCCCATGACCCGATCCCTCATCGCCGCGCTGGCCCTGCTCGCGCCCGCCATCGCCACCGCCCGCCCGGCCCTTGAAAAGCCGAACGTCATCGTGGTCCTGCTGGATGACGCCGGTTATGGCGACTTCTCCCACACCGGGAACCCGACCATCAATACCCCGAACCTGTCACGGATGGTCAGCGAGGGCCTGAATTTCCCACAGTTCTACTGTGGCTCATCCGCCTGCACCGCCTCCCGCTACTCGATCCTCACCGGCCGCAATCCGATCCGTTCCGGGCTCGGATCCTGGGTGCTCGGCCCGGAATCTCCCCGCTACATGCACCCCAGCGAGGTGACACTGGCGGAAGGCCTCAAGCACCAGGGCTATGCCACCGGCATGTTCGGCAAGTGGCATCTCGGCACTCCGAACGCCGCCAACCAGATGAGCGCGGACGCGCTGCCGCTCGCCCACGGCTTCGACCAATGGATCGGGACGAATGTCTCCCACGACTACGACCACGGCACCAACCTGATCCGCAGCAATCCCCAGGGCACCTCGCCGGTTCAGGGCTATGAAACCCTCGAAAAAGACATCCTCGGCAACGTCCCGGTGCTCGAAAGCCTGACCAAGCGCTACACGGACGAAGCGATCGAGTTCATCAAGGCGAAGAAGGATGCGCCGTTCTTCATCTACTTCACCCCGAACTATCCGCACCTGCCGGTGCACGCCTCCAAGGACTTCCAAGGCACTTCGCTGCGAGGCCTCTACGGCGATTGCATCGAGGAAATCGACAGCAACCTCGGTCGCCTGCGCACGGCGCTCGAGCAGGCCGGGATCGCCCAGAACACGCTGGTCATCTTCGCCTCGGACAACGGACCATGGATCAAATACCAGGATACGGCCAAGGATGCGAAGTACGGTGAAGCCCGTATGTTGATCGGTTCCGCCCTGCCGTTCCGTGATGGCAAGGGCTCGACCTGGGAAGGCGGCCAGCGGGTGCCGGGTGTCTTCTGGTGGCCCGGCACGATCCGCCCCGGCACGGTGGTGCAGGCTCCGGCCAGCACCATGGACGTGCTGCCCACCGCCTTCGCTCTGGCAGGCGAGCCACTGCCAACCGGTCGCACGCTCGATGGCCGCGACCTCCGCCCCTACTTCAATGCGGACAAATTCCCCGGAACCGTGCCGGGCTTCACTCTCGCCTTCTCCGGCTTCGGGGACAATTCGATCGGCGCGATCCGCAAGGGCCCGTGGAAACTCCACATCAAGATCTCCTCGCAGACGAACAATAACTACGGCTTCAAACCGACACCGGAAAAACCGCTCCTTTTCAATGTGGAGCAGGATCCCGGCGAGCGGGTCGATCGCGCGGCGGAACAACCCCAGGTGGTCGCGGAGATGAAGAAACTGCTCAGCGACTACGTGGCAGCCGCAGACAAGGAAGGCTCGTTCTGGGGGCCACTGCCGAAGCCCGATCCGAAAGCCAAAGGCAAGGCGGGAGCCAAGCCGGCGGACGAGGATGAGTAAGACCGGAGGCCTCTACAGCCAGTTCAACTCTTCCTGACGCTCGCGGTAGATCACCCCGAGCATGCGGCCGTTGGTAAGCAGCACGTACATGCTCACCACGGCCAGCACCAGTGCCCGGATGATCGGCATTCCTTCCAGGAATGAGCCGACCATCGACTGAGCCATGTAGAGAAAGAACAGCAGGAACACTGCGAGAGCATAGAGCCAACCCGCCCGGAACATCGCGGGGATCACGATGTGGGGTCCGGCCGCGCTAAGCCTGCCGAGCACCACCACCGCCAGCATGGCCATGGGGAAATAGATCATCCCGAATCCCGCCAGGCCCAGCATCAAGCTCGCGGAAGGCTCCTTGGGGCCGAACCATGAGTAGGCGATGACCGGCAGGAAGGAGATCAGGCCGGTGATGAAGGTCTGGAGTGCGGGCCAGATGATGTCCTCCATCAGTTTGGACGTATTGGGATACATCGGCGCTTCCGCGCCACCGGTAGCGGTGGTCTGAATCACCTCGAAGTAGAGCGCGCAGAAGTAGCCGAAGAGAACCAACCCCGCGAGAATCCCGATCAAGGGGGCCAGCGAAACAAGGTCCGCGATCACCGAAAGCACCGCTCCGGTAATCAGGATGTATTTCCCGCTGCCCCGCAGCGCGTAGGTGAAGATATCTCCGAGGAGGGTCATGCCGGAGGGTTCTACTGCTCCTCCGTCATCCGCCGATATGGGAAATCACGACCCCGATTCCACCCGCTGTCATTTGCTCGGCTGGAGGAAATAGACGCCGGAGGAGTTGGTCGTGCCATCGGTGCGGACTTCCGCTTCCAGCACCATCGGGGTGTTCAGCGGGATCTCCGGGAGTTCGAGCTTCCAGGTGTTGTCCACGTGCTCATTCCCGGTACGGCCTTCGTGCGGATCCTTGGCGACGACTTCGCTACCGAACCGGAGCGTGACATTGCGAACATGAAGGCGACTGGAGCCGCCTTGATAGAGAGCTCCAAAGGTCCAATGACCGCTCGCATCGAGCCGCTTGGTGAGATCGATGCTGATCTTCTGCCACTTCGTGGTGTACCTGGTCCGCAGCCCATGAGCCGACCTGTACCGAGCCTTGGGGTAGGGCATTCTCTTGCGGGACCACCTTCGGCTTTTGCTGGGAACTCACCAATGCTCCGTATTTGCCGAGAAGCTCCGGCGCAATGGCAGCGGCATCCCCTGCAGGCTTGGCAGGAAGCTGGTGGGCGGAGGTGATCCACGACCATTCCTTGTCAGCCAGCGAGCCGAAGTAATCGTTCGCACGCAATGCCGGACGACCGTAGGCCTGCTTGAGCCCCTCTTCGCTCCAGTTGCCTCCGGATTTCAAAACTCCGGCAAGGTGTTGGTGAAAATCATTCCAGCGCATCCGGTAGTAGCCACCGACCAGACCGGACCACTCGCGCCATGCGTAGTCGAAGATCGAGGGATCGCTGCCACCTTTTTCAGGTCCCCACCAGGAAACCAGCATCACCGCGTTGCGCTCATAAAGTGCGCGTTCTTCATCCGTCTTGCCGAAGCGGCGGGCATCCGAGATCCATTTGCCAAGCGAATACTCCCCGCGCGTGGCGAGCAGACGATCCATATCCGCCAGCAGACCATCATAGGTTTTCACCAGTTCTGCAAAACGAGCGGCATCCTTGCTGCGGAATGCTTCCGCGATTTCCCGTTGGAGAGGCTGGGCCGCATTGGAGAGCACTTGTCGGCCGACATCGACCACGTCAAAGCGCCAGGCATCCGACTTCGAGAGCGCGGGAGCGTCCTGGAGGAGCAACTCCCAGGCATGCAGCAATTCGGGCGCTGAATAGGGAATCGAGAACCCGCTGTTGGGACCGGATTTCTTCGGATCAAGCGCCGGGCGCGCGGCGGGCATCGACGAGTTTTCAGTGCCCATGGTCCCAGGCCTGTAAGGGCCCGCGAGGAGGATCTTCCATGCCTCCACGGCTGCGGCGGAATCCGCGCCATAGCGGCGGCGGGCGTAATCCTTCAACCATGCATCCGGATCAACCGGCCCACTGCGCCACACGCTGTCGAATGCCAGATCGTAAATCACCGGATTCTGGACGATGGCCTCCATGAAAAGCCCCATGCCGGTGGCATTCGGAGCGGATTCCTGCACCTTGTGGAATGGATTCGCGGCCAGCGAGCGGAGGTCGCCGTGCAGATTGATGCGCCCGCCGAAGTTGTGGAGCATGCCGGTGACGAACGGACGCCCCCAGAACTTCTCCGTCGAATTCGCCCGCGAACCGTTGAGATCCAGCACCAGCAGATTCTCCACCGGAACGGCGGTGGCGATCGGCTTGCGGATCGACCACGACTGCATCACCCACACCGGCTTGTCGGTGATCTTCTTCATGTTCTCGAAGATCGCCTTGCCGACGTTGGAGAGATACTCGTCACCCGGCTTCGGCGGAGCGCTTTCGTGGAACGGATCAGCGGCGATGTAGTGGAGAGGTCCGTAGAATTTGCGGAGCTCCTCGTACCAAGTGCCCGCCATCTTGCCAAAGAGAGGATCGAGCGGATCGAGCTGCGCGCTACCGGGGAAGGAACACCAGGACGGTTGGTTGGCCACGGCGGCCGATGGGAACTTCTGCTTCAGCTCGCGCGGCACATACCCGGAGAAGCCCTGGAAGATCGGTTCCATCCCGAGCTCGCGCTCACGCGCGGTGATCTGATGGGAGAGTACGCGGCGCTGATCGAGCCATGATTTCGGCAGCGGCCCGCAGTGGCTCTGGATGTTCGTCATCCACTGCCAAGCGAAGAACGCCGGACCGACAAGGAACTTGCGCGCCTCCTCATCGCTGAAGCCGTGCTTCATCAACGTGTCGTACCACACGCACTCCAGGCCGGTGACATCGAGCGGGCGGTTGATGCCATTAAGCGCCAGGAAATCGAGCACACGCTGCCAATCATTCCAATCCCACCACGCGCCGGTGTAGCTGAGGGTGCACCAATTGAAGAACACACGGTGCTCGAAGGTGTTCACGATCCGTTCCTTCTCGCCCACCTTCGGCAGTGAGGCGGGAAGGTTCAGCTGATCGCCACAGAAAGAGAGATGGCACTGCGCCCGGGTTTTCAGATAGTGGCCCAGAGCGGAGGCGATGGAGACTCCGGTATTCCCCCGCAGGATGATTTTCCCATCTACGTCATCTTCGATCTCGAAGACATCCTTACCATCCTCAGCAGAGATTTCCTGAACACGAAAGCCTTCCGCACGGGATTTAACCACCCGCTGGATCAAAGCAGTCGCAGCGGTTTCTGTTGGAGTGCCTGCATTGCAGACCGACAGGGTCAGCAAGAGGAGAAGGAATTTCCGGATCATGGGTCTCAATAACGTTGGAATCATTCTTAGATTTGTCTGTAGTTCCAAAAAACCGCAAAAACCTGACAAAAATCCCACTTTTCGGCCCATTTTCGGATTGATCTGGCCAATCCGGTTCTCGGGCCGTAGTTCGCGCCCATGGTCATCGGCGTACCGAAAGAAATCAAAGCTCAGGAAAACCGCGTCAGCATGATCCCCGGATCAGTGGCGGATCTCGTCAAGCGCGGTCACAAGGTCCTCGTGCAACGTGGAGCCGGCGAAGGCGCCAGCTACCATGACTCCCAGTATGAAGCGGTGGGCGCCACTCTCGTGGACACTGCGGAAGACGTCTTCTCCCAGGCGGAGATGATCGTGAAAGTGAAGGAGCCCCAGGCATCCGAGATTGCGATGCTCAAGCCGCACCACCTCCTCTTCACCTACCTCCACCTCGCCGCCAGCAAGCCGCTCACGGAAGGTCTGCTCGCCACCGGCTGCACCGCTGTCGCCTATGAGACGATCGAGGTGAACCGCCGCCTGCCGCTGCTCGAGCCGATGAGCGAGATTGCCGGCCGCATGTCCGCGATCGTGGGCTCCTATCACTTGGCGAAGCATCGCGGCGGCCGTGGCACCCTGCTCGGCGGCGTGCCAGGTGTGGCTCCGGGTCGCGTGGTGGTCCTCGGCGGTGGCACCGCTGGCGTGAATGCCGCCCGCGTGGCCACCGGCATCGGCGCGGACGTCACCATTCTGGAAGTCGATTTCGAGCGTATGCGCTTCCTGGACATCACCATGGATGGTGCACACACGGTTTACTCGAACGAGGCCAACCTTACCGAACTGCTGCCACGCGTGGACCTCGTCATCGGTGCGGTGCTTGTTCCCGGCGCGAAAGCCCCGAAGCTCATCACCCGCGAGATGCTGCGCATGATGCCGAAGGGCAGCGTGTTCGTGGACATCGCGGTGGACCAGGGCGGTTGCTCCGAAACCACCCGCCCGACCACCCACGACGATCCGACCTACGAGGAAGAAGGCGTGCTCCACTACTGTGTGGCGAACATGCCGGGAGCCTATTCCCGCACCGCCACCCAGGCACTCAACAACGTGACCCACCCATGGACGATGCTCATCGCCGACAAGGGTCTTCAGGAGGCCTGCCGCATCCGCCCGGACCTGCTCAAGGGCATCAACACCACCGGTGGCAAGCTGACCTACGAACAGGTCGCACTCGCCCACGATATGCCATTCACATGCGTGAAAGAGGCGGTGCTGTAATTTCAGAATCGAAGTTTTGAAACAACAAAGGCCGGAGCCCGAAAGCTCCGGCCTTTTGATTTTCCAAGATCCGGGCTGGATCAGAATTCGATGCTGTACTCCATGCCCGCTTTGGTCGGGAAGGTGAAGACACCGTTCTTCGCAGCCACCTGCGCGGTGCGTCCGCCGGTTTCCTTCAGAGTGACAGTCGCCGGATTCCCGGGCAGGCGCACGACCGCCACCTGGCCCAGCACGGAACGGATCTTCGTTCCTGCCAGCTTGCCATCTTTCCAGGCCGCATCGACTTCGAAGCCGCCACGTGCCCGCAGGCCCTTCACGGAGCCATCCTTCCAAGCCGGAGGCAGCGCCGGGAGAATCGAGATCTCATCGGCATGCGATTGCAGCAAGGTCTCGCAAACTCCAGCGGTGATGCCGAGGTTGCCATCGATCTGGAACGGCGGATGGGTGGTGAAAAGGTTCGGCAGCGTATTGTAGGTCAGCAATCCGCGGATCATCTCACCGGCCTTGTCCGGGCGACCGAGACGGGCCCACAGGGCGGTGCGCCACGGCCAGGTCCAGGAACGGCGGGAGTCCCCCGAAGTGCCACGGGCCTCCAGCGAAACCGCCGCCGCCTTGGCGAAGTCCGGCGTGCCGCTCATGCTGATCTGCCTGCCCGGATAGACGGCGAAGAGATGCGAGGTGTGGCGATGGCCGTCGTTCTTCTCAAGATTTGGCCGTTCGGTGGTCCACTCCATGAGCTGGCCCCACGAACCGATCTGGGGGCCGAGCAGCTTGTCACGTGACGCGGCAACCTTGTCCGTGAAGGCATCCTTTTTTCCAAGGGCCTTGGCAGCGGCGAGGGTATTGGTGAACAGGTCCCAGACAATCTGCTGGTCGTGCGCCACGCCATCCTCGCGCGGTCCGTGCTCGGGCGACCAACCTTTCGGGGCAAGCAGCTTGCCGTCCTTTTCGATCAGGTGGGCGAGCCAGTACTCGGACACGTCATGAAGTACGGGCCATGCCGTTTTTTCGAGGAACGCCTTGTCACCGGTGAACGCATAGTGATCCCAGAAATGCTGGGCCAGCCATGCGGAGCCCGGCGTATTCCAATCCCACCCGTTGCCGCCGAAAATGTTCACCGAAGTGCGCATCGTCCAACCCGGGGTGTCTGCGCCGAAAGCCTTCTTCGTGGCCGCCACGCTTCCAGGGATCATCGCGGTGGTCCAGTTGAACAACGGCATCGCGCAGTCGGACAGGTTCGCGGGCTCCGCGAGCCAGTAGTTCATCTGGATGTTGATATTGATGTGGTAGTCGGAGTTCCACGCCGGCTTGTTACTGTCGTTCCACAACCCTTGCAGGTTCGCAGGCAGCAGATCCCGCGAGCTGGAGATCAGCAGATAGCGGCCGTAGTGGAACATCAGGGCCTCCAGGTTCGGATCCGCCTCCCCCTTCTTGTAGGCATCCAGTCGCTCGTCGATCGGCTTGTCAGGGGCGGCTCCGAGATCGAGATCGACACGACCCATCAGCTTCTTGAAGTCCGCGATATGGGCTGCGCGCAAGGCCGCGTAGGGCTTGGCAGCCGCGGCAGCGATCTGCTTTTGCACGATCGCATCCGGATCCACACCGCTGCGGAAGTTCTTCTTCGGATCGAGCGCATAATCGGTGGCGGCTCCGAGGATCAACGTGGCGGAATTCCCCGACCACGACACCTTGTCCGCAGCGGAGGCGACCTTGCCGCCATCGCACAACACTTTCACACGTGCGGCATAGCGGAGATCATTCGACAACTTGCCGGAGAATGCATCGTCCTGGCCACTGGCGGCGGGCTTCTGTCCGTGCCCATCCGTCATGCCGAGACTGCCGCTGACCTTGCCCGGCTTGTCCGCGGTGATGCGCACCACGATTACATTATCAGGATGGCTGGCGAAGACCTCGCGGGTGAAGGTGGTGCCATCCTGCTTCCAGGTGGTGGTGTGAATGCCGGTCGCAAGATCGAGAGTCCGGGAGAAATCCGAGAGCGCCGGGCCGGATGCGCCTCCACTTGCCAAGCCATCAAGCGCGATGTCCGCCACCTGGAAGTGGCCGTCATCCTTTGCCGGCGCGAAAACGAAACGGTAGTAGCGGAGCTTGATGCTCTTGTCCGAGGGAACGCCGTAGTGCTTGGTTTCACCACGCTTGGCATACGGGGCCTCATCCTTGTGCTCGTCGAGGGCGCGCCAGTTCTTGCCATCATCGGAGCCTTCGAGCCTCCACGTCCGGGGATCGCGGGCGGGCACGTCATTGGCAGAGGTGAACGAGTAGCCGGGCACCGCCTGCGGCTTGCCAAGATCCATCTGCCAGATGACGTCCTTGCCTTGGTGCTCCATGCACCACTTGGTCTCCGCCTTGCCGTCGCTGGCATTACCGATGTCCTGGCCATTCGATGGTTCCTGCCCACCCAGACTCACCGGCTCCGAGGCCGTCGGCTCATTGGCGGATGCACCG
Source organism: Luteolibacter sp. (assembly GCA_049840755.1). Taxonomy (GTDB): domain Bacteria; phylum Verrucomicrobiota; class Verrucomicrobiia; order Verrucomicrobiales; family Akkermansiaceae; genus Luteolibacter. Next base: position 172,652 of record JASGJM010000025.1, on the reverse strand, counting down.
CTTTCCAAAAACAGATCGCCGAAGTTCTGATAGGCTCCGAACTGGTTGATATCGTATCCGCCGGAGGGATTGTCCGTGCCCGTCCAGAGCGTGATGTCATTGAACTGGATGCGTTCCTTGAGCGGATTGCCGAAGACCATCGCGCCGATCCGGCCATTGCCGACCGGCTGGGCCTGGCTTTCCCAGTTCGAAGACGGGAACTTGTCCGCACTGCCGAAAGAACCGGCAGAGCCCGAACCTCCGCCGCCCTTGGTCAGGGGAGGTTTGTTGAAACGAATTTCCAGCGGCTGCCCGGCCAAGGCCGGGAGCACCAATGCGGCGGTGAGTAGCAAAGAACGCATGACTTGGGTAATGAACGAAAAGAGCCTGCCTTTGGAAGTGGATTCCCACCAAACGAAGGGAAATCCACTTTAACAAAGACGCCCATTACCCCGGTTGTCGGCCCGTTCTTTCGCCGACTCCCGTCACTTCTTGAAAAGCCCGCTGAAGAAAGCGGTCATCTCCTTCCAAGACCCCGTATCCGCCGCTTCATTGTATGCAACACCCTTGGATGGATCGTTGCCCGCGCTCTTCTGGGTGAATGCGTGAACGGCTCCGGGGTATAGCACCACGCGGCAGTCCGCCCCGGCATCGGCCATCTCTTTCTTCAATGCATCGACCTGGGCAATCGGAGCGGCACGATCATCGGCCCCGTGAAGGACGAGAACCTTGGCCTTCACCTTGTCCTTCTTTGCTTCCATGCCAGCCGCAGCGTCCAGCGAGCCATGGAAGGAAACCACCCCTTTCAAGTCCACCTCGGCACGGGCGAGTTCCAGCACTCCCATCCCGCCAAAGCAGTATCCGATGGCTCCGAGATTCGCAGGATCGGTGTGCTCATCTTTCTTGAGCACCTCCAGTGCGGCGTAGAGGCGTTCACGCAGAAGCTGGCGGTTGCCCTTGTATTTCCCGGCCTCCTTGCCGGACTCGGGCGGCTGTGGGCGGATACCCTGGCCGTAAACATCGGCCGCGAGGACGTTGTAGCCGAGCTTCGCGAGCTTGCGGCTCTGCTCCTTTTCATGATCGCCGAGGCCCGTCCATTGGTGGACGACGAGAATGCCCGGACGCTTGCCGGTCACCGCATCATCATAGACGTGAAAGCCCTCCAACTTCACGCCTCCCTGTTCGTAAACGACAGGCTTTTCGACAAGCTCGGCGGAAGCCAGGGAGACGGTCGCGGCGAGGGCGGAGAGGAGGTGGCGGGTCATCCGGAACCAATGCGCCGAGCTGTTGGATTGTCAAATAGAGAGGCTCAAGGGGACGACACGAGGTCATCCGCGGTCCACAGTTCGCGATCGGGCCCGGCCGAGCGGATGTCGGTACGGTTCGAGGTCATGGAGTGAAAAAAGTAAGGCGTGCCCCAGCGGTCAATGAGTTGGCCCGCCGCGTTCACGAAGGGAGCCTTCGCAGGCAGATAGGCGGCGTGCTTCGGATTGTTCCCCAGCAGGGTGGCCGTGATCTCCTCATTCTCACCGGTGGGATTGCCGCCCTGCTGCCTGCCGTAAGTGGTGAGCAGCATCGAAAGAGCCGAGAGATCGTCCTGCGGCTGGGTCTCCGGCGAATTCAACGTGGCCATGTCGGCAGCGATCGGCAGCACGGTGATGACCGGCGTGGATTCCGGCGCGGGCGGGGACTCGGCTTTCCGCGCGGACTCCGTGCCTGCAAGGGACGGGATACCCGCCTCCTGTGATGCCCGCCATTTCCAAACCATCACGACAACCATGGTCACCGCCACGATGCCTCCGATGACCTTCCCCTTGCTCACAGGAATGCCAGGTTCGCCGAGGAAACGCTGAATGGATTATCAAAGCGTCCGAGGTTCGGAAAGATGGCGGAGAGTTCACTGGAACCCGCACCCATCCACGAGGCCAGCACGGACGAATACTGGTCCACCGAAGTGGCGGGAATCCAGCGCCCGCGGTTGGTCGTGCCAGCATCGATCGAGCCTGCGACAGAACCGGTCTTCAGGGATGGGAAATTGCCGTAGAGATCGCCGCCACGGACCGCGCCACCCATGACCAAGGCGTGACCGCCCCATGCGTGATCGGACCCGGCTTTGGTGGCGTCGACATTGTTCGAGGTCAACGTACGATTGAAATCGGAGGCAGTGAAGGTGACGACACTGTCCCAGACACCGAGCGCCACCAGCGTATCATGGAATGCCTTCAGCGAGTTGTTCAGCTCGGTCATCAGATTCCCGTGGGACGTGAGCAGGGTCTGATGGGTATCGTAACCGCCCACCTGGCAGAAGAAGATCTGGCGATTGTTCCCCAAGGCGGTGCGCCCGGCGATCAGCTTTGCGATCATCTTGAGCTGCTGACCGAGCGACGTGGTGGCATTGGCAAACAGCGTGTCGAAGCTGACCCCGCTCGCCGCTGCGGCGGTGAGCGCCGCACCGATGGTGCCCTCGGTGGCGCGGGCCCGTGCGACGACGCGATTGTATTCGTCCTCGTGCAGGTTCGCGTGGGTCAGACGCATGATGTCCTCGAAGGCCTTCAAGCGCCTGCCCTGGTCCCGGTCGAGACGGTAGCCGCCGGCATTGATCGCGCCATCGTAGGGATCGTTATCGGTGGTATCGCTCACGCTGCTGAAGCCGGACAACGGCACGGTGCCGGTCGATTGCACGACGTACTGGGTCACCTGGCCGGAGGTGCCGACCTGGAACGAGTTGATGCCTGCCAGTGAAATGGACATCGAGACCTTCGATCCCGATGTATTATACGATGAATTCAGTAGATCGGCCGCGCGACCACCCCACCCGGAAGTGAAGGGCTTGTCCGAGACGGACGATTGCCACTGGGTCTGCTGGTCGGAATGGGAAAAGAGCTGCGTGGGCAACGGAACCTGCCCACCCGAATAGGCCGCGCGATCCGCCACCGGGAATGCCAGCGTACCGACATTGCAGAGCGCCGCGAGCTCACCATTGTTGAAAAGCGTGGCCAGATCCGTGAGATTCGGATGAAAACCCATCAGCGGCTGGGAACTTCCATAATACTTCGTGAAGGCCTTGGTGGTGGCAGGAACGTTCAGCGGTTGGAGGAGGGTCCGATCGAGCGCCAGCACGCCGCGGCCGGTCTCGTAATCCTTGCGCGCGACATCACCGGCCGGATCGCCTCGCGGCACGAGCAGATTGTTCGAATCGTGCCCCCCATTGAGGAACAGGCAGACCAGCGCCTTGTAGCCGGAGCCACCATCCGTGCCTTGAGCCATGGCGGCGGTCATCAGCCGCATCTGGGCAAGTGCGTTGACCAGACCGGTCACCCCCAGGGATGCGCAGGCGGACTGGCGGATGAAATCGCGACGCGTGCGGAGCTCTTCCTTCTTGTGCTGTTTCATGGCGAGGGAGGGCGGTTCATTTGAGGGTCACGCATTCCGGGGAGGTGGAAACCAGCCACAGGATCGCACGGATACGGTCACGCATGTAGGTGGCCTGGTTGGTGGCGTTGTTCGAACTGTTGCTCTGGGATTGGATGGAAGCTGCTCCATCGAGAATGAGCATCCGGGTTTGTCCCGGAGTATCGCCGTAGCGGGCTTTCAACTCGCCCGCGCAGAGGAGAGAGTCCACGCGGTCCAGAACGGCCGCACAGGCTTGCTTGATCACCGTGGTGTTGTTGAAGGCACCCGTGTCCAGGTTGGTGAACTGCCCGTCGCCGTTCTTGTCCACCACCGCCATGTAGAGCGCGTTGAGCGGCGTGACGTCGATGTTCAGATTCGCGGTGGTTTGGTTCGGCAGGTTCGAAGCGCTCAAGGACCCGTAGATCGGGCTGTAGAGATAGTTGTGAGCTTGGATGACTGTGTTCTCATTCGCGATCTGCATTTCAGGCGAAACCAGTCCGTTTGCAGCAAGGGTTCCCGCCGGGGTGTAGTCCGGCAGGAAGAAGTTGAACACGCTCGGCGCGGACATCGGATTCTGCAGCAGCGCACTGGTGGTGGAATTGATCCGCGCCTGCATCGTGCCCGCCGGGAACTTGTCCAACTCCGTCTGAGGGTATCCATAGGAAGTTGCCGTCAGATCCGCGATCGGCACCGCCGACTTGCCACCGAAGGCGCGCAGGAAAGAAGTCGCCCGCAGCAACGGCTCGCGGACCTTGCCCTCACTGGCAATCGGCAGGTCGGTGGAACGTGCCTCCGGATCGAGCAGGATTGCCTTGAGCGTCTGCTTGAGATCGCCACCGGAGGTGCGGAACGTTTCAGAAACCCGGTAGAGATAACCCGAAGAAGGATTCGCGCTGGTGAACCGCTGGATCAGGCGGCGGCAGATGAATGGCGGGGTGTTCGGATTCGTGGAGAGATAATCGAGCACATCCGAAAGGTCCTTCTCACCCGTCTGGTTCGCGGGCAGCGACAGGCCGATCATCGATTTCGCCGCGGTGTCATGGTACGCGGGGAACATGATCATCGGGGATGTCCACTGCGACTCGTAGCGTTCCGAGCCATTCCCCCGGTTGAAGGTGGTGTTGGTGACAACGGTATCGGAAGTCGAAGGGTTGTTGTACTTGCCGAACGACCATCCGGTGAAAACGCGGGCCATCTCGGTGATATCCGCCTGACCGTAGGTGGGGATCGGAAGCCCGTCCGATCCCAGCTTCAGCGATCCGTCCGGATGCAATTTCACGAGGCCGATCGAGAACAACTGCATGATCTCACGGGCGAAGTTCTCGTCCGGAGACACCACGACCACTCCATTGGTGACCACCGCCTTCTGGTTCCGCAGGTGGGAGAGATACCAGCCCATCATCGGATGCGTCGCCACTCCCTCCAGCAGGCTCCGGTAGGTGCCGGTGCCACGGGAGCAGAGCATGTCGTAGTAATTCGCGGAGCCGTAGCTGCGCTCGTAAACGAGGCTGTCGGTATCCGAGATGACGAAGATTTCGCTCAGAGCGAAGCCCATGCGCTGTCGGAGCTGGTCCGGCCCGCTCAATGCGAACAGCCACCAACCGCGGCGGCGGTTGCTGTTGTTGGGATCATAGGCGGCGCTGTAGTTGGGATCCGTGGTGGGAAGAGCCGCACGAATCTGGATATCCTGTTGGTTCGCCGCGATAGTGTATGCCTCCAGCGACGGCGAAGGAGTTCCCACCGGTGATGTCGCAGGTGCCACCGGAGGCAGGCGGAGCTGCTCATCAATCCACTCGCCATAGGCGGCGATGCGGTCGCCATTCTTCGCCGCAACACGGGCCTGCATATCGGCGATGGCAGCCGGAGTGGGACCGAACGTAGCCTGGAGCAGGAAGCGGCTGATATCGCGATCGAGAGTGGTGCCGGTGAGGGTTGCCGGAGGCACCGGATCCGCAGGAGCCTGGAACTCACTGGAGCCGCTGGCTGGCTGGAACTGGCCTTCGATCTCGCCGGTGACATTGGCCTGCGTGTAGACGCCGAGCTTGATGCCTCCTGCGAGCAGGGAATCCAACACCGCTTGATCGGTCTGGAAATTCTGGCTGGCACGGATCATCCAGGTCTGGCCGCCGTAGTTCGCGGGAGGAACGGACTGGAGGATGGAGTTCGCGCTGTTGAGCACCTGGGTCGAATTGACGGCGGAATTGAGATTCGAGAACGACACAGTCACTGTCGCCGCGTCGTTGTCTCCTTGCAGACGGATGGTGGCCAAGCCCGTACCCAGCGATGATACGCCCGGAACCGCCCGCAAATAAGCAAGGAGGAGCTTCTGATTCGCCACCGTGTTCGCAGCATCGCAAACGCTCACATCCCCGCTGCGGCTTGATCCGCCCAGGACGATGTGCAGCCATTCCGGCACCTCCGCCCTGGTGTCCGCCACCGGTTTGATATTCAGCACGGAACTGGTCTGCGCCACAGGAATCACCAACCGCGCCGCCACTGCCGCGCCGCCACCATCCGCGAGGGAATAGTCGGCAGCCGAAGCGGCCGATTTGGTGGGATCGGTGGGGCCGCTTGTTTTCAGGAACAGCGTGAAGGGATAATTTTTCGCCACCGGACGGGCGAAGGTGAGGGCCGCAGGCGTATTCTCCTTCTCGTAGGCTGCGGCAGTAGTGGTGGTGAGGGTGATGTCTCCGTTGCGAAGCATCTGGATCATCTCCGTGGCAACCGCCAGGTCACCGTCCGTCACCGCGGCTCCAAAGCTGTGGTTGTTGAGGCGATCAAACCCCGCGAGTTGCATCTCGGACCAATCGTTCAGGCCATCCCCATCGGTATCCACATCCACTACCGCCGCCCGGAAGAAGCCCCGACCAGCAGCCAAGCTGACGGTGAACTCGACCGTGGATCCGGTCGCAACCATCGGACTGCCCACCGGCGACCACCCTCCGCTCAGGGTGGATGAAGTTGTGAGCTGGTATTGCTTCCCGCGCTGGGCAGGCAGCACCACCTTCACCTGTCCCGGTAACAGTTGGAGGGACGCATTGAAGCACGAGGTAGGATCAAGCGGATCGGTGCCCGCCAAGGACTCCGCAAGATTGCTCTGGCCATCGCCATCCGTATCAACAGCCGGATCGAGCCCGCTGACGGCATAACGGGCCTCCCAAACATCGTCCAAGCCGTTTCCATCGAGATCCAATGCCAGCAACGGCAAAGTGGTTACGAGAAACGGCAACGCGCGCAGGGAATGGGACAGCAAGGGCATGGTGGGTTTTTCAAGCCATACCCGATGTAGCCCGAAAGCGTGCCGCCGTCGCGCCGAAAGTGGAATTTCGCATGCGTGGAATTGCGAAGAAATGAAAGAAATTTTGCTGCGTTTTGCACGTCACGCGCAGCCCTTTCCACCAAGGCGGGCGGATTGCCCTCTACACCGCAATGTCCAAGGGAAGGCTGAGAAATTCCCCGTAACGGGCGGCGGCGGCATGAATGGCCCGGGATCGTGATTTCGGCAAAGTGCCGAACGACCCAAGGGAGACGGTCACCCGTCTGCGGCCGATGGCCCTCTTCCAAGTGCCCACGATTTTCCCGTCCACGACCAGCATTGGCAGGAACATGCCGTTGTTTCCCGGAACAATCCCGGTCGCGTGTGCCGGGTCGAGCACTGCCGACCGGTCCTTGTAGCCCAGCAAGAATTCGTCGAAACTTGGAAGCAGGTGGACACCTTGCACGGACGTCCTGGTTCCGATCAAACTACGAGACATCCAGTAGTTTTCGCCATCCATGTGGATCTTCTCCAACTCCGGTGCGACGACTGCCAGCCCGCGCCGCGCCTCCGTCACCTTCAGGCCGGTCCACCAGACGAAGTCCGCGAGAGTCGCCGGACCATGGCCCGTGAAATATCTCCGCGCGATCTCTGCCAACGCCTCGTCGCCTTCCAAAGCCCGCGACTGCGGCACCCATTCATCAAGAAGCGCGAATGTCGGCTGCCTGTCCTCGCGCGGACCGCAGCACAACACCGACTCCTGGGACAGCTTCCACAGGATATGATAGCCGCGTTGGCCAGAGCAAGAGATCCGCGAGCGCTCCAGCAATGCATAGGCGGCGTCCCGCGTGAGCAGTTTTCCTCCACGGAGCGCCTTTTCCAACAACGCCCGGCTGCGGCTGAATACGGTCTCATCCAATTCAAGCTGCCGGTGCCGGGTAGCAGCTCCTGCGATGAGCCGGGGCGTAAGCAATGCCAGCATCCACCGCACATCCTCCGGGGCGACGAAGTGCAGCGTGCCCCGCATCGACCAGGTGCGGACGATCTTCCGATCGCGGACATTTTGCTCGATGATCTCTTCGGTTGCTCCCACAACCCGCAGCCCGATCGCCCACACCGCGGCGAGGTAATCCTGCGCCTGCACCGCTCCGAGGCTCGACACAACGGCCCCGGCATCATCCACCGGATGGCCGATGCCTTGAGCCAGCAACCGAAGGCGGCGGAGGTCGGTCGTCTTCATCCGAGATCGAGCGTGTAGAGCGGAACCCTTGCTCCATAGAGTTCCTCTTCTGCGGAGAACTTGAACCCGACTTTTTCGATCACCTGGCGGGAGGCTCCGTTCTCCGGCAGAGCGAAGGCATGAATGCGCGTGAATCCGAACCATGGTGCCGCCACCCCGATCCACGCACGGGCCACCTCCGTGGCAAGACCGCGGCCCCACCATGACCGGGCAAATCGGTAGCCGAGCTCCGGCCGCACACCATCCGGAAGCATCACGAAGCCTGCATCTCCGATCGGTTCGCCGGTAGCACGATCGATGACCATCCACTTGCTGAAACCATGAATGTCCTGATGGGCGATGTAGCGGCCCACCCGCGCGGACGTTTGATCCAAAGTCTCATCGCGACCATTCGGAATGAAACGCATGACCTCCGGATCGCTGAACCAGGCGAAAGAGGCCCGCGCATCTCCAGCGACGAACGGCCGCAGGATCAGGCGCTCGGTTTCCAGCAGGAGGTTCATCGGGGCAATCGTCGGCCACCGCGCGCCTCTGCGGCAATTCCAATCGGATGCGGGCTCGCCATCCGCCGCCATCCCGATCATGCTCGGGCATGGGTCTACGGCTCCAACAAGATCAGGTCTGGCAAAAGGACGGACGCTTTCTCCAGATCACCACTCTGGAGCGGCTGGCCGTGGAGTACAAAGACATGGCCGACCTTGAAACGAAACAAGGCGAGCGCCACGTGCTGACGAAAAAGGAATTCTGCCGCCTGCTGAAGGGCGCGGTGCTGCTGCCACCGAAAGGGCAGCAGGCCCAGGACTGAGAGCCAGTTCAGGGCTTGGCCGCCTCACCGGTATTCTGGGCCGGTGTGTTGGTGGTGTGGGGCGTGGGTGCGATGCCGTTCTGCTGGGCTAGCTTCTGAATCGCACCGAACTTGGACTGGAGATCGCGGTTACGATCCGCCGTGGTGCGGGAATTGTCGCCACCGAACTTGCGCATCTCGTCCTCGAAACCCGGGTCCTTGCCATCATCCGCAGCCGCAGGGTTCACCCCCATCGCCTTGGTGGCTTCGCTGATCTGGTCGCCATGACCGGCAATCTTCTCCAAGCTCTTGTCGTATTGCTTGGTGATCGAGCCGAGGGTCTTCACGTCCCGCTTGCTCTCTTCATAAGCGGTCTTGAGCGCCGCGATCTTGGTCTTGGCGGTGGGAGAAACCACGCACCAGGTACCGAAGGAACCAAGGGCGGTGAGACAAAGGAGCGTGAGAACCAGGCTCTGACGGGAGCGCTTGGTCTTTATCTTCTGCTCGCGCGCCTCGATCATCGCCTGAAACTCGGCGTTCGGTTCATCCTTGAACGCGGGCTCTTCCTCAACCACCGCGACCGGCTCCGCAACCACCTGCGCGGCCGGAATCACCGCTTGGGCGACTTGAGCCGCCTGGGCAACCGGCGCCGGCTGCTGCACGGCGGGAGCCAAGGTCGCATGAAGTTCATTCTCATACGACGGGCGGAAAACGGCTGGCTTCGGAATAGACGGCTCTGGAGGACCGGAACGAAGAGCAGCACGCGTCAGTTCGTTGATTCTTTCCTGAGTAGTCATGGCGGGAGTGGGGACGAAGGGGGTGAACAGCAGATGCTCGAACCAGCATCTTTGTTCACGGAACCTAACAAAGTTCCCGCCGCATACTATTACGCCATCGCGGAGGCGCGCCCGCCTGGCGCGCCTTTTTGCTTATACCTTCCGCAAGCATCAGCCGTCTGAGGCCGACCGCGGATCTCAGCGGATCATCGCTTCCTTGGGCGGATCGACTCCGGCGAGCGGGTTTTCTCCGTCGCATCCACCAGATCGGCAAGCACCTTGACGCCTTCGCGCTTGATCGGATCAAGACCATTGGGCCAGTCCGGAGCATCGTTCAACTCAGCGACCGGATCCTTGGCGCGGCGGATGTAGTCCTCGTTCTCCTTGGTGGGATCGTAGGGGTGGAAGTCCGCGCCCTTCGCCAGATCATCAAGGGTGAGTTTGGTGAGCTTGAACGCCTTGTCATCCTCGGCCTTGAGAACAGCGAAGCGCTCACGGCGCTCGGTATTGCGCTGCTCGAAACGGGCATCGAGATCGAAGAGTTCCTTGCGGCGCTCCTCGAGATTCAAGGAAGCCATCTCGCCTCCCGCTTCTCCACGCTGCGAGTCGCGTCTTCCGCATAGTAAGTGAAATCCTTGTCCGCTTTCACACGGGCCGCACTGGCCTCCTTCAAGCGGGTGAGGAACAAGCCGTCCTTGTTGAGGGAGGTGAAGCCGGGAGCCGGAGTGATGCGGTCGTGCGGGAAGGCGTGATCCAGAAACTTCTCGCCGATTTCCAGCGCGTCGGCCGGACCAGGCAGCACCACATCGGAGGCCACTCCATCGAGCTGCGTGGAGGAACCGGACGGGCGGTAGAACTTGCGGATGGTCAGCTTCAGCATGCCGGCGCCATCGCGAGCGGCGAAGAAGGGCAGCATCTTGGCGACATCCAGAGGCTCCTGCACGGTGCCCTTGCCGAAGGTGGAGGAATCTCCCACCACCACGGCGCGGTTGTAGTCCTGGAGCGCTCCGGCGAGGATCTCGCTGGCGGAGGCACTGGCCTTGTTGATCAGCACCACCATCGGGCCTTCATAGATCGGCTTGCGGTTGTCGGCGTCCGACACCTTGACCTGGCCGAGCGTGTTCTTCTCCTGCACCACCGGACCACTGCCGGTGAAGAAGCCGGTCATGCGCCGGACTTCCTCAAGCGAGCCGCCGCCGTTGTTGCGGAGGTCGAAGATGAGGCCGTCGATCTTCTCCGCGACGAGGCGCTGGAGGAACTGCTCCACATCCGCCGAGCAGCGGACGCGGGCGGCACTGGAGAAATCCGCATAGAAGGACGGAAGCGTGATCCAGCCGAGGCGGCGCGGAGTGCCTTCCGGGGACTTCGTATCGATGATCCCGGCGCTGGCCTGGGCGGTCTTGATCTCCACCTTGCCACGGACCACGGAGACAATCTTGGTATCGCCGGGCGCTGCGGCGGCCGGCTGGACCTGGAGGCGCACGGTGCTGCCAGCCTTGCCGCGGATCAGATCCACGACCTTGTCCTTGTCCATGAACTTGATGTCCGTGAGCGTGCCGGAATTGTCCGTGTCCACGGCGAGAATCCGGTCGCGGAGCTGGATCGATCCCTCACGGTCGGCAGGACCGCCGATCATGATTCCCATGATGCGGGTGGTGCCATCGTCCTCCGGACGCAGTTCCGCACCAATGCCGACCAGTTCGTTGCGCATGGCGTCATTGAAGCGGTTCGCCTCGCGGTCGATCATGTAGTCGGTGTGAGGATCGTAGGAGCGCGCCACCGCACCCAGCAGGCCATCCGCGATGTCATCGGTGGCGGCATCCTTCACGGTGTGAAGGAACCGCTCATAACGCATCGCGATCTTCTCGCGGGGCGGAGCTTCGGCGAGGGTGGGGTCGGGCTTGCCCTGATCCTTCGCCATTTTCGACTGGAGCTCACGCAAGACGGTCTCGGAAAGAACCGCGTCCTTGAGCTGGCTCCGCAGCAGCGCATCCGCCTCGGCATCATCCTTCGGCCAAGACGCATCCTTGCGCGAGAGCGGCGTGGTCTCGTGACCGGAGAAATCGAGGGCGTCCTCCTTCAGAAATTTCTTGGCCATCTCGCCGCGGGCTTCCACCCGCTTGCGATAGGTGCCGTAGATTTCATTCCCGGCCTCCAGCCCTTTGCTCTGGACCAGCAGCTTGAAAAGGCTGTTCCCATAGGTGCCCTTGAAGCGGTCCACATCCTCCTGGGTAAAGTAGACCTTCGAAGGATCGAGCTGTTTCAGATAGTCCTCCAGGAACCGCTGGCTGGTTTCCTCGCTGAACGGCAGGCGCGCGAAGTGCGAGTTCTGCAACATGATGGCGACCTGACGGCCGACCTCGTTGAAATCCGCTTGGGCAGCGCTGGCGCTGCCGGAAAGAACACAGGCCGAGGCGGCAAGGGCCGCGAGGCGGAAGCGAAGGAGGCTCATGGTTCCGATAGGATGGGGCTTTTGGCACGGAGGCCAACGCGGAAACTAGCGTTATCGGGCCTCCGGAATCTCTAAAAAAATGCTAACGGTTGGGAGAATCGGGATCTTTCTCCCCGACTCCCCCACCCAACCTTACAATTTCTCGATCCGGAACACCACCGGAGCACTGTTGATGCAGTCGAGGGCCTCCACCTGCGCGAGCGCGGCCTGGAGTTTCCCAAACCGGCAGGTGTGGAGCAGGAAGACCATATCCACGAACTCCGCATCCGGAGCCTCCGGATTGACCGGGGAATGGGTGCCGGAAATGCCAATCCCGGCCTCGGCGAGGAGCTTGGCGACCTCGGCGATCACGCCCGGACGGTCGGTCACATCGAAGCGGACGTAGTATGCCGTTTCGGTTTCCTCCACCGGCAGCAACGTGCCCGAGTCCCGATAGGGCAGGAACCCTCGATGGCCCGCGGTGTGACGCAGCGCGCGGGCAGCCTCCACAAGATCCGCCACCACGGAAGAGGCGGTCGGATCCTGACCCGCACCACGGCCGTAGAACAAGGCCTCACCCACGGTATCTCCGACCACGGAGATGGCATTGAAGACGCCGTTCACGGAGGCGAGGATGTGATTCTTCGGGATGAAGGAAGGCTGCACCCGCAGCTCGATCGCGCCGTCCGCATGCTCGCGGATCACCGCCAGCAGCTTGACCACGTAGCCGAGCTGCTTGGCAAAGGCGATGTCGATCGGCCGGACCTGCTCGATGCCCGCGACGTGGATCTTTTCCGGATCGATGGAGAACCCGTAGGCCAGGGTGGCCAACAGGATCGCCTTGTGGGCGGCGTCCCAGCCGTTCACGTCCAGTGCCGGATCGGCCTCGGCATAACCAAGCGCCTGGGCTTCGCCGAGCGCCGGCGGGTAGTCGAGCCCGGCTTCCGTCATCCGCTGGAGGATGTAGTTGGAAGTGCCATTGATGATACCGACCAACGAATGCAGACGATTGCCGACGAAAGAGTCCTGCACCGAGCGGATGATCGGGATGCCTCCGGCCACGGCCGCCTCGAAGTGAATCGGCGTGGCCATCTCACGGGAGAGGGCGAACAACTCGGTGCCGCGCTCCGCGAGCAGTGCCTTGTTTCCCGTGACCACCGGCTTCTTCGCCCGCAGCGCGGCAGCGACGAGCTCGAAGGCATCGGTGGTGCCACCGATCAACTCGACGACGATATCCACGGCGGGATTCGCCACCAGCGTGCGCCAGTCGGTGGTGAAAAGCTCCTGGGGCACATCCCCGGCGGTCGCGCGGGCCTTTGCCGGATCACGGACGAGAATACCGGTCACGGCGAGTTCCACCGAGCCGCCGGTGCGGTCGGTAATCAGGACGCCATTCCGCTGGAGGGTATTCCAAACGCCGGAACCAACGGTTCCGAAACCCGCGAGGCCGATGCCTAGTGTGGAGCAATTCACGGGCGGACTGTGGGGCGTTTCTCCCCGTCCGCCAAGGCTGGAGAGCCGCAGCAGCCTTACTTCTTCGGCTTTTGCAGCTCCTCCTCGGCCTTCAACCAGTCCTCCTCGTGGTTGCCTTCCAAGCCCTGTTCGACACGGCGGCGGTAGTTCAAATAGGCGGCTTCCGCGATCTCATCGGTGCTTGGACCGGATTTCGCTCGAGCGGTCTTTTTGACAGCCTTTTTCACCATCTTCGGGCCATCCCCGGGAGAAGCTGCGGCTTTTTTGGCCGTTTTCTTCGCGGTTTTCGCCGGAGCGGTTTTGGCGACCTTCTTCGTGGCTTTCTTGGCGGGCATGGGGACGAGGGTGGGTAAGGGAATTCGGGAATTACGTAGTCGTTGGTAGCATGGAAAATGCCAAACGGGAAGAATGAGCGCGGTGATTGTCATGGCAAAACCGTGACGTATAGTGCCGCCGTGCCCGCTGGACCTTCATGGCAGGAACCCCAAGAACCCCCGAACTGGCGATTGCCCGGCTCGGACCGGCTGGGTCGTTGGGCCACGGCGGGGATCATCCTTTCGCTGATTCTGCACCTCATCGCCTTCCTCACGCTGAACCACATGAAGTTCAGCCTGCGGCTCGATCCACCGGCGGAACTCCGCACCGAACGGGTGAAGCTGAACCCGGTGGAAACCACTCCGCCGGACCTTCCGGACGTGGCTCCGGATCCGGTGGTGGTGACACCACCGCAGGACATGAAGCAGTTGCTCGATGAGATGGAGATCCTCGACAAGCTGCCAAAAGACCCCGAGCTGGAGATGCGCCCGGACGTCAAGGAGCTGGTGGTGAATGCCAAAACCGGCGGCAACCCGGCGGCGTCCGGCGATCCCAACGGAGCCTCACCGGAGCCCATCAAAGGCCCCGACCTCAAGATCGATCTCCCCGACTTCGGCCGTTCGGAAAGCCTGATGCCCTCCGCTGCGGAAGGTCAGCTGGTGATCGACCGCGGCGGCCTGAAAGCCGACGAGCTGGACACCAGCGTGGTCGACGAGTTGCTGAAGAAGGGCGCGGGCGGCAAATCCGAACATGGCACGCTGGAAGGCTCGCTCGAAGAAGCACTCGGCATGCCCTCGAACGTGCTGGTGGGAAAGACCACCGTGCTGCCGGGCGACCTTCTCTTTGAATACAACAGCTCGGAACTCCGCCAGAGCGCCCGGGTGGGCTTGCTCAAACTGGGCACCCTGATCGATATGAATCCCGGCCTTTACTGCTGGATCGAAGGTTACACGGACCTGATCGGCGGGGATGAGTTCAACTACGCGCTCTCACAACGGCGCGCGGAAGCGGTGAAAGAATATCTGGTGAAGTCGCTGCGGATCGACCCGAAGCGGATCCTCACCCGCGGCTTCGGCAAGCAGCAACCGCGCGTGGCCAACGGCACCAAGGAGGAACAGGCAGCCAACCGCCGTGTGGAGATCAAGATGCGCAAGACGCTGCCGCCGGACGTGCCCAAGCCGACCGCTACGGTGAACGAGATGCCGAATCCCGCTCCAGCCCCGGCACCACCGAAAGCCATTCTCGTCAAACCCGCCCGGGCGATCCCCGTGGAAGAGCTACAACCGACTCCCCCTCCCCGCGCCCAACCGGTGCAGGAGGAAAGCAAGCCCCTGCGGGCCCAGCCGGTGGAAGAAACTCCGCCGCCGCCACGCGCCACCGTACCGCGTGCGGAGCCTGTGGAGGAATAGCCACCTACCGGGGGTTGCGGGTGGGCCGTCACGCGGTTAGGAGCAGGCATGCAGTTGCCCGCTCCGCTTGCGAAGGTTTCCGTGGTGTTGTCGTTCGATTTCGATGGCACGCTCCACGATCCCGCAGCGGTGCCGACCGTGCCCGTGCGGTTCTTTGAGGCCGTCCAGCGGCTGCGCGAAAGCCACGGCGCGGTCTGGGGGCTCAACACCGGCCGCTCGATGCCTTACGCCATGGAGGGCCTGATCGAGGCCAACTGCCCGGTGTTGCCGGACTACCTCGTGGCACGGGAGCGGGAGATCTACTTCCCGAACAAGTTCGGCCGCTGGGTGCCGGATGAGCGGTGGAACAAGCGCTGCGCAAAGGACATCGACACGCTTTTCAAAAAGAACCGCAAGCTGCTGGCCAGGATCCGTGAGGAAGTGCTGGCCCACACCGGCGCGGAGTGGCTGGAGATGGAAGGCGAGCCGGCCGGTCTGATCGCCCGCCGCGAGGAGGACATGGAGTGGATCATGCCGCGCGTGATCGAACTCGCCGGAGACGTGCCCGGCCTCGGCTGGCAGCGGAACTCGATCTACCTGCGCTTCGGTCACAAGAACTACCAGAAAGGCAGCAGTTTGGCCGAGGTGGCATCCCGTTATGGCGTGCCGGTGGAGGGGCGTTTCGCCATCGGCGACAGCCACAACGATTTCGAGATGCTCGACCCGGCGAATACCGGCATGATCGCCTGCCCCTCCAATTCGGTGGAGGAACTCCGCGGTCACGTCCGGGCTCTCGGTGGATACGTGTGCAAGACCAGCCACGGCGACGGAGCCGTGGAGGCGCTGGAGCATTTTTTCGGGAGGTGATCCGTTTTCACTGCAGGAATCACGATCTCCCGACCTCGAAGAGGTCGAAGATCATAGCCGGAGCGTCGCGCAGCGACCTCCGGGCGCAGTGTCCTCTTGATATTGCCTCCGACCCCGGGGGGGGCGCACAAGCGGATCAATCCAGATGCGTTGGATCGTAGGGAATTCCCGCCTTTCTCAGCATGGCTTCCAATTCCTCCCCGAAAGACAGTATGCGATGATGCTCCTCTTGCCCTCTGACGTATTCCGCGACGGTCTCCAAATTCCCCGGGCTGACAGAGAAGGCTCCATAGCCTTCCTGCCATCGATAAGCCTCCATGCGGATTTCAGTATGAACCCATTTGGTTGAAGCCTTCTTGAGTTCGCGGATCGTGTCCGAAAGGTTGGTCGAAGGTTTGATCCCAATCAACAGATGCATGTGATCATGGGTTCCACCAATGGCCAGGGGAGTCGCACCCATCGATTTCAAGCATCCTCCCATGTAACCATGAAACCGTTCACGCCACGTGGGCATGATGTGTGGTTCCCGATTCTTGGTGGAAAACACGACATGGACATTCAGGCTGTAGAAGGTGGACATGACCGGCTGACAAGTCCGCATTCTGCGACCCCTCCGGGGTCGAATGAAATAAAAACCACGCGTGGGCCCGGAGGTCGCTTCGCGACACTCCGGCTATGATCCGCGACCTCTTCGAGGTCAGAAGAACTCCTCGGAACGAAAGAGCTCTCTCCATACAGAGATAACCCCTTCAACCCGGGCGATGCTTTCGCCATCACTCACTTCCCCGACACCAGCAGCCACTTCGCCTTGAGCGCTTCGGCGCGGGCGAGGGCGTCTTCGGCGGTTTTCCCGAGAACATTGGCGTGCCCCATCTTGCGGCGGCCGATCGCCCGGCGCTTGCCGTAGAGGTGGAGGAACGTCTCGCCATCCTCGAACAGCGGGGTCCAATCCGGCTGCACGGTTTCATCCGGCCAAAAGTCACCGAGCAGGTTCAGCATCACCACTGGCGAGAGCAGACGGGTGGAACCCAGCGGAAGACCACAGACCGCACGGAGCTGTTGCTCGAACTGGCTGGTCGCACAGGCGTCGATCGTGTGGTGACCGGAATTGTGCGGCCGGGGCGCCATCTCATTCACCAGCAACGAACCATCCGGCAGCAGGAAAAACTCCACACCGAGGATGCCGCGGTAATCGAGCGCTTCGGCGACGTTCCGGGCGATCTCCTGCGCGCGGGCGGCCACTTCCGGAGAAACGCGGGCCGGCACGATGGAGACATCCAGAATGTGGTGGCGGTGGCGGTTCTCCGCTGGATCGTAGGTCACCATCGAGCCATCCGCGCCGCGGGCGACCATCACGGAAAGCTCCAGCTCGAAAGGCACCCAGGCTTCCAGGATCGCTCGATCGGAACCGAAGTCCGCCCACACCGCAGCCTCGTCTTCGCTGCCATTGAGCTTGAGCTGGCCCTTGCCATCGTAACCGAAGGCAGCGGTCTTGAGCACTCCCGGGCCGTTGAGTTCCTTCATCGCAGCAGCGAGTTCCTCCACTGAGGAAACCACCGCGAACCACGTGCAAGGAATTCCACTCTGGCGCAGGAATCCTTTCTCGCGCTCGCGGTTCTGGCAGATGGCGATCGCATCCGGCGAGGGATAAAGCGGCATGCACCCGGCAACGGCATCGAGCGTGCCACGCGGGATGTTCTCAAACTCCACGGTGGCCAGCGTAGCCAACTCGCAAAACCGTTCGCGGCCTTCCGCTGAATCAAACGGCAGGTCGATGACGTGGTTCGCCAACTCCACCGCCGGAGCCTCGAGACCACCGGTCCACACCACGGTGCGGACATTCATCCGCCGCGCAGCGAGTGCGAGCATGCGGCCGAGCTGACCGGCACCGAGGATGCCGAGTGTGAACTCCGGGCTGGTGGGCGTGGGAAGGGAACCACTCATGCGTCGAGGGCGAGGGGCGGAAGTTTCGCGGCCTGAACCTGCGAGGTCTGGCGGGCGCGGAATTCAGCGAGTTTGACGGCCAGCTGCTCCGACTCATTGGCGAGCATGGCCACGGCGAAGAGGGCGGCATTCACCGCGCCGGCCTTGCCGATCGCGAAAGTGGCGGTCGGAATACCGGCTGGCATCTGGACGATCGAGAGCAGGGAGTCGACACCCTTGAGCGTCTTCGATTCCACGGGCACACCCAGCACCGGCAGGTCGGTGATGGCGGCGGTCATGCCCGGCAGGTGGGCGGCACCACCGGCTCCGGCGATGATCGTCTTGATACCACGGCCGCGGGCCGACTCGGCATAGGAATAGAGCTTCCCGGGTGTACGGTGGGCGCTGACGACCTCCGCCTCCCACGCCACGCCGAATTCCTCCAGCGTGCGTGCGGCATTCTCCATCGTCGGCCAATCCGACGTGCTACCCATGATGATTCCGACCTGCGGGGCGTCGCTCATGCGGGCAGCGTGGGGAAAAAACCGCCGCAACGTCAATGGCGGAGGCAGCGGGCGCTTGACGGTGGCGGGGCGGCGTGGGTCCATGATGCCATGGTCAGGACTCTTTTCACGCTGATGGGGAGTATCGCCATCGCCACAGCAGCGGCCGAACCTTCCGTGGCGATCCAGCCGCTGGGGAAAGTGCCTGCGGCTCAGATAGAGAAGGTCAAGGCAGGCATCCGCGCCCTCTATGCCGTGCAGGTGGAGGTGCTCCCTGTCAAACCCCTGCCCACGGAGGCCTACCATGCTCCGCGCGACCGCTATAAGGCCGACAAACTCCTCGATTTGCTGGCGCGGGACACGGACGCCCGTTTCACCAAGGTTGTAGGCCTCACCACCCGGGACATCTCCACACGCAAGGGAGATATCCCGGATTGGGGGATCTTCGGCCTGGGACAATTGGGCGGCCGGGCCTGCGTGGTATCCACCTACCGGCTGCATGCAGGGAAGGCGACCGAGCCGGTGTTTCAAAGCCGCCTGTCCAAAGTGGTGGTCCACGAACTGGGCCACACCTTCGGCCTCGATCATTGCCCCACCCCCGGCTGCTTCATGCAGGACGCAGGCGGAAAAATCGCCACCGTGGACGCAGAGACCAGCACCGCCTGCCCCGCTTGCTCGGCGAAACTGCCATTGGCATCCCGCTGAGCCCCCTTTCCATCGCCGGTGCCTGGCATGGGACGGATGGAAACCCACCGGAGCCGCTCCCAGACCTGCTCTCAAAAATCGCCGTGAAAGAACCTTCCCTTCGGGAGGGTAATGACGAATAATCACAGAAAATCACAATAAACATCACAATCCCACATGAGAATTCCCACCGTCCTTGCGGCTCCGGCCCTGATGCTTGCCACGTTCTCCGCCGCTTCCGCCGATGAAGCGGGTTCGGTGAGCTATCCCGGCGGCAAGGGCCCGGGCGCGGGCAAAAAGATCGTCCTGATCTCGGGAGACGAAGAGTACCGCTCCGAGGACTCCATGCCGATGTTCGCCAAGATCCTGTCACAGCGACACGGCTTCCAATGCACCGTCCTGTTCTCCACCGGAGCCGATGGCAAGATCGACCCGAACGCCGGAGCCAGCCTGGGCAACCCGGAGGCCCTCGATTCCGCCGATGCCATCGTCATGCTGGTGCGCTTCCGCAAGTGGCCGGACGAGGCCATGAAGCACTTCGATGCGGCGATCAAACGCGGCGTGCCGGTGGTGGGCCTGCGGACCGCCACCCACTCGTTCCAATTCCCGAAGGGCAGCACCTACGAGGCTTATAATACTTTCGGCAAGCGCGTGCTCGGCGAGCAATGGGTGTCCCACTGGGGCAAGCACAAGTCGGAAGCCACCCGCGGAGTGATCGAGGCGGCCAACGCCAAGAATCCGGTCCTCAATGGCGTGAGCGATGTCTTCGGAGACAGCGATGTCTATGAAGCCGCTCCACCTGCCGACGCCACGATCCTGCTGCGCGGCCAGGTGCTGAAGGGCATGAACCCCACTGACGAACCGGCCGACTATTCCAAGAAGCGCTCCAACGGCACCGAGCAGAAGATCAATGATCCGATGATCCCGGTCGCCTGGACCCGCGAGGTGAAGAACGACGCAGGCAAGACGAACCACATCCTCTGCACCACGATGGGCGCCGGCACCGACCTCCGCAACGAAGGTCTCCGCCGCCTGGTGGTCAACGGTGTCTTCTGGGGCCTCGGCCTGAAGGTGCCGGACAAGGCCGACGTCACCCCGGTGGGCAGCTATGAGCCGCTCCCTTATGGGTTCAACGGCTTCAAGAAGGACGTGACGCCTGCTTCCCACGCCCTCACGCCGGCCGCTCATTGATCCGTCCCTCCCCATTCCCCTCCCGAACTCCGGCTCCGGAGGGGAATGCTTTTTGCTCCAGTCCGGCATTGCCCGCCCCTCACCACTTGTTGCCTGTATGAAGCCCCTCGCTCTTTCCCTGGCGCTCTGCGCTCTTGCCGGTCCGGCATCCGCGGCCGCCCTGCCGCCACCCGCCAAGGATACGCACATCGTGCTGATCGGCGGCGGTCTTGCCGAGCGCTCCCAGTATGATGGCTATTTCGAGACGCTGCTGCATCTCCGCTATCCGGATCGCCAGCTCACGGTGCGGAACATGGGCTTTCCCGGTGACACTCCGGGATTCCGCCCACGTGCGGGACGCAAGACCCAGTGGGCATTCCCCGGCGCGGAGAAGTTTCATCCGGAATACAAGATCCATCGAGGCGAGGGCATCGAACCCTCTCCGGACGAGTGGCTGACCTTGTGCAAGGCGGACACCATCCTCGCCTTCTTCGGCTACAACGAGTCGTTTGATGGCCCGGACCGCGTGGACAACTATGCTGCGGAGCTGGATGCCTTCATCACCCACACGCAATCCCAGAAGTATAACGGCACGTCGGCCCCACAACTGGTGCTGGTTTCCCCGATCGCCTTCGAAGATCTCTCCGCCTCCCGCGATCTGCCGAATGGCAAGGCGGAGAACGCCAACCTCGCGCTCTACACCGAGGCGATGCGGAAGGTGGCGGAGAAGCGGAAGGTCGGCTTCATCGATCTCTTCACCCCTACCCGGAATCCACAGCTCAAAGCGGGCACCACGCTGACGACGAACGGTTTCCTTCCCACGGATGACGGCGATCGCTTCCTCGCCCCGCTTCTGGCGGAAGGTCTTTACGGGCCCGCCGGCATTCCCTCGAAAGCCAAGCCCGAAGCCCTGCGCCAGGCGGTGGTGGACAAGGCGTGGTTCTGGCGGAACGACTACCGCATCGTGAACGGGGTGCATGTCTATGGCCGCCGCCGTGCGCCCTATGGAGTCGTCAACTATCCACAGGAGATCGAGAAAATCCGCCAGATGACTGCCAACCGCGATCAGGCGGTGTGGAGCATGGCACAGGGCAAGGCCTACGATCTGAAAACGGCGGATGCCGGCACGCGCCCGCTCGATCCGGTGAAGACCAATTTCCCCGGCAAGATCATCTACAAAACCGGCAACGACGCGCTGTCGTCCTTCAAGATGGCACCGGGATTCAAGATCGAGCTGTTCGCGTCCGAAGAGCGGTTCCCGAATCTCAGCAAGCCGATGCAGATGAGCTTCGACAACAAAGGCCGGTTGTGGGTGGCCACCATGCCATCCTATCCAGGCTACCGCCCGGGTGACGCCCTACCGGACGACAAGCTGTTGATTTACGAAGACACCAATGGTGACGGCAAGGCGGACAAGGAAACCGTCTTCGCCGACCATCTCCATCTGCCGATCGGCTTCGAGTTCGCACCGGAAGGTGTCTACGTGGCCCAGGAGCCGAACTTCCTGCTGCTGCGCGACACCGATGGCGATGGCAAGGCGGACAAGCGCGAGATCGTGCTGGAAGGTTTCGATTCCCACGATTCGCACCACTCGATCAATGCGTTCTCAGCGGACGCATCCGGTTCGGTCTACATGCCGGAGGGCACCTTCCTGCATACCAACGTGGAGACCTCCTATGGTCCCCAGCGCGGCGTCTACGCCGGAGTCTGGCGCTTCAATCCGCGCAACCAGCGCCTCGACCGCTACAGCCAGGTGGAGTTCGCGAATCCATGGGGGATCGCCTTCGACAAGTGGGATCAATGCTTCATTGCCGATGCCTCGCCCGGCCAGAACTGGTGGGGACTGCCGCTTTCGCCGAAGGTTCCTTACGGCATCGAAACCGGCAAAACGGCTGAGTTCGCACCGAAACGTTCGCGGCCGACATCCGGCGCGGAGTTCATCTCCTCGCGTCATTTCCCGGATGAGCTTCAGGGCTGCTACATGGTGAACAACGTCATCGGTTTCCTCGGCACCACCGTATGGGACATCAAGGAGGATGGCTCCGGTTTCGCAGGCAAACAGCGGATGGACCTGATCTCGTCCAATGATCCGAACTTCCGCCCGTGCGATATGGAATTCGCGCCGGATGGTTCGCTCTATGTCCTCGATTGGCACAACGCCCTCATCGGCCACATGCAGCACTCGGCTCGCGATCCCAACCGGGACCACGACCACGGCCGAATCTACCGCGTGACCTATCCATCCCGACCACTGGTGAAGCCGGTGCCGGTGGCAGGCGCGAGCATTCCCCAGCTTCTGAAGGATCTGGAAGAACCCGAATACCGCACCCGCTACCGCGCCCGCCGCGAGTTGCGTGGCCACAAGCCGGAAGAAGTTCTGCCGGAAGTCACCAAGTGGGTGGCTTCGTTCGACAAAAACTCACCGGAATACGATCACCTGCTGTGCGAAGCGCTATGGACCACCTGGGGCTTTGAAAAAATCGACCACGCTCTTCTTCTCCGCTGCCTTGAAGCGAAGTCACCGCAAGCGCGTGCCGCTGCGGTGGATGTGATCCGTTTCTCCTTCCGCTACCTGCCCGATCACACCGCGCTACTGATGAAGGCCGCGACCGATCCTCATCCGCGCGTGCGCCTGGCAGCGATGGTGGCCGCCTCCTGGCTCGACAATGAAGATGGTGCGCGCATCGCTTCCGAAACGCTCGAGCGTCCGCTCGATTCCTGGATGACGAAGGCCTACCAGGCTTGCCTGATCACCCTGAAGGACAACCTCGACGCTCTCGCCAAGAGAGGCAAACTCGACCTGGCCTCCAAGCCAAAGACCAAGGACTTCCTCGCCGGCACCCTGAAGCTGGAAGCCGGGCCGGCGGAAGTCGCCGAGCCCGAGCCGAAACTTCCCCCAGCGGAACTCGCGCTTTACCGCCTCGGCAAGGAAGTGTTCCAACGCGATGTCCATTGTTCGACCTGCCATCAACCGAACGGCCAGGGCGACACCACCTATCCCCCGCTCGCAAAGAGCCCGTATGTGACCGGCGATGAAACGCGCCTGATCAAGATCGTTCTCAAGGGCGTGTGGGGTCCGATCACGGTGAACGACAAGACCTACGATCCCAAGAACGGCGTGCCTCCGATGACGCCATTCGAATTCCTGCTGAAGGATGACGAGCTCGCGGGCGTGCTCACTTACGTGCGCAACAGCTTCGGCAACTCCGCTCCTGCAGTGAAACCGGAAACCGTCGCCAAGGTGCGCGCCGAGGCCAAGGACAAGATGGGCTTCTACACCGTGGAAGAACTGCTCAAGCAGCATCCCTTCTGATGGTGGTTTTCGTTGGCGCACGCCGGAACGGGTGTGCGCCAGCCATCTCGTGGATCAGTCCAACAAGCGGGGGGAAAGGCGCGCGAGCCATTCCGCAAGCTCCACTCCCGCCCGGGTCGGTGGAATGACATCAAGATCCTCAAGCTGCCAGCGGAAGGTATTCATGTAGCCATCCCAAAGACCGGAAGCACCGGTCCGACGCATCCACGCGCAGGCGGTCTGGTTCTCCGGCATCACGTGCCCAACCAGACTCGTGATGCCATTGCGAAAGGCGGTAAGCCAAAGGATGGCCAACAGGAGCGTGGCAATGCCGCGGTTCTGCTCCGCATCCAGCACCGTGACGGAAAATTCCGCCTCCTTGGGATCGACCTTACTCCGCCACCAGCTCGCAGCTCCCAAGGGAGTGAAATCACGAGCCGGGTCGTAGACGCACCAGATCTCATGATTGCCCGGATCGTCCTTGAGAAGCCGGTCGAGCATGCGCTCTCCGATCTCACCGGTCACCGTCCAAAAACGGTGATAGCGGGCTTCCGGAGAAAGCTGCCGGTAGGCCTCGGCCACATAGTCGCGGTCACCACCATTCAGAGTCCTGGCCTTCACGAGAGCCCCGTCCCTGAGGACCAGTTCCAGCGAAGTTTGCGGCCCGGGCATGCCCGAGAATGGAACCGAATCACCGGTTTGTCGCCGCCAATTCAACAGGCTTGCGTAACAATCCCACCATGCATCCGCAGCCATTCTCATCGCAGATTGCATGGAAAGGCCCATCGGGAGCCGCAGAGAAACAGCACCAATCCATTCAAGATCAGCCAATTGCGACACCAATTCAAAAGGACCGGAGTGTGCTGGCTTCTTCTTGTCAACCCGTCCTTGCTGCCATGCTCAGTTGGTCATTGCTGTTCCTGACCCTCGCTGTCGTTGCCGGTTTACTCGGCTTCATCGCGCTCACCGGGATGATCGCCTGGATCGCCAGAATCCTGTTCTTTGTTTTTCTGACACTGCTGGTGATCTCCGCAATCCGCCGCGCCTCGCAGGGTCGGACTCCCTGAGGCGGCATCAGCTCGACCAGCGGACTCCCGGAGCAAAAAACGCTCCGGGATCCTTGCATTGCTCTCAATCTTCCTCGACGGGAATATCGTCGAATACCGCCAGTCTGCCGTTCCCCGCTGAGCCATTGGCGAACTTCTGCCAAGCCAGGTACGCAACGCCGGCGAGGGCAGCGACCCCGATCGCGCCCAGCACATAAGGGGTTCGCTGATCCTGCCGGATGTTTTGGGAGCCGGAAGCGAGCCATGCACGGCTGCGGTCGATCCGGTCCGTGGCACGGCGCACAATCCGCTGGCGAGCGGCCGGAAGCTCATCGGTCAGAGCCTGACGAAGCAGGCTCTTGGTATCGGCGGAAAGAAGGCGGAAATCTTCCCTGACCCGCTGGGCGAGGGAGCCGGTGCGTTGGTTGATCGGGAATCTCATGATGGTGATCGGTTGAAGTGAAAGCCCGGCTCGACGCGAGCCAAGCGTTCCATCCTAGCCGATAGAGGCGGTCCGCACAAGGAGCCAGTTTTCGTGGAAAGTGCGAATCGCAGCGCATCTCCTGCTCTAGAAAACAAAACGGCACGGGCGGGATGCCCGTGCCGCTTCGCGGTTGGTCGTGGTCTTAGCGAAGCATGTCTTCCACCTCGCGGCGGATTTCTTCCTGACGGCGGCCGACGCGCTGCTGGATGATGCCGACAAGCTCGTCGAGATTGCCCTCGGCGTGCTTCAGATCGTCATCGGTGAGATCGGCATAGGCCTTCTTGAGACGCCCCTTGAGGACGTTCCAGTTTCCTTTGATCTGTTGCTTGTTCATGGCGTTGTGGGGTTGAGTTGGATTGAGGGTTGGAAAGTTATTTGCCGAGGGCCTTGTCGACCTTCTCTCCGGCCTTTTCCACCGGGCCTTTGGGATCGACAGCGTCCTTCACGTCTTCGACGGCCTTGTCGATGTGCTCACCGGCTTTTTCAGCAGGGCCTTTCCGCTCGCAGGACACGAGAGGCACGAAGAAGGGGAAAGCGCAGAAGGTCAGAAGAAGTCGGGTTCTCATGGTAGTGCTGGAATGTTGGCGGCCGGGATTCCTCGGAGAGGCACAGCCCAAGCCATACAGATCCTCTTGCAAAGGTGATGCCAATCATTGAAACCCAACCTAACTCACTCACCATCAGCAACAAAATGACGATCCCATTATTCTCCCGAACTGGTTTCCCAAGGCACTGTGCAATGTCACAGCGCATCGAATGCACGGTGCATCCTCTTCTTCATCCCAAGCGTCCGCGACTCAGGAACACTGCATCAACCTCTCGACACGAGCCCGCCCTGTGGATGAATCGAAAAAGCCGCCGGGTTGCAGATCCGGGCATGCAAGAGAACGGAAGGTCTCACACCAAATGCCCGCCTCTTCACTCCGCGCGGCAGGAAGAAGCACCTCCAGCGCCTCGCGGAATTCCATCCGCCGCGCATGGGCAAACGCTTTGGAAAGCAGTCCGGGCTGCGGTCGGAGCACGTCTCCCACCACCTTCCGGAGGCGGCCAAGTTCGACGGGCTTGGTCAGAAAATCCACGACACCATGACGAAGCGCCGCCAAGGCATCATCCGCGATCAAATGGGCGCTGCACATCACGACCGGCGAATGATCCCCGCGGGCACGAAGCCTGGCGACCGTTTCCAAGCCGTTGAGCACCGGCATGCGGAGATCCATCAGAACAAGATCGAACCGGCGATGCGCAAGCTTCGCGAGAGCCTGATCGCCATCGGCCGCTTCCTCCACCTCAGTCAGGGCATCGGTCAGCGCGAAGGAGAAGGCCATGCGGAGCGTGGGTTCGTCATCGACGACGAGGATGGAACGACTCTGACCGGCCTCACTCATGGGCATCCTGATCCTGGTAGTTGGCGACCGGGAGATCGACATGGAATTCCGTGAACCCATCTTCACGATCCACGAGGCCGATGCGACCATCGTGCGCCAATACGATCTCGCGGGAGATCGAGAGCCCGAGCCCCACCCCATCGTTCTTGTGACCGGGAGCGCGGAAGAATTTGTCGAAAATGCGGCCCCGCAGTTCTTCAGGAATGCCGGGACCACGATCCATCACGGACATCCGCACGAAACGACCGTCCGGACGTGAAGCCAACCCCACCGTCACCGGCTGTCCCTGCGGGCCATGCTTGAGAGCATTCGAAAGCAGATTCTGAATCACCTCATCGAGACGTACGGAGTCTCCGCTGACCATCGGCAGGCCGTCTTCTTTCTCGACCACGATTTCACAGTCTCTTTCCTGGGCGGTGCTCGAGAAAAGGCGGGTCGCACGCTCGACCGAATCGCCGAGATCCACAGGCCGGAGTTGGAGTTGGCTGGCACCGCTTTCGACACGGACCAGATCGAGCAGGCGCTTGAGGGTGACGAGCAACCGTTCGCAATCGTCGCGTGCGGAGCCCACCATGTTCTGCTGCATGGGAGTCAGGCTGCCGGTGCGGCCCTCCAGCAGGAGATGAAGCACCATGCGGATGCCGGTGAGCGGGGTTTTGATCTCATGGCTGACGGTGGCGAGCAGATTGGTCTTCATCTCATCCAGCCACCGGAAGCGGGTGACATCCATCAACAGCAACGCCCACCAGACCCCGCCGCCTTGCTCCGCGGAGAAGCGGAAAATGCGTGGCAGGAAGTAATGTTCCTCTTCATCGATCCGAAACAGAGCCGCCTCGCGGATATCGTCCGGCATGTAGTTCCGCCGGTTGCGGACACAGTCTTCCAGCAGCGATTGGAGAGTCGCGGGCAGGCGGCCGACCACGCCCAGGCGGGCCTGAAGAACTTCCGCAGCCGGGTTCAACTGGTCGATTCCCGCATCTTCACGCAGGACGAACACCGGCACCGGGATGGCCGTGAGCACCGCGCGGTTCTGAAGGTTGGTATGCAGCAGGCGCTCGTCCATCTCCCGACGCCGCTGGCGGAGCTCCGCCGCCATGTCATTGAAAGCGGGAATCAACGAGGAGAGTTCGTTGTGCATCGCGGGCTCCGGCAGGCTTAGCTCGAAGTTGCCGCGTTTCACCTCCTGGATCGAATGCGCCAGGCTTACCACCGGATCGACGATGGCGCGCGCCAGATGGAAATAGATGAGGATGGCGATCACCACACCGAGCATCATGAGGAAGAAGACGAAGAAATTGCTGTTCCCCGAGCGGTCGCGAAGGCTGGCCGTCGTGTTCTTCAGCTGCTGTTCATAAAGCTTCCCGACCATCTGGGACGCATCGGTGATCTTCTGGGTCAGGCGGGAAACATTCTGCACCGCCTCCGCTCGGGTCTGCTGTTCGGTGGGATAACGGGCGAAGAAGTTCTCGTAGAAATCCAGATACTCCTCACATGCCGTCGTAAGCTGAAGGACGGCGCCATCGGTGCCATCATCGCTTTGCGCATCCTGCAGAACCTTGAGGGCATCCTTCAGCAACTTCGCATGGTCATCGTAGGTCTTCCGTTCCGGCACCCGCGCGAACGCAAATCCAAGGGGTGCCACGTAGCGGCTGTTGATGGACGAGGTCTCGATGCGCAGCTGCTTCTCCGCATTGAGGAGCTGGATGGACCGCCGCAGCTTGGCATCGAACTCCGTCGACGCCCCGCGCAAAAGCAACAGCCCGGCAGTCCCGACTCCGAGGAGCAGGATGACGAGCGCGCTGAGTGCGAGTAGCAGACGTTGGCGTAGCATCAGAAGACGGAATCAATCGAGATCCAGGCGCTTGCGCTTGCGATACAGGGTGGCTTTGTCGATGCCGAGGATCTCTGCGGCTTCCTGCAGGCTGGGAGCCCAGGACAGCACGCTGCGGATGTGGGCGGCTTCCAAGTCATCGAGTTTCACCTGGTCGCCCACCTTGACCCCGTCCTGCGAACCATTGGCCGCACCATTCGTGCCGGTGACCAGGGCGGGAGCCGGGAGATCGACAGCGCTGATCGACTTGCCCCGGGCCAGGATGACCGCGCGTTCGATCGCATTGCGGAGTTCGCGGAGATTACCCGGCCAACCGTGGCGGAGCACCGCATCCCAACCGGCTCCATCGATCCCATCGAAGGTGCGGCCGATCTGCTTCGAGAAGTGATCGAGATAGCGTTTGGCAAACTGCTTGAGGTCCCGCTTGCGCTCACGCAGCGGCGGAATGGTGACCGCGATGACATTGAGGCGGTAGTAAAGGTCCTCGCGGAACGTGCCCTCGGCAACGCACTGCTTGAGATCGCGGTTGGTCGCGGCAATCACGCGGACGTTCGCCTTGAAGGTCTTGTTGTCCCCTACCCGCTCGTATTCCCGCTCCTGCAGGAGGCGCAGCAGTTTCGATTGGATCTCCATCGGCAATTCGCCGATCTCATCGAGGAACAGCGTGCCGCCATCCGCGGTCGCCACCTTGCCGGTCTTGTCTTTCACCGCACCGGTGAAGGCGCCGCGGACATGACCGAACAATTCGCTCTCCAGAAGCTCTTTGGAAAGGCTGGGGCAACTGATCGTGACCAGAGGTTTATCACGGAGCAGGCTGCGCTCGTGGACCTCGCGGGCGATCACGCTCTTGCCGGTGCCGCTTTCCCCGAGGATCAGGACCGAAGCCGGGGTCCCCGCCGCACGGAAAAGAATGTCGATCGCGTCCTTGGTCTCCTGATCTTCCGAATCAAAGTGAAGCGGGACGCGGTCCGACTTCACCTCGCTCTTCAGGGCCACCACCGTCTGCTTGAGCTCACGAACCTCACCTTGGGTACGGAGGGCCTTGTCCGCCTTGACCAGGATCGCCCGCACCTGCTCGGGCAAGAACGGCTTCTCAAGGAAATCGAACGCTCCAAGCTGGGTCGCCTTCACTGCGGTCTGGATCGACGCATGAGCGGTGAACATGACCACGAGTTGGTCAGGCTTGATCTCGAGAATCTTCTTCAGCACGTCCAGCCCGTCCTCTGCTCCAAGCCGGAGATCGAGGAACACGAGTTGGAACGAGGCCTCCTTCACGCGCTTCAGGGCGGTGGCACCGTCCTCCGCGGACTCGACGTAGTGGTCCTCCGCCTCCAAAGCGAAGGTGATCGCCTGTCGCACCGAGCGCTCATCATCTACGATAAGAATGTCCATCGGAAATTTCCTTATCAGCCTTCATGCCATCAGCCGGAGTTCGTAAGGAGTGCTTAGGAATCAATAGGTTGACTGGATAAGCAGAGAGCAAAATCGGCCACTCATCCAGTGCAAAATGCAAACCAGCTCCAGCATTGGTGCATCTTGCACCGCTACTGGAGCCGGAGCGATGAACAGTGTTGGGAAAAGTCACTCGGTGAAGCTGCGGAGCATCCAGGCGAGATTTTCGTGAGCCCGGATCAGGTCGGTCAGGAAATCCGCAGTCCCGGCATCGCCGATTTGATCGGCAAAAAGGTCGATCGACTCACGGAGATCCCGGATGACGGACTCGTGGTCGGTGTGGAGAGCCTTGAGAGCTTCCTCCCCATCGACCAGCGCCCCAGGCCGTTCGGTGAGGGTAGCCAGCTTCAACATTTCTGCCATCGAGCCCGGAGCCACGGCCCCGAGCATGCGCATGCGCTCCGCAGTTTGATCGATCGCCTTCGCGAGGGCTTCATATTGCTCCTCGAAGAATGCATGGAGGGTCCGGAAACGAAATCCGGTAAGGTTCCAGTGGAAATTCCGCGTCTTCAGATAGAGGACGTGCTGGTTGGCGAGGATGGCTGCGAGGGCATCGGCACCCTTTTGGCGGGAATCCTTCGACAGGCCGATCTTCACGGTTTCTTTCAAAATGGCACTCATGGTTTGGGGATGGTTGAGGACTGCTTCTCCAGCACCCGACATTCCACCCCGGAAATTCGCATTTCCAATTGATAATAAGCATATTATACACCCATGAAAGATTGCCGCCGTGCACCCTGCATCGTGGTGAATGACGTTCTGCACGAACGCTGGGAAACGGCACGTATACGCCGTGCCATTTATGAAACGTTTCCTACTCGCCATCCTGGCCCTACCGCTCACGGTGAGCGCCGCAGACAAGCTCGTCCTCTGTGGCGGAAGCGAGGTTTTCATGGTCGATCCGGCTGCCGAAGCGCCCACCAAACTGTGGTCGTGGAAGGCAAAGGATCATCCCGAAATCCCGGCGGAACTGGTGAAGACATTCGCCACCACCGATGACTGCAAGCCTGTGGACGGCGGCAAGCAGCTGTTGGTCTCCTCCTCCGGTGGGGGCTGCACCTTGCTGGAAATGCCCTCGGGCAAAGCCCTGTGGACGGTGAAGGTCCCGAACGCGCACTCCATTGAAGGATTACCCGGTGGCCGCATTCTCGTCGCCTCTTCGGTGGGTGGAGACAAACTGATGCTGTTCGATCCCAAGCAGGGGGACAAGATCCTGTGGGAAGCACCGCTGCACTCCGCGCACGGCCTGGTGTGGGATGACCAGCGCAAGCGGCTGTTCGCACTCGGATTCAAGGAGCTCCGGAGCTACTCGCTGAAGGATTGGGATGGCAGTTCCCCTTCCCTGGTGCTGGAGAAAACGACTCCCCTCCCGGATGACGATGGTCACGACCTCCGGCCGGTGCCTGCGTCAGCGGATCTGGTATTCACGACATCCAATCACGTGTGGCTCTACAATCGGGATCAGGCCGAAATCCGCCCTCATCCACAATGGAGCGACCGAGCTCGTGTGAAGTGCATCGACATCCACCCGAAGAACGGCCGCGTCTTCATGAACCAAGCTTCAGGCGGGAACTGGTGGAATGATTCCTTCGAGCTGCTGGGGCCGGACAAGAAGGTCAGCATGAAGGGCGAAACGCTCTACAAGGGCCGATGGTTTCTGGAGCCCTGAGCTGCCGAAGGAGTTTCGTCAGTTTTGGATACGGCGGGAGCTTTGGCACGACGGCCTTTCGCGGCTACCCAAGGTGGCTCCGTCTCCGTGCTCGTGATGAACCGCTCCCGTCGTCTCTCCCTGCTGGCCTCTGCGTTGCTCGCGGTGGCCCCGTCCGCCCTTTTTGCCGCGAGTGTGGATTCGCCCGAGTACCAGCAAAAGCTGGAGGAGGCGAAGAAGGTGGTGGCGGATTGGAACAGCCTGCCTCCGGAGCAAATCCATGCCGATCCCAGCGCCGCCGATTGGCCGGGCGCGGTTCCGGCGGATGCCGTGCGGCTGAAGCAGCAACGCTTCGATCTCAACACCGATTTTCCACGCTGGCGCGGCAAGAACGACCGGGTGACCACCGGCTTCTACGCTCCGGCCGGGGAAGTGATCACCGTGGAAGTCCCCGAAAGTTTCGCGAAGCTCGGGGTGCAGGTCCGCATCGGCTGCCACAGTGACAATGCCAACAAGAAATCGGTGGCGAAGCGCTTCCCGTTTTCAATCTCCAAAGCATGGCCCCTCAATGCCGGAGTGACGAAGGTGGCGTCCCCCTTCGGAGGCACGGTGTATCTGGAGGTGCCGAAGGAAGTCACCGGAAAGACCATTCCCGTCCGGTTCAGTGGTGTGGTCCAGCAGCCGTGGTTCGTGCTCGGAAAGACCAGCCCGACCGAATGGCGGGAGAAGATCCGCAACTATCCCGGCCCGTTCGCCGAAATGAGCTGCGGTCCCCTTACCCTCTCAGTCCCCTCTGCGGATGTCCGCAAGCTGGAGGATCCGACCGCGCTGATGACCTTCTACAAGAAAGGCATGGCCTGCGTGCAGGAACTGTCCGGGCCGCCGGTGCCGGTGGTGGAGCGGATCGTCTATGACGTGAGCATTTCCGCCGGATCCATGCACTCCGGCTATCCGGTGATGGCCGGCTCGAAGCGCAAGGAGGCCACCGATCTCGCCGCACTGGAAAACGGCCTGTGGGGATTTTTCCACGAGATGGGCCACAACCAGCAATGGGGCGGCTGGAGCCCGCCGGGCCAGGGTGAGACCACCTGCAATCTCTTTCCGCTCTATGTGATGAGTCAGGTGCAGGCCAAGAAACCGAAGCACCCGTGGAAGTTCGACCGCTCCGTGCTGGCGAAGCCGCTGGAACGCGGCGCGATCGGCACCAACCTCAATGGCAACCACGCGCTCTCGATCGCCTTCTGGATCCAGCTCATCAACGGCATCGGCTGGGAACCGGTGAAAAAGACCATCAACGAGTATCACGCCAAGGACGCGCCGGAAGCACCCAAGGGAGCCGAGCCGATCTGGGACCGCCTGATGCTGACGCTCTCCAAGAACAGCCGCAGGGACCTCACGCCGTTCTTCAAGGCATGGGGCGCTGAATTCTCCCCTGCAGGCGAAGAAGCGGTGAAGAAACTACGGCTTCCCTCGTATCTTCCGGATGATGCCCCCGGACAACCGAAAGCGGCCCAGGACACGGGGTCCATTTGACCACCAGGGAGCAGGGACATTCCTGTCCCTGTGTCTTCTCTCTTCACCACAGGGCCAGGAATGTCCCTGCTCCCTGATCACACCGCGCGGGTCACAACCCGAGCCGCGTGACGCTTGTCAAACAAGCCGACCTCGAAGCCTCCCTCCTTGATCGCAGCAGGAGAAAGCACCCGCTTGTCAGGGCGCTTCACATACCCCAGCGCGATGTTACGACCGATGGTCGGACTCCATGCCGCGCTGGTGGTGTAACCGGCCGGCTCGCCATCCCAGAAGATCGGTTCACCACCCCATAGGTTCGGTTCCGCTTCTTCCAGCACCAGGCAGACGAGCCGCTGGCGAACGCCTTCCGACTTCTGTTTGAGCAGGGCTTCCTTGCCCAGAAAGTCCTTCGACCAATCGATGGCGAATGCGAGCCCTGCTTCCAACGGGGTCTCCGCCGGTGACAGCTCATGTCCGTAGGCGCGGAACGCCTTCTCGATCCGCATCGTATTGATCGCCTGTGTGCCTGCCGGGCGAATCCCCTGTGACTTGCCCGCCTCCATCAGCAGATCCCACAGCGTGCCTGCGAGCTGCTTCGCCACATGGAGTTCCAATCCCGGCTCCCCGACGTAGCTGATCCGTACCGCCCGCAGCGGGATCCCCTTCAGTTCGATCTGTTGGGAAGTG
Source organism: Luteolibacter sp. (assembly GCA_049840755.1). GTDB lineage: Bacteria > Verrucomicrobiota > Verrucomicrobiia > Verrucomicrobiales > Akkermansiaceae > Luteolibacter. The sequence continues at coordinate 139,133 of JASGJM010000025.1, read as the reverse complement.
CCGAACGGGAAATTCTCATCCGCGAATGACAGGTCCGTGAGCGCGCCAAGCACCTCAAACGCTTTCGGCCCCATCACGGATACCACGTTCATCTCCTCGGTGATATCGCGGAGCGTGGCCGATCCGTCTTCCGGGAAATGGCGCAGCAGCCAATCCGCATCACGGCTCTGTTGGGCTGTGGCGGTGACGATGTAGAACGATTCCTCTCCCGTGCGGATGACTGTGAGGTCGCTCTCGAAGGTGCCCTTCGCATTGAAAAGGCCGGTATAAACCGTTTTGCCGATCGGCACATCCACATTGCCGCCGCACAAGTACTGGAGCAACCGTAGTGCGCCCGATCCGGTGAGTTCGAACTTCGCGAAGGTCGATTGATCCAACAACGCCACTCCGGTGCGGCAAGCCGCCACTTCTTCAGCAGCCCACGGCTGCCAGTTCTGCCGCAGGAACGAATAACCCATCTCGGGCTTCACACCCGGCGGAGCGTAAGCCAAGGGGCGCTCCCACCCGGCGGTCTCGCCAAACAAGGCATTGGCGGCGACATGTTTGTCGTAAAGTCCCGATGCCCGGACTCCGCGCGCCGTCTCCATCTGCCGGTTCGGCCAGGCCATCTGATAATGCAGGCCCAGCACCTCGCTGACGCGTTCCTGAAGATACTTGCGGCCGTTCTGGAATGGCAGGAAACGCCGGATATCCACTGAAGCGAGATCGAGGGTCATTCCTCCGTTCTCGATCCACTCGATGGCATACTTCGCCGCGCCACCCGAGCAGGCGATGCCCGCCGAGTTCCATCCGCCAAGCACGAACAGGCCCTCCGTGGCATGTGGCTGGCCCATGATGAAATTGTTGTCCGGCGTGAATGCTTCCGGACCATTGACGAACTTCACGATGTCGTCGCGGGTGATCCCGCGCAGACGATGAAAGTGCGCGGCCAGCGGCTCCTCGAAATCCTCCCAATCCGGTTCCAGCAAATCGAAAGCAAACGGATAGGGCACCGCATCACCGATCTGCCACGGTTTCGAACGCTTCTTGAACGCGCCGAGTTTCATCCCTCCGTCATCGAGTGCCCGGAAATAAAGGCCCGCATCCGGATCGCGGGAGCACGGCGAATTCCGTGTCACACCCTCGATCGGACGGGTGATGACGTAGTGGTGCTCACAAGGATAGACCGGGATGTCGATGCCTGCGGCGAGACCGATCTGCCGCATCCACATGTTCCCAGCCAGCACCACCCACTCGGCGGAGATTTCACCCTTGTCGGTGGCAACTCCGGAGATCCGCTTGATGCCACGACGATCGGTGGAATGGATCAGTCCGGTGATCCGGACACCTTCATGGATCTTCACACCGCCCTGCATCGCGCCGGCGGCGAGAGCCACCGTGCATTCCCCTGGAAGCACGCGACCATCACCGGGCAGATACACACCACCGGTGAGATCCGCGGTATGGAGCATCGGATAGAAGGAGCGGCACTCCTCTGCGGTGATGACCCCCGCTTCCACGCCAAAGACTTCCGCCATCGCCGCATTCCGCTGCAATTGGAGCAGGCGCTCCTCGCATGACGCGAGCTGGAGTCCGCCGCATTGGAGCCAGCCGGGATCATGACCGGTCTCCTCCTTCAAGCGGGCGAACAACTCGGCGGAAGCCTTGTTCACCTTCGTCTGCGCGGAACTGGCCCGGAGTTGTCCGACCTGCCCGGCCGAGTGCCACGTAGTACCGGACGCGAGCTTCGACTGCTCCAGAAGATGCACGTCCTTCCATCCCGCGCGGGCGAAATGGTAAGCGGCAGCCGTACCGGCGATGCCGCCGCCGACGATCACGACGCGCGCGGACTTCGGAAGCTCGCTGTGGGGAACCGAGAAGCTCGCGCGAACCGGTGTGTTGTCGTAGAGGGTTTGGACGGACATCGGCAGAGAGAACGGAAGGGATGTTTGCGCCAAGCCTCCTCAATTGGAGTGCAGACAGAAGCCCGCATCCAACCAAACGGACTGAAGTCCGCGGTCCAATTGAAGAGACTCAGGTGGAGGAACCTTAGACAGCAGCCTCTTCCTTCACCCAGTACATCGATTCCTCGATGGCGGTGATGAGACGGGTGATGTCATCCGGGAAGACGTGGCCGATCGTGCCGATACGGAACGAGTTGATGCCCGTGACCTTGCCCGGGTAGATGACAAAGCCCTTCTCCTTGAGGAGTTCGTAGAACTTCATGAAGTCATACTCAGGCTCTTCCGGATTGTAGAAGCCGGTAATGATCGGGCTGTGCAGCGCATGCGGCAGCACGCACTTGAAGCCGAGCTTCTCCATGCCTTCGACAAGGCGGCGCTGGTTCTCCGAGTAGCGGGCGAAACGGGCGGAAACGCCACCTTCCTCATCCAATTCCTGCATCGCCTGATGGAAGGCACGGACGACGTGGGTGGGACTGGTGTAGCGCCATTTGCCATTACCCTTCTCCATACCCTGCCACTGATCGTAGAGGTCGAGCGAGACCGAGCGGGCATTGCCCTTGCACTTCTCCAGCTCGCCCTTTTTCACCACCACGAAGCCGAATCCGGGCACACCCTGGATGCACTTGTTCGCGGAGGAAACGAGGAAGTCGATGCCGAGTTCCGCCACATCGAGCGGGATGCCGCCGAAGGCGCTCATCGAGTCGACGAGGAACAAGCGGTCGTGGCGCTTCACGATGCTGGCGATTGCTTCCAGCGGATTGAGCATGCCGGTGGTGGTCTCGTTATGGACGCAGACCACGTGGGTGATGCTCTTGTCGGCGCTGAGTTCGGCATCCAGCTTGCCGAGGTCCGGCGGAGCAAGCTCACCGGAATCATGGATGAGGGTATCGATGCCCAGCACCTTTGCGATCCGGCCGAGACGATTGCCATACTCACCATTTGCGAGCACCAGCAGGCGGCCATCGGCTGGAACGGCGGAGCCGATCATCGCTTCCACTGAGAAGGTGCCGCTGCCCTGCATCAGGACGACGGTGTAGTCTTCCGGCTTCGTGGCGGTGGCGAGCTTCACGAGACCCTCTCGGATCGGCGTGACCACACCGAGATTGTAGTCGTCATCCCACGTGCACCAGTCGCGCAGCATCGCGGCGCGGACGGTGGGGGAGGTCGAGAGCGGCCCCGGGGTGAGGAGGATATACGGATTTTCGAGATCGAGGTTCATGAAAAGTGCGATTTGAAATTTGAGATCGGAAATTTGAAATGAACACTCACCACGGCAGGCTGAAGGTCTTCACATGGGTGAAGAACTTCATGGCTTCGACAACGCCTTCCTTGATGCCGAGACCAGAATCACGGACACCTCCGAAGGGGGTGTGCTCAAGACGATAACCGGGCACCTCGTTGACATTCGTCGTGCCGGTCTTGAGTTCCTTCGAGGCACGCATGGCGGCCTCCAGGTTGTTCGTCACGATCGCGCTGCTCAGACCGAACCGGCCGGAGTTGTAGTAGTTGATCGCGTCGTCCAGATCCTTGATCGTGACGATTGGAGCGAGCGGGCCGAAGCTTTCCTCGTGCACCATCTCCGCATCGCGCGGGACGTTCGTGATCACGGTCGGCTCCAGCAGCGCGCCCTTGCGACCGCCGCCGAGCAGGACCTTCGCGCCCATCTTCACGGCATCATGAACACGGCGCTCCAGCAGCTTCGCGGAATCCTCGGTGATCACGGTTCCGACAACGGTGTCCTCCGCCTCCGGATCGCCGGATTTGTAGGTTTTCGCGAGAGTCACGAATTTCTCGGTGAAAGCCTCGAGGATGCTTTCCTGAACGAGGATGCGCTTCACGGCGGTGCAACGCTGCCCGGAATTCCGGAACGAACCTTCGCAAGCGAGCTTCGCAGCGAGATCGAGATCGGCGTCTTCCAGCACGATGAGCGGTGAGTTGCCACCCAGCTCCAGGCAGAGCTTCTTGTAGCCGGCACGCTTGGCGATGGCCTTGCCGATTTCCACGGAGCCGGTGAAGGTCACCACTTCCGTGCGCTCGTCTTCGATCATCGGATTGATAACTTCATCGAGGGTGCCGAGGAACATCGAAAGCATCCAGCCCGGTAGACCTGCCTCATAGAGCAGGGCTGCGAATTTCAACGCGGTGAGCGGCGTGCGCTCGGACGGCTTGAGGATGGTGGGCGCACCGGAGGCGATTGCCGGAGCGAGCTTGTGAGCCACCTGATTGAGCGGGTGGTTAAAGGGAGTGATCGCAGCGATCACATTCACCGGGTAGCGGGTGGTGAAGATCTTGCGCGGCTTGCCCATCGGGCTGATGTCGCACGAGAACACCTGGCCATCATCCCGAAGGGCTTCCATGGCGGCGAACTCCAGCACGTCCGAACTACGACCGGTCTCGTAGCGGGACTCCTTCATGCACAGGCCGGTCTCGCGGGTGATGAGGCGGGCGAATTCCTCGCGGCGCTCGGCGAGCAGGGCGGCAGCCTTGCGCAGGATCGTGGAACGCTCGAAGCGGGACAGCGGCCTTTTGCCGCCCTCCAGAGCGGCCTTGATTGCCTCGTCGAGGTGCTCGTGCCCGATCAGGGTGGCGGTGCCGGTCAAGGAGCCATCGTAGGGATAGCGGACCTCCAGCGTGCGCCCCGTCTCCACCGCACGACCGGCGATGTAGGCGGGCATGTGGACCGGAGTGAAAGCAGCGGTTCCGTTCACAGCGGAGGCCTTTTCAAGAGTATTGGTGCTCATGGCAGATCAATTGCTGGCGTTGCAGGCGAAATCGAAAACGTCGAAGTTCCGCGGATCGCCCTGCGACTTGCGGACGTACTCGGCGTTGAGCGGCTCGGAGAGCAGCAGCGGGACCATCTCCTCATAGCGCCCGCCGTGGGAACGCAGGCCGCCCTTCAGCACGCTCAGATCGTGATGTTCCGGCGTCTTGCCAACCACATAGTCGCGGCCGCAGAGCACGGTCAGGTCACCGATGCGGTCCGGTGCGAGTTCCAGCTTCAGCGCGGACATCTCGCGGTTGTAGACCTCGGTAATGCCATCCTGGCGGATCAGGAAATCGGCGATCTCATCCACCTTCGAAACATCTTCCAGATGCACCATCACCAGCGAGCCGAGCGCGCCATGGTGCACCACATAAGGATCGGTGATCGGGCAGATGACGCGAAGATTGTCGCCGAAGGTCTCTTTCAGCAGCGTCTCCACGTAGATCACGTTCGGAGAACCGTCCGCCTTGTTCTTGGCGTTCATGCCGTGGTCGGCGGTGGCGGCCACGATGCAACCGGCATCCAGCAGGCGACCGATCTGCTCATCGAGCTGGCCATAAAACTCCAAGCTCTCCGGAGCTTCCGGCGCATACTTGTGCTGCATGAAGTCGGTCAGCGAAAGATAGAGGAAGTCCGCCTTACCCTGCTCGACCAGCGCGGCACCGGCCTCGAGCACATAAACCGAAGCATCTCCGGAATAAATCTCCGGGCGCGGCTTGCCGATGATCGACTCCGCATCATCCACGCCGTGGGTTTCTTTCTTCGCCTCGTTCACTTTCTCCGAGGAGAAGACGATGCCGCCACGCTCGACGATGCCATCGCCGAGGACCGTGCGGAGCTTTTCCTTCGCGGTGATGAAAGCCACCTTGCGGCCCGCATCGGCAGCGGCCGTGAGCAGGGTGCCGCAGCGGCGGAACTCGGGGCCGTTCATCATGACTTCCTCACCGGTCTCCGGGTTGAGGAAGAAGTTGCCACAGATCCCGGTGACGGCCGGCGGCATGCCGGTGACGATCGCCGAGTTATTGACGTTGGTGAAGGACGGCAGCGCGCCACGGACCATGCCACGGTAACCCGCTTTCACCATCGCCTCGGTGCGGGGCATCTTCCCGGCAGCAATGGAGGCGGAGATATACTCGTCTGCGCAACCGTCGATGCAGAGGACGGCGATGGGACGAGCGGGCGGATTGTAGGACCGGTTGTTTGCAACAAATGACATGATTCCTGAGCGAACGGACGGATGGGATGAAACGTCATCATGGTCGCGGCGGACCGGGTTGATGTCCACGACAGAAACCCCAACATGATTGACAAATTGGCAGTCCGATCTGTCGAATCTGACACCCAGGATTCAACGGCGGCGGCGCAGCGCCAGCAGCAGCCCGAGGCCGCCCGCCAACGCGGGGAGCGGCTCCGGAACCACGGCGATGGAGCCGGTGGTATAGAGGTTGGAGGTATCCCAAGCCAATCCGTCAGCCAGAGTAGGAAGATTCACTGTGGAAAAAGTCCCGGAGGAATTCACCGCGTTGAAGTCAAAGAGGTCGAACACATCGTTCAAAGCCAGCGTGCCGCTGAGATTGGTCACATTGAGCACTCCGCCGAAGGCAAGATTCGCCGCCACCACCGCCAGATCGCCCGTGTGGCTGGTGGCATCGATTTCGAAATCGGCCGATCCAGCAAGACTGAGGCTGCCCACGTTCAGCGATTCAATCGAAGCCGCTCCCGGTGCGAGGGAGCCGTTCACGGTCGCCGTACCTCCAAGCGAACCGGTGCCGCCGAGCGTCGCGCCGGAAGCCACCGTGACAGCACCATTCCCGAGCGAGCCATTCACCAACAGGGTGCCTGCGGAAACGATCGTCGCACCGGAATAGGTGTTCGCCGCCGAGAGCGTGAGAGAACCGGTTCCCAGCTTGTTGAAGGTGTTGCTGCCACTGATCACCCCGGACATCTCAACGGCATTCGCACCGGTGTGGATATTGCTTTGGCTCGCGATGAGTTGAACCGGATTGGCCAACGTCATTGCCAACTCGAAGCGAAGGTCGCCGAGCGTGTTGTTGTTGTTGCCGTCGAGCTTGAGAATGTTGGCGGAGTTCCCCAGACCGTTAGCATTCGCCACTACAATCGCTCCACGATTGAGCTGGATGGTCGAGCGGAAGGTATTGTTCCCGCCGAAGCTGAACGTGGTGGTATTGTCGCCAGAGGTGCTCGTGTTCAGGAACAAGGTGTGGTTCGCGCTGCCGCCACTGATCACTCCGGTCAAGCTGAGCTGGGTTCCTGCCGAGGCGGAGGAGCTGTTCTTGATGAGATTGAAGGTCTGCGCGGAGGTGGGCGCGGAGAGCGCGATGTTGTTGGCGAGCGTAACTGCTGCATTGTTCGCCACGGTCAGCAGATCTCCTCCGGTGAGCTTCGTGACGGTGACGGCTCCGGTTCCGAACGCACTGCCATTGGAAATGGAAAATGCTCCCGTCGCGATGGTGGTGCCTCCGCTGTAGGTATTCGTTCCGGTCAACGAGGTCGTTCCCGTCCCGCTCTGGGTCACGGTACCTGCTCCGGAGATCACACCACCTACGGTGAGTCCCGTATCCGTGCGGTTGAATGCGAGGGAGGTGCCGGAAGCCAGCGAAACAGCACCGGTGCCGATCGAACCGGTGGTTCCTCCCGCGCCGACCTGAATGCCCCCGGCGGCCACCTGGATGCCACCGCTGCCGCTGCCGGCACCATTCACCACAAGGATGCCCGTTCCCCTCTTCACCATTTGGGCGCTCAAGGTCAACGCACCATCGATGCGGCTGCCATTGAAGGTCTGGGTATCCACGACCGTGGTGGTGTTGACAGTCACCGAGCGGCCGCTGTTGAGCGTGATATTATCCGCGCCGAAGAGCAGACCGGTGCCGGAGGTGCTCCCGGTGACATCCAGGAACAGATCGTTCGCGGCGTTTCCGAGCGCGGCATCGCTGGTGAACTCCAAGCCACCACGATTGAGCACGAACCGGTTGATCGTGAAAGTATTCGCGGAATTCGTGAAAACGAAGCGAGCGACACCACCTCCGGTGTTGTTATCCAGCCGCAGATCCGCCGAAGCATTGCCACCGGAGATCACGCCGGACAACGTGGTCACGCGGCTGGAAGCCGAGCCGGTGAACCAGGTGGCGGCATTGCTGGTGGTCAATGCCACATCATTCGACAGCGTGCCGGAGGCTCCGAAATAAAACGCCGTCATCGCCGAGGTATTCCCCAGCGTGATCACACCGGTGCCAAGACTGTTGTAAACTCCACTGGTTACCGTACTCAACTCCACCGCACCCGTGGTCTGCGATGATGCCGGGCCACCGGAGATTGAAACGGAGGTGAAGTTGTTCGCGCCGCCGGTGAAGATCAGCCGACCGGCGCCGGTTTTGCTCAGTGCGCCACCTGCTGCTCCTGCAGTGCTGTTCAGGGTGGTATTGCCCGTATTCGATACCAACAAGGTGGCAGGAGCGGTCACACCCGCTCCCATCGTGATGGTTTTGGCCGCGCTGCCACCAATCACCAGATCATCGGCAGCAGTGTAGGCCTGGGCATTGAAGAGAAGATTGTTCCAAGCACCGCTGGCATCTCCGCCATCCGTCCAATTGATGGTGGCGGCGGAAGCCGTAGCCATGCAGCCGAGGAACGCGAGGAGAGGGCGGGAAAGTTTCATTGGGGAGCAGTAGCAGCCTCTTCATCGCGTGATGTCCCGCAATGGCGGTCATGCAAAAATCGCTGGCGTTTTTACAAGACATCACCTCCACGCCGTCACCCAACCGCCAATTTAATTGACATTAACGCAGGGCGAACGATGCCTTGGATATGCCCGCAAAGCCATCCAATCCGTCCGCGAAACCGTTCTTCCGGGTCGGCGTTCGCTTGACCGATTGGGCACAAGGGTTCGGCAACCGGATCTTCGGCGGCATCCTCGACTTCATCCGTTCCGGAGTGCAGTTCGAGCTCGAATTCGAACAACCCAGTGGCGGCGACATCGAGCCGGTGAAGCTCGACAAGCATTGGGACGGCGATGGACTGCTGGTCTTCCGCTACACGCAGGAAGAGGCCGAAGCATGGCGCGCCCGCGGCATCAGCGTGGTGAATTTGAGTTCCGAAGAACCTCTGAAAGGTCCGGTCTTCCCACGAGTGACCATGGACAACCAGCGTTGCGGACGGATGGCTGCCGACCACCTGATGACGCTCGGTTTGAAGCACTTCGCTTTCTGGCATGACCCGAACCGGGTCTACTCCAATGAACGGCTGGAAGGCTTCCAACAACGGCTCGCTGAGGAAGGACTGGAGGTCGAAGTGATCTCCATCCCTTCCAGCACCTTCCCGAAGAATCTGCGCGCACGCCAGATCGAGGAGATGGCCAGACGCCAGATCGGGCGCCTGCAACCTCCGTGCGGACTCTTTGCCAAGGATGATATCACGGCCGTATGCGCTATCCGCGCGGCCCGCCAATGCGGTCTGCGCATCCCGCAGGATATCCCGGTGCTCGGAGTTTCCGATGACATCGTCTACTGCCACGCCACGCGGCCACCCATCAGCAGCCTGCGCTTTCCCGGCCGAGCGATCGGCCAAGCCTCGGCCGAGTTGCTCCATCGGATGATGTGTGGTGAGGCCGTGTCTCCGCATACCCGGATCAAGGTCCCCTCACTGGGAGTGGTCGTCCGTGAATCCACCGGGCATGTCGAGCTGCCGGACCCGATCGTGAGCGCGGCTCTCAATCTCATCCGCAAGGCGGATCCCCGTGCACCTCTCACTGCCGAGGAGCTCGGAAGGCGTGTCGGAGCCTCCCGTGAAGCCCTGCGGGTGCGCTTCCGTGAAGCACTCGGTCGCACTCCCAAGGAGGAAATCGACCGCATCCGTGCGGAGCATGCCTGCGAATTGCTGAAGCGCACCAATGCCACCCTCCAGAAGATCGCCGCCGACTGCGGCTTCAACGGCAGCGACGAGTTTTGCCGCTTCTTCAAGCGCGTGAAGGGAGTCACACCCGGCACGTGGCGGAACAGTTGATCCGTTCCGCCACGGCATGCGCCATCACGGCAGAGTGACCGTGAGACGCGCGAAGAGCTTCGACTTGCTTCCCTTGGGCACCGTCACCGTGACGATATCCGCGTCCTCCCCATCCGGTTGCACCGAGATGCCGGTGGTCACCGCGCTCCAAGTTCCGCCAGCAAGAGAATCGCTGGTTTCCACATGCGGATCCAGGGACGCCGCCTCATGGGTGCGACGGAAGGTGAAGATGATGCTGTCACCGGTATCCTGAAGGGTCGGCAGGCCGGTCGTGGTGCTGGTGCCGGGCTCCGTGCCGAGCACGAACTCGATGCCATTCAGAATACCATCGCCATCCGGGTCCGCGTTGAAGGATGCGTCCTGTTCTCCGGACAGCTTGTTCGATGACCACACGGCATAGCCGGACATGCCTGCCGGATTGTAGGCCAGTACCGAGGTTGTTGCCCGAGGTCTTGAGAGACCAACTGCCGGCTCCCGAAAATCCGCTGACCGATACCACCCAGTTGTTGGCCGCGAGACCGGTCGGAGCACTGGTGCCGGAAGCGAGAATGAAGTTCTTCGAGGATTCCGTGAAGTTGGCCAAGCCTGCCGCATTCACATTCACGGTGAGCTTCGATCCGCTGGTGGCGGTGATGTTCACCGAATTGGTACTAATCGTATCGTATCCCGTTCCCGCCGCACCGGTCCAATTCGCGAGATCAAAGGCGATGGCGGAACCCGCTCCCAGTGTGAGCGTGTTGCCGATGGCCAGCGTGCCGGTGCCAGCTCCCGGAGCGAGCGTGCCGCCGACCGTTACCGGACGATTGATCGTGCCGGTGCCGCCGAGGGTCGCGCCTGTGGAAACCGTGACGGCATTGGCGGATGAGGCCACCGTGCCTGTCACCTGCAGCGTGCCCGCCGCCACCGCAATGCCGCCCGTATGGGAGTTGGACGCGGAGAGCATCAAGGTGCCGGTGCCGCTCTTGGTCAGCGTGCCGCCGCCGGAAATCATGGCGGAGAGATCCACTGCATTGGCTGCCGTGTCGAACACCGTGTCCGTGCCCAAGGACACCGGATGGGTGAAGGACATCGGAGCAAGGAAGGACAGCTTCGATCCGACATTCGCATCGATCACAAGGCTGTTCGTTGCGGCACCAAGAGCCGCATTCGAGCTGACCGAAAGGCTGCCGCGGTTGAGCTGGGTCTTGCCGGTGAAGGTGTTGGTGCCGCTGAGCAGGAAGGTGGCGGCGGCATCACCACTGGCATTCGTATTGAGATAAAGCGTATTGTTCGTGCCACCACCGGAGATCACGCCGGAGAGCTCCAATTGTTTGCCCGCTCCCGCGGTCATCACGACCGTGCGGAGCACGCCCGCGGCATCCGCTGGCAGAACGATCGGATTTGCCAGGGTAGAGGACGTGGGAAGCGCCGTGGCATCCAGGAACCCCGCGGCTGCGGTGGTGGAGACAGTGAGCGTACCGGTGCCGAAGGCGGTCGTCACCGCCGGTGTGAGGCTGCCTTCCACGAGGCTGATACCGCCGGTGCCGGTGCCAGCACCTTCCAGACGCAGGGCCGCACTGCCGCGTTTCACCAATTGGTCACCGTAGGTGACCGCGCCCTTCACGATATCCGCGGTCGCCTGGGTATCGATGACCGTCTGGGACAGGATGTTGATCGGACGGGTGGCCGCGAGTGTGACGGAACCTTCCAGCACGAGACCGGAGTTCGCGATGTTGCTGGAGACATCGAGCGCCAGGCCATTCGCCACATTGCCGAGCGCTGCATCCGAAGTCACCACCAGCCCCCCGCGGTTCATGCGGATACGGGAAACGGTGAACGTGTTCGCAGCATTCGAAAGGCGGATCTTACCGACATCACTCGAGCTGGAATCATTGTCGATCAGCAGCTCTTGATTCGCATTGCCACCGGAGAGAATGCCGGAAAGCGTGACGGTGATATTGCTCTCGTCCGTGAGCAGACGCGTGGTCACCGCGGAGGAAGGCGATGAGAGCACGATGTTGTTGGCCAGGGTGCCGGTGCCGATCGACGGAGCGAAATAAAACGCCGTCATGTTCGCCGTATTCGCCAGGGTCACCGTGCCGCTGCCAAGCGCGCCGAAGGAACCCACATTCACCGCACCCGCACTCTGACTGTCCGGACCGGCGGAGAGCGAAACCGATGAGAACGAATTCGCACTGGAAAGCGTGAGCGTGCCCGCACCGGTCTTGGTGAGGGCACCCCCGAGAATCGAACCTCCGCTGAAGGTATAGGCACCTGCACCCGAGATCGTGATCGCCACAGGAGTCACTCCCGCCGCATCCACCGTCACTACCTCGCCGGTTGCTCCGGTGAAGAAGGCTTCATTTCCATTGGCGAACACGCCGCCATCCATCCAGTTGGCCGCGGCCGTGTTCCAGTTGTTGTTGGCATTCGCATCATCCCAGATCCGCTGGTTCGCACCGGGAACAAAGAGGGTTTGTTTGAGGGTGGCTTCCGCAGTTCCCAGCAGGACCAGCTCATAGTTGTTGGTGCCGCCATCCGGAGTGAGATCGGTGGCCGAGGTCTGAGCGAGCGTATAGGTGCCCACCGTGGCACCATTCCGCCGCAGCTCGAAACCGGTGAGCCCCGGAATGCCCGCGACCGGCATGGACCACGCGAGTTGCGCGGTTCCACCGCTGCGCACCGCGGTGAAAGTCGGACCGGTGATGAAGCCATCCTCGGCAAAGTTCCAAGCCGCCGGAATGCTGAGACCGAGATAGCGCATCAGCGTGGCTGGCACCGCGGCATGGCCCGGGCTGGCCGTGCTCACACCGACTGGCACGCCACCGCCCGAAACGAGGAAGGTGATCGTGCGTTCCTGAGGCGTTTGGCCGCCGTGCGAGGCGCCATTGCCGCCGTGGTCCGCGGTGATGATGACCATCCACTGCTCGGATGCGTAGTTCGGACGCGCGGCGACACCGGCCAGCACGCTACCGATGAGCGCGTCCACCTCGTGGATGGCGGTCATGTATTGCGGCACGGTGGGCGAGAATCCGTACGTGTGGCCCGCGCCATCACACTGGTCGAAGTGGAGGAACATCACATCCGGATTCGCGGATGTGAGGTTGGCCACGGCCTTCGAGGCCACCTCGCTGTCACGACCTTCTTCGGTGGAGGCCGTCGCCTTGGCGTGATAGCCGAAGTACCCCGGCTGTGCAGCCACCAGGTAGTCCTCGATCCAGTTCCAACTGGCGATGGAACTCACGTAGGTGCCTGGCTTCGTTTCCACCAGATGGCGGGCGAAGTGCGGAGCCTGGCTGACCATGTAGGACCCCGGCGTGTTTGGCTGGTCATAGGGTGGGGATGAATTGTCCACGACATGGTGGATGTTCGTCCACACGCCGGTGTTGATGCTGGTCCAACCCGCACCGGAGATGGTCGGTTGCTGCGTGACCGTGCCGAGCTCGCCACCCGCGTGGGCACTCCAGGTCACGGTGCCATTGGCCACGAGACCCGCGATATTCGGTGCGTTGCCCGCCTCCACCTGCTGCTTGAGCGCATCAGCACGGCAGCCATCCATGCCGATCACCAGCACATGCTTGCCTCCATAGAGATTCAGCGGTGGACCGCCCGCCGTGTAAACAAGCACCAGGTTGTTGCCGGAGGATTGCACGGACCATGTGCCGGTGCCGGTAAAGCCGGTGGTGGAAACCGTGAAATTATCAGCCGTGAGACCGGACGGCGCGGCCGTGCCCGCCACCAGTGTGAAGGTTTTCGACGACTCCCTGAAGCCGGTCATGCCGGTGGCATTGACCCGCACGGTGAACTTCGATGCCGTGGTGGCAGTCAGCGTCAGAGCACCGGAGGAGATTGTGTCGTAACCAGTGCCGGTTGCGCCGTTCCAATTCGAGATCTGGAAATCGTAAGCCGACCCCGGTGCGAGTGTGAGCGCGCCGGTGGTCAATGTGCCGACTCCTGAAACACCGGGAGCCACCGAACCATTCAGCGTCACCGGGCGGTTGACCGCACCGGTTCCTGCCAGTGTGGTACCGCTTTGGACGGTAACTGCGGAGGAAGAAGAGGACAGCGAGCCGGTAACCACCAGGTTGCCTGCGCTGACGGTCGTGGTGCCGGACCAAGTATTCGCAGCAGAAAGAGTCAATGTGCCGGTGCCCGATTTCGTAAAGGTATTGCTGCCGCTGATCACGCCATTGGCGGTTACCGCATTGGCTCCCGTGTCAAAGACGGTGGCGGTGCTCAGCGTGGTGGCATGCGTGTAGGTCATCGCATTGCTGAAGATCAGCTTGGATCCGCTGTTCGCGTTGTAGGTCACCGCGTTCGAGCTGCCTCCAAACGCCGCATCCGAATCGATCTGCAGACTGCCGCGGTTGATCTGGATCTTGCCGGTGAACGTATTCGCTCCACTGAGGCGGAACAGCCGTGCGGTGTCTCCCGAGGTTCCGTTGTCGAAATACAAGGTCGTTCCGCTACCGCCGCCACTGATGACTCCGGACAACTGATAGACATCCGTGCTACCTCCCGCATTGGAAAAGCGGCGGGTGATGGCGGAGGTGTCGTTTGGCAACACGATGTTGTTGGCCACCACCTTGCTGCCAGCGGTGAAGTGCAGGAGATTGCTTCCCGTGCCGCTGTTCGCACCACTGCCGATCGTCAGCGCACCACTCCCGAGCCCGCCCGCAGCTCCCAGCGTGATGCTGCCGCCATTGAGGGCCACCGATGTGAACGCATTCGCAGAGCTAAGGGTCAGTGCTCCCGTGCCAGACTTCGACAAGGTGCCTCCGATCGTTCCACCCGAGAAGGTATAGGCACCGGCGGTCACGCTCACCGAGGCTGGAGAAACGCCACCCGCCGCCACGGTGACGGCTTCACCCGCTCCGGAGAATGTCGCGTCATCCCCATTGGTGAACGCCACTCCTCCGACCCAGTTGAGATCGGTGGTATTCCAAGCGTTGGGATTGGGATTGCTGTCATCCCAGACCACGGTCGCGGCAAGGGCGGGTTGGAGAGACAGAAGGGCGAAAAGACAAAAGAGCGGGCGCATGACAGATGGGTTTGAAAACCGGTCGCCGAATCAACCTCACGGAATTGTCACCGTGAAGTGGCAGGAACGCCTAAAACATTGACATATTGCCTGACCGAAATTGCCTGCCAATCAACCAGTTAGCCATTTACGAAGTATCGCACCCCCATCGATCTGAGAACTTGGCAATATCGCTTGGCAAATTTACAACTGCCGCAACATGAGACGCCGTAATGCCAGCCTGCCCGAACTGAAACGCCGATACCGGGTGGGCGTGCGTCTCATCGATTGGTCCCAGGGATTCGGCTACCGACTGTTCCCCGGCATCCTTGAAGTCGCACGGTCCGGCAATGACCTCGAACTTGAATTCGAACAACCCAGCGGCGGCGACCTCGCTCCGGTGCGGATCGATGAATCCTGGGAAGGAGACGGCCTGCTGGTCTACCGCTACACGGCGGCCGAAGCCGTTGCTTGGAAGCGCAAGGGCATCTCGGTGGTGAATCTCAGCGCGGAGCATCCGCTCAACTGCCCGGTCTTCCCGCGTGTCACTCTCGACAACGATGCTGCGGGCACCATGGCGGCGCGCCACCTGCTCACGCTCGGATTGAAACGCTTCGCCTATTGGCACGACCCACACCGCCGCTATTCCACCGAACGGCTGGAATCCTTCCGCCGCGAGATCAGCCGCAATGGCTATGACGTGCAGGTGCTGGAGGTGCCCGCCTCCCACTATCCGGACTCCACCCGCGCCGCCAAGATCGAGGATCTCGCATGGCGTTTGCTTGCCAAGCTGGAGCCACCCACCGGCCTGTTTACGAAAGACGATATCTCCGCAGTCTGCGCCGTGCGTGCGCTGGCCACGCTCGGCCTGCGCTGCCCGGAAGATGTCCCGGTGCTCGGCGTGGCGGATGACATGGTGCACTGCAGCATCACCCGGCCTGCCCTGAGCAGTGTGCGCTACCCGGGCCGTCAGATCGGGAACCAGGCGGCGCAACTGCTGGTACGGATGATGCAAGGGGAAGTCGTCCCGGAAGGCACCCGGATGCTGGTCAAGCCGGTTCAATTGACCCTGCGCGAGTCGACCGGGTTGGTGGAACTCCCGGACGAGGTGGTGACCAAGGCCATGCGTTTCATCCGTGGCACCGTACCGGAGCGCGGCGTGAGTGTCGAAGAACTGTGCCGTACGGCCGGTGTATCCCGTGAACTCTTGCGGCAACGCTTTCAGACCGTGCTGGGGCGCACGCCCAAGGAAGAGATCGATCGCCAGCGCGCGCAGATCGTCTGCGACAAGTTGCGACGGACCGACTGGACCATCGACCGCATCGCCGGCGATCTCGGTTTCGGCGCGGCGGATGAACTGTGCCGGTTCTTCAAGCGCACCACCGGCACCACTCCCGGCGAATTCCGGCGCGGCGGTTCGGCGAGGGTTCCGTGATCCGGTCAAGCCGTGCGGAAGGCTGCAATGCGTCGTGCACGTTTTGCCACACGTCTCAATCGCCATCCGGAAGCACAGCCGATCATCGAGCCCAGCCACAAGCCGGCGAAGACATCGGAGGGGTGGTGATACATGCCCACCGCACGCGATCCACCGATGACCAAGGTGAAGGCCGACAATGGAACTCCGACCCACGGCACGGTCATCAGTACCGGGCCTGTCCCGGCCGCAGCAAAGGAAGAATGACCGGAAGGAAAGCTATTGAAGTTCGCATCCAAGGCAGGTCCCGCGCAGTACCACGGTTGCAGATGCTGGCGGACCATTTCGCGCGGGCGCACACGGCCCATCCCGACCTTCACCACCCGGGCAGCAGCACCAACGACCAAAGCGGACACCAGCACGCTCACCGCCAACCGGCGGATGAATGCAGAACGCTTCACCGAGTGGATCGCAGCCAGCACCACGAATATCAACGCGGTGAATCCGAAATCTCCCGCCACATTCACCCAGCGGCAGAAGGCGATGGTGCGCGCGGCTTCCGGACGCGGACAATCACGAAGCCACTCCATGACATGCTGGAGGGACTGCCCATCCACCTGCCACATCATGAGCAGGCTGAACATCACTCCGGCAAGCGTCCACCACCGCAGGCTTCCTTTGGACCAAGCCTTCACCAATCCACGCCACTCGCGCCGCACGTCACGCAGGAAACGTCGATGGGCACGGCTGCGAACCACCGGGCGCTCCGGCGCGAAGACACCGGGAAGCGGGACGGCAGTGGAGAGAATGTCAGGTTCCGGTGAGTCCATGATGTCCATTTCCAACGCGGATTTACACCGTTGGCAGACAACTGCTGCGAGCGCTAGAACATGACGAAATGGTAATACGCTCCTCCTCCCATTGGCTGACTTTCGCCTCGCCGTTCCAGCACCGGCACCCCAAGCTCCACCGCCATGCGGATACTCGTCGTCGAGGATGAAAAGAAGGTTGCCGCCTTCATCGAATCCGGGCTCTCGGAACAACAATGGGACGTCTCCATCTGTCACGATGGCAGCGAAGGACTCTCACTGGCCATGCAGCACAAGTTCGATGCACTCGTGCTCGACATCATGCTGCCGGGGATCGATGGCCTGTCCTTGGTCAAGCAACTCCGGGACGCGAAGAACGATGTGCCCGTGATCATCCTCACCGCACGCGGAGATGTGGACGACCGCGTGCAAGGTCTCGACCATGGTGCGGACGATTATCTGGCGAAGCCATTCTCGATGATCGAGCTGATCGCGCGGCTCAAGGCTCTCTGCCGCCGCCGCACCGGAGAAAGCCCGACTCTCATCCGCTGTGGGGATCTCTCGATCAATCTCCAGACCCGTGAAGTCAAACGTGCCGAGGCCCGGATCGATCTGACCGCACGCGAGCTGGAACTGCTGCTGTTCCTGCTCGCCAGTCCCGGTCGCGTCTTCACACGCACCCAGCTTTGCGAACACGTCTGGGGCTATCATTTCGATCCCGGCACCAACGTGGTGGACGTGGCGATCCAGCGTCTGCGGCGCAAGGTGGATGACGATCATCCGGTGAAATTGATCCAGACTATCCGCGGCACGGGCTATACCATCAAGGCACCATGAAGCCGCTGCCGATCCGCTGGAAAATCGCCGCTTGGTCGGCGGCTGTCACCGGCTGCTCGCTACTGGTTTTCTCCATCGGCACTCTCGTGAGCCTGTACTCCGAGCAGATGGAACTGGCCGACATCTCCATACATGCGGAATCCAGCCAGCTTGAGAAAGTCCGCAAGCCGGATGCCATCGGTGGCGGATGGCTGATGCAGGATGAGACGGGAAAGCCCCTCATCGTCTACTACCTGGTTCAGGAAGAAGACCACCGTATCGATGGCCCCACCCAGGTCCCTTCCGGCATCGTCGCCAAGGCACTTGCCAGTCGCAAGCCCCGGACCTTCCGGGACGACTCGGGATTCTGGCGCGCGTATTCATTCAATGAAGGCACGCGCCCTGTGGTCGTCGCTTATGAACTGGTCGAAGTGCGGGAGCAAATGCTGGAACTGCTTGCCGCCTTCTCCGTGACCACGCCCTTGGTGATCGCACTCACCGCACTGGGAGGATGGATTGTAGCCGGACGAGTACCTGGCTCCTGTCCGAGAAGCCACGGAGGCCGCTCGGGGCATCGGAGCTCAGGCTTTGGAAAAGCGACTGCCTGCGGTTGAGGTCGATGACGAGATCGGCCAACTCACCGGAGTCATCAATGACATGCTCGACCGTTTGGAAAAGGGCCTGCGACAAGCCGAACGTTTCGCCTCGGACGCGTCCCATGAATTGAGGACCCCCCTCACCATCATGAAAGGCGAGATCGATGGCCTGCTGGCTCGCCCGGATCTCCCACACGGCATCGAGGAAAAACTGGTCAGCCAACAGGAGGAGATCTCCCGCCTCGACCGGATCACGGAACGCCTGTTGCTGCTGGCCCGCTTTGATGCCGGAGCCTACGTGCCCGCCCGCCAGCAAATCGACTTCAGCGAATTGGTGAAGGAAGCCTGCGAGGACATGGAGTTGCTCACGTCCAGCCGCGATCTCACGATGGAAGTTGACATCCACCCGGCTCTTCATCTCCAGGGAGATTCCATCCTGCTGCGACGTGTGGTCCTGAACCTGCTCGACAACGCGGCGAAGTTCAACATCCCCAGCGGTTCGCTGGCCTGCCGTCTGGAGCAAGAGCAGGGTGTCGCCCGCCTCACCGTATCCAATACCGGCCCGGGTATCCCGGACGAGGAGCGGGAGAAAATCTTCGAGCGCTTTTACCGCACCGATGCGGCGCGGGTACGTGCCGGCTATGGTCTGGGTCTGAGCCTGTGCCGTGAAATCGTCCGCGCACACGGTGGAGACATCCGGCTGGAGAATCCACCGCACGGGCGGCTTACCAACTTCATCGTGACGCTTCCCGCAGACCTTCCCTCGGGAGCATTTGTCTGATCCTCTGAAAAGAGTCCGGGCCGGCACCCCTGCAAGGCACCGACCCGGCTCGTTTCATCCATGAGAAATCCGTTCAGGAACCACTCTTTGTCACCTTCAGGCGAGCGAAGAGCTTGGCATTGCCATCCATCGGAATCGTCACCGTCACTGTCTCGGTGCCATTGCCGTTGGGGGTGATGGCCACCATGCCACCGCCGGTGGCACCGATCGGGATGTCAGTCCAGCCGGACAAGGAGCTGCCGTATTGCACAACCTGCGTGGTATCCGTCTTGGAGTCATTACTACGGGTGTAGTTGAAGATCAGATTCCCACCGGCCTGATGACTGGCGGGAGCCGTGGAGCCACCGTCCGCGATCGTCGGATTTCCGCCGAGCACGTATTCCAGCAGGTTCGGAACACCGTCGTTGTCGTAATCATCGAGCGGGCCCCGCTTGTCGGAAGGCAGCGAACCAAAGCTGCTTGCCCAGTTGTCATAGGGGGTGCCCAGCGAATAGACCAGTTCGAGCTGGCTGCCATTGACCTGCAGCTTCCAGGTGCCCGCGCCGCTGAATCCGGTGGTGGTCACCGTCCAGTTGTCCGCGACCAAACCTGTCTGCGTGCCGGTGGCGATCACGAAAGTCTTGCTGCCATCCGTGAAATTCGCCATCGCGGAGGCATCCACGTTCACCGTGAACTTCGAAGCGCTGGTGGCGGTGATGGCCACGGCATTCGAAGCCAGCTGGTCGTATCCCGCGCCCGCCAAGCCGGTCCAATCACCGATCTGCAGCGAATAGGTGGATCCTGCCGCGAAGGTGGTCGTGTTCCCCACCGTCAAGGTCCCCACGCCTTCACCTGGAGCCAGTGTTCCGCTGACCGAAACAGGCCGGTTGATGGTTCCCGATCCGGTGAGAACCGTTCCCACCTGCGCGGTCACCGTGCCCGTCGCCGTGGAAAGCGTGCCATCCACTGCGAGCGTGCCGGCTTTGATCACCGTGGCTCCCGTATAGGTATTCGCCGCATTGGACAGCGTGAGCTTGCCCGTGCCGATCTTGTTGAGGGCCCGTGCGGTGGTGCCGTTCTGGGAGACCGTGCCGGTCAGGTTGATCGCATCGGTGCCATCCACCAGCAGGGTGTGGTCGGCGAAGCTGAGCGAGATCGGATTCGCCACCGTATAGCTGCCGCCGCTGAAGCGGAGGTCGCCGAGCGTGGCATTGTTGTAGGTGTCGTGGAGCAGCAGGTTCGCCGGATTGCCGAGAGCATTCGGCCCGGCGATCTCCAACACACCACGGTTCATCGTCATCTGCCCGGTGAAGGTATTGCTCCCGGACAGAACCACCGAGGTCGTGTTGTCATTGATCAGGCTGACATCGAACAGCAGGATCACACCTGCTCCACCTCCGGAGATGGTTCCGGTCATGGCCAGTGGCGTGCCCCCGCTGGTGCTGGTGGAAGTCTTGACCAGCCGGTAAGTACCCGTGGTCGTGCCGAGTTCGAGATTGTTCGCCACCGTCGCTGCCGAGGCGCTGGTCACATTCAGATTGGAAGGCGCGGTTTCGTGAATGGTTCCGGTGCCAAGGCGGCTCCCATCCGCGACGCTGATGGCCCCCCCTGAGAGATAGGTGCCTCCCGAGTAGGTGTTTGTTCCCGTGAGCGTGAGCGTAGTGGTGCCGATTTTGGTCAGCGAGCCGCTACCGGAAATCGCGTTGGCGAATGTCAGGGCATCGGAGCGGTTGATCACCAGAGCCCCGTTGTTGACGATGTTCGCCGTGGCGATGCTGCCGGTCGTTCCGCCGTTGCCGATCTGGAGCGTGCCTGCTGAAACCGTGACGTCTCCTGCCTGCTGAAAGCCGCCGGTGATCACCAGAGTCCCGGTGCCATCCTGCGAAATCGTGCCGGCTCCCGTCACCGTATTGCCGAACAACAATGTATCCGAGCGCTTGAACGAGAGATTCGTCAGCACGGAAACCGCTCCGCTACCGAGCGTGCCGGAAGTGCCGCCATCGCCAATCTGCAATGTGCCGCCATTGACCGAAGTCGTGCCGGTATAGTCGTTGTTGGTGGCCAGCACGGCGGTGCCGGTGCCTGTTTTCACCAGGATGGCACCACCGCTGATCGAACCGGTGCCGGACAACACATAATGGAAGTCATTGTTCGCGAAGGTCACGATTCCCGGCGTCGCGGCGAAGTTCAGGGTCACCTGATCCGTGCCCGGATTCGCCTGATCGTCGAAGGTGACGTTGTCCTGCTGGAAATAGGTATCAAACGAGAACCCGTTGTACCAGTGGGCGGTGGTGAGATCCCACGCGCTGCCTCCTTGCCCCGTCCAGGTGAGATTGCCTGAGATCCCGACGAAGGTGATGGTGATGGCTCCCGCCGTGCCGCTGCCGTAATCGATCTCATAGCCGAGACGGCTGCCGCCGAGACCATTGACCGTGATGGAAGGATGCGCGCTGAGCGTGCCGCCGTAATTGACCAAGGTGTAGGGCACGCCCGTGGTCGGGGCAGCCAGCACGTTCACTGTGATCCCCCCGGAGGCCGCGGTGTAATCACCCGTGAGATTGATGGTGTCCCCGGTTGCACCGGAGATATCCATGGACAGCGTGGCTCCGGTCTGGTTGAGCGAAGCAGCCGAAACGGTGCCCACCGGACTGCCGGAAGATCCGAATTTGAAGGTGCCTGCGGCCAAATTCAACGCGCCGCCACCTGTCCAGCCGCCGGCCGCATTCAAGGTGCCCGCGTTCAGATCAAGGCCACCACTGAGGGTCATCGCTCCATTGAAGGTCACGGCATTCGAGCCGTTCTTCGTGATCGACCCCGTGCCTGCCACCGTGCCCGCGGAGGTGATATCCGTGGTGGTATTGAAGACGAGGGCGCCATTGTTGGTAACGTTGCCCGCTCCGAAGGGAGCGTTCACGCCGCCAGTGCCCACCTGCAACGTGCCCACCGAAATCGTGGTGGCGCCGGAATAGCCGCCCGTGCCGCTGAGAGTCAGCTTGCCCGTGCCGAGTTTGGTGAGACCACCCACGCCCGAAAGCACGCCGGAGAACTCGACATCATTGGCACCGGTGCTCACCGGGGACTGGATGGCGAACTGAACCGGGTTGGGAAGCGTCATGCCGAGCTCGAAGCGGAGGTCGCCAAGAGTCGTATTGCCGTTGCTATTGATGATGATCTGGTTCGCCGGATCACCCAGCGAACTGGTGTTCGCCACGATGACTCCGCCACGGTTCATATTGATCGTGGAGCGGAAGGTATTCACCCCGGCAAAACGGAACGTCGAACTATTGTCCCCGGACGTGTTGGTGTTGAGGAGCAGCGTATGGTTCGCATTGCCTCCACTGATCACGCCCGCGAGCTCGAACTGCGTTCCGGTGGTCTGGCCGGACGTATTCTTCACCAGCGTGTAGGTCGCAGCGGCAGCCGGAGACGCCAGCGTGATGTTGTTCGGAAGGCTGACGGCGGCGGTGGTGGCAGCTGTCAGGAACGTGGTGCCGGTCGGTGCGTTCACGGTGATCGCACCGGTGCCAAGCCCCGTGGTGAAACCCAACCCACCATTTGCAATGGTGGTGCCACCGCTGTAGGTATTCGTTCCGCCGAGTGTCTGGATGCCAGTGCCGGTCTTGGTCAGGCTACCCGGGCCGGTGACTCCGCCGGTGAAGGAGACCGTGGCATTGTTGCCACCGATGGTGAGAACAATGGCGGTCGCTGCGCTGTCCTGAAGAACAACACCCGCCGGGGTCGCGGGAGAAGCCGCATCCTTCAGGCCACCGAGAGTGAAGGCATGGCTGGTGACGGAAGAATCGAAGATCGCGGAACCTGCGGTCGTGTTCGCCAGGTTCGCACCGCCGAGAGCGGCGCTGTTGGTCAGCACAAGGCTTCCCGCCCGGACGACCGCATCCCCGGTGAAGGTATTGGCACTCGAAAGCGTGAGCGCGGCCGCTCCATCCTTGATGATGCCGAGAGTGCGGTAGGTGCCGGTGGCACCCAGCGCATTGTCATTGCCACCATCGGAAATAATACCGCCGAAGGTTGCGGCGGTGGTCTGGGTGATGGTCAGCACGGAGTCCGCGTTCACCCCCAACGATACAACTCCATTGGAGGCGGAGACGCTTGTGCCGGTGCCACCACTGGTGGCACTGAGCGAGCCATTGCGGATCCAACGGGTGCCTGCTCCTGTATCAAACAGATTGCCGATGGTTACGCTCTGTCCGAACAAGAACAAGGACGCCCGGACGGAGCCCGCATCAAAGGTCACATTGTTGGCGGAAGACAGCGCCGTGGCTTTCGTCAGTGCAAGGTCGGTGTTTCCGTTCAACGTCACCCCGCCCGTGAAGCCGGTGTTCGCGGCATTCAAGACGTAGTGCACGTTATGGCTGCTATCCACGCCCGTGCCGGAAAAGAAAAGATTGGCGGAGCCTGTGATCGGTCCGTCAAAACGAAGATCTCCCGAGTAACGTGCGAGATCGTTGCGCTGGGGCGTTCCTCGGACGTAGCGGCTGCCGGTTCCCACATCCGTGGTGGCGGTGACAACGACACCCCAGTCCGTTCCATCATTGGGATCAAAAAAGATATCCGGGGAAGCCTGGGTGGATCCGGTCTTGCGCAGAGCAACGGTGCCGTTGCTGAAAGCGGTGGAATAGGAACTCGACTGGGCGTTGAACGAGATCTGGCCAGTGGCCGTAAGGGTATTGCCTCCGAGATCGATCGTGTAGCGGGGGAAGGCTCCGGTGTTCGCCCAGGTGATGGTGCCGGCGCTGGTGGAGGTCGCCAGAGTCACCGTGTAGGCTGCGGTCGATGCGGATGCGGCGCCGATGGTGACATTGTCACCACTGGTGAATGCGACACTGCCGGAACCGTTGTTCCAGTTGGGGGTCGTGGTGTCCCACGTTCCGGATCCGTCTTGGGATCCGTCGGTGACTGAATTGCTATCCCAGGTGAGGTTGGCCGCGTAAGAAGCCGCCGACCCGAGCAGTAGAAGAGAGACAAGGCGGAGAGGTTTCATAATGAGGAGGAAGCGCTTTGGGTAGAATCGCATCCTGCTCCTCAGAGCCCTTCATCCACAATGGTCATTCCGCAAGATCTGCTGGCCGTATCGCAAGCAGCACGGAACCTTATTGTCAGGATCGTGACAATCCGCTGCGAACAGCGCGCTGGCTCACGTGGAAAAACGGCCGCTCCTTCGGCTGCTCGTTGATCATCACCGCGAGCGGCTCGCCCGCAGGCAGATTCTGTGCGGCGATGTGATCGAGAAATGGTCCGTCCGTATGGTGGCTGTTGCCGAAACCCGCTAGGATGAAGACCTGCTTGTCCGGATGCTCGTAGCGCGTACGCACCACATCCTCCATGACCGCCGCCGTCTTCCCACTGCCATACGTGACCGGGTGCTCCAGTCGCGATGAGATCCGGCCATCGTGAATCTCCGTGCGGATGCCGCGGCAGCACGCGGCATCCAAACCCAACTCCGCCACGATCGGCTGAATGAAAACATCCGGGCTGGCGGATACCACATGCACGACCACGCCCATCGCCTGGAGGCCTTCGATGATCCGGAAGGACGAGTCGAACACGTGATCCATCTGCGCGGTGCGGAAATGCCGGGCCGCAAGTGCATGCACGTCCTCTTCACGCGCACCATCCAGCATCTGGGCGAGGAACGCGTAGGCGGTTCCGGATCCGAGCTCGCGCTCCGTGCGGCGGTAATCCGCAATGCCTTTCGCGACGCCTTGGTCGGACGCCGGATATCCCTTCGCCAGGCCGGCGCGGATGATCTCCTCGATCAGCCCGGTATAGATCATGCGACCCCCTTCCGCGTGTCCCTCGCAGCAGTCCCCTTTGAGGATCGTGCCATCGAAGTCCCAGAAGCAGAGGAACAGGCAACTTTCCGGGTCCAGAGGACCACCGCCCGGCCCGCCCGTGGCAAGAATCGCCTGCCGGGTGGCGTCCACACGTTGCAGGATCGCGGTGACATGGGACTCGCCCAGCGAGCCGGTGGTGCTACCAGCATTCAAATCGGAAACGGAAGTAATCAAAGGAAGATGGATAAGAGGATTCAGCGGAGCTGGAAATCGGTGATCAGAGCGGAATGATCGGACGGGAACTTCACGGGGTGCTTCTCATCAATCACGCAGGACAGCGCCTTCAATTGACGGCCTTTGTAGTAGATGTAATCGATGCGGTCCTGCTGCTGCTCCGGAAAGCGCGGCGACCAGGTGCGGTCCTTCATGCGATCCACCACCGGGTGGAGTTCCCGGTAGGAATCGGTGAATCCTGCCTCGGTGATGATGGAACTGGTGGGCCAGGCAATGGCGAATCCATACTGCTCCTTCGCCGCTGGCACGTAGTCGAGATGGGACATGCTGTTGAAGTCGCCACAGATGAGTAACGGCACGTCCGCATACTTCGCGTCCTTCAGGCGATCCTTGATCCCTAGAAGAATGCCCAAGATGTCCACTTCGGAAGCCTTGCAGGCAGCGAGCAGCTGCTTCTCATCCAGCCCTTCCCGCGTGCCCTTCTCCCAGATCTCCTTGCTGTAGCCGAGCCACACCGCGTAGAAGGCGATCTTCCTGCCACCGGGCAATTCCAACAACGCGCCCGAGCAGCAGAATTCCTTGTACACTGAAATGTCCTCCACCACCGGGTAGCGGGTATGGATCGAGACATTGGTGCCACGGGGATGGAAATGGAAGCCGAGCTCCTTGCTGATGAAGTCTCCGGAACCATACGTCTCCTGCATGGAGACGATGTCGGGCTTGGCCTCGCGGATCACATCCACCACCCGTTTCGGTCCCTCCTCCTTGCCGTCATCACGACCGCCATGAAGGATGTTCCACTGCATCACCCGCAGCTTCGAAGCATCTTCCGTGAACCGCGGCAGCGGCTCAGCGGCGGAAGCCAAACCCGAGGCGCAAAAAGCCACAGACAGGAAGAGACGCACGTTCATGAGCAGGGACAGAAATGAAACACCAGAAGTGTGACGCCATAATGGGAAAATCGCCAGATGATTTACATTTTCGACAATCACCCCCAGCCCGCCGCGACCTGTTCAGCAAAAGCGGGGCCTACCGACATACCGATCGTGAGACCACATAGCACGGTGACACCCGGCAGCGGATATTCCTCGATCCACGGCTTGTCCGGATGTTTCGCGTAATAGCCCAGCCACCGCTTTGCCACTGGAAACGGACAGCCACGGAGATGGCGATGTGCCAGACGGAAAAGAAGCTGCTCGGATTCCGTGGTGTAGTCGAAATCGTGAGGTTCCTCCGGACCGGTGTATTCGTGCGAGTCTCCGATCACCAACGAACCATCCGGAGACGGCTTCACCAGCAGATGGATGCCCAGACGATCCGAAGCCGCATCCGTCGGCTCCGACAGCATCTTTTCGAAGGCAGGGCAGCCCGAGAACATGGGGTAATGCCGGAGCGAGCGACCGAAGGCGAGCCCCGGAATGCCACGGGGAATCCCAATGGGCTCGGTCTGGAACATGGACAGCTTGCAGCGACGGATGCCGCTGTGGGCGAAGGTCTCCGGGAACAGCGTCTGGAACTCCTCCCCCGCACAAACCAGCACGCGCGGGGCACTGAACTTCTCCCCCGTGGAGGTGAGGACCTTGCAGCCTTCTTCGACCCCGACAACCGTAGTCGCGGGGAAATAGGCGAGCCCTTTGCGATCCCGGAGCCATTCCAGCCAGCGGGAAACGAAGACACGCGGGTCCAATGCGGCGGCGTCCGGAAAGAGCAAGGCCCCTCTCATGCCATCCCGCAGCAGCCGCGGGTGGTGCCGGATCGCCTCACGCGGTTCCAGCATCCGGCAGTTCAGGCCGTGGTCTCCTGCACGGGTCTGGAAATCCGCCAACACCTCGGCTTCGGCAGCGGTTTCCGCCACCAGAAGTGATCCACAAGGATCCCATCCGAAATCAAACGCGCCCGACAATTCCCGGTAGATCTCCGCGGTCCGCAAACCCAGGCGCGCCGAAGCCAGATCCGGAGCGATGTGGGGCCATGCGAGCCCGAAGTTCCTCACCGACCCACCGTTCGGACGCGAAAAGCGCTCGAACAAGGCGACGCGCTTCCCCGTGGCGAGCAATGCCGCTGCAAATGACGCGCCGAGAATTCCTCCGCCGACAATGATGTGGTCCCAACCCCGCTTCATGTGCTTCTTCGCCGGCGGATCAGGACTTCGGCTTGCCTTGCGGCGTGCCCACCGTCGCAGGCTTGGCGAGACCGAAGGTGCCTGGCTCCCATCCCCACTCCGCCTTCACCGGCACGCCGAGGAATTCGAAGACCGTGGCGGGAACGACATGCTGGCCGGGAGTCTCATCCACAATGCCACGTCCCGAACTGCCCTTGCCGGCTACGATCATCGGGATCGTGCGCTCACCGTCCGATTGTCCGCCGTGGGAGCGTCCGTTGCCGCCGTGATCCGTGACCACGATCACCAGCCAGTCTTCCTTCGCGATCTGCGGCCGCGCCTTCACCGCGTTCATCACCTCCCCCACCAGGCCATCAACACGCTCGATGGAGGAAATATAGGCCGGGTTCTCAGTCGAGAAGCCGGTGGAATGTCCCGCGCCATCTACCTGCGAGTAATGGAGGAACAGGACATCGGGATTGCCGGTCTTGAGCAGATCAGCGGCCAACCGGGAAACCTCCGGATCCTTGACGAGGTAGTCCTTGTCCGGAGCCGCCTCCACGTGAACATCGAAGTAAGGTGTCTGGGCGGCGATCATGTAGGTCTCGATCCACGGCCAGCTTACAATGGATGAAATGCTGGCGGTGGGCACCGCTTCCTTCAGCCACTTCGCGAAGTGTGGAGCCACCTTGCTCTGATAAGAGCCACCTTTCGGCACCGGCTGTTGGTCCGACGGGATTCGTGCCATTTCCCACCACCCCGTGCTTGTTGGTGTAGGTTCCGGTGAGCAGTGTGGTCCAGCCGGGGCCGCTGATGGTGGGTTGCTTGGTCGGGCCCTGCAAATCCCCGCCCGCCACCGACTTCATCGTGGAAGTGCCGGTTTTTGCGAGGTTTTGCAGAACGGGCGCTTTCGCCGCCTGGAGCGCGTCGGAACGCAAGCCGTCGATGCCGACGATCAGGACATGCTTGCCGTGGAAATCATTGCTGGCACCCGGACCGGGGTTCGCAGCCGCCAGGGTGGATAGAACCGCGCCCAAGGGCAGAAGGAGATGTTTCATCTTCATGGGATCAAAACTACGAGAAATACCGTAACAGATCGCTGGCAAAATCCCCGTTATCATTGACAACGGGGGAAGCCGCTTCAGGACTTCGGCTTGTCATTGGCGCCGCCTGCGATGGCGGGCTTCTGAAGTCCGAAGGTGCCCGGCTCCCAACCCCATTCCGCCTTCACCGGCACGCCGAGATATTGGAAGGTGGTGGCGGGCACAACCCACTGGCCGGGCGTCTCCTTGGATACGCCGAGCTTCGGCACCGATTTCCCCGCCACGATCATCGGGATGGTGCGCTCTTCAGGCGATTGACCGCCATGCGAGGTGCCGCGGCCGCCGTGGTCGGTGGTGAGGATCACCAGCCAGCTTTCCTTGGCATACTGGGGACGCTTGCGGATCGACTTCAGCACATCATCCACCAGGCCGTCCACGGAGGTGATCGCCGCCATGTACTTCGGATTGTCGGTCGAGAATCCGGTGGAGTGTCCTGCGCCGTCGACTTGGTCGAAATGCAGGAACAACACGTCCGGATTGTCCTTCGCCAGATACTCCAATGCCTGGGTCTTCACGTCCGCATCGCGCTCGGGGTAGGTCTTGCCGGAGCCTTTCGCATGATGATCCACCACGTCCGGCTGGGCCGCGATCATGTAGTCCTCGATCCAACCCCAGCTCGCGATCGACGCGACACAAGCGGTCGGCACGGTCTCCTTCAGCCGTTTGGCGAAGTGCGGAGCCTTCTCCACCTGATAAATGCCCGGCTTGGTCGAATTGCCGGAAACGCCATGCTTGTCGATACAGGTTCCCGTGAGAATCGAAGTCCAGCCCGGCCCGCTGATGGTCGGCTGGTGGGTGGGTCCTTCTTCCGCGCCACCCGCAACCGCCGTCCATGTCACCGAACCGGACTTGGCAAGCGACTGGATGACCGGAGCCTTGGCTTCCTGAAGTGCATCGGCGCGGAGACCGTCGATGCCGATGATGAGCACACGCTTGCCGTGGAAATCATTGGTATCGCCGGGACCGGGGTTGGCCCATGCGATCGGAGCAAGAGCCATCAGACAGGTAACGATGCATTTCATCATGGCCGGAGCATACGGAGCCAACGAGCACCGATCGCTTACGATGTTCCCCATTTCATTGACATTTTCGCCACGACGGGCCGCGCGGCAGCGATCAATAGTCACTCCGCCATGGCATTTTCGCCAATACCTTTAGCAACCCCGCCATGGTCATGAACTCCTCGTACGGGCATACCGGACACCATGATGACATATCGTGCGTATGCCATGCATTCACAGCGCATGCTCCGGGCGCGGGGTTTCTCGCTCGTAGCAGTGCTCATGATGATGATGCTTCTCGCCATCGTCGCGCTGGGACTTCTCTCTCTTTCCACGATTGAATTGCGCCGCAGTGCCGCAGGCTCGGCGCAGGCCATCGCACGAGCGAACGCACGCCTGGCGCTGCAACTTGCGATCGGGTCCTTGCAGAAAAATCTCGGGCCGGACGGCCGGGTCTGCGCTACCGCCTCCTTGTTCGACAGTGATCCGACCTCTTCGGAAGTGGAAGGCGTCAACCAACCCCACTGGACCGGCGTGTGGATCGCCTCGAGGCCGGATTCGAAAGGCGGAATGGAAACCCCGGTGAAGCGGGACGATGCCGATGGCGGTCTGCGCGACGAGCGGGCCACCGGCGGCTGGCCCCGGACCGATACTCTCGCGTGGCTGGTGAGCAATCCGGAAGGAACGCCCGCTCTCGATCCTCGCACCGCCAGCCGCGGCAGCGACTGGGTGCGGCTGGTTTCCACCGGCATCGACAAGGAAGACGTCTGGGCTCCTTCCGTGCCGGTGAAGAATACCTCCAGCGGCCGATATGCATGGTGGGTCGGCGATGAGAGCGAAAAAGCGAAGATCAACCTCCCGGATGCATGGACCGGCAAGCAGCCCGATGCCACCAATGCCGGCAACGGTGGCTACAATCATTGGCTGGTCTCCCAGAAAAACGAACCCGTCGTCGTGGATGCCTCGTTCAATATCGAAGAGGCGAAAAAGTCCAAGGTGGTGACCACCCTCAACCACCAGCTCGCCTCATCCGCCACCAAGGCGGAGGTCAAAGCCAAGTTCCATGACTTCACCACCACCTCGCTGGGTCTGCCAGTGGATGTCACGCACGCACGCCTGAAGCGCGACCTCACCGCCTATCTCGCCGGCAGCGGAGCGATCGCCGATCTGACCGCAGGTGGCAAAGTGGTTTCTCCCGGCATTGCCGATGATGATCGGCTGGCCGGCCCCGCCAATGCCAATGCGGCCACCCGTGAGGGCGCGAACTGGAACGACACCCGCCACCAGAAATCCTCACCTCGCTTCAGCCTGTTGCGGAAATGGGCTCAGTATGCCCCCAGCTACACGATGACCGCTGGCAATACCGCGCTGGTGCAGCCGAAAGGCGAGGCCACTCCCTTGCTCAACAGTGACGATTCCTTTGACGGTACCAACAAGGCTCCGGTGGCCGTCGGACTGGTGGACACGCCATCCATTTCTCCCGTGCTGGTGGAAGGCTCGCTCTATTACCAACTCGTGGCGGAATCATCCGGAGGGACTTCCCCCGCCTGGCAACTACGCGCGCATGTCTATCCTCGCGTGGTGATCTGGAATCCATACAACCTCCCGCTCCAGGTCCCGGCCACCTCGCTGATGCTCCAGACCAATGGTGGCAAGACCGTGGAGCTGACGATGGCGGATGGCACCAAAAGCAGCCGCACCCTGAGCTGGGCGGCCAGCGGCGCGCTTGGCGGAGCCTTCTACTTCGGCCTGAACTCGGTCACCTTGAAGCCCGGAGCGTGTGTGGTTTTTTCTCCCGCACAGCAAGCCGCTTACAACGGCTCGAATCCAGCCGCGAACGTGTTGTCACCTTCCGTCGCACCCTCTCCGGACCGGGGTTTCACCGTGCCGATCGGCGCGACCACAACCATCCAGCCGACCCGCTTCCGCGAAGCGCCCACCGGACTCCAGGCACAGGATTACCGCATGCTGTGGAAAAACGGCTCCGCAGGATCCACCTCGGCATTTGTCACCCTCCCGCAGTTGTCCTTCGTCTCCTGCTCGATGCAATACGGCGACGATACCGAGCTCCCTGTGGAGTGGAACAGCAGCGCGACGGTCACCATTCCCGCCGTCTCCGGCACCAGCTATCCGGTTTCCATCACACCGGATGTCCGCACCCGCGATGGATTCCGGCTCCGCTGGTTCACCGAAACGCCCTCCAACAAGATCGGCTCCGGATCGCTGGCCAATACCAATCACTTTGACATCGCCCCGCTCGGGAACTGGAACCCACGCGCCAGCTACGCGGTGCGGACGCCCTATGAGAACGTGACCGATCTAGCCCCGCAGTTCTTCGGTGCCTATACCCGCGATCTCTTCGATGGCGCGGTATCCTGGGATGAAATGATGCCGGTGCCGAAGGACGGTCTTCAACAGACGTGGCCTTTCGGCCAGGCAATGGAGTCCCCCGGTCCGCTGGTCCTCTTCGACGTGCCCCGGAAGGAAACCGGAGTGGCCTCGCTTGCCCAGTTCCAACATGTGAAGCTTTCCGAGTTCATCTGGCATCCTTCCTACGCGGTTGGCAATTCCCTGCCCGATCCACGGCTGGAAGATAGAACCGACCGCTCCGCTCCTGTCGCCCGCGGTTCCTCCGAGCAATCCATGAACGGCTGGACCAAGACCATGCTGGGCTACGCATCCGGCCGCACCAGCGGCGGGCAGGGCACCGAGCAGTGGGCCTTCTACGGACGCTGGTGCATCGGCAACATGCCCTCGACCGATGCGGTGGTCCACGATCTCTCCTACGAGGTGAATCGTAGTTTGTGGGATGACTTCTTCCTGTCCACCGGCAGCGCCGCCGAGAAACAATCCTTCGCCTCCTCCGGCACGCCCCTGCCGAACGGCCGCATGCGCCTCGTGAACACGGCGGGAGATGGCGCCTCGGTGCAAGCGGATCTTTCCGATTTCCACCGGGCCGGATCCCGCCTCGCCATCGAGGGTGCATTCAATGTCAACTCGACCAGTGTCGCCGCATGGAAAGCAGTGTTGGCGGGCACCCGTGGCACCGGCGCCACCGCAGAGGGCACCATCTTCCCACGACTGTTGAACTCACCCGCCGGAGAATGGAAGACGGGATCCGCCCCCAATGGCAAGGATGCCTGGGCCGGGAGCCGCGTGCTCGATGATGCTGAAGTCGGCCGTCTGGCCGAGGCCATCGTGGTCGAAGTGAAAAAGCGCGGGCCGTTTCTCTCACTCGCGGACTTCGTCAACCGCCGCCTTGCAAAAGACGACACGGGAAAGGCCGGAGCGCTGGAAGCCGCGATCCACACGGCAGGCCTGAACGCTCCCTTTGAACAAACCTACCCATTGGTCCGGGACAAGCTGAAGGACTACACGGACACTCAGGACAACATCTCCGACGGCACCCGCCTCGATCCCCAGCTCATGCCTGCGAGCAAAGCCTGGGGTGCCCCCGCCTACCTGACCCAGGCGGATGTCCTCCAGCCGCTCGGCCCCCAGCTCAGCGCCCGATCGGACACCTTTGTCATCCGTGCTTACGGTGATTCCCGTAGTTCCACCGGAGCTATCGAGGCCCGTGTCTGGTGCGAAGCCGTCGTGCAACGGCTGCCCGATCCGATAACGCCGGATACCACCGGCCTCAATCCTCTCAAGCCCGGCGAAAACGGCGACTTCGGCCGACGCTTCGCCATCACCGGCTTCCGCTGGCTGAACCCCTCCGACATCTGATCCATGAAAGCATCCCTGTCCATGCTGCTCATCCTCACCGGTCTTCTGCACGCGGAGGAGACTCCGGCCGAAGCCGCCAAACACGGCCCACCCCTGCGTCTGCTCGCACTCGGCGAGCCACCTCCTTTCCGCCAGGAAGTACGCGGCGACCGGCGTGTGGAGCTCGAGGCGTACAAGGGTGCGCTGCCGCCCCATGAGATCTCGGTGGCGGAATGTCCGGCAGTTCCCCTCACCCTCTGCCAGCCCGCACCATTCGCCCACGTTCCGCCCTCGCCCTGTGTCACGCTTCTCGATAAGTCGGCCAAGTGGGCCTCGCTCGACATTCCGGAAGCCCTTCGCACCAAGCCGAAGCTCGCCCTCTTCTGGCGGGATCCGGGCAAGACCTGGGAGACCCCGCGGAATCTCATCCTCGATGACAGCGTGGAAGCCTTCCCCGCCGGACAGGTGCGGTTCATCAACCTGCTGCCGACCACCGCCGCCATCAAGATCGGGGATGCCACCCAGGAACTTGCTGCGGGCAAGATCTGGCTCTGTCCCGCGCCAGCCGCAGGCAAACCACTTCAGATCGCATTCCTCGCTGCGGATGGATCATGGTTGCCGGTTCATGCCGCCACCTTCGAACCGGCGCAGGCGGGCATGCGCATGGAGGTAATCGTCTACCGCGCCGATACACCCACCGCCCGCCGCCCGGCGAAGGCTCTCGTCCTCCGCGGGCCGGCGACCTCTTCCAATGAGAAATCGGGACCTGGCAATGCAATGACCGCGGCCAACACCCAGTGAAAATCCCGACGGTCAGGAGATCCGTTCCTTCACCTCCGTGATGGAGGGCTTGAGCCAGTCGTTCTCCACCTCGTCGGATTTGTAGCCGAGCTCCTGCGGGGAAGGGCCGTCCCATTCTCCTTTCATACCGCGCATGACGAACGTGCCCGCGGCCGGATCGATCTCCAGCAGCGTGAAGATCGGCTTCTTGTAGCCTGCATTGTAGGCGTAGAGCGGAAAGGTCTTCGCCAGCTCCGGGTCCGCCTTACCCTTCTTCCAATTGCCGCCCATGTAGTAATAAGAGGCGGAATTCACGTGGATGTAGGGGATGCTGTTGATCACCCGCTCGTGGTCGATGTGCCAGTGACCGTTGAAGCAGGCCGCCACCTTCCGCTTGCCATCGGGAGTCTTCGCAGCTTCCAGAATCGCGCGCACAGCCTCCTGGTTGTCGATGCACATCGGTCGCTCGAAGCTCTGGTGGGAGAAGATGAAGGTGCTGAGTTTGGTCTTTTCCAGATCTTCCTTCAGCCATGCAACCTGGTCATCGGCGAGGTAGTGCGGGTAGCCTCCCTTCCAACCCGCGGGACGGTCATTGCCATCGAGCACGATGAAGTGGAAGCCACCGAGATCGAAGGAATAGTAGCGCGCCTGCATGCCCCAGAACGCCATGGTCTGCTCGCGCTTGAAGCCCCCGTCCATGTCATGGTTGCCGAGCACGTGATACTTCGGCCCCGTGAAGGCGTTGAAAATGTCGGTGAAAGCGCGGTTGGCGGGCTTGGGTTGGCAGAAGTCCCCTAGCTGCATGATGGCATCCGGCTTCATCTGGTCCATCGCCGCCATGAAGGCCTTCAGGCGCTCGTCCGCATCCGGCACCAGATCCTTGTGGATGTCCGTGATCATGCCGATGCGGATCTTCTTCGCGGACGATCCGGCCGCCAGCAACGGCAGCGGATAGGTGGCCGATACAACAAGGGCGGTTTTGAGAAACTGGCGACGGGTATTCATGACAATGGAATCGTTGGGAATATTACTTCCCTTCCGGTCATCTCCTAATCGACAAAATCGCCGGAGTCGTGGGCAAGATTGCAAAAGTTCGGAGTCAATCGGAGACCGGCTTTTCCTCGACGGTTGGTATTCTTTCCGCCAAGTGATCACGGAACGTGATTCCGGAAGACGAAGCCTTCATCTCCGCCACCCTCAAAGCTGTCCCGGCCGGTCTGACGCAAACGCGCTCGCGCGCGCTCCTGGTGGAAGCTCTCGGGCAAACCCGCACCCTCATCCCTCCACCGAAAGGCGACTCCGTGGAAGAGGCCACACGTCGTATGCAAGGGACCGCAGTCCATTCGGCCCGGTGGCGACTGGCCCGGCGAATGTTGATCGTGATAGCAGCCATCATCTCGCTGTGGCCGGGGATTTTCAGCGAGGATGCCATTCTTTCCGCCAACGCAGTCATATCCAGCCGGCCTCCTCGCATCTGGCAGATGATCCGACAGCCGGACTACGAGCAAGCCCGCCAAAAGCTCGCCGCCAGCGTCGCATCACAAAACAGGCTTCTGATCACAGGAAATACCCATGCTTTGACGTCGGACCGATGGCTATCCCTCTGGCAAACATCCCCGAATGATCCGGTGCTGTATTGCCGCCATGCGTTGCAACGGCTGCGGATCGAAGGCGAATTGCCCGGGGATTTCGTGAAAACGGGGGAAGCCATCGATCCGGGAAACGGCTGGTACCGATTCCAAGCCGGTTTGGTCACGTGGATCAAGGCACGCACCTCCAACAATGCCAAAGCGGGCCATGCGGCGGGAACCAGCATGGAGGAATCCACCGTCAGGGTTATCGACGAGCTACGCGCTGCCATCGCCATGCCACGCTTCAGCAGTCACCGGGATGAGTTTATTTCCCGGCAAATCGCCGCATTCCCGCCCGCGCGGGATTACCCCGAGCTGGCCCTGCAGAGGTCATGCGTATCCGCCGAGGCCGATCAGCTCTTTGATAGCCAATATCTCGGTCTCACGAGGTTGCCGGAACTCGTCTCCTCCATCTCCCGGAGCACGATCCCGCGTGAAGATCTGTCGCGCCTCTTCGAATCCACGCTGCGCAAGATCGCGCTGGATTCAAAATCCATCGGTCACCAGAAGGTCCTACTGGGTGAATCGAATGTGGTACCTTCGACTTTGATCGAACTTGGGAAACTGCTGCGTCCCAGTGACTCCACTCTACGCCACATGGCCCAAGTGACCCAACTCGGTACCGGCTCCAAAGGATGCATGCCTCAACCCCCGGAACGGTGGAGCTTCGCCCCGGTCACACCAATCAGGGTGCCAATTCTGCTCGCCTCGAAAGAAGAAACGCAGCCGACCGCTCTCGCTGTGCGAGCCATGGTCGAGCGCCTTTCGCTGCGTTTCGGTCTGATCGTGATGCTAGCAGGCTTCTGCGGCTGCGCACTCGCCCACCTGCGTTGGAGAAAGTCCGCAGGCCCGCTGGCGGCACGAGTCGCCTCGCTTCTGCGTCCGGTCGATCACTTGCTGATCGCCTTCGTTTCGCTGATACTGCCCATCAGTTTGTTCCAGCTTCTGGTCCGCGGCGGAGATGAAGGTATCCTCTACTGCCCTCTGGACTGGAGTTCCGCAGTCATCATGAACTCCCAGCAGGCCAGTTGCATTCTGGCGGTGGCGATCATTGTGCTTATCGTCGAGATGGTGTGTTGGCGATTGGGCCGCCGGGGTGCGGTTCTCGGCATGCGACTGCGTGGCTTTCATCCCGGCTGGTTCTTCGCGATCACGGCACTGGCCGCGTTCGGCTTGGCGAAAATCGCTCTTTCAGCACCATGGGTCTCCGAGTCAGTGGCTTCGTTCGTGTGGACAATGCCCGCTCTAGCCCTCAGCTGGCCGGTGATCCTCTTTTTCTTCGGCCGCGGCCCGAAGCCGGAGCGCAAGCTCCACCGCTGCACGCTTACCCGGGCCATGCTGCCCTACTTCGCCCTGGGGTGCATGACGTTCACCACCTTGATCGTGCTGGCTTGGGTCGAAGACCGCCACTGGACCGCCTTGGATACCGTGGAAAAAGCGAGTCCGGACCGTGCCGGCAACGTGACCCTTGAAATGGAACGAGCCGCTGTTTGGAATCAACAGCGGCTCGTGGAAGCACTGGAGTTGAAGTGATTCAGCGCACAACGCGTGCGCCGCCGCCGGAGATCTGCTTTTCCACTTCCTTGCGGGTCGCCATCGAGGTGTCGCCTGGGGTGGTGGAGGCCAGCGCGCCGTGGGCCGCGCCATAGTGAACGGCCTTCTGCGCGTCATTGAACTCGAGGAAGCCGAACTGAACGCCGGACGCGAAGCTGTCACCGCCTCCGACGCGGTCGAGGATCTCCAGCTTGTCGTACTTGCGGCTCTCGTGGAACTTGCCGTCGTGCCAGAGGATGGCGCTCCAATCGTTGATGGTGGCGGTGATCACGCCGCGCAGCGTGGTGGCGGCGACCTTGAAGTTCGGGAACTCCTTCACCGCGGTTTCGATCATCTTCTTGAAGGCGTCGGTCTCGATGTTGGAGATGTTGTGGTCCACGCCCTCGACCTCGAAGCCAAGCGAGGCGGTGAAGTCCTCCTCATTGCCGATCATGACATCGACATACTTCGCGATCTCGCGGTTGACCTCCTGGGCCTTGGCGAGGCCGCCGATGGTCTTCCAGAGGGACGGGCGGTAGTTAAGGTCGTAGGAAACGATGGTGCCGTACTTGTTGGCGGCCTTCACGGCCTCCACGGTGAGGGCGGCGGTGGTTTCCGAGAGGGCGGCGAAGATGCCACCGGTGTGGAACCAGCGGACGCCGAGCTTACCGAAGATGTGGTCCCAATCGATGTCACCCGGCTTCAGGTGGGAGGCAGCGGTATTGCCACGGTCCGGATTGCCGACCGCACCACGGATGCCAAAACCGCGCTCGGTGAAGTTCAGACCGTTCCGGACCTTGCGGCCGATGCCGTCGTCCTCGCGCCACTGGATGAAGTCCGTGGCGACGCCGCCCTGCATGATGAAGTCCTCGATCAGGTGCCCGACCTCGTTGTCCACGAAGGCGGTCACGACCGCGGTCTTGTAGTTGAAGACCTTCCGCAGGCCGCGCGAGGTATTGTACTCGCCGCCGCCTTCCCAAGCGGCGAACTGGCGGGCGGTGCGGATGCGGCCCTCGCCCGGATCCAGGCGGAGCATCACTTCACCGAGAGAAATCTGGTCGAACGCGCATTCGGACGCGGGCTTGATCTGGAGCATGGCGATTTTTGACGAATTTACGGATGAACCCGGTCACTCGGGCCCGCGCACTTTGGAAAGTCCGGGCCGATTTGAAAAGCCCTCAGTGGAAAAATTGCCTGCAAATTTAGGTCACTACGAATACAACGCCTTCAGAACGACAGAAGCTCCTGATCCAGTGATCAGGAGAAGTTCTACCGGACGGATTTGAGAGGAACTTCTTTCAACCGAGCCTCAACATACTCCACCAGTTGGCCCACGGTCACAATGCGAACGGCATCCTCATCCTTGATCTCAATTCCAAAGGCTTCCTCTGTGACCATCACAATCTCCACTATATCCAGTGAATCAGCACCGAGATTTTGAACGAAACGATCACTATCCCGGATAGAATCTGGACTCTTGTTTAAGATTTCCCCGACCCCTTTTTTTACCCTCGTCGCTATGGCTCCGTCAGGCGCGACCTTTACGGGAACGGAGATCTGCGGAGCGGCCGGAAGAGAGGAGTTGCTTTCCCGAACCTCGCTCTTTTCGCAGCCGGTGAAGGCCACGCCCAATGTTAGGATGGATGCGAAACGGATGCTCGGATTCATTCCAAAAGAAGAGCAATGACGTCCTCATCTGCCAAGCAGAGACCGGAACTTCCAGAAACACGGACAGGAATGTCCGTGCTCCCAGTCAGAGCTTGGCTTTTGCAGCGGCTTCGAGTTCGGCGATCTTCTCACGCTCGGGGGCACCGCCGCGGGCTTGATCGGCTTTGCCGCCGCCCTTGCCGCCTGCGAGGGCCGCGAGGTCACGGAGGAGGTCGCCGGCCTTGAGGCCGCGGGCTTGGGCCGCATCGCCGCAGTAGGTCGCGAGCTGGAGCTTTTCGCCGTCATCGACGATGAAGAAGGCTGCTTCGCCGAAATTCTTTTTCTTCAGGCCATTGAGGAGCTCCTGCACCAGCGAGGCATCCGCTTCGAAGGTTCGGACGATCGGCTGACCGGCGTCGATGAGTTCCGCCAGCTCGGCATCCGCCTGCTGGGCGGCGGCGCGGGCCTGGGCTTTCTTGAACGCCTTCTCGGCCTCGATGGAGACTTCCTTGAGGTGCTCGAGGTGGGCCTTCAGCGCGGACAGCTCGCGGGTGGCCGGAGCCACGGCGAGCGCGAGCGGAGCCTCGATGGCGAGCTGCTTGAGCTTTTCGAGCGTGGCGGTGGCCTTCGCGGTGGCGGCCTCCGCTTCGGAGATGAGAAGTTGTTCCTGCTCGGCGAGCCAGGTTTCGGCAGCCTTGCCGCAGACGGCCTCGATGCGGCGCACGCCGGCGGCGATGGCACCCTCGCTCTTGATCTTGAAGAGGCCGATGTCTCCGGTCTTGCGGACGTGCGTGCCGCCGCAGAGTTCCATGGAGTAACCGTCGAGGCTGTTGTTGCCTCCGCCGATCTGTACGACGCGCACCGTATCTCCGTACTTGTCGCCGAAGAACTGCATGATGTCGGTGCGGCCCTTGATCGAGGCGTGCGGGACTTCCTTCCACGAGACGTTGCCGTTCTCCGCGATCTTCGCGTTCACCTTGTCCTCGATGATCTGGAGCTGCTCCGGAGTGACCGCGCCGCTGTTGAAATCGAAGCGCAGGCGGTTCTCGTCCACCGACGAACCCTGCTGGGCCGCGTCCTTCGACACAACCTCGTGCAGCGCCCAGTGGAGAAGGTGGGTCGCGGAGTGATGGGCCTCGATCGGACGGCGGCGGGTGGTGTCGAGTTTGAGCGTTACGACATCGCCCTGCTTGATCACCGCATCGGACGCGATCGCTACGGCGCGGGCCTTGCCGATCTGCTGGACGGCGGAAACCTCATGCTCGGTGCCGTTGATGGCCAGCGTTCCGGTGTCACCGGACTGACCACCCATCTCAGCGTAGAACGGGGTCTTGTCCGTGATGACGAAGAGCACCTCATCCTGCGGATGGATCTCCAGAACGGTGGCCTCGGTTTCATCGGAGTCGAAGCCGTTGAATGCGGTGACCGCATCCGTGGAAATATCGAGGGCGCGGACAATCGTCGTTTGCTGGGCCAGGCGCGAACGCACCTTCTGCTCTTCCATGAGCACCTTGAAACGGTCTTCATCCAGCTTCAGGCCACGCTCGGTGCAAAGGAGTGCGGTAAGATCGACCGGGAAACCAAAAGTATCGTAGAGCTCGAAAGCGAGATCGCCGGAGAACACCGCGCCTTCTGAAAGCGAAACGGCACCATCTTCGAAACGCTTCAAACCGCGATCGAGCGTCAGGTTGAAGGCATTTTCCTCGCGGTTCAGCGTCTCGCGGATCGCGGCCTCACGGGCCTTCAGTTCCGGGAACACGTCTCCCATTTGTGCGACGAGCGTGGAAACAAGTCCGTCGAAGAGCGGCTTGTCACCGGAGAAGCCGAGCTGGCGTCCGTACTTCACCGCGCGGCGCAAGATACGGCGCAGCACGTAGTTCCGGCCGTTGTTGCCGGGCAGGATGCCATCGGCGATGGAGAAGGAGAGCGTGCGGAGGTGGTCGGCGATCACGCGGAAGGCGATCGCATCCTTCATGCCATCGTCGAACTTGGTGCGGTCCGCGCCGAGATCCGGGTAGATGTCCACGTACTTCTTGCCGCTGAGTTCCTCGATGCGGTGGAAGATCGTGCGGAAGACGTCGGTGTTGTAGTTGCTCGGCTTGCGCGAGAAGTCGGTGAAGCCCTTCGTGTTCTGGATGATCGAGCAGGCGCGCTCGAAGCCCATGCCGGTATCGACGTGCTTCGCGGGCAGCGGCACGAACCGGCGACGCCAGTCCTCATTCACCTTCGCGCCCGGAACGTTCATCTTCGCCGCTTCCTCGGGGCCATCCGGTTCCGCGTTGTATTGGATGAACACGAGGTTCCAGATCTCGATGCAGAGGTCGGAGTCGTTGTTGACCAGTTCGCGGCCGGTCTTCGGATCTCCCTCGGGAGTCAGGTTCACGTGCAGCTCGGAGCAGGGGCCGCAGGGGCCGGTCTCGCCCATCATCCAGAAGTTGTCCTTCACGTTGCCGTGGACGATCTGCACCGCCGGATCGCAGCCCTTGGAGGCGAACAGCGCAGCCCAGAGTTCATAGGCTTCCTGATCGAAGTTTCCGGGGTCGCCTTCCTTCGGCGCATAGACGGACGCGTGCAGGCGGTGCGCAGGCAGGCCCCAGCGCTCGACGACGAGATCCCACGCCCACTGGATCGCTTCCTTTTTGAAGTAGTTGCCGAAGGACCAGTTCCCCAGCATCTCGAACATCGTGTGGTGGTAGGTATCGTAGCCGACATCCTCGAGATCGTTGTGCTTGCCGCCGGCGCGGATGCACTTCTGGGTGTCCGCAGCGCGCGGCGGATCGTAGGGCGCTTTGTCGGTGCCGAGGAAGTAGGGCACGAACTGGTTCATCCCCGCATTGGTGAAGAGCAAACCGGGGCTCTGCGGCATCAGCGAGGCCGAAGACACGATGGTGTGCTGCTGTTCGCGGAAGAAATTCAGGAAGCTGTTGCGGATCTCGGCGGAGGTCATGGGCGCGGGGGCACGAGAAACCACGAATCCGGGGAAAGAACACGGATTTTTTTCCCGAAGGCGGCTCATCCTGCGGGAGTTCCGGAGCGGCGGGCGGCATTTTCCGATTCGCCATCACCCCAGCCGACGGGCAGAATCCGCCCGTGGCCGAGCCAATCCTGAATCTCGTGGTCATCCGGTGCAGCGACATGGAGCGATCCTCCGCCTTCTACACCCGGCTGGGCCTGACCTTCACCCGCCACCGCCACGGCAAGGGGCCGGAACACGATGCCGCTGAGATGGGAGGCGTGGTGTTCGAACTCTACCCGCAGGTGCCCGGCGGGCTCTCCACCTTGGGAACCCGCATTGGCTTCCGGGTCTCCTCGTTGGAGGACGTGATTGCGGCGTTGGCGGACTTTCCGGAAACGGTAGTTTCACCCCCGAAAGCCTCCGAGTGGGGACTACGGGCTGTCATCGCCGATCCGGATGGTCACCGGATCGAGCTGATCCAGTCCGTTTAACCCTCGTCTCCATCCCCACGGGACAACCGCTTTCAGGCCGGAACCACCACCACCGCGGTACCGTAGCAGAGGACTTCGACCGCCGCCCCGCGCGGCTCCACGGAGGACGCGTCATAACGGATGCCGATGATCGCATTGGCCCCCAATTCGGCGGCGTGACGCTCCATGTCCTCGTAGGCCTGGCTGCGGGTCTGTTCACACATCTGGGTATAGGCCCCGATCTTGCCCCCGATGATCCCTTTCAGGCCGCCCACGAAACCCTGCGCGATGGTGGGAGAGCGGACGATGATGCCACGGACCATGCCGATGTGACTGGTGACGCGGTAGCCGGGAATCTCAAAGGTGGTCGAGGAAAGCATGATGTTGATATCTAGGATCACGGGAATGTTGGATCGCCCGACGCCGGGGTCGATCTTCAAATTCCACCATGAGAGGCCGAGTGGTCGGACACAGCATATGGCCGATCAGGCCGAATGATTTGATGGCTCCCAAGGAGCAAGGGCATTTCCGGCCATGCCAGTCAGCGCTGCGCGGTCGATTGAACCTGCCGCGTTTCCATCCTTGTAAGAAATATCCGCTATCAGCGATTTTCCCCTGTTACTGGAGCTACATAAACAAGGACAGGAATGTCCTTGCTCCCTGGGGGCCTACTTCCCGTAGCGGTAGTGGCCGATGATCTGGTAGTTGAGGAGAGCGTCCTCCCACTTCACCCCGGAGTCGAGGTTGTGGACCAGCCAGGCATCGCTGCCACGGTCACCCGGCCCCGGGACGATGATGGCGATGTGCATCTCGACTTGGGTGTGGGAATCACCGCCGCGGGTGCTGGTGCCGGGGCGGGTAAGCAGGACCACGTCACCCGGGGCATACTCGGAGGCATTCCGTGAGGTGGTGAGAGTCTCGCCATTGCGCTCGAAGAACCGCTTCAGGTTCGGAGCACGGCGGTGGTTGACGTTGGTGTTCAGGCCGCTGCTTTTGAAAAGCTGCTCATACTCGCGGAAGCTTTTCTCCATGTCCTCATGGACGAGCTGCTGGAGATCGATGTGGACGCCACGGTAGGCACGGACGATCACGTCCTCCGCATTGCCCTTCCCGGCGGGAACGTCACCGCCGGGGTAGTCGATCTTGAACTCAGAGTTGTCGTAGACTCCTGGCAAGCGGGTCTGGGCCAGAGCGGAGGCGGCGAGCCGGTCGCCGAAGGACTCGGACGGAGCGAGCTTGGCGATGGTGCGCTCGACATTCTCCAGCGAGGTGCCTTCCTGTTCGGCTTTCAAGGTCGGGACCAGCTTGCGGAAGAACAGGAACGGAATGCCGACGGCGATCAGGATGATGACCCATCCTCCGAAGAAGCGGCGCTTTTTCTTCGGCTTCTGGGGACGAGGGCCCACATACTCGATGGTATCGAAGAAACCGTTGTTGCGCAGGGGTCGGCGTGGCATTGGAATGCGAAGCGGATGAACCACATACAGCCTGAAATGGCGATAGTTTTCCATTCATGTTAGGATCTTTTTCACGTAATGCTGCGGACCGGCGCGTCTTCCCGCTCGACCGCACCCCGCAGCGGGGCTAACGGGGAGGCCATGATCGTCTTCAACAGCCCGCGGCCATTGCAA
Source organism: Luteolibacter sp. (assembly GCA_049840755.1). GTDB lineage: Bacteria > Verrucomicrobiota > Verrucomicrobiia > Verrucomicrobiales > Akkermansiaceae > Luteolibacter. The sequence goes on along the minus strand of JASGJM010000025.1, from coordinate 95,423 downwards.
TGGGGAGCCCTCGATGTGCCCCTGCTGGGCATCGGCAAGGACTGGCACGGCACTCCATTCGAGCCCGCCGCCGGCTACTCGCTGGCGCAGGATGGGCAGCGGCTGTGGTTCATCGCCTCCCATACGAAACCGGCGCAGATCCATCCCTCCGCGAGGCCGGGCCGCTTCCAACCGGAGCTGTGGCGCTATGACGTGGCGGAGCTGTTTCTGGCGGACCCGGTGAGCGGCCGCTACTTCGAGTTCAATCTCGCTCCGAACGGGGCTTGGTGGTCATGCGAATTCACCGCGCCGCGGGTGCGGGACCAGGAGGAGGACTTCCAGATGCCGGAGGTGGGCGCCTTCGCGGAGCTGGCGGAGGATGGTTCGTGGGTCGCCGCGCTGGCGATCCCACTGGACATCCTCAGGGCCCGGATCAACTACGGCCCGGAAACGCGTGGAAATGTGACCTTCATCCTGAGCTCGCCGGACCAGAAATTCCTCACCGCAGCAAAGCTCTCGGACGGCGAGCCGGACTATCACCTGCCGGGACAATTTCCCACCCTCCAACCACGGCCATTGCCCCAACTGTGACCTCACCAAAGTCCAAGCGCTGGTCCTTCTGGCTGCTGGCTGCCACGGCGCTGCTGAGCATCGGGGCCTGGCAGGCGGCCCGAATCAGCATGGACCTCAAGGCCGATGCCACGGCCGTAAAACCTCCGCCGAAGAAAACCCGCTCGGACGGGCGGAAGCCCTTGGCCAAGGAACTGGCACAGGCCGATCCGGTGGGAGCCTATCTCGCCCGGGCGAAGCGCGGGATGAAGGATCAAGAGATTCGGTGGATCGAAGAAGATTTCCGCGGGGCTAGCCTAGACATGTATCCATCCGCCGGGGATTCCCTTCTCCACCAGCGAGCTTACCGCGCCCGGCAGCAAGAGTGGTATGCCGCTGCCCTCGGAGACGGATTGGCCCTCTCGAAAGGCCAGAGGGAGGAGGTGGCCAATTCGCTATCCCGCCTTCTGGAATCCGAATTCGGAGGGGAAGACATCAAGCTATCGCGAATTTGGATCGATACCATGATGGGGAGTTGGCTGGGAGGCCCCGGCTACGCTCCTTGGAATCTTTGCCACCTCACTCCGGGCCAGCTCTCTCTGACGACGAAATCGTCTTCGGCTGAAAATTGGGACCAGGGAGGCGTGTGGACCTCCATCTGGGCGTTTCCGGTGATTCAGGACCCGCTCACCGGAAAGCAAATTCCCTTCATCAATACCTCGCCTAGGGACGACACCCAAAACCCTTCCCATTTGTATCTTCCCGGAGCTGGTGTGTTTCCACTGACTCCCGCCCAAACCATCGCGGTGGCAGATCACCCTGAAGCCGCCACCCTGCCGCCCGAATCCTTGGATCAGGCTCGCCGCTATCAACCCGCCCAATACCGGGTCGCCCTTTTGCTGAGTCAGACCGGCCACACCGTGTTTCCCATGGAGGCAGCCAATCCCCCTGTTGCCACCAGCCCCTCTCCCGCTCCAGACTCGGCCAGATGAGTGATACGGGACAGGGCATGCTGGTGACAGCACCGGAGCGGTGGGACGAGGCGTGTTTCTCCGTGCCTGCGATCCGGGCATTGGTCGCCTCCGGCTTCCCTGTGACCGTGCTGTGCCCTGCGGTGCAGGAGACGTTCTGGCAGACTCTGCCGGGACTCTCGATCCTCCCCTATCCCGTGAAAGCCTCGGCGGGCACGATCTCATCCTCCCTTTCCGGCAAGTTCGCTGCGGCGATCGTCTGGGAACCCGGTGTGGCGGCGGACGCTTGCGCAAAGGCCGGCATTCCACGCCGCACGGGCCCAAGTGGCGAAAAAGCTCTCACCAAGCGCCTCACCGATCCGATGCCGCCACCCGCACCCGGTCCGATCGAGCACCGGGTCCGGCACTATCTGGCGCTGGTGGAAGCGATGGGGATCGATACCCGGGTGGCCGCGTATTTCGAACCTGCGGATTTGGGCATTGCTCCCGATCCAGGCAGCGTTCTGCTAGCTCCAGATTCCGACTACGGACGGAGCCATGAGTGGCCGCTGGATCGCTGGGAAGCGGTGGCCCGGTCCTTGCTGGAGGATGGAGCGCGGCTGACGATCACGGGTGGCCACTTGGGAGCCAGGCTGGCCACCGCGCTTGGTTCCAGCCAGGTCAGTCCCATTCTCCTTTCCGACGACAGTCTGCCGATCCTCGCAGGTTTCGAGCGGGTGATCGCCGCGGATGGTTCCCTCACTCATCTCGCCGCGCATGCGGGAACGACCTGTGTGGTGCTTTTCGGACCGAACGAACCGGCGTGGAAACGCCCGCTCGGCAAGCGCCATACGGTGGTGCGCCAGCATGTGGAGTGCTCGCCCTGCTTCGCGCCGAAGTGTGCGATGGACCTGCGCTGCCAGAACGAGCTGGATCTGGAGAGAGTGTTGGCCGCCGTGAGGAGTTGAGGCTTCAGCCGAGGAGGGTCTTCCCGGGGGCGGAGGCTTGTGAGCCACGTCGCCTCACCCCGCCCTCCTAAAGGAGGCCTCCATGCCTCACAAATGCACCTCTTCCTTTTGCGCCCTTTTTGCGCCTCTTTGCGGCAAAAGCATCAGGAGCCTCCGCCCCCGGGGAAGACCCTCCTCGGCTGAATGCGGCAGAAGCGATAGCGACCGGCCAATCCCGGCGAAGCCACTCACTAGCATGGCCCGAAGGGCAAGCCTCAACTCCTTACCTCAAGACCCGCTTCAGCAGCAGGTCCTGGATGACCATGTAGAATTGGTAGCGGAAGAAGGCGGAGCGCCTCGCCTCCGTCATGGAGATCACATCCGGTTCATCGTCGGAGAAATCGTAGCTCGAATGAAGCGCCAGCCGGGCCTGGTTCAGGGCCCCGAACCAAGCCTCAGCGTCCTCCTTCTCGATGAACACCTGGCCCGGACCTTCCGCAGAGGCTTTTGCCGCCAGTTCGATTGCCCGGCCGACTTCGCCAACCTGCCCCTCGAAGGTCTCTTGCAAATCCGGCATGACCAGCTCTTCCCAATCCTCCGCGTCCGAACCCGCCGATCCGGCCAGCCGCATGGCGAGACCACCGGGCTCCGCATCCGCCAGAATGCTCCGCAGGATCTCCCAATCCTGGACATCCTCCGTATCGATCCGCAGACCGCCTTTCAGCGTGGGTCCCACCGTCATTCCGGTTTTTCCAAAGAGGTGGTGAGTTGATGGGCCTGAAGCTGGGCGACGAACAGCTCCGCTTTTTCACGGGTGCCGGTCCAGACGATGGACCGGCCGGCGGTGTGCACCTCCAGCATGTGCCGGCTGGCGCGCTTCTCGTCGTAGCCGAAGACCTTCTGGAACACCCAGGTCACATAGCCCATGAGGTTCACCGGATCATCGTGCACGACCACGTTCCAGGGCACATCGAGCGCCTCGGCCTCGCGTGTCCGCGTCTCGGTCTTCGTCGCCATGGCCGCTCCTCCCATTACACTTCCACAGGCTCTCCAGCCGGGGCGTCGATCCACTTGCCGTGCTCCTGGATCAGGTCGATCAGGCGCTCGACGGCCTCGGTCTCGGGGATATTGAACTTCACCGGCGTCTTGCCGACGTAGAGGTTGATCTTGCCGGGAGCGCCACCGACGTAGCCGAAATCGGCGTCCGCCATTTCCCCGGGGCCATTCACGATGCAGCCCATGACCGCGATGCGCACGCCCTTGAGGTGGCCGGTGGCGGCACGAATCTTCTGGGTGGTGGATTGCAGGTTGAAAAGCGTGCGGCCACAGCTCGGGCAGGCCACGTAATCGGTCTTGAAGATACGGGTCCCGGCGGCCTGGAGGATGTTGTAAGCGAGGCGCAGCGATTGGCCGGGCGCAGTCTCACCACGGACCAGGATCGCATCGCCGATGCCATCGCAGAGCAGCGAGCCGATCACGCGGGAGGCGGGAAGCAGGGCCTGGAGGAAATCGGTGTCGCCCTGCGGTGGGGTGAGCGTGTCCTTCAGCAGGATCGGATGGCGGGCATCGATCACGAAGGCGAGCTGGCGGAAGGCGTGGATCGGCTCGAGATCGAGGCCGTCCTTCACGGTCACAAGCTTCGCCACCGGCGAGTGGTTCAGCCCGGCCACGGCGGCTTCGTCACGCGGGTCGATCTCCAGCACGCCGGACTTTTCGATCACGATCTCCGGCTTGAAGTCGCCGAGCTTGTTGATCTTGTGAGCCAGCGCGTTCCAGTTCTCCTGGGTGGTGAAGACCCGCACCGTGCGGTCGCCGCCCAGCTCGTGGCCTTCCACGGTGAGGACGTCGGTCTTGCGGCGTTCGTAGGAGAAGGGATCGTAGGATGGAACGTATTCCGTGGTCACATCGCCACGGGTAGCGATGCCTTCGTTGAATGGAGCGGCCAGCGCCTGCGCGACCGGAATCTCATAAACGGCATCCTCGGTGAGCGAGACGCGGATGGTGTCGCCGATGCCATCGGACAGCAGCGAGCCAATGCCAATGGCGGACTTGATGCGGCCGTCCTCGCCATCACCGGCCTCGGTCACGCCGAGGTGGATCGGGTAGTTCCAATCGGCTCCCTCCAGATCGAGACGGGCGACCAGCAGACGGTAGGCCTCGATCATGACCTTCGGGTTCGAGGCCTTCATCGAGAAGACGAAGTTGTGATAGTTTTCCTCGCGGGCGAGGCGGGCGAACTCCAGGGCACTCTCGACCATGCCGTGCGGCGTATCGCCGAAGCGATTCATGATGCGGTCGGACAGCGAGCCGTGGTTGGTGCCGATGCGCATGGCTCGGCCGAGATCCTTGCACAGCTTCACCAGCGGAATGAACTCCTCGCGGATGCGCTCGAGCTCCTCCTCATATTCGGCATCCGTATATTCGCGGACCTCAAACTTCTTCTTGTCCGCGTAGTTACCGGGATTCACGCGGACCTTTTCGACCCACTTGGCGGCCTCCATGGCGGCGTCCGGCTTGAAGTGGATGTCCGCCACGATCGGCACCCCACAACCGGCGGCCCGGACCTCGCGGACGATGTTCTCCAGATTCGCGGCATAGACCTTGGTCTGGGCGGTGATGCGGACGATTTCACAACCGGCGGCGTCCAGATCCAGCACCTGCTTCACGCAGGCCGGAGTGTCGCGGGTGTCCGAGGTGATCATCGATTGCACCCGGATCGGGTTGTTTCCGCCGATGCCGACGCGGCCCACCAGGACCTCGCGGGTCGGGCGGCGGGAATAGCTCAAAAGGGAGGGACAGTAGCGCGACGGCACGTTCATCTGCGGGCGATATAGCCGAAAAGCCGGATGGGGGCAACGGGTCCGGCACCCCAAGGGGCACAAATCCTGCTTTCCGTGCCGCTTCCGGGGTGTTTCCCTACCATCTCCCTCCACCATGAAAGCCCTCCTGCCCGCTCTCGCCGCCGCTTGGCTGGTCATTCCGGCCATGGCCGCGGATGCCCCGAAGGCCACCGACTTCATCCGTGTGGACGAGGACGCCCAGGCGGCCCGCCTCCAGACTGGGGTCACCCGTTACAAGAAGGGCGGCGTCACAGTGGATCTCATCGGTGCGGTCCACATCGCTGATGCGGCGTATTACAAATCCCTGAGCGGCAAATTCGACCACTACGATGCGGTCCTTTTTGAGATGGTGGGAGACGCCAAGGCGCTGCCTGCCAAGGAGAAACCCGCCCCAGAGAAGGACAAGGACACCGACAAGACCGCCGGGGCGGACATGAAGAATCTGGGAGGCCTGCACCAGATCTACAGCCTCGCGGCGAAATTCCTCGGCCTGACCGGCCAGATGGAGTCCATCGACTACACCCGCAAGAACTTCGTCCACGCGGACATCACACTGGAGGAATTCCAGAAGCTCCAGACCGAGAAGGGCGAATCCCTGATGGGTCTGCTCTCGAAGGCCGAGTCCTCCGGAACCAAGGAGCCGGACCCCACCAAGCTGATGCAGGCCATGCTTTCCGGGAACTCGAACCGCATGAAGCTGGAGATCGTCCACACGCTCGGCAGCGGTGACGACCAGATCGCCGCCTTCGCAGGCAGCGACAGCGTGATCATCGGCGATCGCAATGCGAAATGCATCAAGGTGCTCGATTCCGAGGTCGACCACGGCCGCAAGCATCTCGCCATTTTCTACGGAGCCGCCCATTTCCCGGACATGGAAAAGCGTCTGCTGGGTGAAGGCTATGAGAAGGTTTCCCACGAATGGGTGACCGCCTGGGACATTCCAAAGCCGCAACCGAAGGCAGCTCCCGCAGAACCTGCAGCCCCGGCCACCGAGCCCAAGAAAAAGGCCGCCTGAGCGGATCTCCGCGAAGTTTTTCCGAAAATCCGTGTCCCGGTTCCGCTGTTCCGGGACAATCCCATGCTGTGAAGCCGTCCGCTCCCGAGTTCCCGGGTTGAGGCACGGCGCAAACCTGCTACCAGTGCCATCATGCGTGCCCTGCCTTTGCTCGCCGCCAGTGTTCTCGCCGCCTCCGCGGCCGATGAAAAGAAGCCGATCGTCGCCGTCTACGATCTGAACGATCCCGTCACCGAATCTGGCAAGCCCGCCGCATCCCTGCTCGGTGGACTGGACATGGATGCCAGCCGTCCGCTGACGACCTTCGACATCACGCGCAGTTTGGAAAAGGCAGCCGCCGATCCTGCGGTGAAGGCCGTGGTGCTGGACGTCGCCGGATCCGGCATGGGCATCGACCAGATCCAGGAAGTCCGCCGCCGCCTGCTGGCCATCCGCGCCGCGGGCAAGGACGTTTGGATTTACAGCGAGTCTCTCGGCAATGGCACCGCCATCCTCGGCAGCGCCGCCAACCATTTCACGCTGATGCCGGAGGCCGATTGCGAGTTCAACGGCATCCACGCGGAGTCCATGTATTTCAAGGGACTGCTCGACAAGGTCGGCGTGCAGGCGGATGTGATCCACATCGGCGATTTCAAGAGCTTCGGTGAGAATTACTACCGCACCGGCCCCAGCGAACCTGCCCAGCAGCAGGAAGAAAAGCTCATCGACTCGATCTACGGCACCATCGTCAAGGACGTGGCTACCGGCCGCAAGATCTCCGAAGCCAGGGTGAAGGAACTCATCGACCGCGGCGAGCTGACCGCTGCGGAGGCGAAGCAGGAAGGGCTCGCCGATGACCTGCTCTACCGCACCACCTTCAACTCGAAGATCCGCGAGACCTATGGCGCGGACGCGGAGTACAAACACGATTACCAGCTCCCCGACCGCGACGGCCCCGAGATCACCGGCATGATGGACATCATCAAGCTGATGTTCAGCGCGGACAAGAAATCGAAGGCCCGGAAGGACTACGTGGCGGTAGTCGCGCTCGATGGCGACATCACCGATGACTCCATCGCCCCGGTCCGCGAAGAGATCCTGAAGCTCCGCAAGGACGACAAGGCGAAGGCGCTGGTGCTGCGCGTGAACTCCCCCGGCGGCTCCGCTCTCGCCAGCGAAGTCCTTTGGGAAGCCACTAGCCAGTGGAAGTCCACGGGCCGCCCGTTCATCGTCTCGATGGGCGGAGTCGCGGCAAGCGGCGGCTACTATGTTTCCAGTGGCGCGGACCGCATCTTCGCTGAAAGCGGCACCATCACCGGCTCGATCGGCGTGGTGGGCATGAAGTTCGTGGTCGGCGGAGCGATGGAGAAGCTCGGTATCACCAGCCACGTCACCCAGCGCGGCAAGAATGCGGGGGCCATGAGCATGACCCATGCGTTCACGTCGGAAGAGTCCGACCTGATCCGCAAGTCAATGACACGCGTGTATGGCACCTTCAAGCAGCGCGTGATCGATGGCCGCAAGGACCACCTGAAGGGCGATCTCGAACCGCTCGCCGGTGGCCGCGTTTACAGTGGCGAGAAGGCCTTGGAGATCGGGCTGGTGGATGAGATCGGCGGCCTGGCCGAAGCCATCTCCTACGCCGCCAAGCAGGCGAAACTGGAAACCGGTGAGGCGAAGCTGGTACCCGAGCCGAAGAGCGCCTTCGAAGGCATCTTCGCCAAGAAGCACGACAAGGATAAGGACGATGATGAACTCGTTCGCGCCGGCAGCACCCCCGCGCCCTCCGTGCAACTCCGCCAGAACCTGCTCCAGAGCGGTTTACTCTCCACCCTGCCCGCTCCCGCCCGCGCCGGAGTGGACCGCCTGATGTCCCGCATCGATGCCTTCCAGCACACGGAGATTCTTCTGATCGGGCCGGATCTGAAGGTCGCGCCGTGAAGTAGCACAACTTTTCAAGTTGTGGTTGCGTGCGGCGAACCGGAATCGGAAGGTTCCAACCGTTCATGACGGTTCCGACCTTTCCCGCACGCAAGTTGCAAACTTGTGCTACTTCCCAGCCCTCCAAATGAAAGCGGTCCTGTTCGATTTCGATGGTGTGCTGGTGGATACCGAGTGGGCGATCTACGACGCATGGCACCGGACTTTCCGGGCCCACGGCCATCCGCTGCCGCTGGAAATCTACACGCGCTGCATCGGTTCTGATTTCAACACCTGGTCCCCGAAGACCCACTTGGAAGAGCTCACCGGAAGCTCGTTCGATTGGCATGAGCTGGATCTGAAGCGGCAGGAGGAAATCGTCCGCGATCTCACCGGCGAAGGGCCGATGCCCGGCGCGGTAGCCTTGCTGGAAACTCTGATCGCACGCGGCATCCCGCGCGCGGTGGTGTCGAGCTCTTCCCACCATTGGGTTGATGGCTGGCTGGACCGATTGGGCATGATGGGGCTCTTCGACACGGTGGTGTGCCGTGGTGACGCCCCACAGATCAAACCCGCACCGGATTTGTTTCTGGAAGGCGCACGGCGTCTCGGCTTCGCACCGGAAGAATGTCTGGTGATCGAGGATTCCCTCAATGGCGTGAAAGCCGCACGTGCTGCGGGTTGCCCCGTCTGGGCCGTGCCGAACCGCGTGACCGCATGTTTGGACTTCTCACTGGCGGATGCGGTGCTGCCGAGCTTGGAGGCAGTGGGTCGAGAAGTAGCACGAGTTTTCAACTTGTGAGTGCTCGCAGCGGACTGCGGTGGAATATTCGGAAGTCCGTTTCCGCTTGTCCGCCGCCGCCATGCGCAAGTTGAAAACTTACGCTACTTCAAGGTCCCCTCGGTCACACCGAGTTTCTCCAGCGCCTTCACGTGGCGCAGCAGGGTGACGGAATCGCTCTCACCACGCAGAAGGGCCTGATACGCACGGATCGTCCGCTTGGCCGAGTCCTTATCTTCATCCAGCAGCTCGACACGATAACGCGAGAGTCCCGTGGCGCGCAGTTCATCAAAGAATCGCGCGCCCGTTTGGGCCCGGCCATTGAAAAGGGTATTCCGGCAGCCCACGTCCGCCACGAGGCGATGGAGCTGGCCCACACGGTCGCGCAGGTGGACCACATGTTCTTCACACGGACGACCGCAGTCCTTGTAGGTCGTGCCCTTGCTCAGGAAGGTGCAGAACACGCAGTGCTCCATGTGAAAGAGCGGCATGTGCTGGTGAAGGGTCAGCTCGAACCACTCCGCCGGAGCACCCCGCAGGAGATCGAGCACCTGTGAAATATTCAGGTCGTAGGACACCGTCAAACGGTCCAACCGCGCGGCATCTTTGAGCAGCCTCGCGGTGATCGGATTCGCCACATTGAGCGAGAAATCCCCGAGTTTCTCGAACTCCGTACGATCCTTGAAGTGCTGGAGTGCGGCGAGATTCCGCAGCAACACCGCATCCGGCTCCGCGCGCTCGATGAGTTTCAGATAGCCATTCTCCCCCGGCTTGAGGATCCGCGGTGTGGCCAGCGAAATACGCGTGCCTGTGTCCGCCGATCGGGACCTCACCATCGCCACCGCATCCTTGTAACGACGCGGATCTTCGAAATCGCAATGGATGAGCGGCACCCGGCTATCCAGTGCGGCATCGACCTGTGCCACACTGCGGCACAACACGCTGAGCACCGCTTGGCCGGATTCCGTGGAGACACGCTCCGGCATCAACTCACGGAAAGAAACCTTCGTAGCGGAACCAGCGGCGGAAGCAGCCGGAGAATGCGAATCCAGAGCTTCCACCAACGCCCGGCGAACACGGTTGAGTTCCGAAACCGCCAGATGGCAATCGCCCTCCAGCTGGTTGTCGAGCGAAGCCAATTCATACGACGTATCTCCGAGGCGACCCAGCTGGGCTCCCAAGGTTTCCGCCGACAACGGATGTTTCGACGCGGCTTGAAGAGTGGAAGCGGAGGCCACCTCAGATCCAGGAGCGGAGGTCGTCTTCACCGCCAGCGGTTCGCCGGGACGCCCGGTCACGATGAGATGCAGCTGCGTCTTTTTTTCCTGAAGTTTCGCGTTCTGCCAGAACCGGCGGATCTCGGATTCAAGCCTCGGGTCGGAAGTCTTGTAGAGGGTTTGGCCGGGATGGATGCGGTCGAAGTCGAGGCCGCTGTGACTGCGATGAAACAGCAGGCAGCCGTTCTCGATCTTCCAGATCCGCGCGCCCTGCTCCTCGTTGCGATCCTCGCCGGCATCGAACACCACGCCATCTCCGGGTGCCAGCGGCACCTCCGGATCGCGCGCCAACTCGACCCAGCCCGGGCCACAACGCGCGATTTCCCCGAGCAGCGGACCGCGCTTCTTCCCAAAGCGACCGTGAACGAGATACGGATGATTCGTTCCTGCCAGCCAGCCGCTGGTGAGACCGCGGGAAAAGGTCATTTCCAACTCATAGCGGTCTTCCGCCGTCACACTGGAGGCGGCACCCGCGATCGCATCATCAATCGCCTTGCGATAGACGCGGGTCACAGCGGCGACGTATTCGGGCGATTTGAGGCGGCCTTCGATCTTGAAGGATTTCACCCCTGCCTTCACGAGACCGGGGATGATGTCCACTGCCGCAAGGTCCTGGGGGGAAAGCAGATAGCGCACCTCACCGAGTTCGCGGACCTCGCCATCAACCATCAGCTCATATGGCATGCGACAGGCTTGCGCGCACTCGCCGCGGTTCGCCGAGCGTTGGCCGAGCGACTCACTGGTCAGACATTGACCGGAATACGCCACGCACAACGCGCCGTGCACGAAAACCTCGAGAGGCGCATGGACGTAGCCCTCGGCAGCCGCTTGGAAACGCTCGATTTCCTTCAGAGAAAGCTCACGTGCGAGCACCGCACGCTCCATGGGGAATAGCGTCTCGATGAACGCCAGCCCTTCCGGCGAGGTGATGGTCATCTGGGTGGAAGCGTGCAGCTCCACTCCGGGCGCAATCTCGCGGGCCATCTTCGCCAGCCCCAGATCCTGGATGATGAGGGCGTCCACCCCGGCGGCGGCGATCAGGCGGAGCTGCCGTTCAGCAGCTTCCAGCTCGTCCGTGAAGACCAGTGTGTTCATCGTCACGAAGCCTTTCACGCCGTGCTTGTGCAGGAACTTCATCAGCTCCGGCAGGTCGTCCTCGGTGAAATTATCGGCACGCAGGCGGGCATTGAACTTCGGCAGACCGAAGAAAATGGCATCCGCTCCCGCGGCCACGGCGGCACGCGCGCAGTCCCAGTTTCCGGCGGGACTGAGGAGTTCGGGGGTGGAATCGGATGGCTGCATGCGCGGGAGGTGGGGAAACGATGCGCCGGATTCAAGCAAAAGGGAGGCGAAACTTTCTCCGCATGCGAGGGTTATCCCCATTGCAACCCCTTCCGCCCATGCTCCCACAAGCCCCTGACACCTGGACCGTCTACGAAGCCGCGCACCTCCTGAATCGTGCCGGATTCGGCGGCAGCCCTTCCGATATCAAGGCTCTGCACGCGCTCGGCCGGACCAAAGCGGTCGATTCCATCCTCAAGCCCACGGTCGGACCGGATGAGTTCTCCCTGCCGGAATGGTGCTCGAAGGAACAGATCGCCGCGGACATGGAGCAGCGGATCGCTCAAGTCCGCGAAGTGCGGGAAGCAACCAAGGGCATGACGCCGGAGGAGGCCGAAAAGAAGAAAAAGGCGGCCAACCAGGACGAGCAGAAGCAGAACCGCCAGCGCGGCATCGAGGGACAGGGTTGGTGGTTCCGCGCCATGCTGCATACCCAGGCGCCGCTCCGGGAGAAGATGACCCTCTTCTGGCACGACCACTTCGCCACTTCGATCCAGAAGGTGAAGCAGCCTGTCCTGATGATGATGCAGAACGACCTGTTCCGCCGCAACGCGACCGGCAACTTCCGCCAGCTCACCCACGAAATCGCCAAGAACCCGGCGATGATGCTCTACCTCGACACCCAGAATTCAAAGAGCGGCAAGCCGAACGAAAACTTCGCCCGCGAGGTGATGGAACTCTTCACCCTCGGCGAGGGTCACTACACCGAGCAGGACATCCGTGAGGCCGCACGCTCCTTCACCGGGTACCAGCTCAACCGCCAGAACGGCACCGTTTTCCACAACCGTCGCCAATGGGACGACGGCGAGAAGACCCTCTTCGGCAAGACCGGCAAGTTCGATGGCGACGACGTGGTAAACTTGATCTTCGAACAACCGCAGGCCGCGAAGTTCATGGCCACGAAGCTCTGGGAATACTTCGCGGCGGACAATCCGCCGCCCGCAGCCGTCGATGCGATGGCCGCCACCTTCCGGGACGCGAATTATGAAGTCGCCCCGTTGCTGCGCGAGATCTTCCTCTCCAAGCAATTCTATGCCGAGGAAGTGATGCGCGACCAGATCAAGTGCCCGATCCAGTTCCTGGTGCAGATGCTCAAGCAGCTCGACCTGAACCAGGCTCCGCAAGGTTACACCATGATCGCCCAGCAGCAGCTCGGGCAGGTTCTCTTCAATCCGCCGAACGTCGCGGGCTGGGACTGGGGCAAGGCATGGATCAACACCAACACGCTGCTCACCCGCTACAACGTCGCCGGGTTCATCACCAAAGGCGCCGACAACGCACCGGACAAGGCCCTGCCGATGGACGAAACGATGGCGATGGCCCGCAAATCGGACGACTCCGAGATGGAGGATGAAAGCCCCAACCAGGGCAAACGCAAGGGCGGCGCCCAAGCGGCGCTCGGCAAAAAGGCCACTCCGGAAAAAGTCGCAATGGTCACCGAAGTCGCCGCCCGCAACTGGCGGGGACCGGACTACGAACGCCTCGCTCCGCGCGAACTGCGGAAACGCCACGAGGACCTGGTCGACACGCTTGCGATGCGCTTCTTCCAAGCCCCGCTCGCGGAAAAGAACCGCAAGCGTTTCATCGCCTTCGCTGAAGAAAAGGAGGGCGTCGTCTTCACCAACCACGAAGTCGCCGAGCTCGTCCACCTGATGCTCAGCACGCCCGAATACCAACTGGTCTGACCCCTTTCCATCCAACCTTCAACCTCACCGCCCTGACGTCATGAAGACCCGCCGCGATTTCCTCCGTGCCACCCTGCTCGGTGCCTCCGCCACCTGGACCGTGCCCATGTTCGTGGAGAACACGTTCGCCCAGCTCCACAACGACAGCAAGGACCTCGCCATCCAGCCGGTGACCGGCAAGGACGGTCCGATCCTCGTGGTCATCCAGCTTGCCGGTGGCAACGACGGCCTCAATACGCTCGTACCCTTTGCGGACGATGCCTATCACAAGGCCCGCCCGCGCCTCGCCAAGAAGGAGAAGGACATCATCCGCCTGTCCGACTACTGCGGCCTGAACAACTCGATGCCGTGGCTGGGCTCCCAGTTCAAGGAAGGCGATCTCGCGGTGATCCAGGGAGTCGGCTATCCGAACCCGAACCGCTCGCACTTCGTCTCCACCTCGATTTGGGAAACCGCCGATCCGGCGAACCGCTCGAACACCGGCTGGCTCGGCCGTTACTTTGACAATGCCTGCTCCGGCAGCGACCCGACCGTGGGGATCAGCTTCAGCAAGACCCAGCCGGAAGCCTTCGGAGCCGCCCGCAATCCCGGTATCTGCCTGTCCACTCCGGAACTCTACCGCTGGATCAACGGCAATGACGACGCGAAGACCGCCGAAGAGTTCTTCTCCGATCTCAACCGACCGGACGCTCCGATCGAAGGAGGCTCGATCGCCATGGCTGCCGGCGGCAAGACCGGCGCGATCCGCGGTGAGAGCAACCTCGCCTTCCTCGAGCGCGTGGCTCTCGATGCCCAGGTCAGCTCCGCCAAGATCCTTGAGATCGCATCGAAGCACAAAACCAACGTGCAATACGACGGCACCCCGCTGGCGCGCAGCCTCAATCTCGTGGGCCGCATGATCGCCGGTGGTCTGCCGACCCGTGTCTTCTACGTCTCGCACGGTGGCTTCGACACCCACAACAACCAGATGAACACCCAGGACCGACTGCTCGGCCAGCTCGACACCGCGCTGAAGTCCTTCATGGCCGACCTGAAGCAACAGGGCGCGGCCGACCGCGTGGTGGTGATGACCTTCTCCGAATTCGGACGCCGGGTGGGGGAAAACGCCAGCGGTGGCACCGACCACGGCCAGGGTTCCTGCCTCTTCACCCTCGGACAGGGTGTGAAGGGTGGTCTGTATGGCAAATACCCCAGCCTGACCGATCTCACCCAGGGCGACCTGAAGTTCAACACCGACTTCCGCGGCATCTACGCGACCATTCTGGAAAACTGGCTCAAGACCCCGTCCAAGCCGATCTTGAAAGGCGCGTACGAAAAGCTGGGCTTCCTCGCCTGACAGGATGAAACAAAAACGGCGGGCGGTTCATGGACCGTCCGCCATCCGTATAGGGACAAAATCCCGCATGCTAGGTCACTTCTTGACCTTCGGCAGCTGCGACCAGGAGAAATCCGCGTTCTCTTCAAACGGAGCCCACACATCGCCATACAGGATGTAGTGGATGAAGCTGTAGTAATATCCGACCTGTTTGCCGGTAATGACGCTGGTGCGGGATTTGGCCACAGGGGCGAAGTGAAAACGGAAGTAGCCGTCCTCGCCCAGATTGAACGCCAGGTCGCCCGAGTATCCATCCGCCGAATAAGACATCAGATTCCGGTCGGGCTGGGTCTCGTCATAAACATCGTAGAACTTGCCTTCCTTGATCTCGGATGAAGCGGTTTCGATGTGGGACCTGGTACTCGCCATTGGCATTGAAGCGGAACAGGAACGTACCCGCTTCGTTTTCCAGATAAAGCTGGGTGTTGAGGTAGGTACCCGGGGTGTAGAGATCCGTAGGATAGGTGGCGACAGCGACCCGGTGCATCAGGCTGAGAGAGACATCCGCCGGAGGAATGGAAGCCAGGGCGGAAGTGAGCATCTTCTCACCAGGACCGACATAACGACCACCGCTGCTCAACCATGTGGCTCCGGAATCCTTGCTGTAGTAAAACCGTGCGGTGGTCTTTGCCGCTTGGTTGAACGCCAGAAAGACATGCGAATTCGTCACCGTGTTGGTACGGAATCGCGGGGCCGTTACCTTCGGCAGCGTGATGCGTGTGGCGACGAAGCGTGTGGCGTCCTTTCCAACGCGGCGGATGGTGACATGCTGGATCACCACCGGCGTCAACGGCCGATGGTCGATGCCGTCGTTCGAAGTATCCTCGTCCGTGTTGGTCGTTTCCACATTGAGGATCGCTTCCACAACGTCCTGCCCGGAGACCACCTTGCCGAATACCGTATGCTTCCCTTCGAGATCGGGAATGGCGCACCCGGTGATGAAGAACTGGCTGCCGTTTGTGTTCAGGCCGCTGTTCGCCATGGCCAGCACATAGGATTGATCGAACTTGTAGCTGGCGGGAACGCTCTCCTTGAACTCGTCCTGGAAATTGTAACCAGGACCGTCCGAACCATCGCCGGCACGTGATCCACTCTGTGCGATGCGGAAGCCGTCGTTGTTCAATACACGGTGGAAAGTCAGACCGTCATAGAACGGCTTGGCGGGACGGGTGGTGGAGACCAGACCGTTGGTCTCATCCAACCAGGCGCGGGTGCCTTCAGCGAGGGTCACGAAATTCGCGACCGTCTTGGGCGTTTCCGCGTAGTTGAGCTGGCAGGTGAAGTTGCCAAGCGAGGTTTGGAAGTCCGTGTACACCTGGGCCATTGCCGGCAGGGGCAGAATCGCGAGAACCAGCGCGAAGAGGGTTTTCCGCATGGCGCGGAAGCTGCACGCATCAAGACGAGCTTGCAAGTCGGGATTCTCCCGGAAACCCTTTGTCACGTGTCATTTCCAACGGATACCACCTGCCCGCGCGGAATCGCCCTCTTCGATCTCGATGGCACGTTGCTGCCCTGGGATTGCCAGATTCTATTCTGCCACCGTGTTTTGCGCCGCTCCCCCTGGCGGCGGTTCTACCTGCCGGTGTTCCTGGCCTTTGCTCCATTTGCGAAATTCCTGGGCGCGGAGGTCATGAAACGGATTTTCCTCTCCTACCTGTGGCGCATGTCTCCCGAGGAAGTGATCTCTCATGCACGGGCCTTTGCCCGCGAACTGGGCTTCTATCCCGAACTGGTGGCGGAGATCGAACGCCATCGTGCAAAAGGCGACCTACTGGTGCTGACCTCTGCGAGTCCGGAGTTTTACGTAGTGGAGATCGGGAAGCGGCTCGGCTTCGACCTCTCTCGGCACCCCGGTGGAGATCGCCGGCCCCATGAAGTTCTTTCCTGATCTGGAAAACCACAAGGGCATGGCCAAGGTCGAACGACTGAAGCAACTGATGCCCGACCGCTTCAAGGAGGGGCATCTGCGGAACTCCCACGGCTACACCGACAGCACCGCCGACCTGCCGCTGCTGGCGATCTGCAAGACTGCCACCTTGGTCAACCCATCGGGGAATCTGACCCTGATCGGACGCAAACGCGGCTGGAACATCACGCGCCCGGCCCGGCCATGGAAATCGAAATTGGACCGCTGCCTGCGCATGGCCGCCCTGATCACCGGCATCGGTCGGAACCCCGGCGGGTGGGAATCATGATCCGCCGGAGAAACGGTTAGGCTTGCGGTAACAATCCCATTGGCAAATGGTGATGTGAGACGAACCCCATGCCATCCCAGCCCTCCGTCAATGTCGCGCGCCTGACCTACCTGCTGGTCTGTGAGGCCGCTGGCTATGCCATCGCCTCCAGCCTCAAAGGGGTGGTGTCGCACGGGTTTCCCGTGGAGCTGTGGGGGCTTCTGGGTGGATTGGTGGTGGCGGGATTCTTCATCCTGGTCGAGTCGCTGATCCGCGGCTTTTCGTTCCGTGGATTTTCCACCGCCATTTTCGGGCTGGGCGTGGGGCTGTTCTGCGCCTGGCTGCTGACACGGGTGCAGATCTTCTCATTGTTCGAAGTGGCGCTGCGCGACCGCGAGCACGACTACAACCGCACGCTGGTGGAGCAATCCCAGCTCGATCTGTTCGTGAGCACTTTGAGGCTGGCGTTCGACGTCACTCTTTTCGCGAGCCTCGGATTCATCGGCGCGGTGCTCGCCATCCGTTCCAACCGGGATGACTTCGCCTTCATCATCCCGTACGTGCGCTTCCGCCAGGATGCGGACAGCGGTCAGCCGGTGGTGCTCGATCCGGAAGCGGTGATGGATGGACGGGTGCCTGCGATCCTGCGCTCCGGTTTCCTCCACGGCCGATTGATCGTGCCACGGTTCGTGCTCGATGAGCTGCATGCGCTGGCAAACTCCCCCTCCACCGCACACCGGCAGCGTGGGGAACGGGGCTTGGCAGGACTGGAGCAGATGCGCACCGCAAAGGATCTCCAGGTTTCCATCCACGAATCCAACAGCGCGCGCTCCGACGAACCTCTCAACAGCCGCCTGATCGAAACCACCCAGTTGCTGGGTGCACGTCTGATGACCGGTGACGACAATCTCTGTAAGGTAGCCAAGCTCCGAGGCATCCCGGTGCTGAGCATTCAGGATCTATCCGATGCCCTGAAGCCGACCGTAGCCGTGGGCGAACGCCTGCGGATCGCTCTGGTCCGCCCCGGCAAGGAAGAGCACCAGGCCGTGGGTTATCTCGCCGATGGCACCATGATCGTGGTGAACCACGCGGTGCAAAAGATCGGCTCTGCGGTGGATGTGCTGGTGATCAGCACTCTGCAAACGAGCGCCGGCACCATGATCTTCGCGGAAGCGGCTTGAGGCCTCAGCGGGTGCCCGCCTTCCAGTCGCGGAAGGCCCCGCCAAGGTGGGCCAGCGTGTCGCTCGCGAGCAAGGATTCCTCGCTGGCGTGATCCACCAGCGCGAGCTCCGAAGCCCTGCCGCACAGCCACGCTCCCCAAGCCGCTGCTTCGAGCGGAAGAATCCCACCTGCAAGCAACGCTCCGATCACTCCGGAAAGCACATCTCCCTGCCCGCCCGTGGCCATGCCGGGAGAGCCGGTGGCATTGCACCACAGCGGTTGGCCTGCCGAGGTTACCAACGTACGGGCCCCTTTCAGCAACAGCACCGGAGCATGCCGATCCGCAAAGCTACGTGCGGCCTCTTCGCGAGGAAGCCCCGCCAGATCCGGTGCGAGGCGTTGGAACTCGCCGGGGTGCGGCGTGAGAACACAGCATGCCGGAAGCCCTTCCGCTCCACCGGAACGAGCCAAGGCATTCAGGGCATCCGCATCCACCACCACTGGCACGGAGGAACGGTCGAGAAGGGCCCGGAGCGGTCGACCATCGACCTCCCCGAGACCAGGACCGACCACCAGACTGTCGAACCGGCCTTCCAACAATTCGAGTGGATCACGAAGGGGGCGGACCATTACCTCCGGCGGACATTTCGCCGCAATCAAGGCGTGAGCTTCGGGAGGTACATGCAACGTGACGAGTCCCGCGCCACCTCGCAGTGCGCCGGTAGCGGCAAGCACCGCCGCACCGCTGTAGGTAGCCGAACCAGCGAGGATGCCGATTCTTCCCGCCCGGCCCTTATGAAAATCGAACGGGCGCGGCTCTCTCCCAACCTCCAAAGTCGAGGGAGCGATCAACGCCATCTTTCCATCTGCTGGCACCGGCAACTCCTCAACCGGGACCAATCCCAGCGCGCCGACCGCATTCACGGCCGAAGCCCGCAGCAGACCGGTCTTCGGCACTCCCACGATCAGAGTAAAATCCGCCGTCACCGCCTGCAGATGCACCTCTCCGGTATCCGGATCCACACCGGACGGCAGGTCCACCGCGACCACCCGGGCACCTGCAGTCTTCCGCAGCGTGTTCATTTCTCCCGCCAGTTCCGCCAGCGGCCCGCGCGGCCCGCCACGGGCTCCAATGCCCAGCAGGCCATCCAGCAGCACCAGGGGACCCGCCAGCTCCGCCACTTCCGGAGGATGATCCCAAACTTCCACCCCGCCCAGAGCCTGGAACATGGTGCGAGTCAGCTCCGCACAATCCGCCAACGGCCATGCCAGCCTCACCGCCACACGCCAACCGGCAGCCCGCATAACACCCAGTGCCACAAGAGTATCTCCGGCATTGTGGCCTTTTCCCAGATAAGCCACGGCACAACCGGGCAGCGGAAACAACCGCACCACAGCATGGCCCAGCCTTCGCCCGGCTTTGGCCATCAAGCTGGCAGGCGTCGCTCCCTGTAGGAACGCCTCCGCCTCCAATGCCCGCATTTCATCCGCCGTCACCGCGCCCATGACGCCATGTTAGCGCATGGGCAGGCGGCGCACAGGCGGAAATCCGCTGCGATCAACCTTCGCGGCGGAAGCGCATCACACCATCGGCGATGCTCTTGGCCAGGGAATCCCGGTACCAGGCGGCTTTCATGCCCTGGCGTTCGTTCGGATTGCTGACGAATCCGCACTCCACCAGGATCGCCGGCATCTTGGTATTACGAATCACGTAGTAGCGGGCGAACTTCGCACCGCGGTCGGTGGCGCGCACCTTCCGGCAGATGCTCTGCTGGACGATCTGGGCGAGCGATTGGCTCTCCGCACCGTTGGCATAGTAGGTCTCAAGACCACAGGCCGAATCCTTGTAGGTGAAATTATAGTGAACCGCCACGAAGATGGCGTCCTTGTACCGCTCGGCGATCGAGACCCGGCCGGCCAGCGACACGAAATAGTCGCTGTTGCGGGTCATCACCGTCTTGAAGCCCATGCCGCGGAGGTAGGTCTCCAAGCGGGCGGCCGTGTCGAGGCACAAGTGCTTCTCATAAACCTGGCCGTATTGGGCTCCCTTGTCATAACCACCGTGACCTGGATCAATCACGACAGTCCGGAAATAGCGCGCTTCCGCCTGAGTGGAGGTCAGCGCACCGACGGCCGCGAGGGCCAAGAGTCGCTTGAAGATCGTTCGCATAATACCTCGGTTGGTGAAACTATTCGGCATTCTTAATAAATTTTAACAGAAAGTAAAGAATTTTTAAACAATTCCCACTCGATCAATACTGCGAGGTGATGATCGGGCGATCCGAGGCTTTGCGCGCACGGTTCTTCTCCGCCTCAATGGCCTTGGGATCGTACAACACGCCGTTTCCAACCGATACCATGCCGTTCTGTTGGGTGAGCAGGACCGGATCACCGCCCGCCCCGCGTGTGAAGAACTCGGAGTGGACCAGCTTGCCCTCGGTATCGACCGCGCAGTGGGTCCAGATTGTCGGGGAGCTGAGGAAGAAAACGTGCAGGTTCTGATTCCGGTCCACCGTGATCTGAGGCTTGCGGAACATCAGCGCATCCCCGAGCGGATAGGTCCGGATCGGCATGCCGGTGCGGTCGTTGAGCACCTGGACATAGAGCAGGTTCTTCTGATCTCCCGAGTAGTTGAGGACGCGGAATTCGCGGACCTTCGACGCATCCCCCTTCACTCCCACCTTCTGGCTCCAATAGGCGCGACCACTGGAAACACTGAAAAGGAGGCGGTTGGTGGAGGTGCCGCCGGTGGCACCCTCGCCTGCGGAGTGGATCACCCCGTAAACAGAGTAGTTGCCCTGCTCGGCGAGATTGAAGGCGGAGGAAAGATTCACCTGACGAGCCATGGTCTGGCCTGCGGGAATGCGGATGGAACCGAAATTGAAGCTGCCGAAGGGAATGGCGGGCTCCCCCGCGCCTCCCCGCTTGATCACGAAATCCAGCCATGGCTGGCGCGTGGAACCCACATAGACCAGATCCTGGCCCGAATGATTGGTGATCGAAACGGTGGCCTGCACCAATTCTCCCGCCACATACTGGTTCTTCGAAAGGGTGAGGGTGGCAGCGACCTGTGCGCGCGCCGCTACGGCGGATACGAGCACGAAACCGCAGACGTGGAGAAGAGAACGCAAGGTCATGGCTCCGGAGGCTTAGCGACCCCTGCGCCGGGAGTCAACCCGGCGGGCCCACCGTTAGAAATCCGATGAGATTCAGGGAGTGGGATGGGCATGAGGAATCGGATGGGAAAACGGTTCCGGAGTCCCGGCTTGTCTCGAAAATCCGCCGGATCGCGGTTTTTTCCTAACCCGGCGGGTGGGAAATCTCAAAAAACCGGTTTCCCGTAGGGCGGGGGCATCTGCTAAGCCTCGGCCGTGCCCGAGACCCGGATCATTTCCGCCACTGACGAAGACATGAAGGAAGCCGTGCGCGAGGCAGCCGCCTTGCTTGCCCGCGGCGAAGTCGTGGCCCTGCCAACCGAGACCGTCTACGGCTTGGGTGCGGATGCCTTCAACCCGGAGGCCGCAGCCAAGGTCTTCGAAGCCAAGGAGCGCCCGTCCTTCGACCCCTTGATCGTCCATGTGGCCCGCAAGTCCGATCTCCATCAGGTGGCGGAAGTGGATGACTCCATCCGTGACGTGGTCGAAAAGCTGACCTCGAATTTCTGGCCGGGCCCGTTGACGCTGGTGCTGCCAAAGAAGCCGGAAGTGCCGGACCTGGTCACCAGCGGCCTGCCGACCGTGGCGGTCCGCCTGAGCGGCCACCCGATCTTCCGCGCCGTGTGCCGCGAACTCGGCCGTCCGATCGCCGCTCCAAGCGCCAACCGCTTCGGACGCATTTCCCCCACTTCCGCCAGTGCCGTGCTCAAGGAGCTGGACGGTCGCATTCCGCTGGTCGTCGATGGCGGGGCATGCAGCGAGGGACTGGAAAGCACGATCATTTCCATCGAACCCCGCGAAGGTAAGAAGCCGCTGTTCAAGCTGCTGCGCGCGGGTCCGGTGACCAAGGAAGATCTCCAGCCCTACGGCCGTGTGGAAAAGGCCAAGGAACGCCCGGGTGAACTCCCGCACGCTCCCGGTCAGCTCGCCAGCCACTATGCTCCCCGCACCCCGCTGCTGATGTTCGACAAGCCGGAGGACTTCGTTCCGGAAGAAGGCAAGCGCTACGGCCTGCTGAGCTACCGCGAGGAAGAAAAGGACGGATACATCGGCCTGCACGACTGGGCGGAGGTGGTGGCTCTCAGCCCGGGTAATGGCAAGTTGGCGGAAGCCGCCTTGCGCCTGTTCTTCGTCATGCGCCAGCTCGATGAAGCCGGTCTGGATGCGATCGTAGCCGAACCGGTGAGCGAAACCGGCCTCGGCGTGGCGATTATGGACCGCCTGCGAAGGGCGGCGGCGAAGTAGCCCGGTGCCCGCCAGCCTTGCATGGGGCGGTTTCCTGACTAAATTCCGCCCGTCATGGCTCATCGCGCCGTCCTCATCAAAGCCGCCGTCGTCCTGGTTTCCATCTGGGCCGTCGTGTGGGGCATCCGTTCGTGGGCCAGCTCACGGCGCACCACGATGTCTTCCGTAGAGAAGGCGGTACGGGATGCGAACTTCGCCGATTGGTCGGATGCCAACGCCAGCCGTGATGCGGCGGAAGCCGCGCGCCGTGAAAAGGAGCTGCGCGAGATCGCGGGCATGGTCAACCGGCTCGATTTCCGCGAACGCCAGAAAAGCCGCGAGGAACGCCAGGGCGAACGCTTCTATGACAAGC
This sequence comes from Luteolibacter sp., assembly GCA_049840755.1. GTDB lineage: Bacteria > Verrucomicrobiota > Verrucomicrobiia > Verrucomicrobiales > Akkermansiaceae > Luteolibacter. The sequence goes on along the minus strand of JASGJM010000025.1, from coordinate 72,698 downwards.
TGGACGCGCGGGAGAAGGAGATCTTCTTCGACCTCACCATCCGGGACACAATGGAAACTTTCGTCACCGCGATCGACAAGATGTCTCCCGACCAGCGTAAGCACTTCGTGGAACAAGCCCTGAAGGATCTGGAGAACGGCCGCGGACAGGCCGATGTGGACCGCACGCGAGCAATGGGCAACGACCTTCTTGAGAAAGCCAGCGGCGAAGGCATGCGCGCCTACTATTCCAAAGCCAACGCCCAGACCAAGCTCGACCTCGCACCCTTGGTGGAGGCCATGAGCGATCTGATGCGCGAACCCCAGCGCTGACCCAGCCGATCTCCCATCTGGAAATGAAATCCCGCGGCTTCACCCTCGTCGAACTCCTGGTCACCATCACGATCATCATCGTGCTGGCCTCCCTGTCGGTGCCATTGGTACGGCGGGGCATCGCCAAGTCCCGCCAGGCGGCGTGCATGGGGAAGCTCCGGAACATCGGCGTGGCTCTGGAGAGCTACCTGCAGGACCACAACCGGAAGATGCCCGAGCTGGCCGCCGCCCGCAGTTCGAAGGATGAGGAAGTCAAGGTGCTGGAAACCGAGCTCGAGCCCTACCTGCCGGCGAAGGATTCCTTCCAATGTCCGGCCGATGCCAAGGAGTTCAAGAAGACCGGCTCCAGCTATATCTGGAACTCCTCGGTGAACGGCCAGTTGGCAAGCAACCTTTCCTTTCTGGGCAAAGACGGCCGCCCCCAGGCGATTCCCCTGGTAGCGGACAAGGAGTCCTGGCACCCGGAGCCGAAGGGCACGAACATCCTTTACGCCGATTTCACCGCCTCCAGCGACCTGCGCTTCACCACCAACTCCACCACTCCGTAACCATGGACACGGAGCCGATGCTGGAAGTCTCCGGACTGTGGAAGGAATTCGGCGGCAAGCCCGCGCTCCAGGATGTTTCTTTCACGGTGCGGCGGGGCGAGATCTACGGCCTGCTGGGCCACAACGGCGCGGGCAAGAGCACGACGCTCGGCATCATTCTCGGAATGGTGGCCCCCAGCAAAGGCAGCGTGAAGATCGGAGGCCATGATGTCTCGCGTGACCGCACCAAGGCACTCCGCAAGGTGGGCGCGATTTTCGAATCCCCCGCATTCTATGATTACCTGAGCGGCTGGGAAAACCTGCGGCAGCTGATGGCCTACTCCGGCGGCTTCGATGAAGGCACGGCGCGCGAGGTGGTGGAGCGGGTGGGTCTTACCGCGCGAATCCACTCCAAAGTCCGCACCTACAGCCACGGCATGCGCCAACGGCTGGCGCTGGCGCAGGCGCTCCTGCCGGAGCCGGAGATCCTGCTGCTGGACGAGCCCACCGACGGCCTCGATCCGGAAGGAATCCGCTGGTTCCGCGAGTTCATCCTCGATCTGCGCGAGCGCCGGGGAATGACCGTCCTTTTCAACTCCCACCTGCTCGCGGAAGTGGAGCTGATGTGCGACCGCGTGGCGATCCTGCGCCAAGGCACGCGGGTGCATGAGGGAAGCGTGGCGAATCTGGCCGATGAAGATCCGGTCTATCAGGTAGAGCTTGAGCCATGGGGCACGGCCTGTGGATTGCTCGCCGCGCGCGGCGGTGAAGTGCTGGAACAGGGCCGAATCTCGCTGCCGCCGGGCCTCGATCCCGCCGACTTCGTTTCCCATCTGGTGGCCGGCGGCGTGAAAGTGCGCGCCTTCGCTCCGGTGCGCCGCTCGCTGGAAGACCTCTACATGGAGATCCGTGAGAGCAGCTCCACCGTCGACCCCCACGCGCTCGATCGATGATCTTTTTCCAACAACTCCGCGGTGAACTCCGCAAGCTCTTCGGCCGCCCTCGTACGTGGATGGGCTACGGGACTTTTATCCTCATGGAAGCGATCATCCTGATCGTTTTCAAATATGACGCATTGGACACGCGTCAAACCGTCGAGCGCAATGGGCTCGACTATCTGGTTTACCACAGCTCTCTAACGATCACCTTCCTGATGATCATCGCGAGCATGTTCCTGCTCGGTTCGATCTTCTTCGCCTTGGTCGGCGGAGACATCGTCGCGAAAGAGAGCGAGGACGGGAATCTGCGGCTTGTGTTCGCACGACCGGTTTCCCGGTTCCGGGTGCTATTGGTGAAATACGTCGCCGTAGCGATCTACACGTTCACGTTCGTGCTGATCGTGGGCTTGACCGGCTATCTGATGGCGATTGCAGCCGTGGGATTCGACGGAGGTTTGCTGGTCATGGAGCAGGTCATGAAGGTCTTCGCCGCCTTCCCGACTTGGAACGAAGGGGCTCCACGGCTCGCGTTGGGAGCGGTCGGATTGGGTGTGAGCATGATCACGCTGTCGTCCATCGCGTTCATGTTCTCCTGCTTCAGGATCAAACCGGCATCCGCCACGATCGTCACGCTGTCGATCCTGTTTGTGGACATGATCCTGAAGACCCTCGAGTTCTTCAAACCCTATGAGGAATGGTTCATCACCTGGCGGATGAGCGCGTGGGTGTTCCTACTGGAGAAGCACGTCGACTGGGCGAAGATCGCGGAGAGCTACACGCTGCTGCTCGGCTTGAATGCCACGCTGTTCGTGATCGGCTGGCTCGCGTTCCAAACACGGGACTTCAAGACGTAAGCCCCAAACTCCCCGCAGAAAGCAGGGGGGATGAGAACCCGTCCGCTCCCGGAATCCATCCCGGTAGGAGATCCAGGATGGTCACACGTTTCCTAGCCTCCGTGCCTCTTCAAGGCACGCGGAAGACTTCACCCGTGGAGGGATCCTTGGCGAGCTTGCCACTCTTGATGCCGGCCACGTCGATGACGTTGTAGGGCGGGTAAGGGCTGAGCACGCGGTCCGGATTCGCCGTCTTGGTGGCGGTGGGATACTTGGTGGAGCTCGATCCGGAACCGGTTCCAGAACCGGAACCGCTACCACCGCTGGAAGGCGGATTGGTGCGGGGCGGCGGGGTATTTTCCGTATAGTTGCCGCCATCGTTAGAACCGTAAGGATCGCTGCCGCGTGAGGCACCGCCATCACGACCATACCCGGAGTCGCTGCTGCCATTTCCGTAGGAATCACCGTAGCCGCTGTCATTCGAGCCATAGGGATCGCCATACCCATCGCCACGGGTGGGCTGACGGGGCGTCCGCGGTGCGTCATAGGGACTGCGCGGATAACCGGGAGGCGGGCCGTATGGATCGCAGGAGGTCAGCAGGAAACCACCCGCGACAGCAGTCGCGGCGAGGGACAGGCGGATCATCATGTTCATGGAACGTCGATGCGGATGGGTTTATTCACCGGACGAGGTCGGCCGGGTGATCAGGTGCTTGGAGAAGATGGCGAGCTTTCGCGCTTTGGAAAGGCGGTATCTGCGGTCGAACACCCGGAATCCATCGCGACGCATCTTGCCAAGCAGCGTGCGGTAGGTGTCCTCCATGATGGCGGCAGGAACCAGCGCCGCCCGGTCGGCGACGGGTAGGGTGGCATGGATCGCCTTGGCCTCCTGATAGAACGCCTCCGCACGTTCGGCCTGCCACGCCATCATGGCGAGGAAGCGTCCGTCGTAGACCCGGCCGACGAGGTCGCGCTCGGTGTATTGGAAGCGCGCGAGATCCGCCAGCGGCAGATAGATGCGGAGCTCGTTGGAAAGATCCTCTCCCACATCACGGAGGATATTGGTGAGCTGAAGGGCGTGGCCGAGGGCTACGGCGAAGCGTTCGGCATCCGGATGCTTGCAGCCGAAAAGGCGCACCGAGACCAATCCCACGGCGCAGGCTACCTTCCACGTGTATTGGGACAAATCCTCCCACGTGCCGAAGCGCTGCGGGCGCAGATCCATCTTGCAGCCTTCGATGATGGCGATCAGCAGCTCCGTCGGAATGGAGCGGGCGTCGCGCAGCGCAAGAACCTCGCGCTGGAATGCGGTGGGTTCGGCGAAGCCGTTCAGGAGGCCGTCCTCCCAGGCATTGAGCGCGGCCTCGCGTTGTGCGGGCGGCACTTCCAGATCATCCGCAAGATCGTCGATGACCCGGCAGAAGGCGTAGAAGACCACCATGTCATCGCGCCGCTCCTTGGGCAGGATGCCCAGCGCGAAGGCGAGGTTGGACTTCGCCTTGCGGGTGATTTCAGAGGAGACGACGGACATTCGGACTCAGCGGATGAAACCCCAGTGGTGGGTGGTGATCGGCCAGAGCGAGAACAACGCCGGGCCCACCACATTGAACTCCTTGACGGTGCCCCAGTAGCGGGAATCAAGCGAATTGCCGCTGTTATCCCCCAAAGCACAGTATTCGCGCATGCCAGGAGCGGTATCGATCTTGAGGTCGATGGCGTCGGAAGGATGCACCAAACGGGGAGACGGATAGTTATCAGATGGAGTTGCCAAGGAGTATCCTGTGAGACCAGGACGGCCGTAGAGGGGCAGTTTGTAAACGTTCTCGAAGCCCGGCTCCTGAGCAACCTTTCCGCTGATCATCACGTTCGGCGGAGCGATCTGCAATTTGTCCCCCGGCACAGCGGCAAGCCGCTTGATGTAGTGGGTAACATTTTCCCCCTGATCTTCGAGGCCCGATTGCTCGCCACTCTTGTCCGACAAATGCGGCTTGGTCGGAATATCGCGGGTATCAAAGACGAACACCTCACCGCGGGTCGGCTTGCGGAAGTGGTAGGAAATCCGGTCCACCAACACCAGATCACCGGCATCGATCCTGCCCTCGCAGAGCACCGTATCTGCAGGCATCACCCAGCCATTGTGGGCAGCCTTGGCAATAGCGTCGCGGAGGCCGAGGTCGAGAACCTGGGAGAGAGGTGCAGGCAACCGCTGGCTGGAGCCGTCCGCAAAACAAACCTCCGAGCGGCTGAAGAAGTGGAAAAACTGGATATCGCGGACGACCGGCCGACCTTTTGAGTCGAGGGCGATGCGGCGGCTTTCCTTGTTAACCTCACGCACATAACTACGGCCCCGAAGCACGTTATCCACCAGCCGGGTGGGCAGTGCCGGCCAATCTTTTTCCGCCACTGGCGTGCCGATGATCCCGTTGAGCGTCGGCTGCATGGAGCCGGTAGGGATGCGGAAGGGCTGGAGGACGTAAGTCCGCAGGCCAAGGGCGATGACGATGGCCACGAACATGACCTCGACGTTTTCCTCCCACCAGGAGAGTCCTTGCTGGCCCTTGAGGGAGTTTTCACAGGTGCCGCGGAGCTGCTTGGAGGCGGCCTCGACCTTGGGCACGTCCTTGGCCTTGATCGCATCGATGAGGTCCTGGCGACGGGCCTCGATCTCGTCGATCCGGTCCTGTTTGAGCAGGTCGCGCTTGTAGTGGACGAATTTCCGCGCGCCTTTGACGAGCAGCAAGGCCTCCTTCTTCCACTTCGGCGTGAACATGGGCGGCACTCTCGCCCTGCGGGCGGGGCAGCGCAAGCACCGACGCCGGATTCCCCTCCGGGAAGGCACGACATCGCCCCTCCCTCCTTGCGGATTTGCCAAAAAAGAGGGCAATCATGCTATAGGACGACCTTTTCAAAAATCTAACGTGAACATGAAACCGTCAAAAATGTTCATGCTACAAACTACCCATACCCACACGCACCTCGCCATGTTGGCGGGGGCGGCATTCTTCGCTGGCCAAGCCGCAGCCACCAACCTTGTCACCAACGGCAGCTTCGAGCCGGATGCCACCGGCTGGACCGGAGCCGGGACCATTTACAGCCATCCCTATGCCGGACTTTCCGGCATCCAGCTCGCCGGAAGCGGCGGCGCCCAGGCCGTGGCGGACACGGGCAATTTCGACTTCGATTCGCTGCGCTACGGCTACTACGACGATCTTGCGATGTCGATCGGCGCCAAGTTCCACGGCCTGAGCGGCGGCAGCCAGATCATCAGCCAGGCGAGTCTGACAGCAGCGGCCTCGGTGGAGGACATCGACGCCGGTCGCGCGGCGATGGGCTTCAGCTCGTGGATGAGCTCTTACAAGGGTGACGGCAATACCCCGGCGATCCGGGTGCGCTTTTTCAGCGGTGATGGTGGCACCGGAACCGTGCTGGGCACCCAGACGCTGGACCGAGGCACGACCACGAACCAAGTGGAAACCGCCCAACATCTGGCAACAGGCAATTACCTGAACGGCGCGGAGGACAGCCGCACCGATCCCGACTACTGGGCGCTCTACAAGGTGAAAACCGGGCTGCCCCCGGGCACCCGCTCGATGATCGTGGATATCATCGCCGGAACGGGTCACGTGGCTTCCGGCAGCAATGACTGGTATGTGGACGCGGTGGTGGTGGATGTGACGGTGGTCCCATTCTACCACTGGACCGGCCTCGTGGGTGGCGAGTGGAGCACCGCCGTGCTGCCTGATCCGAAGAACTGGGAAGTCCTCCCCTCCCCGGGCACCGCAGCCGATTACATCGATGGCGTGCCAGTCCAATTCGACGATCTGGGCGCGACCGGCAACATCCAGATCCCGGGTGGTGGCGTGGCACCTCAATCGATCAATTTCAGCAATGCGACCACGGCCTACAACATCGGCGGCACCGGTCCCATCAGCGGCACCACCGGCATCTATAAAACGGGTGCCGCGTCCCTGACCCTCGCAATTCCCAACACCTACACCGGCATGACCAATATCAATGGCGGCACGCTGGTACTGGACCATACGCTGGCGGTCCAGAACTCCACGGTGTCCATCACCGATGGCCTGGGCTCGCTGTCATTCGGCACACCGACCGCCTTCACGCTGGGCGGACTTTCCGGCACGGGAGCCGTGGCACTTCAGAATGCTGGCACGGAACCGGTGACGCTCACGGTGGGCAACGGCGGGAGTTCTTCGGTATTCGGCGGCACTTTCTCCGGTTCCGGCGCTCTGGTGAAGACCGGCGGCGGCACCTTCGAGCTCCAGAACGCCTCCACCCTTACCGCCGCCAGTACCCTCGCGGGCGGCTGGGTTTCCATGAAAAACCCTGGCGCACTGGGTACCGGCGACATCGTCAGTACCGGCGGCGGTTTGCTGTTCGGCTTCGGAAGCGGCACCACTTCGGAAATTTCCAATAACATCACCCTGCCCGCCGCAGGGCGCCAGATGTTCCAAGCCACGGGGAATCCGGCGGCGGACGTGGTCGTCACGCTTTCCGGCAAGCTCTCCGGAGGAACCGCAGGACAGGTATACCGGTTTGCGGATACGGACACGAGTGGCAACCACCACGCCGTCCTCCGTCTCACCAATCCTGCCAATGATTTCCAAGGAGACATGGAAATGTGGCGCGGCACCCTCGAGTTCACCAGCGATGCGGCTTTGGGAAATCCATCGAACGGCATCCATCACTTCACGGAAAACCTCTCCGGGGTGCTGCGGTTCGGCGCGGACAACATCACGCTCAATCCGAATCGAACGATCCAGTTTTACACCAATACGGCCTCGATGCCGATTGATACCCAGGCCTACACAGCCACTATCGCGGGGAACTTCTCGGGCATCGGTAACTTTGTGAAACTGGGGACCGGCCGATTGATCCTCACCGGCACCAACAACGCCACCGGCATCACGACGGTCACCGGGGGGAGCTTGGAAGTAGACGGCACTTTCGCAACCGGCGATCTCGTCACGGTCGGAGCGGCCGGCACCCTCACCGGTACCGGCTCGATCCAACGCAGCATCACCCTCCAAGGCACCCTCGCTCCCGGCAATGGTGCCGGAACCTTGGCCAGCAACGGCGTCCTGACCCTGGCTGACAATGCGGTCTACCAGTGCCAGATCGCGGATTGGACCGGGACGGCGGGCACCGGCTTCGACCAGGTGACCGCCGGATCGATCGCCATCACCGCCACCTCCGCTGCCCCGGTGAAAATCGTGGTGACGCCGGCCTCGCTGGCGCATTTCAGCACCTCGGACCGCCGCTTCACCATCGCCACTGGCACGAATGCCGCCAGCGGGTTCGATGCCGCCGCGTTCACTGTGGATGCCACGGCCATGCCGACGACGATCGGCACCTGGTCGGTGGAGTTGGAAGGAAACAACCTGGTCCTGGTTTATTCCCTCGGATCGGCAGGTTATGAAGGGTGGATCACCGCCAAAGGCCTCACCGGCGGCGATGCCGCCACCGATGCGGATCCCGACCACGATGGTGTCTCAAACCTTTTGGAATTCCTCTATGGCACGGAACCGAATCCGGCAAACGCAGGCTCCAACTCGGCGGACAAAGGACCCATGGTGGCCTCGGTCGACGCCACCACCCTGCATTTCGTCTTCCGCCAGTCGGCGATGTCGAACGGCAAGGTCACGCCCCAGGTTCTGTTCAGCAACGATCTGTCGACCTGGTTCACACCGGCCGAGTTCCCAGGCTACGTCACCACCACCGTGGAGCCGAATGGCTTCGGTGCAGGCGTGGACAAGGTGACGGTCGATCTCTCGCGTGAGATCTCGCCGGACAAGCTGTTTGTCACCCTGAAGGCGGTGGAAACCGCTCCCTGAGCGATTGCCCCGCGGATGCCAGGCCTCCGGACCGGGATATGACCGGGCCGGGGGCTTGTTTGTCCGAGGATGGTGGCGCTAGCGTTGACCAACTGATCATGGAAAACCCGGAACCCGAGGAACTGGCGGAGGCGCGGGCATTGTGGGCGCATGACCGTTACGAGGAGGCTTTGGAGAAATTCGAAGCTGCTCTCGCCCGCACCCCCGACCACCCGATCGCGCTGATCGATACCGCGCGCGCCTATGGCTCATGCTACCGCATGGCGAGGGCATCGGCTCTGGTTTCGCACTTTCTCGACGTCTGCGGTCGAACGCCACGGACCTTGGCACTTGCCGGGCAAACCTACCGGATGATCCAGCGGCCGAATGAAGCGCTGGCTTGCTTGAGAGAGGCCGTCAGTTCGTCTCCGGATGATCTCTCTGCAACGCTCGAGCTGGCCTTGTTGCTGGACCGCGCAGGCAAAACCGGGGAAGCGGAGGCCATGCTGGCACGGCTGTTGGAGCGGGCACCCAGCTTTGCAGAAGGTCGTTTTTTACGGGCGCAGCTGCTGGTGCGGCTGAAACGCACGGACGAAGCCCTGCCGGTGCTCCAGGCCATCGCCCAAGATGAACGGCAGCACCGCTATCTCCGGACGCGGGCCCGCTACGCCCTCGCGGAAGCTGCCGACCAGGAAGGGGATGTTGAGAAGGCAATGCAGGAAGCCGCTGCCGCCAAAGCCTTGGGAGAAATGGATGCCGCCCCCATGCGTCGGATCGCCGCTCTGATCCGGCAGCAGGGAGACCAATTGTTGGAAAAGTTTTCCCGCGCCTCGCTCCAACAATGGAAACTGGAGGGAACAGATACTCCACCCACCACCCTTCTAACCGGCCACCCCCGGTCGGGAACCACGCTGCTGGAAAAAGCGCTCGCGGGGCACCCGGGACTGGTGAGTTCGGACGAGCACGATCTTTTCGCGCGCCTGATCGCCCCTCCTGTGCTGCAACCCCGGGGCAAGGAAGGAACCGGCCACGCCGGAAAGCGGTTGCTGGCCGTGGACCGGCGGCGCGCCTCGGCGATGCGGCGGAGCTATCTGCGTGGAATCGGCGAGCTGTTGGACCGTCCACTGGAGGGCCGCCTGCTGGTGGACAAAAACCCATCGCTGACCGAACTGATCCCTGCCTGGCTGCGGATGCTGCCGGATTCCAGGATTCTGGTGGCGCTGCGCGATCCGCGGGACGTGGTTCTGAGCTGCTACCTCAACTACCTGCCGCTCAACGCCTATTCGGTTTCTTTCCTAACCCTCGAAGACACCGCACGGCGTTATGTCCGCGAGATGGAAACGTGGCTGCGTCTGCGGGAAATCCTGTCCCCGGAACAATGGCGGGAAGTCCGCTATGAAGATTCCGTGGAAGACCTGCCCGGAACCCTCCACGTCGTGTTGGAATGGATGGGGCTGCCATGGACGGATGAGGTTCTCAATTACCGGGACTCCCTCGAGCGGAACCCCACCCGTTCGCCCACCTACGCAGCGGTGACACAGCCGGTGCATCGCGGTGCCCTCGCCAGATGGCGGCGATATCAGGCATGGATCGAGCCGGTGATGCCGGTGTTGGCACCGGTGATGGAGCGGCTCGGGTTCCCTTCTTGAGAAAGCCCGCCACTCCCCATGGCACAGTCTGTTACAATTTTTCCCCTCCCACGGGGCAAAACCTGGGATAGTTACCGGTCCTACCCGCCGTCTTGTGAGTCCCGGTATCCCGCTCCGGATTCCCTCCCGGAGTTGCGGAGAGCGCTTTCGTGACTTACCAACGGCATTCCCACCCATGACAGACACCCCTCCTCCCGACAAACGGAGCTCTCCGCTCAAACCGATTCTGTGGCTGCTCGTCCTGGGCGGCCTCGGCTACGGCGGCTGGCACTGGTACCAGACGCACGGTACCACGGCGAAGGGAGATGCGGCGGCAGGAGGTGCCGGCGGACGACGGGGAGCCGCTTCCGGTCCGGTGACCGTGGCCACGGATACCGCCAAGGAAATGGATTTCGAGGAATGGTCGACGGTATCCGGAACAGTGACGCCGTTGAATGTGGTCACGGTCCGCAGCCGTGTGGATGGGGAACTGCTGAAGGTGAACTTCACCGAGGGAGCAACGGTTAAAAAGGATGACCTGCTCGCGGAGATCGATCCGAAGCCCTATCAGGTCCTGTTGGATCAGGCCAAGGGCCAGAAACTGCGAGACGAAGCACTGGAACAAAATGCCCAGGCTGATTTGAAGCGCTACCAGACCCTTCTGGCCCAGGATTCGATCGCCAAGCAGCAGGTGGACACCCAGGAATCACTGGTCCGCCAGTACCAGGCCGCCATCGAATCCGATACCGCTGCGGTCGAAGCCGCCCAGCTCCAGCTCGACTACACCAAGGTCCTCGCACCACTCACCGGCCGCGTCGGCCTACGCCAGGTCGACCCTGGCAACCTGATCCGCGCCTCGGACACCAACGGTCTGGTCACGATCACGCAGATGGATCCGATGGGTCTGATCTTCGCCGTGCCGCAGGATCTGGTCCCGACCTTGGTCGGCTACCTGAATACCAAGACCGAGGTACCGGTGGAGGCGCTTTCCTCCGATCAGCGCACCGTGGTCGCGAAGGGCAAGCTGCTCACCAGCGACAACCAGATCAACTCGACCTCCGGCACGCTGAAGCTGAAAGCCGAGTTCCCCAATCCGGACGGCAAGCTGTTCCCGAACCAGTTCGTGAACGTCCGCGTCCGCGTGCGGGTGGATCCGAAATCCATCGTGGTCCAGGCCGGAGCGGTGCAGGAGAGTTCGCGCGGTCGCTACGTGTATATCGTGAACCCGGACCAGTCGGTGAGCTTCCGCCAGGTCGAAACGGGTGCCACCTATCGTGAGGTGACCCGCATCGTGAAAGGTCTCGAAGTCGGCGAGCAAGTCGTGGTGTCCGGCCTCGACCGCTTGCGGGACGGCTCGAAGATCGTGCTGGCCTCGTCCGGCAGCAATGAAAGCGGTGGTGAGCACAAGCACGGTGAGAAGCCTGCTGGCGACGAAACCGCCAAGCCGGATGGCGAACGGAAGCACAAGCGCCCGCAATGAACCCCTCGCGGATTTTCATCGAGCGCCCGGTGGCCACCACCTTGTTGATGGTGGCGCTGCTGCTGGGTGGCTTTTTCGGTTACCGGCTGCTGCCAGTCTCCGCCCTGCCGGAGGTGGACTATCCCACCATCCAAGTAACCACGCTTTATCCCGGTGCGGGACCCGAGGTGATGGTGTCCTCGGTGACTGCCCCGTTGGAACGCCAGTTCGGCCAGATGCCGGGTCTGACACAGATGTATTCCGTCAGCAGTGGCGGGGCGTCCGTGCTCACGCTCCGCTTCACCCTCGGCATGAGCCTGGATGTGGCGGAACAACAGGTACAGGCCGCCATCAATGCCGCGTCCAACCTTCTCCCGACCGACCTGCCCAGCCCGCCGGTCTACAACAAGGTCAATCCGGCGGACGCACCGATCCTCACCTTCGCGCTCTCGTCCAACAGCCTGCCGCTCACCAAGGTGCAGGACTACGCGGACACCCGTCTGGTGCCGAAGTTGTCACAGGTCTCCGGGGTCGGCCTCGTCACGCTCAGCGGCGGCATGCGCCCGGCTGTTAGAATCCGCGCCAATCCCGGCGCACTCGCCTCCCGTGGGCTGACTACCGAGAACCTGCGCACCGCCATCGCCGCCGCCAACGTCAGCCAGCCGAAGGGTAGCTTCGACGGGCCCACCCGCTCCAGCACGCTGGATGCAAACGACCAGCTCATTTCCGCCACCGATTACCAGACACTGGTGGTGGCATGGAAAGATGGGGCCGCCGTCCGGGTGAAGGATGTGGCCGACGTGATCCCGGGCGCGGAAAACGACCGCCTCGCCGCTTGGGCGAACGATCGTCCTGCCGTCGTCATCCAGATCCAACGTCAGCCCGGTGCGAACGTCATCGAGGTGGCGGACAGCGTGAAGACGCTGATGCCGAAGCTGAGCGAGGGCCTGCCCTCCGGCATCGACATCACCCCGCTCACCGACCGCACCGTGACCATCCGCGCTTCCGTGAAGGACGTGCAGGAGGAAATGCTGATCGCCATCGCACTGGTGGTCGCGGTGATCTTCGTGTTCCTGTGGAACTGGCGGGCCACCGTCATCCCCGCAGTAGCCGTGCCTCTGTCGCTGGTCGGCACCTTTGCCGCAATGTACTTCTGCGGCTTCAGCCTGAACAATCTCACGCTGATGGCGCTGACCATCGCCACCGGTTTCGTGGTCGATGATGCGATCGTGATGATCGAGAACATCGCGCGTTACATCGAGGAAGGCGACCCACCGTTGCAAGCGGCGCTGAAGGGCGCGAAGCAGATCGGCTTCACCATCATCTCGCTGACCATCTCCTTGATCGCGGTGCTGATCCCGCTGCTGTTCATGGGCGATGTGGTGGGACGTTTGTTCCGCGAGTTCGCGATCACGCTGGCGATGGCGATTTTGATTTCCGCTGTCATCTCCCTGACGCTGACCCCGATGATGTGCGCGCGTCTTCTCAAGGATGAGGCGCACGACCAGCCCGGCCGCCTCGGTCGTCTGGTGAATGCCTTCTTCCATCACATCATCGAACTCTACGGCAAGGCGCTCGATGTGGTGCTCAACCACCGCGTGACCACCATGCTGGTATTCATCGCCACGCTGGTCGCCACCGCGCTGCTCTACCACACCGCGCCGAAGGGCTTCTTCCCGGACCAGGACACCGGCGTGATCCAAGGCATGACCGAGGCCCCGGAAAGCGTGTCGTTCGAGGAAATGTCCGCGCGCCAGCAGGAGATGGCGAAGCTGATCCTGCAGGACCCGGCGGTGGACAGCGTGTCCTCGTTCATCGGTGTCGATGGTTCGAATGCCACGCCGAACGTCGGCCGCGTTCTCATCAACCTGAAGCCGCTGGAGGAACGCCACACCAGCGCCGCAGACATCGTGCGCCGCATCCAGGATCACTCTCTCTCGATCCCGGGCATGCAGCTCTATCTGCAAGCGGTGCAGGATCTCGGCATCGATGACCGCGTCAGCCGCACCCAGTACCAGGATGACGGTGGATTCCCCGAGCTCCGCCGATCTCACCGAGTGGGTGCCGAAGATCATCGCCAAGATGAAGGAGAACCCGATGGTGGTGGATGTCGCCGACGATCTCCTCAACAAAGGCCTGCAAGCCAAGGTCGAGATCGACCGCGACCTCGCGGGGCGCATGGGCATCACCGCCGCGCAGATCGATGCCTCGCTCTACAATGCCTTCGGACAACGGCAGGTTTCCACCATCTTCACGCAGGGCGGCCAGTATCGTGTAATTCTGGAAAGCGGCCCGGCCTTCAAGCGCGGCTTCGAGGCCTTCGATCATGTCTATGTCACCGGCGGCGATGGCACACCGGTACCCATCACCAGCGTGGCACGGGTGGTGGAGGAACCGACCTCGCTGTTGATCGCACGCCAAGGCCAGTTCCCGGTGGTCACGCTTTCCTTCAACCTCGCACCCGGAGCTTCGCTCGGTGCGGCGGTGGAATCAGTGGGCAAGGATGTGGAATCGCTGGATCTGCCACAGAGCATCAAGTTCGAATTCCAAGGCACGGCGGTTGCCTTCAAGGCCGCGCTGACCAACCAGCTCTGGCTGGTGCTGGCGGCGGTGGTGGTGATGTATCTGGTGCTGGGCATCCTCTACGAAAGCTTCATCCATCCGGTGACGATCCTTTCCACGCTGCCCTCCGCCACGGTGGGCGCGTTGCTGGCGCTCAACATCACCGGCACCCAGCTTGGCGTGATGGCGATCATCGGCATCGTGCTGCTGATCGGTCTGGTGAAGAAAAACGCGATCATGATGATCGACTTCGCGCTGGAAGCGGAACGCGAACGCGGAGCCGATCCGCGCGCCGCAATCCATGAAGCATCGATGCTGCGCTTCCGCCCGATCCTGATGACCACCCTCGCCGCCTTGCTCGGCGCGCTGCCGCTGATGCTCGGCAAGGGTGTCGGCTCGGAACTGCGTCACCCGCTGGGCATCACCATGGTGGGCGGCCTGCTGGTGAGCCAGGTGCTCACGCTGTTCACCACGCCGGTGATCTATCTGATGTTCGATTCCATCGCCCGCCGATGGAAGGGAAACAGTGAAGAGGAAGTCGTACCCGCGACCGAAGCCACGCCCGTGCCATGAAGTTCACCGAGATCTTCATCGATCGCCCGGTGGCCACCACGCTGGCCACCGTGGCGGTCGCTTTGGCGGGTGCGCTCGCCTACTTCGAGCTGCCGGTCTCGCCGCTGCCGCAGGTGGACTTCCCGACCATCGGTGTGAATGCCAGCCTTCCCGGCGCGAGCCCGGAAACGATGGCCTCCACCGTCGCGACTCCGCTGGAGCGCACGCTCGGCCGCATTCCCGGAGTCACGGAGATGACCTCGAGCAGCTCGCAGGGCAGTACCGACATCACCCTCCAGTTCGATCTCAGTCGCGACATCAACGGCGCTGCCAACGACGTACAGGCGGCGATCAATGCGGCCCGCAGCCTGCTCCCATCCGGCATGCCTTCGATGCCGAACTACCGGAAACGCAATCCGGCGGATTCGCCGATCATGATCCTCTCGCTCACCTCGGATGTCTACAAACCGGGTGACATGTACGATACGGCATCCACCGTCATCGCACAAAAGATCTCGCAGGTGCCGGGCATCGGCCAGGTATTCGTGGGCGGCAGCTCGTTGCCAGCGGTGCGCGTTTCCCTGGACCTGCCGGCCGTCGAGCGCTCCGGCCTCTCGGTGGACGATCTCCGCAGCACCGTCGCCGCGAACAACGTCAGCCGCCCGAAAGGCTACGTCGAGGAAGGCACCCGCCGCTGGCAGGTCACCGCCTCCGATCAACTCAGCACAGCCAAGGACTACGTGCCGATGATCGTAGGCTACAAAGAAGGCTCCGCGGTGCGCCTCGGAGATGTAGCCAAGGTCGAGGACTCCGTGCAGGACGTGCTCAACTACGGCACCAGCAATGGTGTGCCTTCCGTCTCACTGGTGCTGTTCCGCCAACCCGGCGCGAACATCCTCGAAACCACCGCCGCAGTAAGAAAACTCCTGCCGCAGCTCGAAGCTTCACTTCCCGCGGCCATCGACTTGAACGTGACGATGGAACGCACCGCCACGATCAAGGCCTCCCTCAACGAAGTGCAGCATGCGATGCTCCTGTCCGTGGTTCTGGTAGTGCTGGTGGTGTGGTTGTTCCTGCGCCGCGCCCGTGCCGCGCTCGTTCCCGGAGTGGCGGTGCCGGTTTCGCTGATCGGCACCTTTGCGGTCATGTATGCCTGCGGCTACAGCATCGACAACCTCTCACTGATGGCATTGACCATCGCCACCGGCTTCGTGGTCGATGATGCGGTGGTGGTGCTGGAGAACATCGCGCGCCACATCGAGGAAGGCATGCCCGCGAAGGAAGCCGCACGCAAGGGCGCTGCCGAAGTGACCTCGACGGTCATCTCGATGAGCCTGTCACTGGTCGCGGTGTTCATTCCGATTCTCTTCATGGGCGGCATCGTCGGCCGCTTGTTCCGTGAGTTCGCGGTGGTGCTCTCCGCTTCCATCGCGGTTTCGCTGGTGGTTTCGCTCACCGTCACGCCGACGATGTGCGCGCGCCTGCTCGCCCACAAGAAGGACGAGCGCCAGCCGGGCCGCATCTCGCGTGGCATCGAGTGGTGCTTCACCACCCTCCAGAACGCCTACACACGCACGCTGGATATCGCCCTCACCCACCGCTGGCTCACCCTGCTGGTGTTGATCGGCACCGTGGCATTGACCGCGTGGCAGTACGTGACGATCCCCAAAGGCTTTTTCCCCCAACAGGACACCGGCCAGATGCGTGGGAACATCAGCGGCGACCAGAGCATCTCGTTCGCCGCGATGAAGGAGAAGGTCGTCGAGATCGCGGAGATCATCCGCCAGGACCCCGCGATCGCCTCGGTGAGCGCCAGCACCGGTGGTGGCGGACCCGGTGGCGGCTCGCGCAACAACGGCAACGTCTACATCTCGCTGAAACCGCGTAACGAACGCAAGGATGGGGCCTTGGAAATCATCGCCCGCCTGCGCAAGAAGACGGCCCATATCGCGGGAGCCACGCTCTATCTCCAGCCGAACCAGGACATCCGCATTGGCGGACGCTCGAGCGCGGCGAGCTACCAGTACACGCTCCAATCCAGCGACCTCGCCGAGCTGCGGTCATGGGAAGCAAAGGTCCGCCAGGCCTTGCTCGGCATCAAGACCATCACCGACGTCAACAGCGACTTCCAGGACAAGGGTGGACTCACCCGCGTGGTGGTGGACCGTGATACCGCCGCCCGTCTCGGCGTGGCGATGCGCGACATCGACACCGCGATGAACGATGCCTTCGGCCAGGCTCAGATCTCCACCATCTATGCGGAACTGAACCAGTACAAGGTGGTCTTCGAAGCCAACCGCCATTTCTCCACCGATGCGGGCGGACTCGATCACATCCGCGTGAAATCCGCCGATGGCACCTTGGTGCCGCTTACCGCCTTCGCCCGCTGGGAATCCGCACCCGCGCCACTGACCGTGAACCACCAGGGCCAGTTCGCCGCCGTGACCTTTTCCTTCAACCTCGCACCGGGAGCGTCCTTCAGCGACGCCACCGACGCGGTGAACGACGCGGTCAACAAACTCGGCATCCCGGAAACCGTCCAACACAGCTTCGCGGGCAGCGCGGGCGTGTTCGCCGACTCCATGTCCAGCCAACCGTGGCTGATCATCGCCGCGCTGCTGGTGATCTATCTCACACTGGGCGTGCTGTATGAGAGCTTCCTGCATCCGCTCACCATTCTCTCCACGCTGCCGTCCGCAGGCGTGGGTGCCCTGCTCGCACTCCAACTCTGCCAGATGGATTTCGACATCATGGGCTTCATCGGCATCTTCCTGCTGATCGGCATCGTGAAGAAAAACGCGATCATGATGATCGACTTCGCGCTCGATGCGGAACGCACCCGCGGCCTCGATCCGAAGCAGGCGATTCTCGAAGCCTGCGAACTCCGTCTTCGTCCGATCCTCATGACCACGCTCGCCGCCATGCTCGGTGCGTTGCCGCTGGCCATCGGTTTCGGCGAGGGTTCGGAGCTGCGTCGTCCGCTCGGTGTCGCCATCGTCGGCGGCCTTCTTCTCAGCCAGCTCCTCACCCTCTACACCACGCCGGTCGTCTACCTGTTCCTCGACAACATGCGCCATCGTTTCCTCTCGCGCCGGAAACAGGCGCACCTCGACATCCCGGCGGTTCCATCCGAAGCTTGATCTGCGGCTATCCTTTTCCATCCCGTGAAACGCTCCCTTCATCTCACGCCACTCGTCGTCCTGCTCAGCGGCTGTTCGCTGGTTGCACCGAAGCAGCAGCTCGATACCGGCATCCCCGCGAACTTCAAGGAGAGCGGTATCTGGCGGAAAGCCCAACCGGCGGCCCATCTGCCGCGCGGCGATTGGTGGCGTTTGTTCAACGATGGCGAGCTGTCTTCCCTGCTGAAGCGTGTGGAAGTTTCGAATGCCTCGCTGGCCGCAGCCGAGGCACAGTCCCGCGAAGCCGCCGCGCTGGTGATCAGCGCGAAACTTTCATTCGTGCCCACCTTGACCGGAAGCGCTTCCGCGCTCCGCAGCGGACAAACCGGCAAAAGCCGCGGCTATGAATACAGCGTGGGTGGCTCCTCCTCATGGGAGCTCGACCTATGGGGCCGCCTGCGCCACAGCGCCCGCGCCACCACCGCCGATGCGGAGGCCGCGGCTGCCGATGTGCAATCGACCAAACTCAGTCTCCAGGCCCAAACCGCGCAGACCTATTTCTCGCTGTGCGCGGTCGACGCCGACCGTGATCTGCTCGATCGCCAGATCTCCAGCTACGAGAAATCACTGGAGATCACGCGCAACCGTTACTCGCAGGGAGTGGTCTCCCGTGGTGACGTCGCCCAGGCGGAGACCCAGCTCGCCGCCGCCCGCACTGCCGCGATCGAGACCGGGGTCCAGCGTGCCACACTGGAGCATGCGCTGGCGGTTCTCGTCGGCCAGGCACCGGCAGCCTTTTCGCTTCCGCGCCGATCATTGGCCTCATCGGTGCCATCAGTCCCCTCCTCCACTCCCTCGCGCTTGTTGGAGCGGCGCCCGGACATTGCGGCAGCAGAAAGACGTGTGGCGGCGGCGAACGAACGCATCGGTGCAGCCAAGGCGGCGTTCTTCCCCACGATCTCGCTGGGAGCCAGCGGCGGCTGGAGCGGCGCGGGCAACCTCTTCACCGCGCCTACACGCTTCTGGTCGTTGGGACCCGAACTCGCCGCGCCGATCCTCGATGGCGGCCAGCGTCTCGCCGCGAAAGCCCAGGCGGACGCCACCTACGACCGCACCGTGGCGGAATATCGCCAGACCGTTCTCACCGCCCTGCAAGAAACCGAAGACGCCCTCGCCACCCTGCGAGTCCTTTCGCAGGAAGCCTCTGCTCAACAACAAGCGGTGAAGGCCGCACGGGACAGCGAGCGCATCGCCCTCAATGAATACAAGGCCGGCACGAACACCTATCTGAACGTCGCCATCGCCCAAGCCGCCGCACTGGCCGCAGAACGCAATGCACTGGATCTGCAGGCGCGTCGTCTGAATGCAGCGGCGGCATTGGTGGCCGCGTTGGGTGGTGGATGGTGATCCGGTTTTTGTGCTACTCTCTGGCATGCCCGCCATTCCGCCATCGATGCCATCGCGACCTTCCTGGAAAGGGAGGCTCATCGTGGCTGGAATCACACTGGGTATCTTCGGCCTCGCTTGCGCATTACCGGCTTACCATTTGCAAAACGGCGACCGTTGGCTGGGTGCGCAGGTGTTGTTGATGGGATGGATGGGGCTGTTCTTCGGACAACTCGGATGGTGCGCGAACCTGCTGTATTTCCCGGCGATCATCACATTGCTATGCCGCTGCTGGAAGATCACAACCATTCTCGCCGGCCTGGCTTTTCTCATCGGCCTGCATTCCTTCGCTCTGGCGAATCGGGAGATCCCATTGGATGAAGGCGGCGTGAACAAGACAACCGTCGCAGCCATCGGGGCGGCGCCAGCGGTTTGGCTCGCATCCATTGTGGTGCTCGGAGGTGGCGCGCTGCTATTGGGGCGCAGGAAGTAGCACAAGTTTGCAACTTGTGAGTGGGAGAACATCCCCGGTTCCTCGCATCCACAGTCCGCCTTTGAGAGCCCCTTCATTCCGGTTCATTCGCGGATGAACCGGACCTGCACCAGCCAACGTGGATCGCTTCACCCACAAGTTGGAAACTTGTGCTACTTCTTATCCCTGCCAGTGGATCGTCTTCACCCCAGGCAGCGCCGAAAGGCTGGCCATCAACTGCTGCGGCAAGGTCTTCGAGCGCTGGCTCTTGAACTTCACGTGGAACTTCAGAAGGCGCTCTCCAGTCGCGAGGTCTTCTTCCCAGCTCATGCCCTTCACTTTCGTATCGAGCGATTCGATGACATTGGTCACGGTTTCCACATCCGCGATCTGGTTCATTCTCACGGCTAGATCCGCATAGGCATCCTTCTGGATGTTCCTTTCGAACTTCGGTACAAAATAGAGGACCACGGTGGCGATACCGGTGCCAACTGCTCCCAAACCGATCGCACCAGCTCCGAAGCAGATCCCCACAATCGCGCTGAACCAGAGCGTCGCCGCGGTGGTCACGCCACGCGTGATGTTACTCTTCTGCTGGTGGACGATCACTCCCGCTCCAAGGAATCCCATCCCCGCCAGCACGCCCGCCGCCAGACGGGCGGGATCAGGATGGGTGGCGGTCCCGTAGTTGTTCCGGAAGCTCTCGCGATAAAAGATGTCCGACACCACCATCGCCACGCAGGAGGCAAGACAGACGATCATGATGGTGCGGAGGCCCGCCGCGCGACCATGGTGCTGGCGCTCGAAGCCGAGAATGCCTCCCGCGATCACCGCAAGCACGATGCGTAACAACGATTCCGCCGTCAGTCCGAACGCGAGCACCCCGAGCATGTTCCGATCCTAGCAGATCCCGGCACCGAAGTCATCTTTTCGTAGGTGGTGCTATCATCACAGCAGTCCCCACGGCCCCAGTCGCTTGGATGCCTTTTCCCGGAATGCCGCACGCTTCTCCTCCGGCAGCCGTGCGGCGATGCGCTCGACGCTGTCGTGGGCCAGAGCACGAACATCGCGGGAGACTCCCATGCGGATCTCACGGAGCCTGCCCGAGGTAGTTTCCAATTCCTCGTGAACGGCCTGCTTCTCCTCCGCATCGAGATTCAGCTCCCGATCGAGCTGGCGTTCGGTGCGGTCGAAGAAGCGCTCCATCGGCCGGGAAGCGGCGGCTGGATTGCGGGCACTTTCCCTCAGCTTCGCCAGAATGACCGCTCCACACGTGAACACACCTGTGACCGCGCCGAGCAGGAACACGACCAGCAGCAACAGGACCGCCTTCCACTTGGAACGCTTTTTCGGAAGGGCCGGGGGTAGTGAATCTGTGGGCATATTGAGAAAGGTTAGAACGCGAGTTCGCCATGGAGCGCCATCACCAGCAGGGCATCGGAAGCGGATTGAACCACATTCCAGCCGAGCACCAACGCAGCCGTTGCGGCACCGGCAAGCGTGCCCCTGAGCCACAAGCTCCGTGCGAGAACCGTAAGGTCCGCGAGCAGCCCGGTGTCTTCCACGAATCGGGGCGTCGCACCGATCGCACGCCGGACCCCGGCCCGGATATCGGTTTCCAGCGGCTGGCTGCTCCGCGCCATCGTGACAAGGGCGCTCCAGGATTTGCGGGGTGGTTCAGTCGAGGGAGTAGCCATGGCGGTTCAGAAGTTTGCGGAGACGATGGCGTGCGCGGAAGGCCTTGATCTTGGTATTCGGGCGGCTCCAACCGAAATGGTCCGCCGCCTCGGCGATCGAAAGTCCCTGCAGATGGAGCAGGGTCAGCAGCGCTCGGTCATCCGGTGGCAGATGGGCAAGAATCTCGCGTGCCTCCAGTGACGCGCGGTCGGCTTCCGCAGAATATGGGGCGATGCTTTCCTGGAGATCGGAAACGCTCCGGGCCAAGGGCGAGGTGCGACGCTTCCGGCAATATTCCAAGCCGGTCCGTGCTGCGATCCGTTTGAGCCAGTGAATGAACGGCCTCTCGGGCTCCCAACGATCCAATGCCGACCACGCCTTCACGAAGGTATCCTGCACAAGATCCTCCAGATCCGCGTGGTTCGCGGAGAAATGATGGAGCATGGCGGCGATGGCGGACTGATGTTTCATCACAAGAGCATCGAAGGCCTCCAGGTCACCGGCCCGGGTCCGCAGCACGAGGGGCAGATCCTCGTCCACGGGCGATGTGGTTGGCAGTTCCTGGCTCAAAGGAGATCGACGGGCGGAAACAATGCAGCACGTTCAACGGGAAGCCGCCTGATCGATCATCTCCTCGATCTCGGAGCGGGCCGATTGGAGTTTGCCGATTTGATCCGCCGTCAGCAAGGGCTTGATCTCGCTCGCGATGCGCGCGACCAGCAAGGCGCGGTCGCGGGCGACATCGCCGATGTGGGAGGCGGCGGCCTTGGCTTCGGCGGACTCCGCGCCATGGGAGCTTGCCGCCTCGCGCATGTTTTCACGAGCGCTGCGGCCGGTCTGCCACTGGTTGCGGATTTCCTCGCGATGGGAGGAGAGTACCCTGGCGGACCTGTTCGCGCTGGGCATCGGTGAGGTTCAGCTCGGAGCGCAATCCACGCAGTTTCTCGATAATGCGGGAGCGGAAGGTACCATTGCCAGCCACGCCCGCAGGAGTGGAGGGAGCACCGGTGGCCAGCATGCCGAGGCCGAGGATGCCCGTGCAGACCCAAGGAAGAATCGCTTTCATGATCGTGTTTGGTTTCAGGATCGGGCGGTACCATTCACCGCCCACATCTTCTGAAATGCACGGGCCCCACGGGTGGTTACACTTTTTCTCAGGCATCAGCTTTCCGCCCCAGGCCTCGCAGCCCGAGGACGATCAATCCCGCCACCATTCCCCAGAATGCCGAACCGATTCCGGCCAGCGCGATGCCGGAGAGAGTGACGAAAAACGTCATTGCCGAGGCTTCGCGGTAACGTTCCTCACCGAGCGACAAGGCAAGACCATTGGCAATGGTGGTCAGCAGCGCGAGTCCCGCGACCGCCAGCACCAGCTCCTTCGGGAAAGCAGCGAACAAACCGGCCACCGTCGCTCCGAACACCCCGATCAGCAGGTAAAACAATCCCGCACAAACCGGGGCCCAGTAACGCCTTTTCGGATCAGGGTGGGCTTCCGGACTGGTGCAGAAGGCCGCCGTGATCGCCGCCAGATTCACGGAAAAACAACCGAAAGTAGCCAATAGCAACGTCGTGATGCCCGTCCATCCGATCACCTTCGACAGCGGGGGTTCATAACCCGCCAGACGGATGGCGGATACTCCCGGCAGATTCTGGGACGCCATCGTCACGATGAACAAAGGCACTGCCACACCTAGCAGCGGACCCGCACCGAATTCGGGCGCCATCCATACCGGCAGCGTGATGCTCCACGGGACCGCCTCCAGATGGAACAGATGCTGGGAGGCCGCGATCGCGATTCCAACCGCCAGCACCAAAGGCACATTCGCACGTGGCCAGAACCGCCGTCCCAGCACGTAGGCCCCAGCCATCGCGATCACCAGCTTCGGATTGCGCGGCGTGGCCATGAAGCCATCGAGCGCGAACTTCGAAAGCACACCGGCCAACAGGGCGGATGCCAGCGGTAGAGGCAGCCGCTTCATCACCCGCTCGAAGCCGCCGCTGAATCCCGCCACCGTCACCAGCACCGCACTGACGATGAAAGTGCCGATCGCCTGCGGCAGCGTCAGGTTTCCAGACGCCGCAGCCGCTCCCACCACCGCCACCCCCGGCGTGGACCACGCGATCAGGATCGGTTGCCGCCAGACAAGGGAGAATACGATGCTCAGCAGCCCCATTCCCAATCCGATCGCCCAAAGCCATGAAGCCGTTTGCTCCGGCGTGGCATGCAGGTTCTGCGTGGCCTGGAAGATCACCGCCACCGAACTGGTGAAGCCCACCAGCACCGAGACAAACCCCGCCACCAGCGCGGAGAAAGAAAACTCATTCAGACGAGGAGGCACACGGGGAGGAAATCAGATCCCATCAGGCAGGACCACCGGGATATTCAGCTTTCCTCCACCCGACACGGGCACTTTTCCGGACATGATATGCCATCTGCGTCTCTCCATGAGTCCATTCCGTAACATAACTGAAAAGTCACATCTGGAATTTGCCTGAAAATTGATAGTACGGGATGGATGAATACCCATGAAAGTCAATCCATCCCTTGTTTCGCTTGTCTTGATTGGTGGCCTCGGCATCGCGTCCGCACAGGACACGGTGGACGCCAGCAATTATCCCGGACTCTTCGGCCCGGCGGGCAGTTCCGTCGCCGTCCCACCTCCGTTGGTGGGTAGCGGTGGGAGCGTCAGCGATGATCTCGGCACCTACTGGACCGCCCGCTCGGACGGCTCGCTGGGCATCGCTCTGATCACGGGCACCGGCGCTGAAACCCTGCTCACCGGCAGTGCGCTCCAATTCAATATCAGCAGCGATCCGGACACCCTGCTGGGAGCGCTCGGCACCGGCCTCTCGCTGAATCTCGGGTGGTCCGCCACCGCAACGTTCAACAAGCAAGGCTCGGTCCTGACACTGAAGCCGAACTCCACCTACCGGCTCGCCTTCGACGTCAACTCCGGCAGCGGCTTGTTGAATTCCGTCCTCGGCGTGAACCGCCAGTTCACCGTTTCACTGCTGGACGCCAACAGCCAGCCGGTGGGCTCCGTCAGCAATGGCACGGTGGTCAACCTGCTGGGGCTACAGTTGCTGACCACAGGCACTCCTGGCACCGGCCGCGCGGTAATGGATTTCAAGACCGGTGCGACCGTCCCCAGTGGCGCGGCCAAGCTGAAATTCGACGGTTCGGCCCTTCTGCCGGCGAAGTTGACCGGGATCGGCACAACTTTCGCCAATATCTCGAACCTATCCATTGCTTATGTCTCCCCCTATACGCTCTTCCTGGAGAACAAGGGCGTGACCAACCCCGCGCAACAGGATCCGAACGCGGATCCAGATGGCGACGGTCGCACGAACCTGGGGGAATTCGCGTTCGATACCAATCCCGCCACCGGCGATGGCAGCAACCAGCACTTCACCATCGGCGATCCGGATGGCGGTGGATCGGAAACCTCGGCGGGCATTCTCACCTTCCCGGTGCGCGATGGCGCGGACTTCAATCCCAATGGCGGCCCCCAGCTCGCGAATGTAGATGGCATCCACTATCAGGTGGAAGGCTCCTACAATCTGGTCAACTGGACTCCGGCGGTCGAAGAGGTGACTCCGAACAGCAGCTTCACCTCGAACCTGCCGCAGCTTCAGGCCGGTTGGAGCTACCGGTCCTTCCGCGTGGCGGGACAAACCAGCAACACGCCGAAAGCCTTCCTCCGCGTGCGCTACTACTGATTTTTTGGTGAACCGACCAAAATGGGATGGGAGTTGGGGAATCCAGTCGGATTTCCCAACTCTGAGTCCGATGGGGTCCGCAGTGCCTCAGCCTGCGTATGCCTTCTGCAAGGCCGCGATATCGATCTTCTTCATGCCCATCATCGCGCCCATGGCCCGCTGTGCGCCCGGGCTCCCGGAGTCCGCCACCAGATCGGGCAGGATCTTCGGAACGATCTGCCACGACAGGCCGAACCTGTCCGCCAGCCACCCGCACTGCTGGGCGGAGGGATCACCACTCGCACCGAGCTTGTCCCAGTAGTAATCAAGCTCCTCCTGAGTCTCACACTCCACCACGAAGGAGACCGCACAACTGAATTGGAAAGTCGGTCCGCCATTGAGCGCGGAGAAGGTCTGCCCATCCAGCTCGAAGGAAACCACCATCACCGAACCGGCCTCTTTGCCGTGATGTTCCTTCCCGGCATCTGGATAGCGGGTGACGGTGTTGATCTTCGAATTCGGAAAGATACCGACGTAGAAGTTCGCGGCCTCCTCGGCCTGGGTATCAAACCAGAGGAACGGGCTGATTTTCGATTTCATGGGGTCTTCGGATGAGAGGTGGTTGGGATGCGTTTCATCCTTACGACGAACGACCCGCTCCCATCCGGACACCAGAGCACGATTTATTTTCGTCCGAAACCGGAATCGATCACGAGGGCTCTTGTTCAGCCTCGGTCGACCCAGTCTCATTACCCAGTACTTGCCGGGCCATCGCCGCGCGCGTGGCAGCGAGGCGGAACGCCTGCCAGACCGCCACGATGGTCATCACCAGCAGCCAGAAATGGAACGCCCGCGGCACTGCTCGCGAGATCCCTACCGGCAGTTCCGCAATCGAGAGCAAGCTACCGGACGCATAGAGGGGCAAGCTGGCCGGTGAAATAGCGATCACCCAAGCCGCCGCCGTACCCAGGCCGTTGCTGATCGTGCTCAAAACCGCTCCCACCAACACCGGCGTGATGCCACCAAGGATCACGGCCAAGCCCATGAAGCGGCTGCCGCGTGATTCCAACAAGGTCTGGAACGCGATGCCCACCGCAAGCATGACAACGGCGAAATACCCCAGCACGGGAAGCGGCACCGTGTGCCCCGGGAACCATCTCGACTCTACCAGCCCACGGGTGAAGAGATACCACCCTCCTGCTCCGGCCACAGCCATCACGATCGTGAACCAAAATCCCGTTGCCGGGTCGGAGAGAGGAGCAAGCGAGTTTCCGCCCTGTTTCCGGGCCCGTCTCCAACCACGCTCCTGCCCTTCAGGCGAGGGGGTGATGAGGCCACTGAGGATGAACAGCAGGATGAGGGTAACGCATCCATACAGACCCGACATCCCGACCGTCTCCACAGCGGATGGTCGCCAATCGTCCGTGGGGTGGGCGACGCTCAGGAATCGGGCAACTCCACGGAAAGGAAACAACTTCCCCGACTCCACCAATGGCAGCGCGTTTCCAAGCAAGAGGATCTGGATCCAAATGAAGAACACCACTGCCCAGATCTTGCCGAGCAGGTGGGATTCCGCCCGCTTCCACCTGCGCGTCAGCATGATCAGGAACGTGAGGATCAAACTGCTCTGGGAGAATACAGTGAAGACCGTCTCGGAGAAATCGAGATTGAAGAACTTCACGGTGGGAGCGAGGAGCTTGCCAACCTCGATCACGGCCCCCACCGGTTTGGGCAGCAAATATGGCATGCCTTCCTCCAATACGGGTGTGATGGTGAGATACTTGAAGAACACCAAGCCGAACCGGGCCATCTGCGGGACCACGGTGTAGAGGCAGAACACCAAGCCAATCGAAACCAGGAACGCCCAACGGCGGTTCTTCACGACAGTTCCGGTGAGCAATCCGGTGAAGTGATAGAGGAGGGTGGAAGTGAAGAACACCGTGTAGAGCGGCAACCAGGTGGATGTGGCCACATCGCCCTTCCACAAACACCATCCGGTGAACGGCAACGTCGCGAAGACCATCACGTACTCGCGTATGGGAAGACCGAACAAATACCCGATCACTTTGGCGACGGGTGTCATCGGGATCAACCGCTGGTAATCGATCACGCCCTCGTCCCGCTCTGCCACCATGCCCCCTGATACCTGGGCGGTACCGAGCACGAACAGAATGAGTCCTTGGAATATGAGCAATGGAATCAAGGGAGCCCGCTCCGCATCCGCCGCGGTGAGATGAGCCCGATACTCAGCAGCGGAACGCGTGATCGCGAACAGGAAGCCCGCGATCAATACCGTGATCAGCATCGACACGACCAATCCTCGCGGACGCAGCCGCGAGCGGCAGTAACGGCGGAAAATCGGATTGTCCCAAAAGCGCCACGCCGCATGCGGCCGGGAGGGAGAAGGTGATGCAGGATGGCTCATGAGCGGCGGTTGGATTCGGCGACTTCAACGAGGATTTCTTCAAAGGACACGCGCTTGTCCTCGAACGTGCGGACACGGAAGCCGCCGTGGATCAGGCCTTCCATGAGTCCGGCCTGATCTTCATCGGAACCGCTGAAGTCGAAGACCACTTGATGCGCTCCGGCGCGGACATGCCGGACCGCAGGCCGGGTATTCAGCCAGGAGGCAGCTTCCTCAGCCCGGTGCAGCAAGGTCACGGTCAGCGTGCGCTCGGTGCTGCCGAGCTGTTGGCGCACCTCATCCGCAGTGCCGGAGGCCAGCAGGCGGCCACGGTTCATCACGCAGACCGAGGTGCACATCTCGGCGAGTTCACTCAGAATGTGGGAACTCACGAACACCGTCGCGCCTTGATCGGCCAGCTTGCGCAAGGTCATCCGCAGGTCGCGGCGGGCGAGAGGATCGAGGCCGCTCGCCGGCTCATCGAGGATGAGCACCTTGGGCCGGTGGAGCAGCGTCTTGGCCAGTACCACCCGCTGGGTCTGACCACGGGAAAGCTCGTTGCACCACTTGTCGCGTTGGTCGGAAAGCGCCACTTCCTCAAGACACTCCGCCACCCGCTCACGACGCTGGGACTTGGTCCCCAGCCCGTATGCGGCGGCATGGAAATCGAGGAATTCCCACACCTTCAGATCGGAGGGTACCGGCGCGAGGTCAGGCATGTAACCGACAATCCGGCGCGCGCTTTCCAGATCCTCCTGGATATCCACACCTTCCAGAAAAACATCTCCGTAGGTGGGCATCATCAGCGTGGTGAGCACGCGGAAGGTGCTGGTCTTGCCCGCGCCATTCGGCCCTACCAGTCCGAAGACCTCGCCACGCGGAACAGAAAGGGTGAGATCATCGACCGCGACGAAATCGCCGTAATCCACGCGCAGGTCACGGACGTCGATGGCGATGGGACGATCCACCGGAGACGGGTTTTGCAGGGAGATCATAAACGATGAATCAATGGTCGAGGGGGTCCCAGTTCGAAGGCAGGCTGAGGCCGATGGATTCGAGATCTTTGGCCGCGGATTCGCGCCGCCGTTGTTTCTCCGCGAGATACTTCTCCCGCTGATCCGGCCGCAGGACGGCGAGCGTGGCATCTTCCGAGCTGCCACCTGCGGAAGAGGAAGCTATTTCTCCGGCTCCTCCCTCCAGACGGAGCGATGCGTCATAGTCCGGAGACTGCCGGGCCATGATGCCGAAGACCTGATCGCGCTGGGTTGAATCGAGGCCCACGATGGAATCGATACGCTCCACCCGCATGTCCGCCTGCTGCTGGACACGTTCCGCCTTCTCCGTGGCCCGCTGGTTTTTGAAGGCTGCCAGCTTGTCTCCGCTCAACATCGGCTCCATCACGCTGTCCAGTCCGCGGTCCGGCCGGACATCCCGCATCGCTTTTTCCAGATCCTGCAATGACGTGCCCTTGCGGCTCACCAGCTCGGTCCACGCCTTGGCATCGTCCTCGGCCTTTTGTTGGAACCACCGCTTCAAGGTTTCCTGCTGGCTGGGATCGAGGCCATAGCGGCGGATCATTTCCCCGGCGAGGCTGTCCGCGACCTTCTCCGCTTCACGGACACGGATACGCTCGAACAAAGGCCCCAGCGCCCCGATGAGCGGCTGGAATTTCTGGAAAATATCATCCGGGCTCACCGGCCTGCCCGCCCGGATGTCCTCGGTCAACTCGCGGAGACCATCCGTCAGGTCACGCCCCGGCCGGCCGGTGCGACCGCTGGCTTCCAGCTCCGTCACCCGGTTGCGGGCGCTTTTCAGTTCCGCCTCCAGCTTGGTGATCCGGGCCTCGGGAGAACCCTCCTCTCCCGGTTGGCTACCCACGAACAAACCGACTCCCGCACCGCCGATCAAAAGACCAACCACCAAGGGGACAAACGAACGCAACGCAGCAGGGAGAGGCATGACAGGAGGGATTGATGGGATTCCAATGTGAAAGCCGGATGAGAGCTTCGTGAATTTCCCAGTGCAGTCTTATCGCTGGCAGCAGACGGGTGGCTGCCAACCCCCCACAGGGATCATTCCTCCAGAGGAGGACGAATTTGCATACAAATCTAAAATAGTTGTCATTCAGGAAACTTGCTGGTTTTGTGCGGATTGTCATCGTTGTCCCCCCTCTCCTATCCCGTGGCAGGGGCACTTTGGCCTCACTTGTTTCCCAAAAAACAACTTTATGAGACATCGTTCATTTTTCATGTTCACCTGCTGCTTGCTGGCAGGCCATGCCCAAGGGGCGGTGACTACCGGGTTGGTCGCCTACTACGATTTTCAAAGTGCCGCAGTCGGAGGAGTGATCGTCAATAAGGCCCAAGCCGTCGGATCCGACTATGGTGGCACTTTCGTGAACGGCACCGTGACGGGAACGAGCCCGACAAGCGGCTTCAGCGGCGATACCGCCTTCAATTCCACCGGCGCGTCGGGTGTGGGAAACACCTCCGACCGCTCCACCCTGCTGGTGGGCAATGCCGCGAACTTCACCCATAGCAGCACGGATGCCATCACCACCGGCTTCGGCACCGCCACGCTTGGCCAGAGCTACTCAATCAGTGCGTGGTTCTATGCGGCGATCGATCCCAACCAAGCCGCAAGCCAGCGCTATTTCATCTTCGAGGACGGTACCAATACGAGCCAATTCAATCTGTCCTACGGCTCCCAAGCCGCGAGTGCCAATGCCACCTCCCTGTCGCTGTGGTCCTACAACAACGGCCAAACGGCGACCGCCATCCAAGGGAGCCTCAGCACCAACGCCTGGCACCAGGTGGTGCAGACCGTAACTCCGAACGGAGCGAACTCCACCATCACCGTCTACATCGATGGTACGCTCTACGGCAGCTATACCACAACCAACGGCCAGCCTTCATTCACGGATATCAATATCGGCAACGCCCGCGACGGCCAGAGCCGCGGCTGGGATGGAATGATCGACGAGGTGGCGATCTACAACCGTACGCTGACCCAGGCGGACGTGACCGAGCTCCGCAATCTGAGCCTGGCAGGTCTGGCGGTGCCGGAGCCGACGACCGCCATGTTCGGAGGACTGGGAACGCTGCTCCTGCTACGCCGCCGCCGGGCGTGATTTTCCATGGATACGGTCCGCCCATCCACGTTCCCCCGGGGCGTGGGTGGGCCCTTCATGAAGAAAGCGGATCATTCCCCCGCCCGTCCTTCGATGACCTTCTTCTTATCTTCTGCGGCAAGCTCCCCGGTCCATAGATAGGCCCCTTGGAAGTAAGCGCGGGCTCCGTGAAAAGAGCCGCTGTTTTCCTCCGCCACGCGCACCGAGCCGGAATAGTCCAAACCGTCCAGAAAAGTCAGCCAAGTGGGTTTGTCCTCGCCTTCCGCCTTCGTTTCGAACCACCCCGTCGCCCCATTGACGCGCATTTGGCCGCTGATCTCACCGGTGTGAAAAGAGGGTCCGCGGACCACGAAGAGTGCGAACCAGCACTTGCCGTCTTTCTCCGCGATCTGAAGGGAACCGCCACGCCCGTCCGAGTAGTTTCCAGACCAATCCTTTCTCTGATCGAGCTTCCGCCACGCCTTCAGCCAATCGATCCGCGAATCCGTCATGTCCGCGAGACTCTGCCAGCGGTCCGCCGAGTTCTCCGGCTTTTCACCGTGGGCCTGGGCGTCGCTGATATAATCGCGGTACTCGACCCAACCGCGTTGGTCTTCCTGGACCTTTGCGAAAAGCTCCGGGCGGAGTTCTTTCTTCAAGGCGGCGAATGCGGCATTCAGCGCCTTGTCCTTTTCCGCGAACGCAGCCTTCGCCTTCGAAAGGTCATCGGCCTGCGCCGTCAACATGCCTGCCGCAATCAGGATTCCAGTCAGCCATTTCATGACCCCATCCTAACCGGCTCCACCACTTCCGTCCATCTCCCCTGCCGCGTCAGCGGAGCTTGCGATGCACCAGCGCGATGGCAGCGGCACGTGTCTCGATCCCGAGGCGCTGGTAGATCTGTTTGAGATGGGTCTTCACGGTCTCCGGGCTCATCCCGAGAATGGTCGCGATCTCGCCATTCGCCTTGCCCTCGGCCAACCAGACAAGCACGTCCGTTTGCCTGCGGGTCAGACCAAGATCACGCAACCGCTGGTCGGGCGTTTCCAGCACCTCCGCCAATAACAACCAGGTCCCCGGCTGGAGAGCAGCCGTGCAGTGGATCGCGAGACGGCGGCCCGAGCGGCTGAGCTGAAAGGGCTGAGGCGGGTGCGCGACAAGATCATCGGCCACGTTCCAATGCAGGACCTGACGCCGCATCCATCCCAGAACCTCTTCCGGGAGGATACGATCGGAGACCTTCTCTCCCGGAAAGAACCTCTCTAACAGCCTCCGGGTCGCTTCCGGCATCCAAAGCACGCGCCCGTCCGCATCCATGACGATACCTCTGCCATCCGTGGCGGCTTCTATCCGCTCACGCCGTGCGACATTCTCCAGTGCCCTGGTGGCATGCGGCCGCAGCAGATCGAACATCAGGCGATCCCGCCCGGAGAAATTCCGGCGACCACGGTTCAATACGATGGCATGCTTGTTGAGACCGTAGGGACGGAAGTCCACGCCGCAGTTCTCCTCGATCCCCAGCGGCCGGCAGAACTCCTGATAGATGTCCGTGCGGTGCCATGCGGCCACGCCGAGGAAATCGCTGACCTGACTGGAACCTCCACTCGGATCCTCGATGCAGAACCGCACTCCCGGATGCTGGCGATGAAATGCCGCGAGCGCCGGCAGCAGCGCGGCAAGCCCGGCTCCGGTGCGCTGGACAAGGAGCTGCATGCCTCCATCCGGGAAGAACTCGAAAAAATATCCGTGCTCGCCACCGATGAGCCGCTCCACGGCCGCCATCGTAACCTCCGCCACATCGTTCCGGGTTTCCGCACGATGGATCGTTTGGATCGCTTCGCTGAACCATCGGACCTGCTTGGATGTCAGGATCTCCATCGGATCACCGGATCGTGGCCCGCCGGACGGGCGTTTGTCAGGCCAAATATCCCCCGGCCGGGGGATGCCACAGCCACGGCGGAGCCTTACCATGTCGGGCTCATCCCTTGCGATTCATGAAAGCACCCTTGCACCCCATCTTCCGGCTGCTGCCGCTGCTGCCGGTCCTGATTCCCCGCGCCCACGCGGACACCGCCCAGTGGCTGGCCGCACCCGCAACTGGTAACTGGAACACCGCCGCCAACTGGAGCCCGGCCATCGTCCCCTCCACACTCACGGACACCGCCATCTTCGGAGCCTCGGCTGTGACGTCGATCAGCTTCACGGCGGATGTTCCGCTGGGAAGCCTCGTCTTCAACAACAACGCTCCGGCCTACACCCTCACGATCGAGCCCTCCCGCACGCTCGCCTTCGGGGGAACGGGACTCGTCAACTACGGCTCCACGATTCAGAACTTCCAAGTGACGGTCAGCGGCGCCAATGCGGGCCGGATCGCCTTCACCGGGAGCTCGACCGCCGCCGTCAACACCCGCTTCACGCAGAGCGGTCTCACCCAGCTCGCAGGAGCCTATGGCGTCACGGTCTTCACCGACAATTCCTCCGCCGGAAGCGCGAGCTTTCTGAACAAAGCCAGCTCCATTCAAAACGGTTTCGGCGGATACACGCTGTTCTACAACTCCGCGAGCGCGGGAAGCGCCTCGATCACCAACGAAAGCGGCGCGGGCTACGGCGGAGTCGAGTTCTCGAACAGCTCCACGGCTGCGAATGCCAACGTCCTCAACCAAGCCTCCTCAATCGCCAATGGCAACGGCGGGACGGTGGACTTCTTCGACGCCTCGACGGCGGGCAACGCGACCTTCGACAATGCAGCCTCGACGGTCACGAGTGCCCGCTCGGGCTTTACCAAATTCAGCCACTCCACGACCGCCGGCACGGCGACGTTTTACAACCGCGCCTCCTCATCCGTCACAGGTGCCGGTGGAGCCACTCTGATACGCAACAATTGCAGTGCGGATCATGCCACCTTCGAGAACGAAGGTGGCGCAGTGGGCGGCATGACCGCCCTTTCTCATTCGACAAAGGGCGGTTCAGCCCTGTTCCGGAACAAGGGCACATCCGTGACCAATGGCAGGGAAGGCACGACATTCCTCTACAACAGCGCTACGGCGGAAAATGCGGTGTTTGAAAATGAAGGCGGATCCTTCCGCGCCGGATCGGTCTACTTCTATGACACCTCCTCGGCAGGAACCGCCACCATTCACAACCGTGCCCTGTCCACGGTGGGAAGCAGCGGCGTGTGCAATTTCCTTGGCAGCTCGAGCGCGGATCAGGCCGTCTTCGACAACGAAGGCGCGGCGGCGGATGGCGGCACCGGCGGTTTCACGAACTTCACGGACAATGCTACCGCGGGCAGCGCCAGCTTCACCAACCGGGCCAGCACCAAGGCAAATGCCACCGGCGGACGCACCGTGTTCTATGCCAATTCATCGGCGAGCACTGCCATCCTCACCGGCCTTGGAGCCACCGCCTCGAACGTGAACTGGGGAGCGGGCACCGACTTCGCCGGGCAATCGACCGCGGCCAACTCCACACTCATCGCCAATGGTGGCAGCAACGGTGGAGCGGGAGCCTTCATCCGCTTCTTCGATTCGAGCAACGGCGGCACCGCCACCGTGAAGGTGTATGGCAATGCCTCGCTCGAAATCGGCGCGCGTGCGGCTCCGGGCGTCGGCATCGGTTCGTTGGAGGGGAATGGTTTCGCGTCCCTCGGCTCCAATACGCTGGAAATCGGCAGCAACGACGCTAGCACCACTTTCTCGGGTCTCCTCTACGGCACCGGCGGCATCCGCAAAATCGGTAATGGAGCGCTCACCCTCACTGCCACAAACACCTATACCGGAAGCACGGAGGTCAGAGGAGGCACGTTGTCCATCAGCTCTGCCTATCTCGCCAATGGATCGGATGTGAGACTGGCGGATGGTGGAATACTAGATCTCTCGTATTCCGGCAGCGACACGATCGATGAATTGTTCCTCGACGGCATACGACAAGCCTCCGGGACCTGGGGTTCCCTCATCTCCACCGCCACTCACAAAACAAGCCGTCTGACCGGAACCGGACTGCTGAACGTGACCACCGGCATGAACCCGGATCCCTACACCGAGTGGGGCTACAATGGCGGCCTGGCCACGGGGGGAAATGACGCAAAGACCGCCGACCCCGATCACGACGGAAACAGCAATCTCAGCGAGTTCGCCTTCGATGACAAACCACTGTCCGGTACCACCTCTGCCAAAATGGTGAGCAGGATCGCCACCTTCACCGTGAGCGGCAGCCCGGTCAAAGCACTCACCCTCACGGTGCCGGTACGGGGCTCCTCTTCTGCTCCCGTCTTCACCGGCACCACCGATCTCAGCGCGACGGTGGATGGCGTCACCTACCATCTCCAGGGCGCCACCAACCTAGCCGGATGGACCACTTCGCAAGTAAGGGAAATTCCTACAGCTGGTGCCTCGGTGCTTCAGGCCAGCCTGCCCCCGCTTTCACCCGGCTGGAGCTACCGCTCTTTCTATCTGGTCAATTCCGATCCCACCGTCACGCCCAGGGGTTTCCTCCGCGCATGGGTGGAATGATTTGTCCCACGCCGCCCGGGACACGGATTGCGCGCGCGTCTCCCCCTGCGCGCAATCCCATTCATCTTCCTCCTCATGGCCGATTTTATGACTCTAACAACCATCCCCCGTGATCTCGTTAGCAGGGCGGACTTTCCACGAGCGGGGATTCAGGCATGCTCCGTGCTGCTGATTCCCACGTTCCCTTCCGTCCCATGAGTCTGAAATTTCCGGCCTTCCTCGCTTCCGGTGTTCTCCTCACCGCGTCCGCACATGCCGCGCTGATCAGTGGTCCCACCCAGATCACAGCGACCACCGATATTCCCTTCAACGGCGGTTTCGGATCGGTCGATCAACTTGTCGATGGCATCGGCCTCAACAGTGACGGACCTTCCTACAACGGCTATGGTCCGAATGCCACTTCCGGAACCATCACGTTCACCCTCGACGGGGTCTATACGCTCTACGATTTCATCCTGGCGAATGACATCAACGTCCAGCACGAGGGACCGAAGGATTTCACGCTGTCGTTCTACGACATCAACAACCAGTTGATCTCCACCACCGGAACGCTCACCGCCGCGGATGCCACGGTCACCGCCCAGACATTCAGCCTCGGCACGATCGAAAACGTGGCGCGGGTGGATTTCAACATTCTCAATGTCTACAGCGCCGAGACCGAAGTGGTGCGGATCGAGATCCGGGAAGTCGCCTTCAACGGCGTGCCCGTGCCGGAACCTTCCGCCACGCTGCTCGGCGTGGCGGGCACCCTGCTGGTTCTCCGCCGCCGCCGGGCTTGATCACGCGGATCAAGGCACTTCCGTGATCTCCACCGCCACGGACTGCAGGGCACGCCATCCCCAGTTGATGGTCAGCCCCCGGTTCATCAGGAAATCGCCACCGAGTGTCTTGCCATCTTCCACCACGATCGAGGCATCCGGATTCTTCGAATACCTGTTCTTCCCACCATCCCGGTTGATCTCCACGACCTTGTAGCGCTTGGCTGGATCAAGACCCTGCAGGCTCACCGGCCCATAGCCGGAAATGAGGCGGTGCTCTTTGACGTAGGCGAAAAACACGGAGTGCTTCACACCCTGTTCCTCCCTTACATATTGAAGCGCGGCAATATCGCCCTTGTAGGGATTCTTCAGGCGATAGAGATCCCCGAACTGCACCACAGGGCGGATGCGTTTGTATTCCGCCACCGCCTTGTTCGCATAAGCAAGCTCCTCCGGCGTGAGCTTCCTGGGTGAAAGCTCCAACCCGAGGCGTCCACTCATGGCCACATCGAAGCGGAATTTCAGCGGCGTCACACGCTCGCTGTAGTGGTTCGGCGACTCGGTGACATGCGCCGCCATTGCGATTGCCGGAAAGATGTAGCTCGCGCTCCACTGAATGAACACCCGGTCATAAGGGTCCGTATTGTCGGAGGTCCAGAACTCGTGGTGATACTTCATCGCGCCATAGTCCGCGCGGCCGCCCCCGGAACCACAGGCCTGGAACACCACGTTCGGATGCGCCTTCACCAGCCTGTCGAGCACCTCGTAGTAGCCCTTGATGTAATCAACCTGGAGATTCTGCTGGCGGTCCGGCGCGAGCGCGCCGCTGCCGGGATCGACGATGGTATAGTTGCAGTCCCACTTGATATAGACGATGCCCGGATTCTCCGTGAGCAGCTTGTCCATCACGCCGTAGATGAAGTCGCGGACCTCGGGCCGGGTGAGATCGAGCACCAGTTGGTTGCGCCCCTCCCGGCGCGGATGATCCTTCATCGCCACCACCCAGTCCGGATGCTTCTCGTAGAGATCGCTCTGCGGATTCACCATCTCCGGCTCCACCCAGATTCCGAATTTCAAGCCGCGCTCCTTCGCCGCATGGACGAGGCCTTCGATACCATGTGGCAGCTTCTTCGCATTCACCTGCCAATCGCCCAAGCCGGCCTTGTCGTTGTCACGCGGATGCGCGTTGCCGAACCAGCCATCATCCAGCACGAACAACTCCACGCCCATCTGCTTGCAGCCATCCATCATGCCATGCAGCACGTCTTCATCGAACTTGAAGTAGGCTCCCTCCCACGAGTTGAGCAGGATGTCGCGGGACTGGTCGCCACCACGGATGCCACCGGAGCGGGCCCAGTGGTGGAAATTGCGGGAAGCCTCGCCGGTGCCGTGGTTCGAGCGGGTCACCAGCATCCGCGGCGTGGTGAAGGTCTTGCCAGTATCCAAGGTATAAGCGGAGTAGGTGGGATCGTAGCCGAAGCCGGCGTCCACCTCGTTCGAAGTCGCATTGTTATCGAACTGGAACGCCCAATTCCCGGACCATGCCAAGGAACCCATCACGACTTCACCGCGGGTTTCCTCGGCAGGCTGGTCGAACGAGAGGATGAACGACGGGCTACCCTCGGCCGCACCCTTCGGTGTCGATCCGGAGTGCAATAGCGCGCTGGCTCCCTGTGCGATCTCCTGTTCACGCGCCGGACCTTCCCGTCCCCAGGTGCCGGGAAACGAAGTGAGGAAATACTTGTCCGCACGGAAATGCATCGTGGCCGAAGCCGCCTTGTTCAAGACCACCGGCTTTTCCCCGCCATTGGTCACCTCCACCCAGCGTTCGAACACGTTCGAATCCGGGTGGGCTAACACGCATAACACCAGCGACACCGGATAGCGGCGGTCTTTCAAGTTCAAGCGCAGCAGCTTGCCGCCCTCCGCCTCCGTGATCGTGTGCGACTCATACACCGGATCGAGAGCGAGCTGGCCGTCCGGCTGCGTGATCGCGATGCCATGAGGCCCCGTCTGCGCATCCCAATGGGAAGGATAAAACAGCGCTGCGGAATCGGCAGGTGCCGCCGCATCTTCCACGTTGCGGATCTTCGGCCCGAAATAGGTCCCCGCCACCTTGCCGTCATTCACGTCGAGACGAAGCGTGGTCGTGTCGGTTTCCAACACGATCGGAGCGGCAAGGGCGGATTGGAGAGCCATGATCAGAAAGGGTAATGCAGATCTCGAACGCATTCCGCGAGGGTGAAGCCTTCCATTCCGAGCTGAAAGCATGTTTCACCGTACCCTTGAGGAGGTCGGTTGAAAGCTCACCAAGGATCAGTACCAGCTTCCGAATCCCGATTCATGATGTCTCGCCGGATGAGGAAATATTTCCTGCCAAGCTTAGGGAGGAGGGAGCTTTTCCTGATTACGAAACGGATTATGCGGATCGAAATGGCGATCGAGAACCAAGGTTCTCGCATGATCCTCCGGGTTGTCTTTGACGGAATGAAGATTCAACGACGTTGAATTCCCCACCAGCTGCCAAGTATTGCTGTAGAGCGACGGCTCTCGTCTTTCCTCGTGATTCTCGTCCGGAAAAGCTTCCGCAGGCTGGCCAAGATGAAGCACCCCTTGATCCTAAGTGTAAGATCCCGTGTAGGGATAATTACCGTGTCCTCCTGCATCGGAATACATCCAGTAGTAGTATTTGTCTTCAGTAATGGCGATGGCGACGCCCATAAAGCCAAACCACCCCGAAGACATCACCCACGCCGACTTGAAATGAGCGGGAAACACCTCCCGCGATACTGCGGCTTCCACAGTTGGAGGCGATTCGCGCCGACAGCAGCAAAGCCCAAAGACGAGAATGACGAAAAGCCGGAACCTCATACCAAGCCGCTATCTTATAATCATGGATCTCAGTCACGAGCAGAAACCATAGGCGTCTTTTCAAGGCCCTTCCGCGACCGCCGACAGCTCCCCGCATACATCACGTCCCGCCAGACCACCCAACAATTCCAACTCGGCCCCGAGCGTCCGCCTGGCAGGCCCGCCTTCCTTGCAGGGCATCCCGCAGGGAGTGAACGCGGAAAACCCCGGATAACCCGGATGTGCGGCCGGATCATTCTCCGGCGTGGCCAGTGTAAGCACCGGCCGTTCACCACGGCGGCCCGGCTTCAGAATGATCGGATGCATCCAGCACGAGATGGGCTTCCAGAACCACGGATGCCGTTCCTCGTCCATCGCCAGCCGCTGGAGTACGCAGCGGTGCTCGGCATCCAGGAACACACAGCGGGTCTTCGGGAAATGTGACGGGAACGAGGTGGCCGGAGATTCATCCGGAAGCGTCACCGACTTCCATCGCCCATCCGCCATCTGCTGGAAAATCTCCGGCAGCTGCCAGCCGTAGTCTGCCAAACGCTCCCGGTGGGCAGCCACCACTTCCCCAATCACCTCACGCTCCTCCGGCTCCAGAAACACTCCATCGTGGCAACAGGTAGCACGGCACTCCGCCAGCTCGCACACCTTCAACGGCATGCCGAACGCCTCATGATCCACCCGCGCCTCGCGTACCTGCCGGGCGAGTTCCTGCTGGAGTGAAGGGAAGGCGATCATGTCCGTGCACCGATCGGAACACTTCAAAAGGCGGATGCCGAACCTATTTCGCGGCAGCATCCGGCAGCGCGGCCCACAGACCCTGGAGATCCTCCTGGAAGGCACCATAATCCTTCGGGAATGACGAACTGCCCGTGAAGCGGTAGCGCCTCGCAAGCCAGAAGGAGTAGCGCTCATCCGCTCCCGTGCCATCCCCGCTCAGGACGCGCGCACTAAAAGCGAGACGGGTCTTGTCCCATTCATCCACACAGGCAAGGGCGGACACCTCGACATCATCCCATCCGCCACCCTGCCTCTGGCGGTGTTGCTCCAGCAGTTCATTCAAGGCAGCCTCATTGCCATTCACCGCATAGTCATAGGCGAGGAGATAGGGGCGGATCTTTTCATCGCCCCGCAGCTCATCCCTCTCCAGCAGATAGCGGAACCTGGAATCTTTGGCAGCCGCCGCAGCTCCGATCATGGCCCCCAGCTCCCGGCGATCCGAACCCGGATTCTCCACGGCACGGGTGAGCTCCTTTGCATCGAAAGGCCCGACGATGTTGCGGATGTAGCGATGCTCGAGGGATTCCGGATCCGTCATCTTCTCCAGCAAATTCCGGTCAACCGAAGTGAGGTCGCTGGTCTTGGCCGGACGCCGGTTCCGGATCCCCGCAGTTGCCGTATCCTCACCGCTCATTCTTGCGGATCGATGTGATGAATCAGACGGAAGCCTCTCTCCACTGGACCGCCTGCCGGCATTCCACCAAACCACTACCCCGCCTGCCAGGATGACGGCCACCAGGATCAACCGACGGGTTCCGAATCGCATCCAGCCACTGCAACAGATCCGGCCGGCACTGTCAGCAGGATTGCGCATCAGGGTGCCACCTCTGCTGGTGATCTCCAATCAGAAGCCTTCCGTTGGATCATCCTTTTCGGGAGCGGTCAGCAGATAGCGGGTGTAAATCTTTCCCAAGGCCGCCCGCAGCGCTTTCGCAGTCTCGACCGCCGAAGCAGGACGTGTGGCGGCAAGCCCTTCATCCGAGGAGTAGAAATACAGCGATTGGTTGCTGTCGTGACAAAACGGCAGCGGAACCATCCGCGCCACTTGGCACTTCATCTCCCACAGGCTCTTGCCATTCATCTTCCCACCGGGGCTGTCTGTTTGGGAGATCCTCGTCTCCAACAGAACCTGACGCCACTTCCGCAGGCTCTCGAATTCCTCATCCGACATCCGCGGAGCGGAACGGATTTCAATGATGAAATCATTCACCGGCGCATCCACCCAAGATTCTTCGCTTTCCGGTGATCTTCCAGCTGAGACGAGATGGAAATACTTCACCGACCCGGGGCTGACGATGATGCGATTGGCATCCGCCATGATCTTCCAATCCGCCGGAACGTGAGCCTTCACCAGTTCAGCAAGCTCGCTATCGACATCGCCATACTTGGCGATGTCAGGCCGGGAGCCAGAGGAAGCTGCCGGAAGCGCTGCAGCAGGCCCCCGGAAATGAGGTATCACCCAGCATCCGATCACCAATCCGAGCACTCCGGCAGCCACGGGAAGCAGGGCTCTGTTCATCTCCTCACCCTGTCATGACCGGCAACAGCGTCGAGCAGATAAGCTACGAGGTCCTACAGGCCGTCTGACAGACGCATTCCACGAACAGCACGCGCATTTCATTTTCCCGCTGGAGGAATCGGTGGGGCGGGCAATGCAAACCGCAGCGGGGAGAAAGGACTTCCTTGAATGGCGGAGCCGGTGTTGTGGAAGCGGACGCCATCCCACTCGCAATCGCGCATGGGCAGGTGCGTGTGGCCGAAGTAGCAATCACGGGTGGCTCCTCGCCAGCTGGAGTTGGTGCAATCCAGATACCATGTCAGACGTGCGAGGGTTTTGGCACGGGTGAAATGGCTGCGGTGGGCGAGCCACGTGATGCCCAATCGATCGGCCACGCGATAACCATGACCGAGCAAGCGGTGGCGCGGTTTGTCATGCCGCCAGAGTGAACGGTAGTGATCAAGACCTGCGGCATCCATTGGACGGTGGGCACAGTCGCCATGGACGAAGAGATTGCCGCCGAGCTGAAGGACCGTTTCGTGCCAATGGAAACGCGGCAGGCCGGAGGCGAGGGAATCAAGCCGGAACGTAAAAGCAGCAAGGCAATCGTGGTTGCCGAGGATGAAATGAACGTCGGCCTGCGGATGATCGGCGACAAACGCTCTCAACCAGTCGAGAGCTGCCGCAATGGTGTGCTCTTCGGTGCCAATGGTGCTCCAGCGGAAATCAAAGGTGTCTCCATTGAGCACGATGACCCTTGCTCCCGCGAGTTGATCGCGAATGGAAGCCAGGCACTCCTCGCCTACGGAACGGATCGAGAACAGGTGCAGATCGGAGAGCACCAGACCGTATCGGCCGGACAGGGAATCTGGAGTTGGCTCGGTAGCGACCATTCCCTCCATCATGATGCGAATCACGCGCCGGTCGATCTGCTTCGCACCGACCGGCGATGAATGCTGGCTCGGAAGTGATGCCCTTACTTCTCCAAGCCCGTCTGACAGACGAACCACGCGGGGTTCAATCCCGCAAGTGGGCCCCGCATTTTTTCCAACTCTTCCGCCGGGCCATGGATCTCCAGACGGGTCATCGTGGAGAGCTCCAGCGCCCGCTTGATCTGGGCATCCACATTCGCGAGGTGCGCGAGCGCTGCATCGCCATCGACATAGCCTTCACGGCAGAAGGCTTCATCACCATTCAGGGTGAAATTGTAATAAAGGCAGCCCTTTTCCGTGGAGGTCTGGTTGGTGAAATCCGTCATGTTGGCGACGAAGTCCTCGATCTTTCCAGGATAGATCTGGAAATACGGATGAATGGTAACGGCTTTGGCGAGAGTGGTCATGGCCTTCTAACATCCGGAGCCCCGGGCATCCGGCAAGCGGGAAATTTCCAACCTAGGGGCGATTGGACCTATGGATTTTTGCCCTATCGGTTGGCGTTGATACCCCTCCTCGTCCTGAAGGGACGCCTCATGTGGCGAGGATGTCACCCATTCCTTCAACGTCTGGATTGCTTCGAATCTCATCCCGCATGAGGTGCCCCTTCAGGACGAAGAGAAGTCGGATGTCATTTCATGACCCAGCCCCATGCAAAGCCCGGGGATTGCATGAAAGGAATGCGAATGCCCAAAGGTATTCCGGCGAAATTTCTTATGCGAGGATTCAAGGCGTTATCGATTCGGAAGGGGAAATATGCGGGCAATGAGGGCTCCAAGTGCATGGCCATCGGGATGCTGGTCGGTTGTCTCGCCGCTGTTGCTTTCGCCGAGCCGCTCAACAGCCCGAACCTGCAAAAAGACGGCACCCTGCGGCCGCTCAGCGCGCAGGAGGGGCTGAAGCTCATCGAGGTGCCCGCGGGCTTCCAACTCGAACTCGTCGCCTCCGAGCCGATGGTCCAGGAGCCGGTGTGCTTCGCCTTCGATCCGGACGGCGCGCTCTTCGTCTGCGAATGGAACACCTACATGCAGGACCAGTACGCCACCGGCCAATACGAGCCGAAGTGTCGCGTGGTGAAGCTCGAGGACACCAACGGCGACGGCAAATTCGACAAGCGCACCGTATTCGCGGATGGGCTCGTTCTTCCCCGCTCCATCATCGCCCTCCACGACCGCATCCTCGTGCGGATGTCCAATGACAACACGATCTGGGCCTTCTTCGATGACAACAAGGACGGCATCGCCGACCGCAAGGAGGTCGCCCTCGCCGGAGGACCGGTGGGCGGAAACATCGAGCACCAGGACGACAGTCTCGTTTGGAACGTGGACAACCGGATCTACGAAACCTCGCGCGCGCTCCGCTTCAAGGACGGCAAGCTCCAGGCCGTGAAAAACATCCCGCGCTACGGCCAGTGGGGCCTCGCGCATGACGATGTCGGCCGCCTTTACGGCAGCGGCAACAGCACGCCGGT
The DNA here is from genome assembly GCA_049840755.1 of Luteolibacter sp. Classification (GTDB taxonomy): domain Bacteria; phylum Verrucomicrobiota; class Verrucomicrobiia; order Verrucomicrobiales; family Akkermansiaceae; genus Luteolibacter. The sequence goes on along the minus strand of JASGJM010000025.1, from coordinate 29,382 downwards.
CCAGGGTTGGCAGAGTCTCGGCGGCTATCCGAATGTCACGCCGCCGTCCGAGGACGCGGTCAAATACGCCAACTTCATCTGCGAGGTGGATGACGCCACCGATCCCGGCCACGACGTGACCGCCACCGGCGGCCAGACGATGCTGCGCACCAGCCAGTTCGGCCGCTACACCAGCAATTATGTCATTCCCGATCCGGTGCGGCGCTGCGTGAAGATCGTCGCCTTCGAGGAACGCGATGGCGTGCGCGTCGCTGTGCCGCATCCGGACTTCAAGGGCACGGAGTTCATCCGCAGCCCGGACACCTACTTCCGCCCGGTGTGGACCGATATCGGACCGGACGGCGGCCTCTACATCGCGGACATGTCGCGCGGCATCGTCCAGGAATCCCAGTGGTTCCCCACCGAGCGCACCCAGGACCCGAACCCGCGCTGGATCGCCCGCTACTACCGCGCGAAGGAGTGGGGCATGCTCGGCGTCCACCAGCGCGGCCGCATCTGGCGCCTCGTGCCGAAGGACAAGAAGCTGCTCGATCCGCGTCCCGCTCTTTCCGCGAAATCCAGCACCGAGCTCGTCGGCCTCCTCGGCCACGCCAATGGCTGGTGGCGCGATACCGCCCAGAAGCTCATCGTCTGCCGCGAGGACAAGTCCGCCGTGCCCGCGCTCCGCACCGCGCTCACGGCTGCCAACCCGAACTCACGCCTGCTGGCCATGCGCTGCCTGCAGGGCCTCGACAGCCTCACGCCCTCTGAGCTCACCGCCGCGCTGAAGGACGCGGATGAAAACGTGCGGACCAATGCCGTCGCCATCGTGGAAACGATGCCCACACAGGACCCGGCTCTGGAGGCCGCGCTCACTCCGCTGCTCACGGATGCCTCCTCCACCGTGCTCTCCCAGCTCTACCTCACCTTGGGAAACATCCACACCCCCACCGCCGCGAAGGCGCTCAAGGAACTGGCGGAAAAGAACCCGAAGAACGGTTCGCTCGCCCTGCTCCAAAAGGCGGGCCAGAAGCTTCCCCAGAACCTGGAACCCTACCGCGCCGGCCACACGATCTTCACCGGCTTCTGCAAGGAATGCCACGGCGATGGCGTCAACGGCCTGAAAGTGGAAGGCGGCCTCATGGCCCCCGTCTTCGCCAAAAACAACCGCATCAAGGACCCGTCCTATCTGGTCCACGTGCTCCTGAAGGGCCTGCAAGGCCCCCTCGGCACCGGTGAAACCTACGCCGCCGGCATGATGCCGCCCCTGGAAACCATGTACAAGGACGACCAGCTCGCCGCCGTCGCCAACTACATCGGCGTCCAATGGGCCGGCTGGAAAACACCCGTCACCCCGGAAGACGTCGCCAAGTGGCGCGCGGAGGCAAAGGACAAACAGACGCCCTATACATTCGAGGAATTGAAGGGGATCAAGTAGGGTGCATTTATATAGCGAGTCCTCTTGGAGCGATTTTAATAAAAACCTATTTGAGATCCAGTCTGGCAAGGATCTAATCTCTATAGGTGAACAATATGGGTATGGAAGTGTACCTTAGCGACTGGAAAATTACTAAATTCCATTTACATAAAGAAAGAGTATGAAATGGGCTTTGTTGGAGCATTCAAGCACCATCGATATATGTCTCCAATTCTTTTGGATCCTCCAATTGTAATTGGATCGAAGGAATCAAACTGAGTCCGATTCCAATTTAATTTAGTCAGAGCTAGTATTTCCGCCGCGAGATCTTCTTGAGGTCGATCAGTCTGATAATATCTGATATGCAGACTCTTGGGCACGTAGGGGCCAGGGTATTTTCTGTAAAATGGGATACTTCCTCTTGTGTAGAGAATTGAGTTCGCATCATCAAAAATTGCGTGGGTGCCTCGAAGAGGGGGGTAAGTCCCAGATCGGAAAAGTCTGAGTGGTGAAGCATTCACGGCTAGCAGATCTAGAAATCTAATTCCTGCCCCGTCACAGGCATCGTTGAATCCTTTTTTTTCTGCCAGATCAAAAGACGATGTCTTGTGCAATACAACTCGCTGCGGATAGATCCGCGATTAGCTCCCGCATAATTTTTGATGGCATCCTCAAGTAGGAGAAAAGCGTCTTTCTCAGCCAAATGGACTTCGTGATCCTCATCTGATCGTGAAGCCAATCCTCCTCTCAAGATAGTTCCTTCACCACGATCATTGAAAATTTGTGTCAAACTTGAATGAGAATATCCGGTTCCCTCTCTTTAGAAAAAGCTATGCCAATGTAACAAGTGCTCAGCGAGCCGGGAGCGCGTTGAAGCTTCCATGGGACTCCGCCAGATTTGTAGAATAAAGCGGTGAATAAATTCCAAGCACATGTTGCCATGTCTTGAACCCCCTTTGTTCCTTTTGTATAAGTTCGCGGCCAAATTAATTGAAAGACAGATCCCGTTTCCAGGCATAGTCCCTTGAGATAGTCGTGGAAATCGGGTCCTTTTTGTTCATCGAAATCTTCAAGATCTTCATCATCGTCTCCTCCTAGTGAGGGCTTTAACTGACGCCGCACATTTTCTGGAGGCAAGCAGATCACCACATCCGGTTTTGACGCGCTAAGCTCATGCAATGATTTGATTCGATCATGGAAAACTTCGGCTGTTGAAATCACCCTTCCCGAACCATCCAGTGCTTTCCTAATTTCGGATTCGGGTATTTCTTCCGTCCAAGTCGGGTCCGTTAAGAACTCACAGCGAAGCCCAACAGTGAGTGATAGACCAGGAAAGGGAGGGTTAAGATTTTCATTCAATACATCGCTTGCGACTACTCCTGCACGACACTCTTCAAACCATTCCATAAAAGAGGCTATAGTTTTTGGAGTCCCTACAAGACCCAAGCGAATTTCGGATTTGGTTCGATTTGTGCCGGCGTCGATGGGCCCCCATTTGAGAATTCCTCGTCTTATATCACGTGACGTGCCTCCTTTGGCAAATTCAAGCATCGGCTCATGAATCACAGAAATTTTTGGTGTCATTGTGATTAAGAAAGAGTGAATTCATCATTTTGGTCTATTTCGGGCGAAACTTCTCTTTCGGCATCGGTGACGAAATTTGCCCAAGCATTATCGTCAATTCCCAGAGGACTAGTCCCAGAAATACAATTTCTGATTCTCATAGATGAGGGGCGGTCAAAGAGCCCCTGATCTTTAGAAAGAATTGAGGCCCAAAAAACAACGTGACCTAGGACTGCACGATTTCTCTCCGGTTTTCTCATATTAGCGCTGGACTTCTTTTGCCAGCGACTGGGCTTGCCTAAACCATCACTAGTGAATGCCCAAAAAGGGGTGATGCACAGGAACCATTTTCCAGCGAATTGGTGAAACTTATGGCGAAATGCCTGATGCTGCCAGTGTTGAATTTGTGTAGGATCTGATTTCGATGGGATGCTTCTATAAATTCGTCTTTTCCCAGCATTTTTTAAGGCCATGGCAGCGACATGCCGGATTGTCGTGTTTTTGGCCGCCGGGAAATAATAACATCTCATTTCCCTCGACCAGGCCATATCGTGAGAACGACAAATTTCTTCCAGAGATCTATTCAGTATTTTAACGAACTTGCCTTTTTCTGCTGCGGATGTTCCGCTGGCGAGTCGTTGAGTGGGTAGTGCTAAATCTGGTGTGATAACTCGATCTGCAAGTACTTTTTTCCAGAAAGGGTGGTTGAATGAATCAAATGTGTATAGAATAGTTCCATCTATAAAATATGTGGGATGAAACGAATCAGTTAGGTGGCGCTTGATTGAGGCCTCAAAATCGCTTCTTGCGATTCTTTTCACTGGCAGTCTTGCGGTGTGAATCTGAGGGGGAAATTCGAGAGGAAGCAAATTTGAGAAAAGATCTTCTGGCGTTAAAGTTAGACCTAGTTCCTCGTCGGCAAGAAATTCGGAATCTTTGGAGAAGAATCCGTGGGCTATCGGAATGGGCGCCAGAGAAGGTCGTATCAATGGCTTGAACGCAGGAGGGATATCGTCGATGCAGTTTTTAAGAGATCCGAGATCGGAATCCTTCAAAATTACCCTAGTATAGGGTCTTAACGGCATTGGGATGAATGCTAAATCTTCATTCGAAAAGCAGCATGGGATATATTTTTTATTATTGCCTGTGGCCTCGTAGAGTTCTTGCCTTGCCAATAGACTTTCCCATTGAGCTCCCAGTCCAATCTGATGAGCTTCGCGTCCCTCCCATCTCCTCAAGTAAGTTTCAGTGCAAATGACCAAAACTTTAGCCGCCCATCTAAGTCTTTCCTCCATCCACGCCGGCCAGTTTTCATTCGCATGATACTGATCGATGTCCACGTCAATTCCTTCCCCTCGGAGGTCATTTGCTAATTTTAGAACACGCGCGGAATGAAGCGTCGAGTCATGCGTATAGCTGATGAATACCCTCTTTGATGGTGAATCGGATTCCATGGCGCTTTTTTATTATGATGTTCCAGATTCCCCCTGTAAATTGTGGAATGATGAACCAACGATCACGATTTGAAGGCCCTGCTTCTATCCATTGTGATTTCGATGGTGAAATAGCGGGAATCGACCAAATTATCGGATAGGCCCTTCCTCTGATTTGATAGCCGATAGGCATATGATGTGCGGATTGGCGGTTAGAGGTCTCCATCGACGGACCCTTCTTTGGTTCCAGCCATGAGATAACCTGCGAGGCCATCAATGAACTTCCAGAGGCCGATGCCGAGGGCGGCGAAACAGCCGTAGAGGAGGCGGCGGCGGGGGATGAAACCGAGGCCCCACCAGAAGGCGCAGAAGGTGACGGTGGCGGCGAGGATCAGACCGATGCCGATGAAAACCTTTTTGCGGTAGGCATCGCGGATGGTGGCGATACGGTCGGCGCGGGCGTGATTGTAGAGGAGATCGGCGGCTGGACCGGTGACGCCGTTGACGTCCAGGCGGTGGTAGACGTCTTCTTTCTTTTCTCCCCACAGGACCATTTTCAGCACCATGGCGTAGAGATGGTGTTCTTCGACTCCGGCATCGGGAATGGCCTCAGCCTTGGCGGGATCGTCCAGTGGTGCGTCGGGAGCGGTGTAGGGGTCCATGGTTGATCCGGACTTTTCTATTCCACTTTGCCGAACGGGGGCAAATCTGAATGAGCGGAAGGAGGTCTTCCGCTCGGACGTTTCGGCGAAACGTCCCTACCTCCGAGCAAGACAAGAGGCAGTTGAGTATGGAGTGTCAGTGGCGGATATCCATGTGGGAGACAGGAAGGCAATGTCCGGCGGGAACCGTCCACACTTGGGGAGTTCGTCCTCCTTCCCCGCCTTGGGATAGTCGGATGGTGTCCGGTTCGCCGAACCAGAGGGCGAGATGATCCTCAGGAACGTTCCCGTCTTCTGGAGTTCTGACAACGACGGCGAGCAAGCCGTCGTATTCCACGAACTGACCTTTTGAGAAGGTGGGCATGATGCGGAAGGAGGCTTGGTGGATGGAATCCACGGCCACGATGGAAGATACAAGGACAGGAATGTCCTTGCTCCCAGTCAGGGGCGAGGGTGGCGCGGGCTCAGTCTCCCGATTTGAGCACCTTGATGAAGGCGTCCCTGGGAGATGTTTGGACTACAGCAGGTTCAACTGCCCCTTGTTCCATTGCTGAACCACAACGGCAGCACTGAATGCGATCGGGCCCGTTCCTTTCGAAAGCCGTTCCAGCACGGCGAGAGCTTCTAACGCGGCGAAGGGCAGGCAGTAAGTCGCGGCCCCATGCGCCTCTGCGAACTCACGGCAACGTTGTTCGAGAGTTTCGATCGCCTCCATGCGCTTGCGAGATGGATGAATTGAGGACGGGACAGGAATGTCCCTACTCCCAGTTGGGGAAGAATCAGTCCCCTGACTTGAGCACCTTGATGAAGGCGTCCTGGGGGATGTTGACCTTGCCGAACATCTTCATCTTCTTCTTACCTTCCTTCTGCTTCTCGAGGAGCTTGCGCTTGCGGGTGATGTCGCCGCCGTAGCACTTGGCGGTGACGTTCTTGCGCATGGCGCTGATGCTCTCGCGGGCGACGATCTTGCCGCCGACGGCGGCCTGGATGGCGACGACGAAGAGGTGGGCGGGGATGACTTCCTTAAGCTTGCCGGCGAGGACGCGGCCGTAGGATTCGGCCTTGTCGCGGTGGACGATGGTGGAGAAAGCCTCGACCGGATCACCGGCGATGAGCATGTCCATCTTGACCATGTTGGCCGGGCGGTAGCCGGCGTGCTCGTAGTCCATGGAGCCGTAGCCGCGGGTCATGGACTTCAGCTTGTCATTGAAGTCGACGAGGATTTCGCCGAGCGGGAGGACGCAGGAGAGCATGACGCGCATGTCGTCGATGGTCTCGGTGTTGGTGACCTCGCCGCGCTTTTCGAGCACGAGCTGCATCATGTCGCCGATGTAGTCGCCGGGGACCATGATGTAGACGTTCACGACGGGCTCGCGGATCTCCTGGATGACCTGGGTTTCCGGGAAGAAGGTGGGGTTGTCCACGATCAGCTCCGAGCCATCCGTGAGCGTAACCTGGTAGATCACGGACGGGTAGGTGGAGATGACGTCCATGTTGAACTCACGGCGGAGGCGCTCCTGGATGATCTCCATGTGGAGCAGGCCGAGGAAGCCGCAGCGGAAGCCGAAGCCGAGAGCGGTGGAGCTTTCCGAGCCGTAGGTGAAGGCCGCGTCGTTGATCTGGAGCTTGGCCATGGCGGCCTTGAGCGCCTCGTAGTCGGAGGACTCCACCGGGTAGATGCCGGAGAAGACCATCGGCTGGATCTCCTTGTAGCCGGGGAGCGGCTCCGGGCAGGGGTGGGTGTTGTCGGTGATGGTGTCGCCGATCTTCGCCTCATCGGCGGATTTCATGTTGGCGATCACGTAGCCCACGTCGCCCGCCACGAGCTGGGGGCGGGCGCTCATCTTCGGGGTGAAGACGCCGACTTCCTTGACCTCGTAGGTCTTGCCGGTGTGCATCAGCTTGATGCGCTGGCCCTTCTTGACGGTGCCGGAGAAGACGCGGACGTAGGAAACCACGCCGCGGTAGGTGTCGTAGATCGAGTCGAAGACGGAACAGCGCAGGAGCTTGTCCGGGTTCTCGACCGGGGCCGGGACGCGTTCGACGACGGCCTCGAGGATGTCGATGATGCCGATGCCGGCCTTCGCGGAGGCGGGGATGGCGTCCTCACCGGGGATGGCGAGGATGTCCTCAAGCTGGCGGCGGCACTTTTCGACGTCGGCGGCGGGGAGGTCGATCTTGTTGAGGACCGGGATGATGACGAGGTTCTGCGCGTGGGCGAGGTGGAGGTTCGCCACGGTCTGGGCCTCCACGCCCTGGGCGGCGTCCACCATGAGGATCGCGCCTTCGCAGGCGGCCAGCGAGCGGGCGACTTCGTACGAGAAGTCGACATGGCCGGGGGTGTCCAGGAGGTTGAGCTTGTAGGTCTTGCCGTCCTTGGCCTTGTACCTCCATCGCCACCGGGTGGGACTTGATGGTGATGCCCTTCTCGCGCTCCAGGTCCATGGCGTCCAGGAGCTGTTCCTTTTCGTCGCGCTGGGCCACGGTATTGGTGGCGCCCATGAGGCGGTCGGACAGCGTGGTCTTCCCGTGGTCAATGTGGGCGATGATCGAGAAATTGCGTGTCAGGCTGGTAGGCATGGCGTTACGTGGACCGGGACAGGGCGGAAAAAGGGCTCGGGAGGGGCGGAAGAGAAGCACGAAATAGCTGAAAGGCACGCAAAATTAAAGCCGGTATATCCGGACCGCCACGCGGCAGTGGCGGAAACATCCAACCTTTGCTACTAACCCCCCAGTGAGCCAGCGATTCCAGATTGAAGACCTAGTGGCCCAGGACGAGCACGGCGTGGTGTTCCGGGCGCAGGATGGCGAGACCGGCAAGCAGGTCGCCCTACGGCGGATCTTCCCCTACGGAGCGGACGGCGGCGGCCTGAAGGATGAGGAGCGGACGGCCTATGAGGCGGGGATTCTGAAATTCGGCTCCATCAAGCACGCGGGCCTGCGCACGGTGATCGCCGGGGGGTGTGATCCGGTGGACGGCATGCCATTCCTGGCCACCGAGTGGGTGGAAGGCTCCACTCTGGCCCGCGCCATGGAGCGCGGCCCGGTGCCTGCGGGCTCGGTGATCGCGCTGATGCAGCGTGCGCTGGACCTCTGCACCACCCTTTCGATCGCCTTCAACGAAGAGGAAACCGTGTGGCTGGAGACCTCACCCTCCGCCATCATCATCGATCCGGAGCGCGGCTTCACCTTCTGGGTCGCACCGCTGAAGTGGCTGAATGAAGCGGGCGGCAAGCGTGGCCTCGCACCGCTGGCGAAGCTGATGCGCACCGCGCTGTCCCAGCCACATCCGGAAGACGATCCGGCGGTGCTGGAGATCCTCCAGAATTTCAGCCGCTGGCTGGAGAAATACTCCGAACTGGCCACGATCCCTCAAGCCCGCGAGGCCCTGAAAGAACAGTTCGCCCCTCTGACCACCGGCCCGGCTGACAGCCAAGCTGCCGCTCCACCAGCGGCGGCCGCCGCCCCCGCTCCCCGCCCGGTGATGGCCGCAGCCCGGCCTGCTCCGCAGCCGACCGGCCGCGCCACCCAGCCTGCGGCCCGGCCCACTCAACCCGTCGCCCGCCCCCAAGCCGTGACCACGGCCGCTCCGGTGGTGAAGCCGCAGGGTGTCGGTGCCCCGGCAACGGCCACCCAGACGGGAGCCGCCCCACCGCCGCCCGTGAAGGCGAAGAAATTCAGCTTCATGCCACTGGTCACGGTGCTGGTGTGCACCCTCTGTGCCGCCGCAGCCGGATTCCAAATCTACAAATCGTCCCAGGCAAAGAAGGGGAAATCCGTATTCTCCGCGGCCGAGAGCGAGGAGAAAAAGAGCCTCCAGGCCTCCATCGCCAAGGCCGCCGCTGCGGGCCAACCGGATGCGACCGCCGCCACCGAGCCCACGAAGCCCACTCCAGCGCCCGCGGAAACAAAGCCGCAGCCGAAACCGACTCCGAAGCCAACCCCGAAACCCGCGCCCAAGCCTGCGCCGAAGCCAGCTCCCAAACCCGCCCCGGCACCGGCTGCGGTCGTGCTTCCCGCCAACCATCCGATCCTCGGCACGTGGAAGTATTTTGACGGGACTGCCTATACCCGGACCTTCACCACCGAGGGCGGCACCAGCTATTGCCAGCTCACCATGAACGGCAAGGCGGACTGGAAGTCCAAGGTCACCAAGATCAACGGCGACGACATCATCATCTCCGATCCCAGGGGCACCGAGCTTCACCATGTGCTCTCGAAGGACCACAAGAGCCTCCGGATCGAGGACAAGTATCAGGCTTCGAAGTAACAGGGAGGGCTCAGTCCGGTCCTGCGGACTATTTCCCCTCCTCCGGAGGTCTCGCCGCCCACTCGACCTGCAGTGGCGTCTCGGTGACGATGCGCAGATCGCGCTGCGGGAATGGAATGCCGATGCCGGACTCGGTGAGCCGCTTCTCGATCATGAAGCGCAGGTCGCTGGAGACGACGGCGGAGTTCGTATTGCCCGCCAGCTCCACCCAGAAGTAGAGCGAAAACATCAGCGCATTGTCACCGAAGTCCTCGAAAAGGGCCATGGGCTCCGGGTCCTTCAGCACCTTGCCGTGGCGGTTGGCGCAATCGACGAGGATCTCTGCGACTTTCTGGCTGGGTGAACCATAGGAGACTCCGATCCGGATGCTGCGGCGCAGGCGGCGGTTGGAGTGGGTCCAGTTGGTGATTTTGTTCTCCAGGAACATCGAGTTCGGGACCACCGTCTCCAGTCCGTCCGCACTGCGGATGATCGAGGAGCGGGTATTGATCTCCGAAACGGTGCCGACGGAACCGCCGACATCCACGATGTCCCCCACGCGGATGTTCCGCTCGAAGAGCATGATGATGCCGCTCATGAAGTTCTTGATCAGCGTCTGGGTGCCGAAACCGAGGCCGATGGCGAGGGCACCGCCGAAGAACGCGAAGACCGTGAGCGGGATCTTCATCACCTGCAGGGTCCCCACCACCAGGAAGAACGCCAGCACCACCATCAACCACCGCCGCAAGGTGCCAGCCTGCGCCTCAGCCACCCGACCACGGGAAACCACCGCATGCTGGAGCCGCTTGGTGACCCGGGAGGCAATGAAGTAGCCGAATGCGAACAACGCCAGCGCGATGATGAGCCGCCCGAGCGTCACCCCCTTGTCATCCACGTGAAAGACCTCGAACTGCCAGGTGCTGCGGATGCCACGCCATACGGCCCGGAAGAACGTCGAGGTGCGCTCGCCGAACGACTGCTTCTTCACATCCGCATCGTAGTCCTCCAGCCAGTGGTGGATGAGTCGGGTGGTGAGGTCGATGCCCTGCTTCACCCTCTGGATGACCGCCATCTGCTCGCCGAGCGCGTCACGCACATCGTTGATTGGCTGGAGCTTGGGATCACCTGCCGCCAGTGAAGCCGCCTTCGCCTCCTGGCTGCGGAGTTTCGCTCCCGCGAGGTTGAACTGGCTGTCCGCAAAGGTTCCCCACGGTCCGATGCGATCGAGAATCCCTGACAGCGACTTGCGGGCGGCGGCCTTGGCATCCGCATCCGTGGAGGTCATCAGCGTGTGGCGGGCATCGTAGGCGTCCAGCACCTGGTTCTCCAGCTGACCGAGCGAGCCGAGCAGGTCCACCGAGAACTCCAGCGCATCCGCGCGGTCCTGCGCTGCGTCCAGTTTCAGCTGCGTGAACTCGTCCACGGCCGGGACCTTCCCATCGTCTCCGGGCGCCGGCTCCAGCTTGCGGCGATCAGCGAGTACGGCACGGCGGCGCTTGTCGAGGGCGTCCACTTCCTTCCGCAATGCAGTCTGGCGGTCCGCTGCGGCCTTGCGGATCTTGTCGAGATCGTCCTTGAGAAAGGCCTGTTGGGCAACCGCGGCGGTGATCTTGATGTCCGCCAGCGAAAGGTCGTCGGTGGCGGCGGCCAGATCATTGCGCTGGATGGCCAGGCCGGAATTGGCCGCCTCCATACGTGTCTGGAGCATCCGCTGGCGGACCTTCGCGGTATCGAGCCGCCATTTGGCCGCCATGTCCTTGTCATTCGAAGCAACCGCTTCTTCGGCGCGGCGTACTTCGGCATCCGCAGTGGAGGAAAGTTGGCGCGCTTCATCGATCATCCGCCCCAACAGACTGATCGAAGACTCGGCGGTGTTCTTGCGTTCGTGCGCCACATCACGCTGGTTGCGGAGGTCATCCACCATCAGCACCGAGAACGGAGGAGCTCCTTGAAGCCGTGCCAGTCCGCGCGGGCTTCACGTGCGCGCGTGGCGTCCTTCGCACTGGCTTCGAGCAAGGCGGCGCTTTTCAGACAACGCTCCAAAGAGGCCACCATCGATTGCATGTCGCGGCGGCGGTCAGCGTATTCGTTGGTCGTCACTCCCTCCGGCAACTGCGTTTCCGCAGCCGGGTCATCCAGCCGGACGAGCTGGGCCTTCGCATCGTTCGACCACGCCTGCCAGCGGTCGCGCGTCTGTTGCGGAGTCTCCTGCACCGCCGCCGGCTTGGGCGCTTCCTCTTCACCGGCAGGAGGTTCCGACAACTGCGCATGAAGCGGAGTCGTAACCAGCAGGAGCAGGGTGGCGGCGAGCGCACGGATCATGCGGCGAGTTTCCGACAAGAAGCGCCGTTCCGAAACCCCGGAATTCGCCCGAATCCATCCTGAAAGGCACAATTCCGGCCTCCGGAGGAGGCCATAACCAAAACAACGTTCCGAATTCCTGAAACGGTTTGCCGTAACCTAGAATCCCAACCCATAACCCTGCGCGAATCCACCTGCAAATGAACCGGCCCAAACAACCGACGTTACTCTTTTCCCGATCGTGACGACGGTTCTTGCGATATCCGTATTCCCCGCCTATCCCTGATCGAAACCCCCTTGATTCGGATGTCCAGCAGCCCCCGCCCCCGCATTCTCATCGTCACTCCGGAGATCACCTATCTCCCGGAAGGGATGGGCAATATGGCCCAACGAATGTCCGCCAAGGCAGGAGGACTCGCGGATGTCTCCGCCTCTCTCGTGACCGCGCTCTACGATCAGGGCGCGGATGTGCATGTGGCCCTGCCGAACTACCGGCGGATGTTCCATATCGATGTGGAAACCGTGCTCACCAACGAGCTATGAAAATATCACCAGCTCGCTGCCGGAACAACACATCCATCTCGCCGAGGACCGCATTTTCTATCATCGCGACAAGTCTATAGCGACGGAGAACCCTCTCAACTCGCTCACCTTCCAGCGCGAGGTTATCAACCACACCATCCCCCAGGTTAATCCGGATCTGATCCACTGCAATGACTGGATGACCGGCCTCATCCCCGCCATGGCGAACCGCCATGGCATTCCAAGCCCTCTTCACCGTCCACAATATCCACAGCGAGAATGTCAATCTCAGCCAGATGGAAGATCGCGGGATTGATGCCGCGGACTTCTGGAAGAACCTCTACTTACAACAATCCGCCCCACAATTACGAGGAAAGCCGTGGCACAATCCAGTGGACCTGCTCACCAGCGGCATTTTCTCCGCGCAGTCACATCAATACGGTCAGCCCGACCTTCCTCCGCGAGGTGATCAACGGAAGCCACAACTTGATCCCGGATGCGTCCGCAACGAACTCTGCTAAAAGTACCATCCGGATATGCGAGCGGCATTCTCAATGCTCCCGATCCGTCTTACGATCCCACCACGACGATCCGCCCATCCCAATCCTACGACGTGGACAATCTCGCGGAGGGCAAGATCGAGAACAAACTGGTCTTCCAAGCCCAACTCGGGCTCAAGATGATCCCGATGCGCCGATTCTCTTCTGGCCTTCGCGGCTCGACCCGATCCAAAAAGGCTCCCAACTGCTCACTGATATCCTCTACCAGCATGGTCACTGACTACTCCGCCTGCAAGCTCCAGATCGCGGTGATCGCCAGCGGTGCCTATCAGAGCCACTTCCATCGACATCGTGGCATCAGCACAGTCTTCATGACCGGGTGGGGCGGTCCGTGATTTCGACGAAACGCTCTCCCGCCTCGGCTACGCTGCCGGCGATTTCATCTTCATGCCGTCTTCATTCGAGCCCTGCGGCCTGCCGCAAATGATCGCTCCGAACTATGGCAGCCTCCCCATTGCCCACGACACGGGTCGTCTCCACGATACGATCGAGCCAATGGATGCCACAAGGAACTGCGGAAACGGCTTCCTCTTCGAAGTCTTCGATCCCGATGGTCTGCGCTGGGCGATTGACGAAGCCATCAAGTTCCACCGCTTCCGGACCCCGAAGCAACGAACGGGCAGATCGCCCGCGTGAATGAGTGAAAGCCGCGAACCGCTTCAACCATGAAGCCACCGCCGCCGCCTACATCCAGCGCTACGAGGCGATGCTCGGCCGTCCGGTCACCGGCCAGTGTGCGGAAGCCGCCGAGCCGGACAACGTGGTGCCCAGCAAGATCACCAAGCGGACGGCGTGAAGCCCTAGGGACCCGAAGGCACGCCAACACCGGGAGCCACTCCCGGCGTGAAGCGGGCATCTCCAGCGGTCCATAACACGCGCGGAGGTCCTTTGTATCCCTTGCGCTCTCCTCCGATAATCCGGAACAACCCGTCCGCTCCTTTTTCATAGCGAAGCGGGTTTCCATCCCACGGATCGATGGGTACCGCGGCAAAAGCTCCGGCACGAGATCTCCGACCCGCTCCGGCATGCCGCCATGCCTCAAGCGATAACGCTCGGCCGCAATTCCCGGTCCAGTTGCCAGGCGCTGTTGCTCACCAAACGCAGCCACCCTCCCGAAAACCCGGTTCATCCAGACTGCGCCCAGCCCCGGGATCATCCAAAGCCTGAAGTTTCTGCCAATCCGCAGGCGTGGGCGACTTTCCCGGGACCATCGTTTTCCGCAGCTCCCGCAGGTCGGAAAGACAACCTGCCGCGAGCGCGAGATCCCAGCCCCAAGGACGGCTGTTGAAGGTCGCATCGGAAATCGCCCTGCCCACTTCACCGAGATCGGCTTTCATGAATCCATTCCATCCTCTCCGGCCCCACCCTTCCCAATCGACTACTCGACGGTGAGCGGGCTCTTTGTCCGCCTCGTGGATCCAATACCACCGCGCTCCGATTTCCGCCCGATTCACGGGCCGCGTCATGCGTCCGAAGTCGATGTCCGCGAGCTTACCCTGCATCGTGGCGAGGTGGTCATCCGACCACGCCTGCCGGACGACCCCCTCCCAAATATGGGAACACGTGACTTCTCCCGCGAAATAGCCACCGCCGTTGACCCGCCATTCTTCGACCGCCCGCTTTTCCATCCCCAGCATCCACACGACATCGTCACACGCTGCATCCGTTTCTCCAGCAGCCAATCTCAACGTGGCCCGATTGCCGGCAAATCCCAGTATCCGGCCCGCGAAATAGGTACGGTCATCCGAGTGTGCCAACTTACCAGGCATCCGATGGTCTGCGACCCAATCCGCAGGCTCCTCCAGCATTCGCATCTTGATCCGATCGAAGCGTCCGGCATCCGCCTCGATGAGGCCGATCACCTCCCGTGCCCCATCCGCCTCCGAGACTCCGGCTTGGCTGGATCGAACCAGTCCGAGACGCACAGCAGCGCCTCGGTTCGGAAAACCAAGTTGGGCCGGACGTCCTCCCCGACAGCCCCGGTAGCTTCTTACTGCTCACCCAAGCGAGCCAATTTGGAACTCCCATTCTCATCTCCGCCTGAATCTCCGGATCATCGAACATGTCATGATCCGGTAGCGGGCCCAGCACTTCGTCCAAGGTGGTCGGCAACCCTTCCGCACGACAAGCGGCCAATTCCTTTTCCAACCGCCAGCGCCCCCACCGATTGGTGACTGGATAAAACAACGCCGCTCCCAGTATCAGTACGCCAACCCCAACCTTGAGCCCGAGCCGCGCCCGCGGATGGGTCAACGCATGCCAGAGATACGGCGGAAGCTTCACGACAACCGTTATATCAACCACTCAACAGGACGACAGCGAAATGGCAAGCTCTCGCCCCGTCCGGGCCGACGCCGGCTACTTCTTCGGCGCGTAAGCGGGATCCGGCTTCTTGTCGAAGCCTTCATCGGAAGGAAACACGGAAGCCGGGCCGGTCTTGCCGGGCTCACGGCGGGCCGTGCCGGGCCGCTGCATAAGACCATCCCCCAATTCCTCACGCTGCTTGTCTGCGAGCGCCGCCAATCGCGTGACCACCTCGGGGTGGGCGGCGGAAAGGTCGTTCTTCTCGCCGGGGTCGGCATCCAGATCATAGAGCTGCACGCCCGTGATCTTCAGATTCTTGTAGGGAACGGATTTGCCGCCCTTGCCACCCGGCTTTCCATCCAGCGAGGTGTAGGTGCGGGGAAACTCCAGCTTCCACTTGCCGGAGCGCATCGACTCCAAATCATTCGCGTGGTAGTAGAAGAACAGCGCTTCATGGGGTGACTGCTCCTTCTTCCCGGTGATCACCTCCGTGATGTCCAGCCCATCGATCTTGCGCGCGGGAAATTCCGCACCCGCGAGGTTCGCGATGGTGGGCAGCATGTCGATGGTGGCCAAGGTCGTGTCACAACTGCGCCTGCGGGAATATGCCCGGGCCAGCGCATCAGCGTCGGCTCACGCACGCCTCCATCCCAGCTCGTGCCCTTGCCCTCACGCAAAGGACCGGCGCTACCCGCGTGATCCCCGTAGCAAAGCCACGGACCATTGTCCGAGCAGAACATCACCAGCGTGCGATCATCGATGCCGCTGCGCCAGAAGTTCCTCCAGCACCTGGCCGACCGACCAATCGATCTCCTCCACCACATCACCGAAGAGGCCGCGCTCCGTCTTGCCCGGAACTTGTCCGAGACATGCAAGGGGATGTGGTGGAGGAGATCGATTGGTCGGTCGGCCAGGTGCTGGAGGAACTTCGGCGCAGCGGCATCGATGATCGCACGCTGGTGATGTTCTGCTCGGACAATGGTCCGTGGCTTTGCTACGGGGATCACGCGGGTAGCGCCGGTCCTTTGCGTGAGGGCAAGGGCACGAGCTGGGATGAAGTGGCGGCGTGAGCCGACGCTGATGCGCTGGCCCGGGCATATTCCCGCAGGCCGCAGTTGTGACACGACCTTGGCCACCATCGACATGCTGCCCACCATCGCCAACCTCGCCGGTGAGAATTACCCGCGCGCAAGATCGATGGGCTGGACATCACGGAGGTGATCACCGGGAAGAAGGGCAGTCACCCCATGAAGCGCTGTTCTTCTACTACCACGCGAATGATTTGGAGTCGATGCGCTCCGGCAAGTGGAAGCTGGAGTTTCCCCGCACCTACACCTTTCGCTGGATGGAAAGCCGGGTGGCAAGGGCGGCAAATCCGTTCCCTACAAGAATCTGAAGATCACGGGCGTGCAGCTCTATGATCTGGATGCCGACCCCGGCGAGAAGAACAACCTTTCCGCCGCCCACCCCGAGGTGGTCACGCGATTGGCGGCGCTCGCAGACAAGCAGCGTGAGGAATTCGGGGGATGGTCTTATGCAGCGGCCCGGCACGGCCCGCCGTGAGCCCGGCAAGACCGGCCCGGCTTCCGTGTTTCCTTCCGATGAAGGCTTCGACAAGAAGCCGGATCCCGCTTACACGCCGAAGAAGTAGCCGGCGTCGGCCCAGACGGGGCGAGAGCTTGCCATTTCGCTGTCGTCCTGTTGAGTGGTTGATATAACGGTTGTCGTGAAGCTTCCGCCGTATCTCTGGCATGCGTTGACCCCTCCGCGGGCGCGGCTCGGGCTCAAGGTTGGGGTTGGCGTACTGATACTGGGAGCGGCGTTGTTTTATCCAGTCACCAATCGGTGGGGGCGCTGGCGGTTGGAAAAGGAATTCGCAGCTTGTCGTGCGGAAGGGTTGCCGACCACCTTGGACGAAGTGCTGGGCCCGCTACCGGATCATGACATGTTCGATGATCCGGAGATTGCCGAGGCGGAGATGAGGAATGGGAGTTCCAAATTGGCTCGCTTGGGTGAGCAGTAAGAAGCTACCGGGGCTGTCCGGGCAGGGAGTGTCCGGCCCAACTTGGTTTTCCCAACCTGGAAAGGGGCGGTTGCTGTGCGTCTCGGACTAGTTTTAATCCAGCCAAGCGCGGGAGTCTCGGAGGCGGATGGGGCACGGGAGGTGATCGGCCTCATCGAGGCGGATGCCGGACGCTTCGATCGGATCAAGATGCGAATGCTGGAGGAGCCTGCGGATTGGGTCGCACAGACCATCGGATGCCTGGTAAGTTGGCACACTCGGATGACCGTACCTATTTCGCGGGCCGGATACTGGGATTTGCCGGCAATCGGGCCACGTTGAGATTGGCTGCTGGAGAAACGGATGCAGCGTGTGACGATGTCGTGTGGATTGGGAATGGAAAAGCGGGGGTGCGAAGAATGGCGGCGTCAACGGCGGTGGCTATTTCCTGCGGAGAAGTACGTGTTCCCATATTTGGGAGGGGGTCGTCCGGCAGGCGTGGTCGGATGACCACCTCGCCACGATGCAGGGTAAGCTCGCGGACATCGACTTCGGACGCATGACGTGGCCCGTGAATCGGGCGGAAATCGGAGCGCGGTGGTATTGGATCCACGAGGCGGACAAAGAGCCCGCTCACCGTCGAGTAGTCGATTGGGAAGGGTGGGGCCGGAGAGGATGCAATGGATTCGTCGAAAGCCGATCTCGGTGAAGTGGGCAGGGCGATTTCCGATGCGACCTTCAACAGCCGTCCTTGGGGCTGGGATCTCGCGCTCGCGGCAGGTTGTCTTTCCGACCTGCGGGAGCTGCGGAAAACGATGGTCCCGGGAAAGTCGCCCACGCCTGCGGATTGGCAGAGAACTTCAGGCTTTGGATGATCCCGGGCTGGGCGCAGTCTGGATGAACCGGGTTTTCGGGAGGGTGGCTGCGTTTGGTGAGCAACAGCGCCTGGCAACTGTACCCTGGGAATTGCGGCCGAGCGTTATCGCTTGAGGCATGGCGGCATGCCGGAGCAGGTCGGAGATCTCGTGCCGAGGAGCTTTTGCCCGCGGTACCCATCGATCCTGTGGATGGAAACCCGCTTCGCTATGAAAAAGGAGCGGACGGGTTGTTCCGGATTATCGGAGGAGAGCGCAAGGGATACAAAGGACCTCCGCGCGTGTTATGGACCGCTGGAGATGCCCGCTTCACGCCGGGAGTGGCTCCCGGTGTTGGCGTGTTCGGGTCCCTAGGGCTTCACGCCGTCCGCTTGGTGATCTTGCTGGGCACCACGTTGTCCGGCTCGGCGGCTTCCGCACACTCGCCGGTGACCGGACGGCGAGCATCGCCTCGTAGCGCTGGATGTAGGCGGCGGCGGTGGCTTCATGGTTGAAGCGGTTCGCGGATTCCCGCTCAGCGGCCAACTGGGGCGTTACGTGCCTCCACCGGCAAGCGGTGGAAGCTGAGGGCTTCCTCCACCGCCCAGCGCAGGCCACCGGGATCAAGAAGGACTGAAGAAGAGAAAGTCGTTTCCGCAGCTCCGGGTGGCATCCATTTCCTCGACCGTATCGTGGAGGCCACCGGTGTCGTGGGCAATGGTGAGGCTGCCATACTTCGGAGCGATCATCTGCGGCAGGCCGCAGGGCTCGAAGGAAGACGGCATGAAGATGAAATCGCTGGCAGCGTAGCCGAGGTGGGAGAGCGTTTCGTTGAAATCCCGGACCGCCACCCGGTCCTGAAGACCGTGCATCGCCACGATGCGCTGGAAGTGGTTCTGATAGGCACCGCTGGCGACCACCGCGATCTGGAGCCCGCAGGCGGAGTGGTCCGCGACCAGCCGGTAGAGGATATCAGTGAGGAGCTGGCAGCCTTTTTGCACGGGATCGAGCCGGGAAGGCCAGAAGAACAGGGGCGCATCCGGATCGAGCTTGAGTCCGAGTTGGGCTTGGAAGGCCAGTTTGTTCGCCCGCTTGCCTTCCGCCAGACTGTCCACGTCGTAGGGGGACGGGGAAGGGCGGGATCGGTGGCTGGATCGAAGACCGTATCCGGCGCATTGAGGATGCCGCTGGCGTGTCCGGAGTGGAACTTGGAGCGGAGTTCGTTGCGGATCGCATCCGGGATGAAGCCGTGGCTTCCACCGACCACCTCGTGGAGGAAGGTCGGGCTGACCGTATTGACGTGACTGGCGGAGAAAATGCCGCTGGTGAGCAGGTCCACTGGATTGCTGCCACGGCTTTCCTCGTAGCTGTGGGGCGGACGGCGGTAGTAGAGGTGCTGCCAGAAGTCCGCGGCATCGATCCCCCGGTCCTCGATCTGGGCGGAGCGTGCGACGCTCGCTGTGGATATTGTGGACGGTGAAGAGGCTGGGAATGCCATGGCGCTTCGCCACGGCGGGGATGAGGCCGGTCATCCAGTCATTGCAGTGGATCAGATCCGGCCGAACCTGGGGGATGGTGTGGTTGATCACCTCGCGCTGGAAGGCCAGCGAGATGAGATGGTTCTCCGCGCCATAGACCGTGTTGCGATGATAGAAAACGCGGTCTTCGGCGAGATGGATGCGTTGTTCCGGCAGCGAGCGGCTGACCTTTTCATACTCGTGGGCGAGCACGCTCTCCACATCGAGATGGAACATCCGCCGGTAGTTCGGCAGGGCCACATGCACATCCGCGCCTTGATCGTAGAGCGCCTTCACCAGGGAGGCGGACACATCCGCGAGTCCTCCGGCCTTGGCGCACATCCGTTGGGCCAGATTGCCCATCCCTTCCGGCAGATAGGTGATCTCCGGAGTGACGACGAGAATGCGGGGGCGGGGGCTGCTGGACATCCGAATCAAGGGGGTTTCGATCAGGGATAGGCGGGGAATACGGATATCGCAAGAACCGTCGTCACGATCGGGAAAAGAGAACGTCGGTTGTTGGGCCGGTTCATTTGCAGGTGGATTCGCGCAGGGTTATGGGTTCGGATTCTAGGTTACGGCAAACCGTTTCAGGAATTCGGAACGTTGTTTTGGTTATGGCCTCCTCCGGAGGCCGGAATTGTGCCTTTCAGGATGGATTCGGGCGAATTCGGGGTTTCGGAACGGCGCTTCTTGTCGGAAACTCGCCGCATGATCCGTGCGCTCGCCGCCACCCTGCTCCTGCTGGTTACGACTCCGCTTCATGCGCAGTTGTCGAACCTCCTGCCGAAGGAAGCGCCCAAGCCGGCGGCGGTGCAGGAGACTCCGCAACAGACGCGCGACCGCTGGCAGGCGTGGTCGAACGATGCGAAGGCCCAGCTCGTCCGGCTGGATGACCCGGCTGCGGAAACGCAGTTGCCGGAGGGAGTGACGACCAACGAATACGCTGACCGCCGCCGCGACATGCAATCGATGGTGGCCTCTTTGGAGCGTTGTCTGAAAAGCGCCGCCTTGCTCGAAGCCAGTGCGAAGGACGCCACGCGCGCACGTGAAGCCCGCGCGGACTGGCACGGCTTCAAGGAGCCTCCTCCGTTCTCGGTGCTGATGGTGGATGACCTCCGCAACCAGCGTGATGTCGCGCACGAACGCAAGAACACCGCCGAGTCTTCGATCAGTCTGTTGGGGCGGATGATCGATGAAGCGCGCCAACTTTCCTCCACTGCGGATGCCGAGGTACGCCGCGCCGAAGAAGCGGTTGCTTCGAATGACAAGGACATGGCGGCCAAATGGCGGCTCGATACCGCGAAGGTCCGCCAGCGGATGCTCCAGACACGTATGGAGGCGGCCAATTCCGGCCTGGCCATCCAGCGCAATGATCTGGCCGCCGCCACCGACGACCTTTCGCTGGCGGACATCAAGATCACCGCTGCGGTTGCCCAACAGGCCTTTCTCAAGGACGATCTCGACAAGATCCGCAAGGCCGCAGCGGACCGCCAGACTGCATTGCGGAAGGAAGTGGACGCCCTCGACAAGCGCCGCCGTGCCGTACTCGCTGATCGCCGCAAGCTGGAGCCGGCGCCCGGAGACGATGGGAAGGTCCCGGCCGTGGACGAGTTCACGCAGCTGAAACTGGACGCAGCGCAGGACCGCGCGGATGCGCTGGAGTTCTCGGTGAACCTGCTCGGCTCGCTCGGTCAGCTGGAGAACCAGGTGCTGGACGCCTACGATGCCCGCCACACGCTGATGACCTCCACGGATGCGGATGCCAAGGCCGCCGCCCGCAAGTCGCTGTCAGGGATTCTCGATCGCATCGGACCGTGGGGAACCTTTGCGGACAGCCAGTTCAACCTCGCGGGAGCGAAACTCCGCAGCCAGGAGGCGAAGGCGGCTTCACTGGCGGCAGGTGATCCCAAGCTCCAGCCAATCAACGATGTGCGTGACGCGCTCGGCGAGCAGATGGCGGTCATCCAGAGGGTGAAGCAGGGCATCGACCTCACCACCCGACTCATCCACCACTGGCTGGAGGACTACGATGCGGATGTGAAGAAGCAGTCGTTCGGCGAGCGCACCTCGACGTTCTTCCGGGCCGTATGGCGTGGCATCCGCAGCACCTGGCAGTTCGAGGTCTTTCACGTGGATGACAAGGGGGTGACGCTCGGGCGGCTCATCATCGCGCTGGCGTTGTTCGCATTCGGCTACTTCATTGCCTCCCGGGTCACCAAGCGGCTCCAGCATGCGGTGGTTTCCCGTGGTCGGGTGGCTGAGGCGCAGGCTGGCACCTTGCGGCGGTGGTTGATGGTGGTGCTGGCGTTCTTCCTGGTGGTGGGGACCCTGCAGGTGATGAAGATCCCGCTCACGGTCTTCGCGTTCTTCGGCGGTGCCCTCGCCATCGGCCTCGGTTTCGGCACCCAGACGCTGATCAAGAACTTCATGAGCGGCATCATCATGCTCTTCGAGCGGAACATCCGCGTGGGGGACATCGTGGATGTCGGCGGTTCCGTCGGCACCGTTTCGGAGATCAATACCCGCTCCTCGATCATCCGCAGTGCGGACGGACTGGAGACGGTGGTCCCGAACTCGATGTTCCTGGAGAACAAAATCACCAACTGGACCCACTCCAACCGCCGCCTGCGCCGCAGCATCCGGATCGGAGTCTCCTATGGTTCACCCAGCCAGAAAGTCGCAGAGATCCTCGTCGATTGCGCCAACCGCCACGGCAAGGTGCTGAAGGACCCGGAGCCCATGGCCCTTTTCGAGGACTTCGGTGACAATGCGCTGATGTTTTCGCTCTACTTCTGGGTGGAGCTGGCGGGCAATACGAACTCCGCCGTCGTCTCCAGCGACCTGCGCTTCATGATCGAGAAGCGGCTCACCGAGTCCGGCATCGGCATTCCATTCCCGCAGCGCGATCTGCGCATCGTCACCGAGACGCCACTGCAGGTCGAGTGGGCGGCGAGACCTCCGGAGGAGGGGAAATAGTCCGCAGGACCGGACTGAGCCCTCCCTGTTACTTCGAAGCCTGATACTTGTCCTCGATCCGGAGGCTCTTGTGGTCCTTCGAGAGCACATGGTGAAGCTCGGTGCCCCTGGGATCGGAGATGATGATGTCGTCGCCGTTGATCTTGGTGACCTTGTACTTCCAGTCCGCCTTGCCGTTCATGGTGAGCTGGCAATAGCTGGTGCCGCCCTCGGTGGTGAAGGTCCGGGTATAGGCAGTCCCGTCAAAATACTTCCACGTGCCGAGGATCGGATGGTTGGCGGGAAGCACGACCGCAGCCGGTGCCGGGGCGGGTTTGGGAGCTGGCTTCGGCGCAGGCTTGGGCGCGGGTTTCGGGGTTGGCTTCGGAGTCGGTTTCGGCTGCGGCTTTGTTTCCGCGGGCGCTGGAGTGGGCTTCGTGGGCTCGGTGGCGGCGGTCGCATCCGGTTGGCCCGCAGCGGCGGCCTTGGCGATGGAGGCCTGGAGGCTCTTTTTCTCCTCGCTCTCGGCCGCGGAGAATACGGATTTCCCCTTCTTTGCCTGGGACGATTTGTAGATTTGGAATCCGGCTGCGGCGGCACAGAGGGTGCACACCAGCACCGTGACCAGTGGCATGAAGCTGAATTTCTTCGCCTTCACGGGCGGCGGTGGGGCGGCTCCCGTCTGGGTGGCCGTTGCCGGGGCACCGACACCCTGCGGCTTCACCACCGGAGCGGCCGTGGTCACGGCTTGGGGGCGGGCGACGGGTTGAGTGGGCCGGGCCGCAGGCTGGGTGGCGCGGCCGGTCGGCTGCGGAGCAGGCCGGGCTGCGGCCATCACCGGGCGGGGAGCGGGGGCGGCGGCCGCCGCTGGTGGAGCGGCAGCTTGGCTGTCAGCCGGGCCGGTGGTCAGAGGGGCGAACTGTTCTTTCAGGGCCTCGCGGGCTTGAGGGATCGTGGCCAGTTCGGAGTATTTCTCCAGCCAGCGGCTGAAATTCTGGAGGATCTCCAGCACCGCCGGATCGTCTTCCGGATGTGGCTGGGACAGCGCGGTGCGCATCAGCTTCGCCAGCGGTGCGAGGCCACGCTTGCCGCCCGCTTCATTCAGCCACTTCAGCGGTGCGACCCAGAAGGTGAAGCCGCGCTCCGGATCGATGATGATGGCGGAGGGTGAGGTCTCCAGCCACACGGTTTCCTCTTCGTTGAAGGCGATCGAAAGGGTGGTGCAGAGGTCCAGCGCACGCTGCATCAGCGCGATCACCGAGCCCGCAGGCACCGGGCCGCGCTCCATGGCGCGGGCCAGAGTGGAGCCTTCCACCCACTCGGTGGCCAGGAATGGCATGCCGTCCACCGGATCACACCCCCCGGCGATCACCGTGCGCAGGCCCGCGTGCTTGATGGAGCCGAATTTCAGAATCCCCGCCTCATAGGCCGTCCGCTCCTCATCCTTCAGGCCGCCGCCGTCCGCTCCGTAGGGGAAGATCCGCCGTAGGGCGACCTGCTTGCCGGTCTCGCCATCCTGCGCCCGGAACACCACGCCGTGCTCGTCCTGGGCCACTAGGTCTTCAATCTGGAATCGCTGGCTCACTGGGGGGTTAGTAGCAAAGGTTGGATGTTTCCGCCACTGCCGCGTGGCGGTCCGGATATACCGGCTTTAATTTTGCGTGCCTTTCAGCTATTTCGTGCTTCTCTTCCGCCCCTCCCGAGCCCTTTTTCCGCCCTGTCCCGGTCCACGTAACGCCATGCCTACCAGCCTGACACGCAATTTCTCGATCATCGCCCACATTGACCACGGGAAGACCACGCTGTCCGACCGCCTCATGGGCGCCACCAATACCGTGGCCCAGCGCGACGAAAAGGAACAGCTCCTGGACGCCATGGACCTGGAGCGCGAGAAGGGCATCACCATCAAGTCCCACCCGGTGGCGATGAAGTACAAGGCCAAGGACGGCAAGACCTACAAGCTCAACCTCCTGGACACCCCCGGCCATGTCGACTTCTCGTACGAAGTCGCCCGCTCGCTGGCCGCCTGCGAAGGCGCGATCCTCATGGTGGACGCCGCCCAGGGCGTGGAGGCCCAGACCGTGGCGAACCTCCACCTCGCCCACGCGCAGAACCTCGTCATCATCCCGGTCCTCAACAAGATCGACCTCCCCGCCGCCGACGTCGAAAAGTGCCGCCGCCAGCTCGAGGACATCCTCGCCATCCCCGGTGAGGACGCCATCCCCGCCTCCGCGAAGGCCGGCATCGGCATCATCGACATCCTCGAGGCCGTCGTCGAACGCGTCCCGGCCCCGGTCGAGAACCCGGACAAGCTCCTGCGCTGTTCCGTCTTCGACTCGATCTACGACACCTACCGCGGCGTCGTTTCCTACGTCCGCGTCTTCTCCGGCACCGTCAAGAAGGGCCAGCGCATCAAGCTGATGCACACCGGCAAGACCTACGAGGTCAAGGAAGTCGGCGTCTTCACCCCGAAGATGAGCGCCCGCCCCCAGCTCGTGGCGGGCGACGTGGGCTACGTGATCGCCAACATGAAATCCGCCGATGAGGCGAAGATCGGCGACACCATCACCGACAACACCCACCCCTGCCCGGAGCCGCTCCCCGGCTACAAGGAGATCCAGCCGATGGTCTTCTCCGGCATCTACCCGGTGGAGTCCTCCGACTACGAGGCGCTCAAGGCCGCCATGGCCAAGCTCCAGATCAACGACGCCGCCTTCACCTACGGCTCGGAAAGCTCCACCGCTCTCGGCTTCGGCTTCCGCTGCGGCTTCCTCGGCCTCCTCCACATGGAGATCATCCAGGAGCGCCTCCGCCGTGAGTTCAACATGGACGTCATCTCCACCTACCCGTCCGTGATCTACCAGGTTACGCTCACGGACGGCTCGGAGCTGATCGTCGACAACCCCACCTTCTTCCCGGAAACCCAGGTCATCCAGGAGATCCGCGAGCCCGTCGTGAACGTCTACATCATGGTCCCCGGCGACTACATCGGCGACATGATGCAGCTCGTCCTCGAAAAGCGCGGCGAGGTCACCAACACCGAGACCATCGACGACATGCGCGTCATGCTCTCCTGCGTCCTCCCGCTCGCCGAAATCCTCGTCGACTTCAACGACAAGCTGAAGTCGATGACCCGCGGCTACGGCTCGATGGACTACGAGCACGCCGGCTACCGCCCGGCCAACATGGTCAAGATGGACATGCTCATCGCCGGTGATCCGGTCGAGGCTTTCTCCACCATCGTCCACCGCGACAAGGCCGAGTCCTACGGCCGCGTCCTCGCCGGCAAGCTTAAGGAAGTCATCCCCGCCCACCTCTTCGTCGTCGCCATCCAGGCCGCCGTCGGCGGCAAGATCGTCGCCCGCGAGAGCATCAGCGCCATGCGCAAGAACGTCACCGCCAAGTGCTACGGCGGCGACATCACCCGCAAGCGCAAGCTCCTCGAGAAGCAGAAGGAAGGTAAGAAGAAGATGAAGATGTTCGGCAAGGTCAACATCCCCCAGGACGCCTTCATCAAGGTGCTCAAGTCAGGGGACTGATTCTTCCCCAACTGGGAGTAGGGACATTCCTGTCCCGTCCTCAATTCATCCATCTCGCAAGCGCATGGAGGCGATCGAAAATCTTCGAACAACGTTGCCGTGAGTTCGCAGAGGCGCATGGGGCCGCGACTTACTGCCTGCCCTTTCGCCGCGTTAGAAGCTCTCGCCGTGCTGGAACGGCTTTCGAAAGGAACGGGCCCGATCGCATTCAGTGCTGCCGTTGTGGTTCAGCAATGGAACAAGGGGCAGTTCAACCTGCTGTAGTCCAAACATCTCCCAGGGACGCCTTCATCAAGGTGCTCAAATCGGGAGACTCGAGCCCGCGCCACCCTCGCCCCTGACTGGGAGCAAGGACATTCCTGTCCTTGTATCTTCCATCGTGGCCGTGGATTCCATCCACCGAAGCCTCCTTCCGCATCATGCCCACCTTCTTAAAAGGTTAGTTCGTGGAATACGACGGCTTGCTCGCCGTCGTTGTCAGAACTCCAGAAGACGGGAACGTTCCTGAGGATCATCTCGCCCTCTGGTTCGGCGAACCGGACACCATCCGACTATCCCAAGGCGGGGAAGGAGGACGAACTCCCCAAGTGTGGACGGTTCCCGCCGGACATTGCCTTCCTGTCTCCCACATGGATATCCGCCACTGACACTCCATACTCAACTGCCTCTTGTCTTGCTCGGAGGTAGGGACGTTTCGCCGAAACGTCCGAGCGGAAGACCTCCTTCCGCTCATTAGATTTGCCCCCGTTCGGCAAAGTGGAATAGAAAAGTCCGGATCAACCATGGACCCCTACACCGCTCCCGACGCACCACTGGACGATCCCGCCAAGGCTGAGGCCATTCCCGATGCCGGAGTCGAAGAACACCATCTCTACGCCATGGTGCTGAAAATGGTCCTGTGTGGAGAAAAGAAAAGAAGACGCTACCACCGCCTGGACGTCGACGGTCGTCACCGGTCCAGCCGCCGATCTCCTCTACAATCACGCCCGCGCCGACCGTATCGCCACCATCCGCGATCGCCTACCGCAAAAAGGTTTTCATCGGCATCGGTCTGATCCTCGCCGCCACCGTCACCTTCTGCGCCTTCTGGTGGGGCCTCGGTTTCATCCCCCGCCGCCGCCTCCTCTACGGCTGTTTCACGCCGCCCTCGGCATCGGCCTCTGGAAGTTCATTGATGGCCTCGCAGGTTATCTCATGGCTGGAACCAAAGAAGGGTCCGTCGATGGAGACCTCTAACCGCCAATCCGCACATCATATGCCTATCGGCTATCAAATCAGAGGAAGGGCCTATCCGATAATTTCGTCGATTCCCGCTATTTCACCATCGAAATCACAATGGATAGAAGCAGGGCCTTCAAATCGTGATCGTTGGTTCATCATTCCACAATTTACAGGGGAAATCTGGAACATCATAATAAAAAAGCGCCATGGAATCCGATTCACCATCAAAGAGGGTATTCATCAGCTATACGCATGACTCGACGCTTCATTCCGCGCGTGTTCTAAAATTAGCAAATGACCTCCGAGGGGAAGGAATTGACGTGGACATCGATCAGTATCATGCGAATGAAAACTGGCCGGCGTGGATGGAGGAAAGACTTAGATGGGCGGCTAAAGTTTTGGTCATTTGCACTGAAACTTACTTGAGGAGATGGGAGGGACGCGAAGCTCATCAGATTGGACTGGGAGCTCAATGGGAAAGTCTATTGGCAAGGCAAGAACTCTACGAGGCCACAGGCAATAATAAAAAATATATCCCATGCTGCTTTTTCGAATGAAGATTTAGCATTCATCCCAATGCCGTTAAGACCCTATACTAGGGTAATTTTGAAGGATTCCGATCTCGGATCTCTTAAAAACTGCATCGACGATATCCCTCCTGCGTTCAAGCCATTGATACGACCTTCTCTGGCGCCCATTCCGATAGCCCACGGATTCTTCTCCAAAGATTCCGAATTTCTTGCCGACGAGGAACTAGGTCTAACTTTAACGCCAGAAGATCTTTTCTCAAATTTGCTTCCTCTCGAATTTCCCCCTCAGATTCACACCGCAAGACTGCCAGTGAAAAGAATCGCAAGAAGCGATTTTGAGGCCTCAATCAAGCGCCACCTAACTGATTCGTTTCATCCCACATATTTTATAGATGGAACTATTCTATACACATTTGATTCATTCAACCACCCTTTCTGGAAAAAAGTACTTGCAGATCGAGTTATCACACCAGATTTAGCACTACCCACTCAACGACTCGCCAGCGGAACATCCGCAGCAGAAAAAGGCAAGTTCGTTAAAATACTGAATAGATCTCTGGAAGAAATTTGTCGTTCTCACGATATGGCCTGGTCGAGGGAAATGAGATGTTATTATTTCCCGGCGGCCAAAAACACGACAATCCGGCATGTCGCTGCCATGGCCTTAAAAAATGCTGGGAAAAGACGAATTTATAGAAGCATCCCATCGAAATCAGATCCTACACAAATTCAACACTGGCAGCATCAGGCATTTCGCCATAAGTTTCACCAATTCGCTGGAAAATGGTTCCTGTGCATCACCCCTTTTTGGGCATTCACTAGTGATGGTTTAGGCAAGCCCAGTCGCTGGCAAAAGAAGTCCAGCGCTAATATGAGAAAACCGGAGAGAAATCGTGCAGTCCTAGGTCACGTTGTTTTTTGGGCCTCAATTCTTTCTAAAGATCAGGGGCTCTTTGACCGCCCCTCATCTATGAGAATCAGAAATTGTATTTCTGGGACTAGTCCTCTGGGAATTGACGATAATGCTTGGGCAAATTTCGTCACCGATGCCGAAAGAGAAGTTTCGCCCGAAATAGACCAAAATGATGAATTCACTCTTTCTTAATCACAATGACACCAAAAATTTCTGTGATTCATGAGCCGATGCTTGAATTTGCCAAAGGAGGCACGTCACGTGATATAAGACGAGGAATTCTCAAATGGGGGCCCATCGACGCCGGCACAAATCGAACCAAATCCGAAATTCGCTTGGGTCTTGTAGGGACTCCAAAAACTATAGCCTCTTTTATGGAATGGTTTGAAGAGTGTCGTGCAGGAGTAGTCGCAAGCGATGTATTGAATGAAAATCTTAACCCTCCCTTTCCTGGTCTATCACTCACTGTTGGGCTTCGCTGTGAGTTCTTAACGGACCCGACTTGGACGGAAGAAATACCCGAATCCGAAATTAGGAAAGCACTGGATGGTTCGGGAAGGGTGATTTCAACAGCCGAAGTTTTCCATGATCGAATCAAATCATTGCATGAGCTTAGCGCGTCAAAACCGGATGTGGTGATCTGCTTGCCTCCAGAAAATGTGCGGCGTCAGTTAAAGCCCTCACTAGGAGGAGACGATGATGAAGATCTTGAAGATTTCGATGAACAAAAAGGACCCGATTTCCACGACTATCTCAAGGGACTATGCCTGGAAACGGGATCTGTCTTTCAATTAATTTGGCCGCGAACTTATACAAAAGGAACAAAGGGGGTTCAAGACATGGCAACATGTGCTTGGA
>JASGJM010000024.1:0-5180 GCA_049840755.1 Luteolibacter sp. | reverse complement strand
TGTGAGGGGCTCACCATTCGGGAGATTCCCGGTCAGCATCTCACGCTTTTCGAGTCGGAGAACGTCGGCGAGTTCGCACGCTCTCTGGATGCCGCACTCAGCTCCTGCGTTCCTCACTGATGGCCGCTCCGCTTCCAGGCACGCTGCGGATCCATGTCATTCGTCCCGACGAAGTGCCGCAGGAGATCGTAGACCGTTGCCTGACGGAAGCCGATCGGAAGCGGGCAGCATCGTTCCGGTTTCCCGAGCACGCCACACGCTGGAGCCGCTATCGGGCCGCCCTGCGGATGATTCTCGCAGGATGCCTCGACGAGGAACCGCGAAACATCGCGATCGTGGAAGGCGAGCATGGCAAGCCCACGCTCGCCAGTCACGGGTTACACTTCAATCTTTCTCACGACGATACGCTCGCACTCGTGGCCCTATCATCCGATGGAGAGGTGGGAATCGACCTGGAAAGCTGGAGCCGAGCCAAAGACCTGCCTGCCTGTGCCGAAACCTTCTGCCATCCCGAAGAGCTTGCTTCCCACCCGGACGAGCAAAGTCTCCTGAGCATCTGGACCGCCAAGGAAGCCTGCGTGAAAGCCAGCGGCACCGGCTTCACGGTCTCTCCCTGTGAGATCCGCGTGATGGACCGGGCTGTCATGGATGCCCATGGCGTGGCGTGGCCAATCCTGCAATTGGAGCATCCCGCCCTTTCCGGCCATCTCGCCCACGTTTGCGCCTTGCAGATACCTGCCGTTATACAGATTCTCGATGAGCCGGTAGCAAGCCGCTTCATTGCCACCGCCTCCTGAGAGCCATGGCCGAGGTCCTTCAATTTCCCTGTCCCGCTTGTGGCGGTCTGCTCCAGATCCCAGCCAGCGGAGCTGGCATGCGCGGCCCCTGCCCACAGTGCCAGCATCCGATCATGGCGCCTGATCCGCTCCGCGGTATCCCGGCCTACCTGCTCGCAGTCACACCTTCCCCGGCCCCTCCGACAGCCGCACCCCAACCACCTCCGACAGCACCAGCTCCTCCCCCTGCCGAGGAGATCCCGGTTGCGACCATTCCGCCTGCCTACCCGGAGCCCCCCCCTGTCGTCCAGCAGGTGGAACCACCCAGGGAGCCCGCACCGTTCGCAACAACGGGCCACGCCCATGCGGAGCCGTTTTCATCCCAGGCAGCCCCCATCGAAGTAGCCCCACCTCCCAAGCTAGTCTTGGAAGTGCCCCGTTACTCCGAGCCGGAGCCATCACCCGCTCCATCCCCGGTCCGGCTGGAAGCACCCGCGCCAGCGCCCGATCCCGTAGCACCTCCCCGGAGCTTCGGGCTGGCAACCGCTCTGTTGCTTGGAGGCTTGGTTGCCGTGCTGGCTTTTGCCGGCGGCTACCAGAGCGGCCGCCAACTCCGAACGAGCGATACCAAGGCTCCCGACACGGCGATCAATCCACCCACTCGTGAAGCCGAACCCGAAATTCCGAGGGCCAAGATCGTCGAAGACACCACTCCTGCACCGGCGTCTCCAAAGGAACCCACGCTCACCGCTCCACGCACCATACTGGAAGCGTTCCTTGCAGCTCCAGACCGCACGAAACGCGCCGAATACATCCTCTACCCCGACCGCATCCAGCCCCGCATGGAGGCCTATTACTCGGCCCATCCTGACAAGGCTACGCCGTGGACGAAGATCGAGGTCGAGCACTGTGAAGTGGTTGATTCCACCGGCTTCCTGCTTTCGGTGTTCCGCATCCATACCGCCGCCTTCCCCAAGGGCTACCCCGTGGCCGTCGCGGAAACCGCTACCGGCTGGCGGGTCGATTGGGCCTCGTTCGTCGAATACCAGGACGATCTCTTCCAACAATTCGTGACTGCTTCAGGGGATGGCAAGGGCACCTACCATCTGATCGTCCGCCAGTCACCAGAGGCGCCGAAAGCTCCCAACCGGATCGAATACGAAGTCATCCCCTTCACCGCTCCGGCAGGGGCCGTTCAAAAGACCTTCGTCCTCAAGGACACCACTGCCGCCGCCCAACTCTCCGAAGTCACAGAGGGTGGCAATGTCGCCACCCTTGTTCTCCAGCTCGCCCGCCGCACCAATCCGGACGGCACCAAGAGCTTCGAGATCCTCTCCGTGCCCGCCACCAACTGGCGACCACGCGACGAGTGACCTACCGCTTTCTACTTTTTCTCCAATCCACGCTGCTCGGCTTCCATCGCCAGAGCCACGTCGAAGTAGATCGTGCCTTCCTTGCCACCCGGCAGCTTGCACACCATTTTGTCGCACGGCCCATCGACTAAACTCTGGCTGGAGAGATCCGCACCGAAATCACGGAGAATCGCATACTCTTCCGCCACTGCGATCACCTTGAAGCCGGTCTTCGGAGTCTTCCCATCTCCGGAGGCAATGACCGACTGCATCAACCCTGACGAGAAGTAGGAATGATACATGTAGGTTTTCAAGTCCCCCAGCCGACGAGCTGCCGCTGCTCTCAGCAAATGGGCCTCCGCGTCCACGGGACATCTTTCCAGCCACTTCCCGGATAGTTCGAAGGCCTTCTTGTAGTCGTTCTCCTTGAAGGCATCGAATACCGCATCACGCTTCTCGTCCGTCGTCCAATCTCCGGCAAAATCGGGCCTCTTGGCGTAGTCGAGGCGCAGCTTCGTGAAATAGCCGACATCCACAACGGGCAATCCGGGTTGATCCTTCGGCCCGCCTTCTTTCGCCGGAACATCAGGTTCGGCCCACAGTACCCCCAAGCCAAGAAGGGGAAGGATCAGCCATTTTTTCATGATGCCTGATTCCTATCAGATCCCGGCAGGTCCCGCAGATAAAATCCGCTTACCTACCAAACGAAAACGGCGGACCTTGCGGCCCGCCATTTTCGTTTTGAATCCATCAGGGAGGATTACTCTCCAGCCTCTTCCGCCGGAGCATCCGTTGCCTCGGAAACTCCTTCTTCACCCGAAGACTCATCCGGATTGCCACCGGCATCGTCGCCGTCCGGGAATGACCATGGAGATATCCTGCAGCTTCTCGCCTTCGCTTGAGAGTGAGGAGTTTCACGCCCTGGGCGACGCGGCCGGTTTCGCGGATCTCGCTCGACGACGGATGCGGATGCTCTGGCCGGTGGAGGTCATGAGCATGAGTTCGTCCTCTTCGGTGACGGAGACGGCGCTGACGACCTTGCCGGTCTTGTCGGTGACGTTCAGCGTCTTCACCCCGAGGCCGCCGCGGCGGAGCAGGCGATAGCTGGCGAAGGCCGTGCGTTTGCCGAGACCGTTCTCCGAGGCGACGAGCAACATCGTTTCCTCGGAGACGATCGCCATGCCGACCACGATAGTCGTCCTTCGCGAAGGCGGATGCCCGTGACACCGGCGGTCGCGCGACCTTGCGGGCGGATCTGCGGCCGACCTTCGTCTTCCGCGGCCTCTTCGCCGGCATCCGCTTCCTCGCCATCTTCGGGCTCGCCTTGCGGCTTCTTGTAAACACCTTCGGTAAACTTGATGCTCATACCATCCCGCGTGACGAGGACGATCTCGTCCTCACCGCTGGTGAGGCTCACGCCGATGAGATCGTTGCCTTCGTCGAGATTGATGGCGGTGAGACCTGCCTTGCGGTAGTTGCGGAAGTCGTTGAGAGCGGTCTTCTTCACCTTGCCGTTGCGGGTGGCGAAAAAGACGAAACCGGCATCCTCGCGGAAGGTGACATCATTGCCCTTCTCATCCACCGTGCGTTCGAGACGTAGCAATGCGGCGATCTTTTCCTCGGGCTTGAGATCGAGCACGTTCTTGATGCTGCGGCCGGTAGAACGTGCGCGAACCTTCAGGAAGGTCATACACGCGCTGCACATACACGCGCCCGGTGTTCGTGAAGAACAGCAGGTAATCGTGAGCCTGGACACTGAACAGATGCTCGACGAAATCGTCGGCCTCGTCTTTCTTCGGTGGCCTTCGTCTCCATGCCCTTGAGGCCTTTTCCACCCCGTCCCTGGACGCGGAACTCGGTCGCAGGAGTGCGCTTGATGTAACCGCGGTGGGAAAGCGTGACGATCATCGCGTCATTGGCGATGAGGTCTTCCATGGCGATCTCGCCCACGTCGGCAAGGATCGGTGCAGCGGCGTGGGGTGGCGAACTGGTCCTTGATGACGCGCAGCTCGTCCTTGATGATGATGAGCACGCGCTCCTCGCGGGCGAGGATGTCCAGCAGGTCCTTGATGTCTCAAGGACGCTCGTCGTATTCGTTCTTCACCTTGTCGCTGCTCCATGCCGGTGAGCTGATAGAGGCGCAGCTCGAG
Organism: Luteolibacter sp.; assembly: GCA_049840755.1. Classification (GTDB taxonomy): domain Bacteria; phylum Verrucomicrobiota; class Verrucomicrobiia; order Verrucomicrobiales; family Akkermansiaceae; genus Luteolibacter. Next base: position 902 of record JASGJM010000024.1, on the reverse strand, counting down.
GATGGCATTCACCTGGCGTTCGGTGAAGATGTAGCGAGCCACCGGCAACGGACGGCTGCGAGCGGATGAGAATCCCCAGACCCTCCGCAGTGGCGACCGGGAAGTTATACGCGGCGAGGCGTTCACGGGCCTCGTCGCGGTTTTTCGACGACCGGATGATCTGGATGAACTCATCGAGGTGCCCGAGGGCGAGCAGGAAGGCCTCCAACAGCTCGGCACGTTCCTCGGCCTTGCCCAGCAGATAGCGCGTGCGGCGGATGACGACCTCCCGGCGGTGCTCGATATAAGCGTCGATGGCCTCCTTGAGCGAAAGCTGCTTCGGGCGGTTCTTGTGGATCGCCAGCATGTTCACGGAGAACGAAGTCTCCATGGAGGTGAGCTTGAACAACTGCGCCATCACCACCTGCGCGTCGGGCATCCCTCTTCAGCTCGATCTCGATGTGGGTATCCTCGGCGGAGAGGTCGCGCATACCGGAGATGCCGGTGAGGACCTTTTCATTGACCAGCTCGGCGATGCGCTCCTGGAGGGTCGCACGGTTCACGCCGTAGGGCACGCCGCGGATGACGATGATGGAGCGCCCGGCATCGTTCTCGACGATCTCCATCTGGCCGCGCATGCGCATCGAGCCACGACCGGTGCGGAAGTAGTCCTCGATTCCGCGCAGGCCGCGGATCTCGGTGGGCACCGCGAAGTCCGGCCCCTTGATATGGTGCATCAGCTCAGGCAGCGTGATCGCGGGATTGTCGATCTGCGCGCAAATGCCGTCCACCACCTCACCCAGGTTATGGGAAGCGAGGTTCGTCGCCATGCCGACGGCGATACCAGTGCCGCCGTTGACCAGGAAATTCGGGAACGCAGAAGGCAGGACGGACGGCTCCGTCAGGCGTTCGTCGTAGTTGGG
>JASGJM010000023.1:0-31382 GCA_049840755.1 Luteolibacter sp. | reverse complement strand
CGTATTGCTAAGGCTAGAGGAAACACGATAGAATCCGAACAGCACCTTGAGGCTTTGGCCGGGGACGAGCGGAAGCTTCAGGAGCTGAGAGATTCGGTCGAATCGCTTACGGCCAAGCTGTTGGCGTCCTCCTTGGAAGCGGATGATCTCAAGGCGGCTTACCTGACGGCATTGCGGCGCTAGACACTGGGGTGCCCCCTCGAAAGGTGCCCCTCCCGGTGGGGAATCCGGGACGATCTCCGCCCGGGTGTCGATTTCGCCTTGCCCCCGCGCAGCCAGCAGGTTAGACCGCCCGCCACCAACCATGGGACAGCAATCCAACAAGGTCATCAAGCGCAAGCGCCGTTCGGACTATCTGAAGCGGAAGAAGGAACAGGCGAAGCTGGGAGGCATCGTGAAGAAGAAGTCCTCCACGAAGAAGGCTGCTTCCACGGAAGAGAAGCCCGCAGCTGCCAAGAAGGCGCCCGCCAAGAAGGCCGCAGCCAAAAAGGCTCCTGCCAAGAAGGTCGCCAAGAAGGAAGCCGAAGGCGAGGCTCCTGAGACCGGTGAAGCCGGCGAGGAGTAATCCTCGCGGGGTTTTCCCAATCATCTTTTCGAAACAGGCCGGTTGCTAGGAGCATCCGGCCTGTTTCCTTTTTCGCGTGGAGCGTCTCCTCATCGTCGATGGCCACAGCGCGATCTTTTCGATCCCGCGCTTTGCCCAGTTGCACCGTGGTCCCAACCGCTACCTCGCGCGATTGGAACTGGTGAAATGGCTCCAGCGCTTCGGCGATTGCTCGGACTGGAAGGTGGTCGTGGTCTTCGATGGCAAGCAGGCGGAGCGGGGGATCGAGGGCGGTAATGAGGAGGGCATTCTCATCCTGTATTCCAAGGATGGGGAAACGGCGGACTCGGTGATCGAGAGGCTGGCGGCGCGTTTCGCGACCCGCGATCAGGTCCGGGTGGCGAGTGACGACCGGATGGTGTTGATGACCTCCTCGACGTTCGGGGCGGAAACGATGCGGATTGCCGCATTGGAGATTCTGGTCGAGGGGTGAGCAGCGCGGAATTCGCTGGTTCCCATCGGAAATCCGGGCGTGAATGTCCGCACCCCATGCCGGAGCAAAAGGTCAGTTGGATTGTGGTCATTCTCGGGCTCGCCCGGGCGATCCTGCATGACCGCCCGATGCGGCGCCGTTTTCTGTTGCAGCTGCTGATGATGGCCCTGGGAATGATGGCCATCGGGCTCTGGGTGATCGAGGGCTGGCTGGCGAAGCATATCCTTTGGTTCACCATCTGGTGGGGCTGTTGTGCGTTGCTGACCGGATCCGTCATGATCTTCGCCCTCTACGATGCCCTTGCCGTGATCCGGGAGGAGCGGGAAAAGATCGATCGCGAATGAGTTGCTAGAAAAGCAGCGGTTCGGCAGTATCCCCGCATATGGATTCCCGCGAGTTTGTTCCGTACGGTATTTCGCACTGGACCGCCATCGTGGCTACGGCGGTGGCATCGATCGGCATGATCCGGCTGAACCGCTCGGGAAAGGTGGCGGCGGTGGTGAAGCAGCGGGCGAATACGATTCTGGCCGCGCTGCTGGTGATCGCGGTCTCCCTTGATCCGGTTTTGACCTGGTTGCGCTACCGGAATGCCGAGGATGTGGCTTTGGCCGGGCGGCTGGTCCGGGAAACCGCGCTCCCTCTGTATCTCTGTGATGTGGTCTCACTGGTATTGGCAGTGGCTTTGATCACGCGCCGCCAGCGTTGGGCGGAAATGGGCTACTTCTGGGGCATCGCGGGGACGGTCCAGGGACTGCTGACACCGACCCTGTATTTTGATTGGGACACGCCTGAGTATTACGCGTTCTTCATCCAGCACGGAGGAGTGCCCGTTGCGGCGCTGGCATTGGTATTCGGAGCGGGATTGGTGCCGCAGCCGGGAGCGTTCCGCCGTGCCGTATTCTGGAGCTGGGTGTATATGGCGGTGGTCTTTGGTCTCAATGTGCTGCTTGGATCGAACTACGGGTTCCTCAATCACAAGCCTGCGGTAGGCACCCTGTTTGACTACATGGGGCCGGAGCCGTGGTATTTGCTTACATTGCAAATTGTGGCATTCACGCTTTACGGGCTCCTTTTGTTGCCATTTGCACGGCGCTCTGAGCAGCAGATTGTGGCAGATCCGGCATTGTAAATACAGACATTCGCCTTGCGGGTGTGTCGCTCTGTTAGTCACCATGATGACTGTGACGCCTGAGTTAAAAGACCTGTTTGAATTCCTTCGTTTTCCCAGTATTTCCACCGATTCGCGTCATGCGGACGACGTCCGGGCGTGCGCCGGGTGGCTGATCGAAAAACTCAATGGAATGGGTCTTCAAGCCAGCCTTCATGAGACGGCGAAGCACCCGATCGTGGTGGCAAAGAACGAGCACATCGCCGGTCGCCGCACGGTCCTCATCTACGGTCACTACGATGTGCAGCCGGTCGATCCGCTTAATCTCTGGACCACGCCGCCATTCGAGCCGGACATCCGCGATGGCAAGATCTGGGCCCGCGGTTCCGCCGACAACAAGGGCCAGATGCTCGCCCATGTCCTTGGCGTCGAAAAGACCCTCCGCGAGAAGGGCGAACTGCCGGTGAACCTGACATTCCTCTTCGAGGGAGAGGAGGAAATCGGCAGCCCGAACCTGCTGCCATTCCTGCGCGAAAACGCGGAGCTGCTGAAGTGCGATGTGATCGCGATCTCGGACACCGGCATGGTGGGTCCGGGAGTGCCTACCTTCAGCTATGGTCTGCGCGGCATTTCCTGCTGCGAGGTCACCCTGCGCGGTCCGAAGGCCGACCTGCACTCCGGCATCTTCGGCGGTGCGGTGGCGAATCCGGCGGCGGGCATCGCGCGCCTGATTTCCAGCCTGCATGAGCCGAATGGCAAGGTGGCGATCGATGGTTTCTATGAAGATGTCCGCCCGTTGGAAACCTGGGAGCACGAGATGTGGGCGAAGATCCCCGGCGTGACCGACGCTCAGTTTCTGCATTTCACCGGTTCTCCGGCGCTCTATGGCGAGCCCGGCTACAGCTCGGCCGAGCGCACCTGGGCCCGTCCCACCGCAGAGGTCAATGGCATCGGCGGCGGCTATCAGGGCGAGGGCTCGAAGACCGTCCTGCCCGCTCAGGCTTTTGCGAAGCTTTCCTTCCGTCTCGTGCCGGATCAGGACCCTGCGGACATCATGCAGAAGGTCCGCCAACACCTGGAGTGGAACTGCCCGCCAGGCCTGACGATGGAGATCTACGAGGGGCACGACGGCAAACCCTACGCCACCGACCCGCATTCCAGCTTCGGCCAAGCTGCTCAGAATGCCCTCCGCAAGGCCTTCGGTTCGGATCCGGTGCTCATCCGCGAGGGTGGCAGCATCCCGATCGTCCAGTCCTTCCGCAGTGTTCTCGGTGTCGACACTCTGTTGCTCGGCCTCGCCTTGGCGGATTCCCAGGTTCACGCGCCCGATGAGAATTTCCCGGTGGAGAACTTCGAGGCCGGCATCCGCCTCAATCAGTTGCTGCTGGAGGAGCTGGCGGGTTGATTCCGCGCAAGCGAAGTAGCGCCAAGGTGCTCCTTGGCGTTTGGGAAAGGGCGCTTTTCCTTGTCCGCCCTTTCCCCGTATTCAGCCGCCAAGTAGGAATCCGGCGCTACTTCTCCGCCCCGATTCGTGAAAATTCGTGGCCATTCGTGGTTTTCCTGATTTTTTCAGGCCGTCCGCATCTTTCCAATGTCCGATTCTCCCAAGCTCGACTTCATCCGCGAGATCATCGCCGGTGACCTCGCGTCCGGCAAACATTAGACCACGATCACCCGCTTCCCGCCGGAGCCGAACGGTTACCTCCACATCGGCCACGCGAAGTCGATCTGCCTGAACTTCGGCATCGCTCAGGAGCACCCGGGTGCGCGCTGCCATTTGCGCTTCGACGATACCAATCCGGAGAAGGAAGAGAACGGAGGATGTTGAGAGCATCAAGACGGACGTGAAGTGGCTCGGCTTCGAGTGGGGCGAGAACCTCTACTACGCCAGCAACTACTTCGATTTCTACTACGACTCCGCCATTCATCTCATCAAGAACGGCAAGGCCTACGTGGATCACCAGACGTCTGAGGAGATGCGCGCCAGACCGCGGCAATCTCACGGTGCCGGGCACGCCCTCGCCGTATCGCGACCGCAGCGTGGAAGAGAACCTCGATCTCTTCGCCCGCATGAAGGCCGGCGAATTCAAGGAAGGCGAGTGCATCCTGCGCGCGAAGATCGACATGGCGTCGCCGAACCTGAACCTGCGCGACCCGGTGCTTTACCGCATCCTGCACGCGGAGCACCACAACACCGGCGACGCGTGGCACATTTACCCGATGTATGACTTCGCGCATCCGCTGGAGGACGCGCTGGAGCACATCACCCACTCGCTGTGCACGTTGGAGTTCGAGAACCACCGGCCGCTTTACGATTGGTTCATCGACAACTGCCCGGTGCCATCGAAGCCGCGCCAGATCGAGTTCGCGCGCCTCAACCTGACCTACACGGTGATGAGCAAGCGCAAGCTGCTGCAACTGGTGAAGGAGAACCACGTCTCTGGTTGGGACGATCCGCGCATGCCGACGATCTCCGGCATCCGCCGCCGTGGCTATACACCGGAGGCGGTCCGCAATTTCTGCAAGCGCGTGGGCATCACGCAAGTACAACGGCACCACCGATGTGGCGCTGTTGGAATATGAGGTCCGCGACCATCTCAACAAGACCGCACAGCGCCGCATGGCCGTGCTCGAGCCGCTCAAGCTGGTGCTCACCAACTGGCCGGAAGGTCATGAGGAGGACGTGGAGGTGGTCAACAATCCGGAGAACCCGGAGGATGGCACCCGCAAGATCTCGCTTACCCGCGAAGTGTGGATCGAGCGCGAGGACTTCATGGAAGACCCGCCGAAGAAGTTCTTCCGTCTCGGACCCGAGCGTCATGTCCGCCTGCGCGGCGGCTACATCGTGAAGTGCACCGGTTATGAGAAGGCCGAGGACGGCACGATCACCGAGATGCGCGCCGAGTTCCTGCCCGGAACCATGGGTGCGGATACTCCGGAAGGCGTGGTCTGCAAGGCGGCGATCCACTGGGTCAGTGCCACTCACGGTGTGGACGCCGAAGTTCGTCTCTACGACCGCCTCTTCACCGTGGAAGACCCGGATGGTGAGGAAGGGGGCTTCCTTTCCGTGATCAACCCGGACGCGCTGAAGCACGTCGCCGCCAAGGTGGAACCTGCGGCTGCTTCCGTGGAACCCGGCTTCCGCTGCCAGTTCGAGCGGACCGGATACTTCATTGCGGATGCAAAGGACCACGTCCCGGGCTCGAAGGTGGTTTTCAACCGCACGGTGCCGCTGCGCGATTCCTGGGCGAAGCAGAAGTAAGGCCGGATACCGGCGGGACGGAATGGATGCAATGTCACAAATGATGTTCGCCACCGTCCCGCAGGGACTAGTGATCGTAATAGGCGTAGTGACATGGCTCCTCATAATGGGGAGCCTCCTCTGGTTCCGGCGCTTTCTGGCGCGGGAGGCTCTCGAACGCTGGGCGTCCCGTGAGCAACTTCAATTCATCCACGTCGAGCGCGGTGGATTTTTTACGAGTCCCTTTATCCATGGTGGGGCTGGTGCGGACACATTTCGGGTTTCCGTGCGCAATCGAGATGGCTCGGTTCTGAACGCGTGGATATTGGTTCGTGGCTTGAGCAGCAGGACGGAAGTCCGTTGGGATGAGACGGACGAGCCATCGTGATGGTGGCAGAATTTTCCGCTCCACAAAAGCTACGCTAACAGGCGTTAGATGATCCCGATTTGTGAGTGATCTGGGATCTAATGAATGGTGTTCATGGGGTGTCGGCATGTCCGAAATTGTCACCATTTTTTGCCTTTCGAATGACTCGAAATTCATTGTAAAGACCTTGTAAAGATGTCGGATCATTATCGGCTCGATGCTTCATACGCAATCGCGGAGAGGTTGTAGCTCAAAGCGTTTTAATGATTGAACGAACTGTTGAATGGCGATTTAAGCCTCGGCCACACCGGTCCGATTCTTGTTAGAGTAACTTCGGATGGATGCTCTTTTTTGAAAGGAGAGATTCCATCCGTGCTTATCCAAACGGCTCCCCGGTTTTGCTGTCCTGACTGTCCCACACCCCTTGTCCCATGAAACCGAAGCGCATGCTCCCTTGGAGCTTGGCGAATGGTGCCCCCTTGCGCCTTTTCGTCACCCTCGTTCCCTTGTTCGCAGCCGCGGCTCCCGCGCTTGGACAAAACCTGCTGCCCATCACCAGCGATACCACGCTCAATTCGGCAGCCACTTACGATGGCTACGATCCGGAGAATCCTTCCCTTTACATTCCAACCAGCCCTCATTTCGAGAGCAACGGCCAGCGGGATGCGGTGATCGTCAACAATGGCGCCACCCTCACGCTCGATGCCGGGGCCGCTCTTGCGGTAAAGAATGATGACAACCTCACCGCATTCATGCGGGTGGGTGCGTATGGCTCGAATGGCACGCTGTTGATCGGAAACGATGCCAGCTTGTTCATCGGCCAGGCCAGCCGCTATGCGAACCTCCAGATCGGTCAGGGTGCGGGCACCACCGGTACGGTCACCCAGACGGGTGGCACGGTGAACGTGCTCGGCTCGATGAACGTGGGTGTCAATGGTGGCAGCGGCTCCTATACGATCAGCGGCGGTTCGCTCACGATCGACAATGCGGATGACGCCGGCCACACCAGCCTCGTCAGCATCGGTTTCAACAACTACTCTTCCGGCACGTCCACCGGCACCTTCAATTTGAACGGTGGTCTGGTGGAACTGAAGGCGCATCCGGTGGAGGTCTCGCCTGGTGTGTTTCAGGATGGCAGCACCGGCCTGATCATCGGCAACCGCACCAATGTCGCACTGGCATCCTATGGTGGCGGAGCTTCGGGCAGTGGCAATGGCGTCTTCAATCAAACTGCAGGCACGTTGCGGGTGGGTGCCGGGACGGGCTTCTACCTCTCCGGCTTCGGCAACGGCGTCTACAACTTCACCGGCGGCACGCTGGAGATCGGCGGCAATTCGCTGCAGGCCAAGTATGGCGGTGGAGCGGCAACAGGGACTTACGATTTCAATTTCTCGGGCGGCACGATCAAGGTCGCCGGAAGCGACCTGGACACCTCGGTCGATGCCGATCTGGGCGCGAACGCGATCTCGACCATCGATACCAACGGTCTCAATGCCACCTGGCGCGGCAATCTCACCGGCACCGGTCTGCATCAGATCGGGCAGGGCGGCAGCGCGTTGGTGAAGACCGGTGCGGGGACACTGACTTTCACGGGTTCCAGCCGCGTGCTTGATACCTTTGCCGTGACCGGTGGTTCCGTCCGCCAGACGGCAGGGGATACCAGCGCCGTCGAGTTCATGGCGGGCACCGGCACGGGCAATACCGGAGCCTATATCATGGACGGTGGCACGCTCACCATCAATGCCTCCACGACTTCGGGTGGTGGTGCGGTGGCGGGTTCCTTCCGCGTGGGTGACTACGGCGGCACCGGAACGTTCACGCAGAATGCGGGCACGGTCGAGTTCACCACGAACAGTGCGCTGAACATCGGCAACCAGGGCGGAAACGGCACCTACAATCTCACCGGTGGCACGCTCATTCTAGGCGGTGGCAACAACGTCATCGGCCGCTCGACGGTCGGCAATCCCGCGAGCACCGGCGTGATGAACGTCAGCGGCGGTCTGTTGGAGATCACCAACAACAGCGCGCTGATCATCGGCAACAACATCTCCGGCGGTCCGGCGGGCAGCGGAGCATTGGTGCAGACCGGTGGTATCGTGCACGTGGATGCGGGTTCCTCGCTGTATGTGTCCGGCTTCGGCCCCGGCAGCTACAGCCTCAATGGCGGCACGCTTGAAGTGGGTGGCAACGGCCTCAAGGCCCGTTACAACAACACGACCTCGACCTACGCCTTCAATTTCGGAGGCGGCACGATCAAGGTGACCGGCAGCGACCTGACCAGCGCGGTGGATGCGGATCTCACTGCGGGCAAGACGTCCGTTATCGATACGAACGGCCTCAATGCCACCTGGAGCGGCAATCTCGCTGCTGCGGGACTGCATCAGGTCGACTTCGGTGGTAATCTCCTGGTGAAGAGCGGTGCCGGCACTTTGACTCTCTCGGGAGCCAGCCGGGTGCTCGACAGCTTCGCCATCACGGGTGGCGGCGCCCGCCAGACTGCGGGGGCGACCAGCGCGGTCGAGTTCATGGTCGGCACCGGCAATGGAAACACCGGCTCCTACGTTATGGATGGTGGCACGCTTGACGTGAATGCCTCCACACGGGCGGACAACACCACGGCGGTCGCGGGTTCTTTCCGCGTGGGTGACTTTGGCGGCACGGGTACCTTCACGCAGAATGCGGGCACCGTCACCGTGAATGAAAACGGCGCCCTGAACATCGGCAACCAGGGCGGCACCGGCACCTACAATCTCAATGGCGGCACGCTCAATCTCTCCGGCGGTCTGAATACGCTGGGACGCTCGACCGGTGCGAACCCGGCCAGCACCGGCACGCTGAATATCACCGGCGGCGCGTTGAATCTCACCGACAACAGCTCGCTGATCAACGGTAACAACATCGTCGGGGCGGCGCTCGGCACCGGCACGATCCACCAGACCGGTGGCACCGTCCATGTCGATGCCGGATCGAACCTTTACATCTCCGGCTACGGCAACGGGGTCTATGATCTCAATGGCGGCACGCTCGAAGTGGGCGGCAACAGCCTGCATGCGCGCTACAGCAACACCACCTCGACCTATGCCTTCAACCTCGGGGGCGGCACGCTCAAGGTGGTCGGTTCCGATCTGAGCAGCGCGGTGGACGCGGCTCTGGTCGCCGGAACCACCTCGACGATCAACACCAATGCTCTGAACGCCACGTGGAGTGGCAATCTCACCAGCGCCGGAGCTCATCAGGCCGATGATGGAGGCAGCCAGTTGGTCAAGTCCGGCACCGGCACCTTGACCTTCAGCGGTGCGAGCCGCGTGTTGGAATCCTTCGCCGTCACCGGTGGCAGCGTTCGCCAGACGGCGGGTGCCACCAGCTCGAGCGAGTTCATGGTCGGCGCCGGCAATGGAAACATCGGCTCCTACGTCATGGATGGCGGCTCCCTCACGGTGAATGCCTCCACCAAGGCGGACAACACCACGCCGGTGGCGGGTTCGCTCCGCATCGGTGATTTCGGTGGCACCGGTGTCTTCACACAGAACGCCGGCACGGTCACGACCAGCAGCAATGTCTCACTGAACATAGGCAACCAGGGTGGAGACGGCACCTACAATCTCAATGGTGGCACGCTGACACTGAATGGCCTGCTCAATACGATCGGCCGCTCCGCGGTCGGAAAGCCCGCCAGCACCGGTGCGCTCAACCTCTCCGGCGGCACGCTCAATGTGGCCAGCGGTGCCAGCCTGATCCTTGGCAACAGCCTCAATGGCGGAGCCCAGGGCACCGGCACCGTCACACAGACCGGCGGCACGCTCCATGTGGATGGTGCGGCGGCGCTTTATCTCTCCGCGATCGGCACCGGCACCTACAATCTCGATGGGGGCACGCTGGAAGTGGGGGGCAGTTCGCTCCAGGTGAGCTACGGCGGTGGAACTCCCGTGGCCAACGACTTCAACCTCGGCGGCGGCACGGTGAAGATCATCGGAAGCAACCTGAGCACGGATGTTGTCGGCAAGCTCAAGGCTTCCACCACCTCGACGATCAACACCAACGGTTATGATGCGACCTTCGCGGGTTTCACCGGCACCGGCACTCTGACCAAGACCGGCGCGGGGACATTGATCAGCAATGGTGCGGCGACCGTCGGTGGCCTGAACATCCAGCAGGGAACGTTCCGGGCGAATCAGGCTCTTACGATCGGCAGTGGTGGTCTGACCATCGCCACCGGCGCTCATTTGGTGGCCAATACCACTCTTCAAAGCCTGCCGGGAGCCTTCATGCACGTCACCGGCGTGCTCAATGGCTCCGGCACGCTCAATGTGGCCACGACCATCCAGAGCGGCGGGACCTACAGCCCGGGCAACAGTCCCGGCGCGATGAACATCGGCGCGGATTTCACCATCGAGGCTGGAGCGACTTTCGCGTGGGAACTGGGGGACAACTCGACGAGCGGTCCCGGCACCACCTTTGACATGACCACGGTGACGGCGGGGAACTTCTCGCTGGAAAACGGCTCGATCTTCAACATCGCGCTCCTGGGCTCGGCCAACTATAGCGATGTCTTCTGGACCAGCGACCAGAGCTGGGTGGTGGTCGACAACACGGGTACCGGTACCTTGGAAGTCGGCAATGTGATCATCCTGGCGGACCCGGCTTCGGCTGCCTTGGGGCACTTCGATCTGGTGAACAGCGGCAACACCCTGACGCTGAATTGGACCGCCGTGCCTGAACCTTCTTCGGCGTTGTTGTTGCTGACGGTCGTGCCCTGGCTCGGCCGTCGCCGCCGGTAAGGGGATTTTGGGGGTTGGCACTCAAAACGGGAAGGCCGGGTTGCCCGTCTTCCCGTATCTCTCCCCGGAGGGAGGCGTGGTCGCGTTCGGGAGAGCGCGGCCACGTTCCATCTTGCTTCCAATCCGTTAGAGGCTCAGGATGGAAGACATCGGAAACCCATGAGTGAAGCCGCCGCCCATGCCCTGCGCGTGACCCTGGACCGGATCAAGGAGCTGGGAGGGATCAGCGAGGAGAAGGGACGGCTCACCCGCACCCTGCTGTCCCCTGCGGCGAAGATCGCGGCGGGACGATTGGTGGAGTGGATGCGGGACCTCAACATGGAGGTCGCTCACAATGCGATGGGAACGGTGCGCGGGATGCTGCCCGGCACCCAGCCGCGCGGGCTGCCGCTGCTCATCGGTTCCCACTTCGATACCACGGTGGGAGCTGGAAAATATGATGGCACGCTGGGAATCCTCGTCGGCCTGGCCGCGTTGGAGCAACTGGCGTCGGAAGGAATAGCCCTGCCGGTGCCGGTTCATTTGCTCGGATTCGCGGATCAGGAGGGGGTGCGGTTTCACACCAGCTATCTGGGCAGCCGTTGGGTCTGCGGGGACTTCGATGAGGCCACCTACGCGCTGCGGGATGATGCCAATACGACACTCTCCACCTATCTGACGCTCGCCGGATGGACGGAAGGGTCCTCGGACATCGAGTATCCTCCGGGCGGGGCGCGTGGCTATCTGGAAGTTCACATCGAGCAAGGCCGCGTCCTTGAGGAAACGGGCCAGCCTGCCGGGGTGGTGACCGCCATTTGCGGTCAAAGCCGGGTACAGGTTTCGGTAATCGGCAGGGCCGAGCATGCCGCGACCACGCCGATGGACCTGCGGCACGATGCGCTGGCGGGGGCGGCTGAGTGCCTGCTCGCGATCGAGGCTATCGCCCGCAATCATCCGCCGCTGCTGGCTAGCGTCGGGAAAATCCAGGCCGAGCCGGGCACCAGCAGTTCCATTTCGAGCAAGGCGACCTTCGTGCTGGATCTGCGGCATCCGGAGGACGTGGTGAGGGCGGAGTTTCTGGAGAAACTGCGGGCACGTTGCTCCACGGTCGCGGCTCAGCGGGGATTGAAACTGGAATGGCGCGTGACCTTGGATCACGACGGAGTGGGCTGCGATGTCGAGCTGAGCCGGCGGCTGGTTGGGGCCTTGACCGCGACCACTGGTTCAGCGCCGCGACTGGCCAGCGGAGCGGGGCATGACGGGGTCGTGATGTCCCGTGTCGCCCCGATTTCGATGCTCTTTGTCCGCTGCCGTGGCGGGCTCAGCCATCATCCGGATGAGTTTGTAGAGGAGCGCGATATCGCCGTCGCGATCGAGGTGGTGTTCCGGTTCCTGAAGTCGTTCCTGGTGGGAGGATAGCGGAGGTCAGAACTTCCGTTGTCCCGCCAGAGTCACCCGCACATCCCCGATGAAAACGCCCGCACGGATCTCCAGTGGCACGCGGTCCGCATCGTCACTCAGCCACAGGGTGGCTTCCTTCAGCTTCTTATAAGGCAGTAGGGTGAGGCTCGCGGAGTCGATCTTGAGCATGGTCACGGTGATACGGATCGAGGAATGACCGTCATGAACCTCGCGGTCGTCCACGTGGGCGCGGACGAGATAGGGATCGTCTCCCGGCTGGATGACGAAGGCGATGTTGTCACCGTTGTTCAGCTTGCGGCCCCGTACGAACAACATCGCGGAGAAGATGTCATGCACCGGGGAAAAGGCGAAGTCGCCCTTGTTGTCGTATTGGAAGCCGTTGGAGAGGATCTTCGTGTTGCGCTGCCAGGAGACACCCTTCGAGGAATAGTCGAGGTGGTAGGTGATCCTGCGTTTGTCCACGTCCTCGACGGTGTGGAAGACCTTCGGGCGCAGCGAACCGGATTCCATTTCGGACCAATACCAGCTCTTGAAATCGTAGAGAGCGGAGGCCGGACCGGTGCTTTCGCCGGTGGAGGTGGCGACGAATGAGCCGCCCTTGGCATTGGCCGGATTGCCGAACTCAAGGTGAATGGCTCCGGCATCGATGAGACCTTTCCAACTGACGCGGTAGTCGAGACGGCAGGGTGCCAGCCGCGGATGAGCGGGGGAGCCAAAAGGGGTAAGCTCGGCCTGCCAGGCGGGAGCGGCGGAAAGTGCGGAGGCAAGTGTCAGACCCCAGACGGCCACGAAGGGCAGGAAACGCATGCCCGCTACCATGCGTCAGATTCTCCGCGACGCAATTCGGGAATTGGGGCGGGATTGTCGTGCGTTCGTGCTCAACGGGCGATTGCCCGTTTGGTGCGCTGAACCGGGGGGGGCGGCCCCTGCCATTGGACTTGACCGGGTATGGAAAAACCGGAGATGTAGGCACGTATTCCAGTCCTCCGATTTTCCCCCTAATATATGAATCTCCCTATCTCCGGCTGGATATGCCGTGTGGCATTGTATGGGTCGTGCGTTTTGGCGATATCCGGTCCGGCGATAGCCGTCACCCTTCCTCCCACGTTCGAGCGGGTGCAGGCGCTGCCGCTCAGCCCGAAGGAATCGCGTGTGAAGCTGCTGGAAGTCGGCGGAGAGTTCTACGGCACCAGCCAGCTCGGCGGAACCAGCAATCAAGGCACCCTCTTCAAGCTGGCCACGGATGGCACCCTCACCATCCTCGCCAACTTCAATGGCTCCAACGGCACCACGCCGAAGGGCGGCCTGATCCTCGGCACGGATGGCTTGCTCTACGGCACCACCGAGGCAGGCGGAGCGAGCGGGAAGGGGACCGTCTTCCGTGTCACCACCGGTGGCTCGCTCACCACCCTTGCTTCCTTCAACGGAACCAATGGTGATGGCCCCATCGGCGGTGTGGCCCTCGGCACAGATGGAAATTTCTATGGCACCACCAAGGCGGGCGGTACCTCGGACAAAGGCACCGTCTTCAAAATGACTTCGGGCGGCGCGCTCACCAGCTTGGCCTCCTTCAATGGCACCAATGGCAGCGGCTCGGCGGGCAGGCTGGTCGCGGATGCGAACGGCCTCTTCTATGGCGTCTGCGAATACGGCGGCGATTCCAACAAAGGCACGCTCTTCACCGTCACCACCGGTGGCACGATCACGCGTCTGGTCAGCTTTGATGGCACCAACGGCCAGGACCCCCTGAGCACCCTGGTGCCGGATGGCAGCGGAAATTTCCTCGGCTCCACTTGGGGCACCTATAATACCGGGACCATTTTCCGCATCACTCCCGGCGGCACCCTCACCACGCTGGTCACCTTCAATGGCACAAATGGCGGATCGCCCTCCGGCGAACTCACCCTGGGTGCGGATGGCAACTACTACGGGTCCCACCTACAGCGGCGGCACCGTCCTCAATGCTTCCGGCACCGTCTTCAAGATGACGCCTGCGGGAGCACTCACCACCTTTGGCAGCTTCGCCAACTCCAATGGTACCGGTCCGGCAGGCGGTGTGGTCGTCGGCTCGGATGGGAATTTCTACGGCGTGACGAGCGGCGGCGGGCAAATCCAGGGCGGATCCAATTCCCTTAATGGCGTCTTCTTCCGCATGAACACTCAGGGTGCCATCACCGTGCTGAAGACCTTCTACGATTCTATTGGCAAAACTCCCCTGGCTGGATTGTCCCTTGCCTCGGACGGCAATTTCTACGGCACCGCCTCGGAGGGCGGTGGCAGCGCCTACGGCACCATCTTCCGTATGACTCCGCAGGGCATCCTCAGCGTGGTGCACAACTGCCAGGACCTCGGCCTCTATCCGAAGGCACCTGTCACCCTCGGAACTCTGGGCAACAGCGCTTACCTCTATTCCACCACCACCTACGGCGGCCCGAGCGCGGGAGGGCAGTCGAATGGAACCGTGCTCAAGATCAACCCGGCCGATAATACGGTCACGGTGGAGCAGAAGCTGAATGTCGGATTCCCCGTGTCCGTCGGCGCGCAAACCGTCGGCCCCGTCATCAATAGCGCCTCTTCGACCTACGGCATGACCTCCGTGGGCGGCAGCGGAGGACTCGGTACCTTCTACCGGTCGTCCTTCGGCACCATCACCACGCTCGCGAATTTCAGCAGCTCCACCGGAAACACGCCGCTCGGTGGACCCATCCTGACCAGTGGGAACTTCTTGTATGCCTCCACCTCCGCGGGCGGCACCGGCGGGAAGGGCACCATCTTCAAAATCCATGGCACCGCCGGCACGTTCGAAACGCTGGTGAACTTCGACGGCACCAACGGCGGCACTCCGGTGGGCGAACTCGTGCTCCAGGGCAATACGGTCACCGGCTCCTTCTACGGCGTCACCCGCGATGGCGGCACTGCGGACAAGGGCACTGTCTTCAAGATGACCCCCACCGGAACGCTCTCCACCCTCGCCAGCTTCACCGGCACCAGTGGCAGCACCTTGGGAAGCTCGCCTCGCGCGGGCCTTGCCTTGGGACGGGATGGGAATTTCTACGGCACCACGGAAAAGGGCGGCACCTATGACCTTGGCACCGTTTTCCAGATCACACCGGACGGTGTGCTCACCACCATCCTGAGCTTCGATAGCTCCAATGGCAGTTATCCATGGGGCCGGCTCGTTTCCTCCGGCGGCTACCTCTATGGCACTACCAGTGCGGGCGGCATCTCGCCTCTGGATTCCACCTCCGGTGGCGGTGGCCAGATCTTCCGCGTCCGTGTGTATGCGGATGTCCTCACCGGCATCGCCGATCCCATCGCCTTCAATACCGCGCTGCTCCATGGCACCGCGAATCCCTTGGAGCAAAACACCACCGTCTCCTTCGAATACGGCACGGATTCCACCCTCGCCACCTTCTCCACCGTCTCCGCGAGCGTTCCCGGTGGCACGGGCAATGACTTCGTGGCTGTCCCCAGCCCCCTCGCTCCGCTCACCACCTACTACTACCGAGCCGTCAACACGCTCGCGGATGGCGTGACCAAGATCAGGGGAGACATCCAGTCCTTCACCACGTTGCCCGCACCGCCGGACATCGCCGTGGACGCGGGAGGACAGACGAACCTCACCTCGGACGGTGCGCCTGTCATCGTCCCGAATACCACCGTGGGCCAGAGCCGCGATTTTGCGATCACCATCCGCACCAGCACCGCCACCAGCACGCTGACCAGCCTCTCCGCCTCCATTCCGGAGCAGAGCGGTGCCTTCAGCATCCTCCAGCAGCCCTCGGCCAGCGTGGCCTATGGAGGTACGACTACTCTCGTAGTCCGCTTCACGCCCGTCATCACCGGCGGAGGCACCGCCACCATCTCCATCGTCAGCGATGATGTGGACGAGAATCCCTTCATCATCCACCTCCGTGCATGGGGCGGGACCACTTTCAGTCCGGTCATCGATCCCTCCAATCCCGAGCCGGTCGCGTGGGATGGCTTCATCGCCACTGGCATCACGCTCTCCGGCACCACCCTCACCGGTCCACCTCATCGCGGTACCGAGTATGTCATCCTGAGTAATCCCGGCGATACCGCCGTCACCGGCACCTTCAATGGTCTGCCGGAGGGCTCACTCGTCATCCTCACCTATGGCGGGAACAGCTACCGCTTCCTCCTCAGCTACGAGGGTGGAGATGGCAATGACATCGTCCTGAGCTACTGGCCCGAGACCGGTATCAATCCCAGCGACAGCCCGGAGGCCTTCCTTTTCGCCGCGCTCGACAGCGACCGCGACGACAGGCTCACCCTCACGGAATGGCAGGGCATCTACGCGAAGATTCCCAAGAAAGAGACCATCTTCACCGCCATCGATACGAATCCGGATGGTTTTCTCAGCTTCGCCGAGTTCACTGCCGGAGCCACCAATCGCACCGCCTCGCGCACCATCTCCACCGCCGTGAACCGCACCGCCGTCTTCATGGAAGTGGACACCAGCTACGACAATATCGTGAGCCGCGCCGAGATCGCCTTCATGTGGAAGCCCGGCACTGCCGCCAAGACCATCGACTCCTATTGGACCCGTGCCAAAGGCGGCGATGGAATGGATTTCTGGGACTGGCTGTGGGCCTCCAGCCTGCCCAGTTTCACCACCTACGATCAGGCGCAGACCGCGCGCGCCCAGCGCCTCGCCATCGCCGGACAACTCGATACAGACACCAGTGGCACGATCACCTTTGAGGAATTCAGCCACCTCTATAAGGCAGGCACGAAGACCGCGACGATCGACACCGCCTGGCGCGCCGCGAACGCCACCCCGCGCGGCACGGCATCCCCAGCAGACATGACCGTGAACGCCTTCGTGGAAGCTGCGAAGCTACCGAAGCTCACCGTCTTCTGAAGGAGTTGAGGCTTCAGCCGAGGAAAGTCTTCAGAGAGGGGCGGAGTGATCCGTCCCCCTTTTTCTATTCCGCGCCCATGATAGCAAGTTCACTGGGAGTGGCTCCTTTCGAGGAGCCATGAAAGGGGATGCTAAGTCATCGCTCCGCCGCTCTCAGTGAATGAGTCGTCCCGGCTTGCCTGCTTGAAGTCGGGCCGGATGAAGTCAGTTTGTCCGAGATGCAGCTCTTGCGGAAATGGCTGATTGCCGGACGGGTTCTCCTGGGGCTGGCTGCGATCTTGGTGATTCCACTCCACTTCTGTATTCTGAGCAGATTCTTTGATGTTCCGGACCATACTCCCGTGTGGAGACTGTGGGGATGGTGCGCGCGTGGAGTGGCGGACATCGGAGACCATCCGGACTCCGTGGCGGCCACGGCACGTTTGGGGCTGTTTCTCGCCGGATTGGTGTTCATCTTCATGGCTCCGTGGCTGGCGGGAAAATTGGCTCGGAGCGGATTGTTTCTGAGAGTTTACCGATTGTTGGCCACCGCGTTAGGGGTGATCGGACTGGTCATGGTTGCCGGTCAACTCCTGGATTTCAGGGAGGGAAATGCGTCACTTCCAAATGGACCAAGTGTGTTGGGCTTGCTGTGGCTGTTTCACGGTGCAGGGATACTTTGCCTTGGGCGCGTGATGGTGGATCCGCACCGATGGGTGAGAGGAGCGTGACATCGTAGGCAAACGAATCACTGCGGCTGCCACACGCATGAGACCCGATAGAACCTGAATCTAGCGGGGGATGGGGAGTGCTCCGGATCGTTTGGGGGCAGAACCCGGCAATGAAAAAGCCCGCCGTTTCCGGCGGGCTTTGAAAGGGGAGTCCTGATTTACGCTCCCGGCAGCTCGATGAAGCCTTCGAGCTTCCGGATACGGGTGGGGTGGCGCATTTTGCGGAGGGCCTTGGCCTCGATCTGGCGGATACGCTCGCGGGTGACCTGGAACTGGCGGCCCACTTCTTCAAGCGTGCGGCTGTAGCCGTCCTTGAGGCCGAAGCGCTGCTCGAGCACCTCGCGCTCGCGTTCGGTGAGGGTGTCGAGCACGTCCTTGATCTTCTCCTTGAGCATCGAGAAGCCGGCTTCCTCCATCGGGTTGTCGGCGGTCTTGTCCTCGATGAAGTCACCGAAGGAGGTGTCGTCCGAGTCACCGACGGGTGCCTGCAGCGAGATCGGCTGCTGGGCCATCTTGAGCACGGCGCGGACACGCTCGACGGGAAGGTGGATTTCCTCGGCGATTTCTTCCGGGGAAGGCTCGCGGCCGTATTCCTGGACCAACTGCTTTTGCACGCGCATCAGCTTGTTGATCGTCTCGATCATGTGGACCGGGATGCGGATCGTGCGGGCTTGGTCCGCGATGGAGCGGGTGATGGCCTGACGGATCCACCAGGTGGCGTAGGTGGAGAACTTGTAACCGCGGCGGTATTCGAATTTCTCGACCGCCTTCATCGAGACCCATGTTGCCTTCCTGGATCAGGTCGAGGAAGGAGAGGCCACGGTTGGTGTATTTCTTCGCGATGGAAATCACGAGGCGCAGGTTGGCCTCGACCATCTCGGTCTTCGCCTTGAGCGCTTCCTTCAGCCAGTGGCGGAGACGCTTGTTGGTTTCCTCGAAGTCCTCGGCGGTGTGCCACACCTTCTGCTGGAGTTCACGCAGCTTGGTCTGGAACTCCTTGTCCTCCGGGTCGGTGGCGAGCTTGCGGGTGTATTTCCAGAACAGCGCCTGATATTCTTCCACCAGTTCACAGAAGTCCTCAGTGACCTTCTGCTTGAAGTAGAAGCGGGTGTAGAGGCGGTGGAGCGTCTGGAGATTCTTCGCGAAATCGTCGTCGAGCTTCTTCTTGCCGCGCGGGTTTTTCACCGAGAGCTGGCGGAAGATCTCGTCGTTCTCCTCGTGGAGCTGCTTGAGCTGGTCGCACTGCTTCGGCAGGATCTTCATGTAGCGCTCGCGGGACTCGATCTTCTTGTCGAGGATCACGCGGTCGAAGCGTTCCTTGCCCTTGTTGAGCTTGTCGGCGAGTTCGAGATAGCACTCGGCGGTGAAGCCGAAGAGGTGGAGCTGCTTGGCGACTTCGATCTCCGCGTCTTCGATGCGCTTGGAGATTTCAACTTCCTGCTCGCGGGTCAGCAGCGGGACCTGGCCCATCTGCTTGAGATACATGCGGACCGGGTCGTCGAGGATGTCGAGCTTCTGGTCGGCCTTTACGTCCTCCTCGTCGCTGTCGCCCTCGTCGCGCTTCTTGTCCTTGTAGCGGTCGACTTCGGAGGCGTCGATGATGTCGAACTCCATGTTGCGGAGGCGCTCCATGATCGCCTCCACGTCCTCCGGATCGACGAGGTCGTTCGGGAGGATTTCGTTGATGTCATCGTAGGTGAGGTATTCCTGCTCCTTGGCCAGCTTGATGAGCTCGCGGATCTTCTCCTGGATTTCCGGAGTGTCGATGCGGCGCTTGGAGCTTTCGGAGATGGCCTTGGGTGCCGGCTTTTCAGCGGGAGCATCCGATTTGGAGGCGCCCTTGCCGGTCTTGGCCTCGGGCTTGGCGGAAGCCTTCGTCGCGGCCTTCGGTTCCGGCTTGGCCGGGGCCTTGGCGGGAGCGGCGGCCTTCTTCACTTCCTTGACCTCTTTGACGGGGGCCTTGGCGGGAGCGGTTTTCGGAGCCGGTTTGGCAGGAGCTTTCGCCGGAGTCTTGGCAGGGGCGGCCTTGGGAGCTGCTTTCGGGGCCGGTTTGGCAGGAGCCTTGGGCGCGGCTTTCGGTGCTGCCTTGGGAGCCGGTTTGGCCGGGGCCTTCGGGGCCGCCTTCGGAGCGGGCTTGGCGGGGGCTTTCGGGGCCGGCTTCTTCGCCGCGGGTTTCGATTTCGCGGGGGCCGGCGCTTTGGCTTTCGCTGCGGGCTTCTTGGACGGGGCTGTCTTTTTCGCCATGGTGGAAGGCTGGAAGGCTGGGAAAATGGACCGTTTGAACGGGAAATCAGGGCACAATCCGACTATTATAGCACAACAGGGGGTCCCCGCTGCGGGCGCGAATGATGCGTCGCAACCT
This sequence comes from Luteolibacter sp., assembly GCA_049840755.1. GTDB lineage: Bacteria > Verrucomicrobiota > Verrucomicrobiia > Verrucomicrobiales > Akkermansiaceae > Luteolibacter. The sequence goes on along the minus strand of JASGJM010000023.1, from coordinate 11,493 downwards.
CAACCCGTCAAGGTTTTGTTTTATAGGGGCTGGCATGCTCTTCGTGGAAGCTTTTTCGATGCCGGATCCATGAGGATTTTTGAATGAACCCCAGGACCCGCGGATGGTTGTTCAATCCACCCTCGAAAGCTGGGGAATTCCCCGCTGGACGAGCTGCTCGTCCACGGCCGAGGAGGTGGCTTCATCAAGGTAAACGGTGAAGTTCTCCTCATCGAATTCGATGGAGTGGAGGCCGCCCTTGTTGTCCTTGAAGGCATCCACCAGCGACTTCATGTCCCGGATCTCCTTGCCGTTGACCTTGCGTGACGATGAGATTGCGGAGCGGCTCGTAGCCGATGGTGGCCGGGGTGGCGATGACGCCGCTGAGGAAGACGATGTGCTCGGCCTTGTTCTCGTATTTCTCCGGGTTCTCGTAGGCGTCCAGGAGATTGAGGGGCGCGCGGGACTGCCATTCCTCGCCGAAGGATTCCAACAGAGGCTTGGTGAGCTCCTGGAAGATCAGGCCGCCCTTGACGAGATACTGGGGAGCCTTGCCGAAGTTGTAGGCAGGTACGAGGCGCTTGGTATCATCCGAGAGGTTCAAGGTGACATCGATCTGGAGCGGCTTGCCTTCTCGCAGCAGCGAGACCTTCACCACGTCCCCGGTATTCTTCTCACCACGAACGAGATGGCTCCAGAACAGGCTGCCGTAGATCGGATGCTCGTAGTAGCCGCGGCGGTCGATCTTGTGATCTCCCACGGCCAGAATGACGTCGCTCTTCTTGATGCCTGCGGCGGCTGCGGAGCTGTCCTTGCGGACGGACGAAACATAGAGGCCACCCTGATCCTCCTGAAGCTGGAGCCACTTGCGGAACGAAGGGTCTTCGGTGCGGGAGGTGCTGATCCCGAGGCTCGGGAAGCCGGTATAGTGGCCGGTGGCGGCGGACTTGAGGAAGCGGGTGAGGATCTCGGTGGAGGTCACGTCGCTGACCTGGTCCTTTGCATTGTAGCTGGCGAGCAGGCCGGCCAGTTCACCGTGGCGGAGGACGGGCAGGGAGAAGCTGCTGGCGGCGCTCTGCATCGAGGCCTTCACCTGGAAGGTGAGGAAGAACTGCCCTTCGAGGAAATTGGAGAGCACATCCACGCCCTGGAGCGTGCCGGGAGTGATCAAGGGCATGCCGCTGTCCTCGACCTGGAGAATGTCCAGCGAGTCACCGATGCGCGGGGAATCGCCGATATGGAGCGGGCGGGTGCCTTTGAAGAATTCTTCCGCCTTCGATTCGTCGTCCGGAGCCAGCAGGGCGAGGTTGGCCTCGTAGTCGACGGCGATGACCTTGGCAGGCAGCAGGCGGGTGCCATCGGTGGATTCCAGCTCCAGATAGGTCGCATCCGCCACCAGCTCACTGGTGGTCAGCACCTGGTTCTTGCCGACGATGGGGCCGAGGGCGCGGCGGCGGCCCGGAGGGTTCTTGTCCCAGGGCTGTCCGGCGCTCCAGTTCTGCTGGGTGGAGTTGATGCGGACGACCGATTGTTTCAGTTCCGGCGCGGGCTCTACCGGGGCGGTCGGAACGGCGACCGGAGCCGGGGGCTTCGGAATCCGCAGCGGCGACGGCGGCCACCTGTTTCGAATCGCAGGCGGTGAGCGCCAGCGAGAGCAGGAGAAGGGCGGAGCGTTTCATGAAAAGAGGGTGGAAGGCGGGAAGGGGATGCGGCCTCATCTTATTCTTCGAGGCGGGACAGGCGCTTGATGTCGTAGCCGAGCTGGATGCGCTTGTTGGCGGCCTCGATCTCGGAAGCGGGGATCACCACCGGGCGATCGGCACCGAACAGATCGATGACGAAGAACTCGGGCTTCTGCTCCGGATTGAGCAGCTCATTGGCGTGCTTCAGGCTCTTCACCTCCACGCCATTGATCTTGTCCACGGCGAAGCCGGTGAACTCATCCATCTGGCTGGTCAGCGGATCGCTCTCGATCCGGGTGAGCACCACGATGTCGTCGCGCTTCTGGAAGCCACCCTTCGGCACATAGTCGGCGAAGAGGCGGCGGACATTGATGTCATCCAGCTTCATCGAGCGCAGCAGATTGGTATCGAGCGGCTGGAAGACCAGACCGGCGAAGACGATGTAGCGCGGCTTCTTCTCATACTGCACGGCATACATCCGGGCCTGTGGAAGCGGCTTGAGGGTGATCTCGACCTCGTTCGACTTGCCATCGCGGAGGAAGCGGAGTGCCACCTTGTCTCCGGAGAACTTCCGCTCGACGATCTCATTCATGTTCACCTCTTCGCCATCGATGGTGACCATGCCGGCGCTGTCGACTTCCTTGCCATCGATGGCCAGCAGGATGTCGCCGGACTTCAGAACGCCATCGCAGGAGCCGGTGGGGGTGACGGTGGAGATCAGCACGCCGCTGCCGTCATCCGGAAGTTTGAAGGCCTTCCGCATCGCCGGATTGAAGAGCGGGAAATCCGCCACTCCGAGATCGGCGTAGTGAGTCGTAGCGACCGTCCTCAATGTCCTTCAGGAAGCGTTTGATGACCGGGGTCGGGATGATATAGCCGGTGTTGTCAGCCTGGCGGAGACCCTGGAAAGCCACGCCGACGACCTTGCCATCCTGCACCACGGGACCGCCGGAGTTACCGGGGTTGATGGCGGCATCGATCTGGACGATCAAATGCGAGTCCGCCTGGGAGTGCGAGTAGGTGCTGAAGTCGATACGGGAAACGACGCCCCGGGTGACCGAGAGCCGCTCACCGCCGATCGGATAGCCGATCACGCGGACTTGGGACTTCCAGTGCCGGAACCTCACCGAGTGAGAACACGGGCAGCTTCTCGAAATCGGAGAAGTCCTCCACCGATAGCAGCGCCAGATCGCAGTCGTGAGCGACGAATTCCACCTTGGCCGCATACTTCTTCGGGCTGCCGTAGATAGTTCAGAAGGATCCGCCGGGAGTTCGAAATGACGTGGGCATTCGTCAGGATTTTGTTTTTCCCGATGATGAAGCCGCTTCCGATGCCGCCGCTGAAACGCCCGGAATTCCAAGGCGTGGCGTAGTCGGGAATCTGGGAGGCCACCTCGATCCGCACGACCGACTTATAGATGCCGGAGGGGGCGGATGGGGATTCCTGGGCGGAAGCGAGAGGCAGGGTGAGGGCGAGCGCGAGTAACCAAGACCGCATGACCTGCTAGGCTAGGGGGAAAACCCATTCCGGCAAGGGAGGAAACAGCTCCCGGAGCCGAAAGTGTGGGAACGCCTCACGGTCCCTTGCTCTTGATCGTCGCCGGGACATCGGCCGCGGCCACTTCAGGGACCAGTTCGGTGACGGCCTTCCGCGTTTTCGGTGCGGCATTCTTCAGGTCTTCCTTGAGCGTGGCGATGAGATCATCGCGATGGCAGGTCATGCGCGACATCCATTTGGCCGCTTCGTAGGGGTCCTTTTTCTTGAGGTGTTCGGCAGCCAGATCGCCATAGGCAGGATCGAGCTTTTCCACCTTCGGGTGGGCCGCGAGATAGGCGGCGAGCAGATGGATATCTTTGCCGTCCTGATTGGAGGCGAAGACCTCGAATGCGGCCTCGCATTTGGCGCAGCTTTGCACCGTCCGCATCATGTTCAGGGCGAAGATGGTGTCTTCCGTGGATCGTTTCCCGGAGGAGATGCAGATGTTGCTGAGGAAGAGCTTCTTGTCCGGTTCCGGCTCCTGGGCGAGATAGGCGTTCCATGTTCTCTCGACGCCCCGGCAGCACTGGACGCCGATGATTCGTCCGGCGCTGGTGCGCTTGGCGGGTTCGGCTCGTTGGCTCTTGTAGGCCTCCCATGCGGTCGTGAAATCCTTAGCGGTCACCGCCTGCGCGACTTCGGCGGCATAGATCGAGCGGTTCCGGCCCGGCTCGAATTGGTCGTAGAGCTCGATGGCTTTCTGGGGATCGGTTTTCACCAACTCGCCGACGAAAAGGTGGAGAGCCTTTCCTTCAGGGATGGAGGCGGGATGATAACCGTCATGCTCGTGGAGCCAGAAGAGGCCTTGGGTTGGATCGGATTTCGCCGAGTGGAACGAGTTCCTTTTCCGGATCGCTGTTCTTTTCTCCTTCCTTGGCAGGAGTGGAAACCGCCGGGACCGAGTTTGGCGGGAGCCTGCGGAGCAGCCGGGGTGTCCGAAGGTTCGGCCAGGCTGCAAACCGTGCCGAGGGCGAGGGATAAGAGGATTCCACGCATGATCGGGAACCCTACCGGAACGGAAACTGGGAAACAAGATGGAAGGGGGAATTCCGGAGAATGTGGGGTTCTCAAGAGCTCCGGACGCGGGTTTTCAGCCTTCCCAAGTCCGGGATGCGGGCTCACGCTGGCGCCGGGTCAGCCACAATCATGAGCAGCAAGAAGAAGGTCAGCGAGGTCAACGAGAGTCCGGACGCGGTATTGGTGGGAGCAGGGATCATGAGCGCAACGCTCGGCGTGCTGCTCAAGGAGCTCCGCCCGGACATGAGCCTTGTGATCCTTGAAAGCCTCAGCGAGGTCGCCCAAGAAAGCTCCAGCGCCTGGAACAACGCCGGCACCGGCCACGCCGCCCTCTGCGAGCTGAACTACACGCCTGAAAAGAAGGACGGCTCGATCGACGTCTCCAAGGCGATCCAGATCAACGAATCTTTCGAACTTTCCAAGCAGCTCTGGGCCTCGCTCGTCGAGCGCGGGATCTCGGCCGCGCCGGTGGCTTCCTGACCCGGGTGCCGCACCTCAGCTTCGTCCACGGCAAGAAGAACGTCGAATACCTCCGCAAGCGCCATGAGGCCCTGAAGGATCATCCGTTCTTCCGGGAAATGGAATACACCGAAGATCCGGCGACCATGGCGGAGTGGATGCCGCTCATCATGGCGGACCGCGATGGCAAGGAGCCGCTCGCCGCGACCCGTGTGGAGTCCGGCACCGATGTCGACTTCGGGGCGCTGACCAAGGCGATGATCGAGCACCTGAAAAAGCTGCCCGGCGTGACCGTTCATACCGGCCATCAGGTCGCCAATGTCTATCGTGCCGGTGAGGACTGGACCGTGGAGGTCGAGCCGGATTTCGCGACCCGCTATTCCCTGCGCACGAAGTTCGTGTTCCTCGGTGCGGGCGGTGGTGCGCTGCCGCTGCTCCAGATGTCCGGCATTCCGGAAGGGAAGGGCTTCGGCGGCTTCCCCGTGAGCGGCCAATGGCTGCGCTGTGACAATCCGGAGCTCGTGGACCGCCACTTCGCGAAGGTCTATGGCAAGGCTTCGGTCGGTGCGCCGCCGATGTCCGTGCCGCACCTCGATACCCGTATCATCAACGGCAAGCGCTCGCTGCTGTTCGGACCCTACGCCGGTTTCACGACGAAGTATCTCAAGAGCGGTTCGCTGCTCGACCTGCCGATGTCGTTCCGCCCGGACAATTTCATTCCGATGGTGGCCGCCGGTTTGGCGAACTTCGATCTTACCAAGTATCTCATCGGCCAGGTGATCCAATCGCCCGAGGAACGTCTCGAGGCGCTCAAGGAATTCGTGCCGGATGCCAAGATGGAGGACTGGCACCTCGCCTACGCCGGCCAGCGCGTGCAGATCATCAAGAAGGACAAGAAGAAGGGCGGCATCCTCCAATTCGGCACCGAGGTGGTGTCCGCGGAGGACGGTTCCATCGCCGCGCTGCTCGGAGCCTCTCCGGGTGCCTCGACGGCAGTGGGCATCATGCTCCAGCTCATCGGCAAATGCTTCCCGGCAGAGATGAAGTCCCAGGAGTGGAAGGAGAAGTTCAAGGCTCTCATTCCGGCCTACGGCGAATCCATGGCTGGTAACCCGGATCTCTATCGCCGGACCCGCGAATGGACGGCGGAGGTGCTGGGATTGACGGTGAAGTAGCCGCCAAGCTCCCGCTTGGCTGAATGGGGGAGGGAGCTTGGCTTGGCGAGCTTCTTTGCCCCGGAGGGGCATCGGACGGTAGCCGGTGGCAAAGTCGCGAAGCGACGACCCCACCGGTCAACGTCCGTGATGATATTCGCATCCCGGCAGGGATGAAGGAGAGGCGCGTTCGAATGAAGAACGACCGGATCTCCCAGCTTCTTCGCACGCCTCCCGCATACCTCCGGCATGCGAATTTTTCCTCGATCCCATCCGGTGGGGTCGTCGCCTAGGCTCCTCCGCCACCGGCTACCATCCCATGCCCCTCCGGGGCAAAGAGAATGAAGCGGCGTGCCTCGTCATTCGTCGTAGGCGTTCTTCCGCCACACACTTGGTCCGCGATAGCGAGGTAGCGCGAAGGTCCCCCTTCGCGTGTTTCTAACGGATGCTTCCACGAAAAGGGCTGCCTGGCAAACGAGGCGCCCTTCCCCCATCCGCCAAGCGAGAGCTTGGCGGCGATTTCGTTATCGCGCAGCGAACTTCGCTGTCGCGGCCGGGCAAAATCCGCTCCGGCTCACATCCCCGGAATGCCAAGGCCGCCGGTGAGCTTCTTCATTTCCGCCGCGGCGAATTCCTTGCCCTTGTTCACGGCTTCCTGGACGCCCTTGAGCACCAGGTCTTCGAGGAACTCGACATCGGACGGATCCACCACGGACGGATCGATCTTGATCGACTGCACGTCACCGGCACAGGTGGACACAACGGTCACCTTGCCACCGCCGACGCTGGCCTCGACGGTGCGCTGGGAGAGTTCTTCCTGCTTGGCGGCAAGCCCGGCCTGCATCTGCTGGGCTTGTTTCATGAGTTTCTGGATGTTCATTTTGAAGAGGTTGAGAGTTGATGGATGAGGGTCGAGAGAAGAGCGGGGTGGTCCGGAGTGGAAGTCGAAGAAGGATCTTTCTCTGACTCTCAACCAACCCCTCTCAACTTCTTATCCCACCAGCCGGCCTTCGAGCGCCTTGAGCGCATGCTCGATGAGCGGGTCGCGGTGGAAATTCTCGTCCACCGGCGCGCGGGTGGGTTTGGGCGGTTCAGGCGGGGCGGCAGGCTCCGCTGACTTGAAGGGCGGTGGCTCGACCAGTGGCGGCGGAGGTTCACTGTGCTCCGGCGCGGCGGCGATCAGGGAGTCGAACCGGCTGGTGATGGCATCCAGCGAGCGCTTCGGCACCGAAGAGACCGGTGCGGTCACGGATCGCTCTTCCTCCGGCTCCCACGCTTTGGCGACAGGGACCGGCACGGGTTCGGGCTCCGGGGTGTAGTCGTAGGCGGGTTCCGGAGGAGCTTCGCGAATCGGCTCGGGCTCGAATTCGGGTTCCGGCTGACGTTCCACCGGGGCGGTTGCGGGGATCGCGGCAGGCGCGGCCGGTGTGGCGACGCTGAGCCCGGCATCGCCGAGCGCATCCGCGCCCTTGGCGAGCACCTTGATGACATCGGAGAGGCGGACTTCACCGAGCACCTGGATCGCCTTGATCAGGCCGAGTTCGAAATGCAGGCGCTTGTTCGTGGACCACTTCATGCGGCCCTCGGTTTCCGCGAAGACATCGATGGCGGAGAGAATGCGGTCCGGTGGATAAGCATCCGCGGAGGCAAGCAGGCCCTGCCACAGCTCGGCGGGAATGCCATCGCCATCGGCGGAGGGATCGAGCTTCGCCACCAGCAGGGCACGCAGAGCGCCCACCAGTTCACCGAGGAGCTGGCCGAGTTCGCGGCCGGACTCGGCTTCCTTCTGGATCAGCGAGAGCGCCGCCGGAGTCTGGCGGGAAAGCAGCGTGGATGCGAGTTGTGCGACCTTTTCACGCGAGGTGAAGCCGAACACGTCCAGCACGTTTGCCTCGGTGATGTGATCGCCGCAGAAGGCCACGAGCTGGTCGAGCATCGACTGGGCGTCGCGCATGCCGCCGTCCGCGCCCTTCGCCACAGCCCAGGCTGCGGCTTCATCGAGCTTCACGTGTTCCTCGCTGGCGATGTGCAGCAGGTGCTTTGCGATCAGCTCGGTGGGGATCGGGCGCAGGTCGAAGCGCTGGCAGCGGGACAGGATGGTCGGCAGGATCTTGTTCGCCTCCGTGGTGGCGAAGATGAATTTCACGTGCGGCGGCGGTTCCTCAAGCGTCTTCAGCAGGGCGTTGAACGCCGCGTTGCTGAGCATGTGGACCTCGTCGATGTAGTAGATCTTGAACTGGCCGCGGGCCGGGGCGAAGCGCACGGACTCGCGCAGGTCGCGCACCTGCTCCACGCCGTTGTTCGAGGCACCGTCGATTTCCAGCACGTCCAGCGAGCGGCCTTCCGCGATCTCCACGCACACGTCCTCGTTCGGATCGAAGTCCGCTTTCGGGCCGCCGGTGCAGTTCAGCGCCTTCGCCAGAATGCGGGCGGTGGACGTTTTACCCGTGCCGCGAGGGCCGACGAAAAGATAGGCGTGGGCGAGGCGCTTTTGCTCGATGGCATTGCGCAGCGTGCGGACGACGTGGTCCTGCCCGAGGACGTCATCGAAGGTTTTGGGGCGGTATTTGCGGGCGAAGACCTGATAGCTCACGCGGCGACTGTATTGGAGTTTGCGGGTTTGTCAGTTTTCAGTTTTGCAAAGGGCATGCGAATTCCGGAACGCGATGAAAAACAACGGCTTTACGAGGATGCCCGGCTGCGGATCAGCGGTCTGACCGCCGGGGAACCGGACCGGATCGCCCGGATGGCGGGCATTGTCTCGGTGCTCCACGGGCTGATGCCGCACTATTACTGGACCGGATTCTACCGTGTGCAGGGCGGGGGACTGGTGATCGGGCCGTATCAGGGAACCGTCGGCTGCGCGAGAATCGCGTGGGGGCGGGGAGTCTGCGGCGCGGCCTGGCAGACCGGCGAAACGCAGGTGGTGCCGGATGTTCACGCCTTTCCGGGACACATCGCGTGTGACGCGCTCTCGGAGAGCGAGATCGTGGTGCCGGTGCGGGATGAGAGGGGGAGGATCGTTGCCGTGTTCGATGTCGATTCCACCCTGCCCGGCGCGTTTGATGAGATCGACCGCATCGGCTTGGAATGGATCTTCTCTGCGTGGGGGGAGTGAGCCGTGGCTGCGGCGGGACGTCACAGCCACGGGTTTTCAACAAACCCACATTCTCTTGATCGACGGAGGTTGCTGCCAACGTTGACCCTGCTAGATTGTCACCAGCATGTCCGAACGGCAGGATCCCAAGCACATTTCCGGAGTGAAGCGCCGTCAGGCAGGCAAGACCGCGCCGCGATGGGCCCTGCTCATTGCCGTGCTCGGTCTGGTGGCCGCCGGATTCCTGTTCACCCCCGTGCCCGGCAAGATCAAGCGTGGGCTGCGCGAGGTCTTCGCGCCGAAGGTGACCACCACCGGCAAGTCCGATCAGGAGATCGAGGATCTGGTGCGCCGTGAGAGCGATCGTATCCGCGCGGAGAAGGACGCCGAGGCGCAGAAGGAGATCGACGATCTCCGTCGCGAACTGGAGACCGCACGCAAGACCCCACCGCGCCAGGATACGCCTGCGAATCCGCCGCAGAATCCGGAGGAACCGGCCGGACCGGAGACCGATGTCCGCAAGCTGACCTCCGGCATTCCCTTCAAGGTGGAGGTGAAGCTCGACCATGGGACGCTCGCTTCCAAGGAACGCGTGACCCCGGACAGCTACGCGGCCTTCTACACCCTCAACATCCGCCTGCCATCTCCTGCCAGGACATTGGCGGAACTCCAGACCTCCAATCCCAAGCTCGGCGCGATCCTGCCGGGCCTTGGTGAGATTCTCGACAAGGGCGAAGTCTCCAAGTGGTACTACACGCTCTACGACAACAAGACCGCGCGCATCAAGAAGGACGCCACCGCGCTGAACGAGCTGATCACCAAGCACAACCTCTTCGACTGCGAAACCATCCTCAACCTGAAGTCCGCCAGCGGCCGCCGAGCGATGCTCATGCAGGCGGACATGGACGTGGTCTCGGATGGCTCGGATGGCGACCGCCTGCCGAAGATGCCGGATGAGATCGTCAATTCACCGAACTACCAACCCTTCACCAGCTACGGTTGGGCGAAGAAGAGCCAGACTCCGAACCCGATCGTGGCCGGTTGGGAAAGGCGCGTTGCCGCCGGGGAAAAGGAACTCGCGGACAAGGACACCACCAAGGATCGCAAGACCTGGCTGCGCAACCGCATCGCCACGCTCAAGCGCGGCATCACGGACATGAAGGGCCGGTCATTCCTGATCGCGGAGTATGATCCCTTCATCGTCATCCCGATCAATATCCTCGGAGCGTCCAGCGATCCCTTCGCGCCGAACGTGGGCGACTACGCGCTGGTGATCTATGGGGAGAAGGTGCTTCCCGCGATCGTCGGCGATGGCGGTCCGAACTACAAGGTGGGGGAGGCCTCGCTGCGGATCGCGAAGGAACTCAGCAGCCGTGCCACGCCCTACAATCGTCCGGTGTCCGATCTCAAGGTGACATATCTCGTTTTCCCCGGCACCCGTGATCCGAATGCTCCGCCGGACTACGCCATGTGGCGTACCAAGTGCGATGCGCTGGCGAAGGAGTTCGGCGGCATTGGTGCGGGCTATCAGCTTGGGGAGTGGAAGAACCTGCTGGAGCCGCCCGCGCCGCCTGCACCGCCACAGCCCGCCCCGGGACAACCGGTGCCCGGGCAGCCCGCTCCAGGGCAAACCGTTCCGCCGCTGCCGACAGGTCCACAGCCGCCTGCGCCTACCGCACCGCCCGCATCCGCCGCCCCGAAGACCGGCACCACGACTCCTGCCACAGGCACTCCGGCTCCCGCCACGCAAACCCCGGCGCCACCTGCGGTGCCACCGGGCGTCAACGCACCGAAAACCGGCGAGAACTAAACCCGCGCAGCGTAGTCGCGCGAAGGTTCTCCTTCGCGTGCTTCTAATGGATGTTTTCAGGAAAGGGCCGCCCGGAGAACCAAGCGCCCTTTCCCCATCCACCAAGCAGGAGCTTGGCGGCTACTTCGCTATCGCGGGATTGAGTTCGCTACTCACCGCGCCGCTCCGCGATCACATCCGGCAGCTCGAACAGCCCGATGTATCCCGCAGGCTCGGGCGCGCGTGGTAATTGCAGCACATCGAACGAAGCGATGTCTTCGGCCAGCGATTGCTCGCCGATGGCTTTCTCCAATACGATCCGCACCGCGTCCCGCGCATGGGCGGGTGAGGTGGAGGTGTAGTTCGGGATGCCCACGCGGATCACCAGCTTGCCGGGGAATGGCTGTTCCTCGGGCGTCATGAACCACATGGCCTGCGGCTCGAAGCGGGTGCCGTGATGGTTGATGGTGAAAGCGAAGCCGAATTCCGGCTTCAGCGCGATCACCTTCCAGTTCGGAATGGCGGGTGCGGCCGCCGCGATCGCTCGGGCATCCGGGATGCTCGCCGCCGTGGCTCCGGTAGTGACGATGAGCGTGGGCTGCTGATCTTCCGTGGAGACCTCCAGACCCAGGTGCTTGTCGAGCGCCTTGAGCTTGGCATTGGCCTCCGTGAGGAAGGGCGAGGATGGGCGGTGAGGGTGGCGTGGTCGGACTGGCGTTCCTGGAACCAAAGCCAGAACCCTTCTATCAAGTCAGGGGGTATGTTCATGGGGTGGGGAC
>JASGJM010000022.1:0-9658 GCA_049840755.1 Luteolibacter sp. | reverse complement strand
GGCGTTGGGAAAGTCGATAGAATCCGAACAGCCTGGGATCCGCTTCAACAATCACATCGACGGCTCCAAGATGCTGCTCACCCCGAGCTGTCCATGGAGATCCAGGCTGCTCTCGGCTCGGACATCGCCATGCTGTTTCGACGAGTGCCGCCTTACCCTTGCGATAAGGATTACGCCGCGAAATCGCTGGCCATGACCACCCGCTGGGCCCGCCGTTGCAAGGCCTGGACGGAAAAGCACCAACCCCGCTCCGGTGACGGGCTCCAGCGCCACTTCGGCATCGTCCAGGGCTCGATCTACGCCGATCTGCGCGAACAATCCGCCCCGGGAACTGGTGGATATCGGATTTGATGGCTACGCCGTCGGCGGAGTCTCGGTCGGTGAGCCGGAGGAGGAAATGTTCCGGGCCATCGAGAATGCGGTGCCGTTCCTCCCCCACGACAAGCCCCGCTACGCCATGGGCTTGGGGACCCCCCCGCAGATTCTGGAAATGATCGCCCGCGGCGTGGACATGTTCGACTGCGTGGAATGCCCACCCGGGTCGCCCGCCACGGCATGGCCTTCACCCTGGATGGCCCCATCCAAATCAAGAACAAAGTCCATGAGCGGGACGAGCCCGCTGTGTGAAACCTCCCCTCCCCATGTCTCCGCCTTCTCCCGAGCCTATCTCCGGCACCTGTTCCGGGCCGGGGAAATACTGGCTTTGAGGTTGCTTTCCTACCACAATCTGCATTTCTACCTCCGCCTCGTGGCAGGAGCCCGTCAGGCAATTGCCGCGGGGAACTTCCTCGCATTCAAGGACTCCTTCATCCGCCGCTACACCCAGACTGATCCGACATGACCCTTCTGACTGCTTTTGTTTCGTTCCTTGCCGCTGATGCGCCCGCCCCCGGCCAGAATTCCGTCGGGCCCACAAGGGATACTGGGAAATCCGATGCTGATGATCCCATTGATGTTCGTCATCTTCTACGTCGATGATCATCCGTCCGACCCAACAACAACGGAAGGAGCAACAGGCTCGTATCGCGGCTCTCCAACAAGGGGCCCGGGTGGTCACCGCCTCGGGGATCCACGCGATCATCCACTCCGTGAAAGAAAGCACCGTCATTCTCAAAATCGCCGAGGGCACCATGGTCGAGTTTGAGAAGCAGGCCATCGGCCGCGTGTTCCCGAAAGACGGCGACAAGAAGTAAACGCCGCCCCTTCCCCCTGAGATTTCCTTCCGCGTCAATCCGCCATGCTTCCATCCATGCTTGCAGTCGCCTTCTTCGAGGATTCAGGAATCCTCTTCACCATCGGACTGGTCCTGCTGATTCTGTTCGTCTGGTACTTCGCCACCGAGATCGAGCAACGCAAACGAAACATCGGCTCCGTTCTTCTGATCGGAGTGGTCACGCTTTGCCTCGCTTCCGTCTTCCCACTCAAGGAACGCCTCAAGGGCGGCATCGACATCCTCGGTGGATCGGCCTTCACCCTGCGCGTCCAGCAGCGTGAGACCGAAGACGGCAAAAAGGAAACCGTGACCCGCCGTGAGGTCGACCAAGCCATCAAGGTCATCGAGCAGCGCCTCAATGGCACCGGCACTTCCGAACCGCTGATCGCCGCACAGGGGGATGACAAGATCATCGTCCAGATGCCCGGTGTGAGCCCGGAAGAAGAAAAGAAGATCCGTGAGACTCTCGAGCGTGTGGCCCACCTGGAACTCCGCCAGGTCCACCAGAACACGATGCAGCTCGCTCCGGCCATTCAGGCGGGCACGGAGCTCGCCCCTCCCGGCTACAAGCTCTTCACGGAAGAACATCGCACGATGCGGATGGCAATGCCACCACCTCGCCGATCCTCCTGAGCCGCCGCATCGCCCTCACCGGCAATGACGTTTCCCGCGCCAATCCATCCATGCACGCGCAGGGCACCGTTGAAATCGAACTCAACAGCGCCGGCGGCGACAAGATGATCGCTCTCACCGAGCACATGCAGCCCGGCGTGGACCGCATCGCCGTGGTGCTGGACAACAAGGTGATCAGCGCGCCTACCGTGCAATCGGTGCCACTCGGCCGGTCCTTCACCATCACCGGCGTCGATCGCCCGGGTGAAGCCCAGGAGCTCTCCAACGCGCTGATGAATCCGCTGGAAAACGGACTCAAGGTCGAGGAAGCCCGCTCCGTTTCGCCGCTGCTTGGCGCGGCCATCGTCAAGCAGGGTGTCTGGTCCGGCGTACTCGGCCTCGCCCTGACCTTCATCTTCGTGCTGGTCTACTACCGCACCGCCGGCTTCGTGGCCGTGCTCGGCCTGATCCTGAACACGATCATGCTCTTCGGCATCATGTCGATGTTCGGCTTCACCTTCTCACTGCCCGGTATCGCCGGTATGGTGCTGACCATCGGTGTGGCGGTTGACGCGAACGTGCTGATCAACGAGCGACTGCGCGAGGAACTCGCCCACGGCAAATCGCTCAGAACCGCGATCGCAACTGCCTATGACAAGGCCTTCAGCGCCATTCTCGACGCGAACGTCACCTCGCTGATCACCGCCGTCATCCTGTTCTGGTTCGGCAGCAGCGCGATCAAGGGCTTCGCGGTGACCCTGACCATCGGTATCCTGTGCTCGATGTTCTCCGCCATCCTCGCCACCCGCGTGCTCTTCCGCTGGGGCGTGGATCTGGGCATCCTCAAGAAGCTCTCCTTCCTCAACCTGATCCAATCGAAGCACTACGACTTCCTTGGCAAGCGCGTGACCTGCGTCGCGATCTCGGTTGTCCTCACGCTCATCAGCATCGGTGCCTTCGTCTGGAAACAGGAGCGCGCGCTCGGCATCGACTTCACCGGTGGCACCCGCATCCAGTTCCTGACCGGAGATGTTGCCATCTCCAACCAGGACGCTGAAAAACTCCTGGAAGACCACTCGCTGGGTCTGAACAAGACCGCCTACGTCCAGGACGAACGCAATCCCACCAGCGGCCACCTGCTGACCGTGCGCTGCGACAGCCGCGATACCGAAAAGGTGATCGCCAAGCTGCGCGGCCACTACCCGGAGCTCGGTGAGAAAATCACCGATGCCGAGGGCAAGGAAAGCTACAAGATCAGCGCAAGCCATGAGGAAGTCTCCTCCCTCGTCGGCAGCAGCTTCCTGAAGACCTCCGGCTTCGCGCTGGGACTGGGTCTGCTGGGCATCTTCATCTACGTGGCCATCCGTTTCGAGTTCTCCTTCTCGGTGGGTGCCTTCGTCGCGATCCTGCACGACTGCATCGTGTCCGCCGGTGCGGTGATCCTGTTCGGCCGTGAGCTCTCGCTGATCCACGTCGGCGCGATCCTGACCATCGCCGGTTACTCCATCAACGACACCATCATCATCTTCGACCGTATCCGCGAGAACATGCGCTCCGCCGCCTTCGCCGGACACTCGCTGGAGGAGATCATGAACGAGGCGATCAACTCGACCCTGTCCCGCACGATCCTGACCTCCACGGCGACCCTGGTCTCCGTGTTGTCCCTCGCGATCCTGGGCGGAGCCCAGCTCCGGGACTTCTCGATCGTGATTCTGGTCGGCATCGTCGTCGGCACCTACTCCTCGATCTTCGTCGCCTCCCCGTTCGTCCTGTGGTGGGGTCGCCACCGCGCCAACAAGCTGCCTGACGACGGAGTCAGCACCGAGGTGACGGAAGCGAAACCGGCTGCGAACTAACCGAGCCGGGCATTGACCTCTCCAAAGGGGAACGGCAGCATCCGCCCATGATGCGCGCCGTTCCCCTTTTGCTTTTCACCGCTCTGCTTCCGGCCGGAGCCGAGGTCGAGCGGGAGATCCCCCTCGGAATCGAAGCCGTCACCGGCTACCGGTCCGAATACATCTGGCGCGGCTTCAAGGTCGGCGATGGCATCATGGACTTCCAGCTCCAGGGGGAGATCGCCCTGAGCAATGAATGGGCCCTGGATATCGGCGGCACCTTCGCCACCGAAACCGGCCACGGCGACAACTCGGAAGCCACCTTGTTCGTCGACCTCAACTACGACACCAAGCAGTGGTCCGCCGGTTTCTCGATCACCGGCCATGAGTTCGACCACCCTCTGTTGGAGAGCGGTGTCGACTTCTCTCCGAGCTTCACCTGGCACGCCACCAAGGATCTCGATCTGATCGCCGGAGCCGCCTACGACACCGGGGCCGATGGCGTCTATGGATGGCTGGAAGGCAAGTGGTCCAAGCCGGTGACGGATTCCTCCTTCGTGACCCTGCAAGGCGGCACCAGTTTCGTCGGCGACTATTACGGACGCGATGGTTGGAATGACATCTACGCCCGGGCCTCCTTCACCTACGCCCTGAACAAGACGATCTCGTTCACCCCGTTCGTAGGGGTTTCCATTCCGATGGATGCGAACCCGGAAACCAACCGCCTCTTCGGCGGGCTTTGGTTCGAAGCGAACTTCTAAAGTGGCATCACTGGCGAGGCCCGCCAAACATCCTCTCTGAAATGACAACGCCCGCGGCCGGATTGGCAGCGGGCGTTTTGGAAGAAGGAATTGCCAATCACTCCTTGTCCGGAGCTGCGGGAGCCCCCGGAGGCGGACCTTGGCGATGCGGACGATCCTGCATCTCGGGCTTACCTCCGTCTCCATCCTGCTTCTCCGGCTTTGGCGCCGCATCCTCAGCGGTGAGCTTCTTGTCACCATTGCGGTCGAGCTTTTCAAAGCGCTTCTCCAAGGCGTCTTCACCGATTTTCTCAGCGAACGGAGATTTCTGATACTCTTCAAAAGTCACGGCACCATCGCCATTGGCATCCAGGGTGCGGAGGATCTGGCGCAAGCCGCCACCTTCGGGGCCGCCTTCGCCTTCACGGCGGGGCCCACCTTCGCCTTCGCGGCGGGGGCCGCCTTCACCACGCGGTCCACCTTCACCGTCACGACGGGGAGGTTCCACCGGGTGATCCTTCGGCGTGATCTGGCCGTCGCCATCACTGTCGAGCCGCTTGAACAAGGCTTCCTGGCGATCCGCCGGAAGCTTTTTCACAAAATCGGAGGCCTTGAATTCCTCGAAGCTGACCCCACCACTGTGGTCGACATCCAATTCAGCAAGCCGTGGGAACCCGCTCGGCGGCGGGCCATCCCCGAACTTGACGAGCTCGTCCTTGGACAGCTTGCCGTCCCCATCCTTGTCGAGACGCTCGAAAATCTTCTCACGCTTTTCCTCAGGCAGCTTGGCCACTCGCTCGAGGGCGTAGAACTCCTCCTTCGATACGAAGCCGTCCCCATCCTTGTCCGCGTGCTTCCAGAATTCGGCACCTTGGCGCTTGAACCGTCGCTCGCCTTCCGGAGCACCGGGGCGCTTCTCGGCAGCCATCGGCGGATCACCTGGTTGGGAGTCGTCCGGAGGTGCGGGAAGCGCCCATGCAGAGAGCATAGAACCAGCGAGCACCAGCGAAACGGGGATTGTCTTCATGAGCGTTCGGCGTTTTTCTAGCCCGGCAACCGGGGGATTCGAAGGTGAAACTCCGAAAATCTCCCGAAGTTTCGGCCCGCGCCCGATTTCCCCACCTCTCCGATGCATCTTCTCGATCTGCTCTCCACCCGACGCCCCGGCTTCTCCTTCGAGTTCTTCCCGCCGCGCACGCCGGGATCTTCCGAAGAACTCTACCAAACGATCCGTGAGCTGGAGCCGCTGAACCCGAACTTCGTCTCGGTCACCTACGGTGCGGGCGGCGGCACCCGGGAGCTGACTCACGATCTGGTGGTGAGGATCAAGGAAACCACGGATATCCCGCCCGTGCCCCACCTGACCTGTGTGGGCCACACCCGTGCGGAGATCGATGCGCTGCTGGCCCGCTATGCGGCTGCCGGAGTCACGGCGATTCTGGCCCTGCGCGGCGATCCACCACGCGATCAACCGAACTACGATTGGTCGAAGGGCGATTTCCGTCATGCATCCGATCTCGTGGCCTTCATCCGTGAATTCAATGAGAGCGGGCGCCATCCGGACCCGCGCGGCTTCGCCATCGGCGTGGCCGGCTTCCCGGAAGGCCATCCGGACACGCCGAACCGCCTGTTGGAACTCGATCACCTCAAGGCGAAGATCGATGCCGGAGCAAACTACATCTGCACCCAGCTGTTTTTCGACAATCACGATTTCCTCGATTTCCGTGATCGCTGCGACCTGATCGGCGTGCGGGTTCCCATCCTGGCCGGGATCATGCCGGTCAGCTCCCTTCAGAGCATGAAGCGGATGGCGGAGCTGGCCGCCGGAGCCCGCTTCCCGGCCAAGCTGCTGCGAGCCTTGGACCGCGCGAACGGCCCTGAGGCCGTGGAGCGCGTGGGGATCCACTACGCCGCCCAGCAATGCGCGGGACTGTTGGACGCCGGAGTCCACGGCATCCACTTCTACACGCTCAACAAGAGCCGGGCGACCCGCGAGATCTATCAATCGCTCGGATTGCCAGCGGGCGTCTGAGCCTCCGGTCCGGCCCCAGGCGGGCCGCCTTATTCGCGGCGGCCCTTCACGACGAGATCCTCCGCCTGCTTGACGGTGAGTTCGAAAATCGAACCTTCGATCGGCACTTCCATGAAAATGCGGCCGGTGGTGGGGTCCGGCGGGTAAATCGCCTTCAATTCAGGCGCGCGGGCAAAGGCATCCCCCATGATGCTGATGGTGAAGCCTCCTTCGTAACGCAGGGTCTTGGCCATCGCCTCTTTGCCCTTGTTGACGGTCTTCGATTCGAACTGAACCTGCCCGCCGTTTGCAAAGTAGCCCGTATCAATCGGGGCTCCAGCCTTCGCTTGGTTTGCATTCTGTGGAGATTCCTCATCCGGACCGTCAGGCCGGGAACTCTCGGAATCATCGTCGATGGAGCCCCGGGAGAAAATCGGCGCCAGGTCCTTGGGGGACTTGCGGGTGAGATCAGACTCCATTTCGGCATCCGTGGGCGGGCGGACCCGCAGACGGCCGACGAGATTCATGATATCGCCCTTGGCCTTGAGCTTCACATCCCGGACATCGAGGAGACCGGCTCCGGATTTCAGGGTAAACGAACCCTCCGTGAATGAAACCTTGCGGTAGGTGGTGAAGGCCACCACGTGGTTCAGAGCACTCAGAAGCGGAATCCGCTCGCGAAGAGTGAGAACGTCTCCACCATCAAGAGCCACCTGCCCGGTGAAGCCAATGCCTTCCGGTGAGTTGGTCGAACCGGAAAGCCTGAGGTCTCCGGAAATCGAGCCTTCAAGGAAGCGGTCGAGCTGGTCAGGCAGAATCGCCCCCAGGTCCACCCGCTGGAGGTGGACTACTCCGGAAACCGCAGGACGATCCCCGGCGGTCAAGGCGACGTCCTTGAATGTGATGGTGCCACTGCCTCCGGCCTCATTGTTGAGCTTCACGCTGAAAGTCCCTTCCTCCACCTTCAGACCGTCATCGCTGGCAAAGACCACGAGCTTTTCGATCGCCACGCCGCGAAGCCAGTTCTGCGTGAAGCGCCCTCCTTGGAACTGGAGCCGCCAGCCATCCCCCATTCGCTGGGCCGTAAGGCGGCTGCCGTCGATCCTGCCACTGGTGTATTGGGAATACCCCCAGCGGACGTTCGCATCCGCCACATCCAGGGAGACGACATCGACACCAGGATAGGATTTCAGAAAGGATTCGGAGTGGCGCACCGCCTCCGCCGGATCTTCGGCACCCGCCCGCACGTCAACTTCCAACCGTGAAATCGAAAGCGGGCCGGGCTTCCACACCCCCACGAGACCATCCAGCAGCCCCATGTCACACCGGACATTGTTGGCCGTGATGGAGGAATACCAGGCATTGGGGCCTCCGCTGAGGGTGAGCTTCCGGAGATTGAAGCGCCCTTGGACCCGCTGGAATCCCTCGATCTTGGATTCCGAGGCATCCAGCTTGGGACCGATGGATTCCGCGAGCTGCTTCGGGAAATTCTTCATGTCCACCCGCTTGACCAGATAGACCCCGCACCCCAGCCCGACGACCAACAGGAAGAGGAAGATGCGGAACATCAGCCTCAGGAAATGGTAGGTGGCCGAGGAGTAGCTGCCTCCCGCCATCGAATAGCGAAGCTGGAACCAGAAGCCTTGGCTGGAAATCCACTGGCTGAGCCGTTCGTTGAAGGACTGGAGTTGTTCGGTTTCCATGGAGACCCCGCCGGGCGGCGGCATTCAAGCGACCCTCCCCCTCCCAAGCGAGCCGAAATTTCCCTCGCCCCAGCCCCGGGGATGGCCTACCTACCGCGCCGTGGAAAGCGCCGACTACAAGGTCAGACTGGAGATTTTCGAGGGTCCGCTGGACCTGCTGTTGTACCTCATCAAGAAGGACGAGGTCGATATCCATACGATCTCCATCGAGCGGATCACCAGACAGTATCTGGACTACATCGACACCTTCAAGCTGCTGAACATCGATCTGGCCTCCGAATTCATCGTGATGGCGGCCAACCTCATGTATATCAAGAGCCGCACGCTGCTGCCCCGCACCGAGCAGCCGCCGGAAGAGGACGCGGAAGAGGATGATCCCCGCTGGGAGCTGATCCGCCAGCTCATCGAGTACAAGAAGTTCAAGGACGCCGCAGGGTTCCTTTCGCTGCGGGAGATCGAGCAGGAAGGCAGCTTCGCCCACCAGGCGGACAAGCCGGAAAAGGAAACGGAAGTGTCACCCGCACCACTGGCCGAAGTGTCGATTTTCGACCTGATCCGGGCGTTCCAGAACGTGCTGAAGCGGTTCGAGGAGGCTCATGATTTCGGGGACATCATCGACGACCGCTACACGGTGGCGGACAAGATCGAGTTCCTTCTCGGACACTTCGCGTGCGGCGAAGCCCGCCGGTTCGAGGATCTCTTCGACGGAGCCACCACCAAGGCCGAGGTGATCGTCACCTTCCTGGCGGTACTCGAACTGATGAAACTGAACCAGTTCATGGTCCGCCAGAGCCATACCCTCGGCGAGATCGTGGTCGAGCGCCGCACTCCGGGCTCGGTCACGGCTCTGGAGATGGAGGAGACTGATACGCCCGCGTGACGCCCCCCGATCCGGACGCACAAAAGCCGCGGTGGATACCGCGGCTTTCTGTTTTCGAGATGCCGATAGGACGGCTTCAGCCCAGACGATAGACGATGCGGGCCTTCGAAACGTCGTAGGGAGACATTTCCATCTTCACCTTGTCCCCGACGACGAGGCGGATGAAGCGCTTGCGCATCTTACCGGAAATGTGGGCCAGCACCTCGTGGCCGCTGGCCATGCGCACGCGGAACATGGTGCCGGCAAGCACTGCGGAGATCTCGCCATCGACCTCCACTGCCTTTTCCTCGTTTTCTTTTCCCGGACGGCGCGGTCCCGGACCGCTGCGGTTGTTACGACGGGAGCCCGAAGCTCTTTTCTGAAAGGACGTGGTGGCATGAGTAGGTGTTGCGGACGGACAACTCGGTGGTCAAATCGAAGTTCCCGCACGGCGATCATGCCGGAAGCTCTCCCAGCATCAATCCCAAAAAAGAGCGACAGTTACCCCGCCCCAACGGAGCGCTTGCCAATCCCTGATATCCGTCTCATTTTCCAGCACCGCAGACGCCGGACCGTGCGCATGCGGCCCAAAACCCTTCTTAAATCAAAACGCCAGCCATGCCTGAAATCACTGAAAAGGATCTGCCACAGGCCCAGAAAGCCTTGTGGTTGCGAGCCCTCAGCG
>JASGJM010000021.1:0-19089 GCA_049840755.1 Luteolibacter sp. | reverse complement strand
CCCCCGCTCTCACCGGTCACGAGGTCATCGTCACCGGTGCATATCCCCTCTTCCGTATCCGCGGCGATATCGGCGATGAGGAATTCCCCGCCCTCGATGTCGATGGCTCCGGGCTCAAGTTCCCCACCGGCCGCACCGGCTCGATCAGCCTCAATACCATCGGCATCGCCGAGCTGCTGGCGGGCTCCGCAGCGAAGAACGCCATCTTCGAGATCGAAGTCTATGACCCGGGCGCAGGCACGGCGTGGACCGCCGCCCAGCTCGATGTCCAGATCAAGGACGATGTGATCCCAGGCAGCCCCACCGCGCCGATCCCCATTCCCGGCATCGGGGAAATGGCGGTGCTGCACAGCGCCGTCCAGTCCCTCAGCAACACCTCTCGTTGGCGCGCCCTCGGCAACGTCGGCTTTGCCTGGGACGATGGGAAGCTCGTGCTTCTCGATCCAGACGGGAATGCCGTCTACGTGCCGATGATGACCTACACACCACCCTGATCTACCATGCGTATCGTAAAATCATTCGCGGACCTTCTCGCGGGGCTCGTGCTGCTATCCTCTTGCGAATCCTTCGCGGCGACCGGCCAAATCACCTTCACGCGGGAAAAGGCGGGAGGTGGCTACGAGCCGGTAATTATCACGCCCATCGCCAACGGAGTGATCGCCTTCAATGGCTCCGGCGGCCTGGTTCCGATGGCGCAAACCAGCCTGCCGATCAGCACGGCCACGCAGACGGCGCTGGATCTGAAAGCGGCCCTCGTCCACTCGCACACCAGCTCCCAGATCAGCGATCTATCCGAAGGTGGCAATGGCGAAGCGGACGCGGGGCTGGGTGCGAAGTTCATGTCGTCCGGCCAACTCCAGGCGAGCCAGGTGATCGCCCGCACGGCCGACAATTCGGTGGCGGTCTCGCTCTACTCGGCGGGAGACGGCGGGATCGGGGTGGCGAACAATGGCCACTTCGGCTCGATTGCGTTTCCGATGCTCTCCGATGACGACACATCGTGGAGAATGCAGCCCGGAGGTGGCTATGTGCCCGCGCTGCCAAACCCGAGCGATTCCGGACTGCTCTATCGGAACTCCACCAGCCAGGCCACCTTGGTGCATGCGGCGACGTTCTTCCCCGAGACCTATGGGGCGGTGGGAGACGGGACCACGGATGATTCCAATGCGATCCAAGCCGCGATCGATGCGGCAGTGGCGGTGCAGGGCACGGTGAGCCTCGGATCCAAGACCTACAAGATCACCTACACGATGGAGATCAACGGACCGATGACGCTGTGCGGAGATGGCGTGCATGCGCTGTTCGGCGATCGCTCGGTGGCGGGGTCCGATATCTTCGCGACCGAGGCTCCGTATTTGCAGGGCTCGGTGCTGCTGATGACCACGGCGGGCGCGGATGCGATCAAGATCTCCGCGATCGGGCGGACGGTGCAGGTCCGCGACCTGGGCGTCCGGTTCAGCGATGCGATCAAATTTACGGATACCGGGCACGGGATCAACTGCGATCCGGGCACCTACCTGACCGGCTCCAACAACGGACTCGATGGCGGATCGTGGAGGTCGATCTACATCTACGGGGTGGACGGGGATCACTACGCCTACCGGATGGTAAACGCACAGCTGATGGATCTGCGGGACCTGCACTGCTATGGTGGCGGCGGGCTCAACTGGCACGTCGCCACGCCGACCGGGTGGTATGGCAACAGCACGATCAGCAATTTTTACGCATGCCACTTCGTGGGCGGAACGAGTCATGGGATCGCGCTGACGAAAACGTATTCCGGGCATGCGCCGATCTACCTCAACTTTGTGCGGCCTCAGGTATTCGGCTATACCGGTGTGAGCGGGGCGGCGAATCCGACCTCCGACCAATGGTTGTTCTGGGCGACCGATGATATCGAATTCATCACATGGTCCGGCCCCGATTTCGAAACGAGCGGCGCGCATTCGCGGGTGCATCTGCCGGACGTGCTGCGGCCCGGCCATTTCCTGCCCCCGGGCGGATCCGTGACGCAGTGGCCGCAGTTCACCGACAGCGTGACGCTGGAGAACTGCGACAACACTGGAGGGCAGAGCTTGGTCTTCTCCCAGCTGCGGGAAGCCCGTGGATTCCTGCGGTCTGTGGGCACGGCGTTTTCCGACACCAATCGGCGAGGACTTCTTGAGCTGGGGAACTATCAGCCGAATGGGGTGGCGATCCGCACCAATGACACGCAGCGGCTGCTGATCGATGGTAGTGGCAACAGTTGGTTCAGCGGCCGGGCCACGGTGACCTACGATGACAACAGTTACAACGGAGGGATCACGATCCGGAACACGAACACCGGCAGCAGTGCGCTGCCCGGCATGCTCATCCAGGATAGCAGCGGCACGGCGAAAGCGCAGGCGATCTACGTGCCCAGCAATTTCATCAATGGGTCGTTGGCGGATACCTATCTGTTGAACTCGGTGGGCAACGTGAAGCTCGGCTTTGTGGCCGACAGCACGGGCGTGTCCCAGCCGGATCTGTATTTCAAGTCCGGGCCCAATGTGCTGCTTCAGCTGTTCGGCGCGACGGCGAATGTCTCGGTGGGATCCACCTCCGACAGCGGCGACCGGCTCTTCGTGAATGGCACGGCGCGGGCGGCCGGAGTCACGCGCGCCGGGGTCTATACCGTGGGCACGCTGCCGACCGCCTCCAGCTACACCTACTACGAAGCCGTGGTGACCGATGCCACCAGTCCGACGGTGGGAGCCACCGTCTCCAGCGGCGGCAGCGCCAAGGCGAAGGTGATGAGCAACGGCAGCAACTGGATCGTAACCGCGACCCTGTGAATTGACACGCGCGGATAGGTGTGAACTGGAAAACCACTCTCGTCGGCTTCTCCCTCGCGGTCGTTTCGGCCGTCGCGACCTACCAACAGAACGGCGGCAATCTCGCCGACTGGAAGCTCTACGTCATCCCGGCCCTGATGGCCGGACTCGGCTATCTGGCCAAGGACAAGCCGGCGTCGTGATCGGATGAATTCCTCCAACCAATTGTTCCCATGAAGCACTTCAAATTCCTCGCGATGGCAATTGCCATCACAACTCCCGGCTGCGTCCTGACCTCATGCGCCAGCGATACTCCGATCACAGTCGGCGCGTCCTACCAAACCAAGGACGGGCAGATCATCAGCGTGGATATCACCGGGACGCCTAAGCAAAAGCCCGCCGTCCCTACTGCCGTGACAGTCACCAAACCGAGCGGCGCCACCACGTCCGCTCCCCTTGTCTCAACGACCGAGGCGACACCTCCGGCCGCTCCGGTGGTCACCCCCACCAAGTAAATGGCCATGACAGCAGCACTGGTCATCATCCTCTTGGTCCTCTGCTGCTGGCTTGGAGAATTCTCTAGCAAGCGCCCGTTGTGAACTCTGACATCCTTCGTCGCCAAATCCTCCTCCAATCCTACGGATTCAATCCCGGACCGCTGGACGGCATCGACGGGCCAAAGACTCGCGCCGCGCTTGTTGCCTACTTCTCCACCAAGCCGCGTGTCCTCAAAGGGGACGGATCATGGGGATGGGAGGTCGAGATCGTGGGGGATGACCTCGTGATCCGCGCCGCGCGTGCGACCTGCTTCGGCGGATCGAACGATCCGCAGGATAGCGGCGCGACGGCATCGGGGATCAGCACGAAACAAAATCCCAATCTACAAGCGGTCTCGCTTCCGATGGATGGCCGCTTCTTCCCTGGCATGAGCAAGGCGGAGCATGCGGCGCTCGACGGCAGCCCGATTCCCCGCTTGCCGTGGAAGACTTTGGTCCGTGTGACCAATGACGACCATCATTCGGGAATCTTCCCTGTCATCGATCTCGGGCCGGGCAAACGCACCGGAAACAAAGTCGATCTCACTGTGGCGGCCGCGCGTACCTACGATAGCGGAGCCACTGCCACTCGCTTCGAAATGAAGAACTGCACCGTGACGATCATCGGCGGAGCCAAATACGCCATTCCATGATTGCCGCCACCACCGCCGCCGCCAGCTCCCACGGTTTTGCCAAGCTCACCCTGTTCATCATGGGTGCCTTCACCGCCGGCGTTGCCGCCCTGCAGACCGAGGCTGTGCAGCAATCCGGCATCACCCCGGACAACATCGTCATCGCCTCGGACTCGACGTTGCGGCTCTGGTGCATCTGCGGTGCCCTCATCGGCGCGGCGGTTCGGATCTGCATGCACCCGCCGAAGACCCAAGGCGGCTACGCCCGCGCCTTCGTGACCTCGATGGGCTCCGGCCTCGTGGTGGCACCGATGGCACTCCGTTACCTCGGTTGGACGCCGGATGCCGACCACGTGCTGTTCACCTCCGGCGCCGTCGCGTTCCTCGCATGGATCGGCCTCGAAGGCGTCGAACTGCTGGTCCGGAAGTGGTTCAAGAAAAAGGACGGCGAGTGAACGAAGACCCCCATTTCCCAATACAGATATGCACTACAAGAATGGACGTGAAGTAAAGGTCGGCGACCGTGTCGTCGGAATACTCAATGGCCTTCCCAAGGCCGGAATCGTAATCGATACCCTCCCGGGTTCCACGGCGTGCAATATCGCCATCGTGCCCTGCCCCGAATACGTTTCGTGCTCGTATCAATCGAAGGAGTTTCTGCATGCGGACGACGTCGCCGGCAAGCAGACGCCATCCGACGAAGATATTCGCGCGGCGGCCGGTCGGTCCTATACGGCCTACTGCGAAGCCGTGGGCGGTGTGGCATTCAACGGCGACCCGCTCCCCACCTGGGAAGAATTCTCCGCCGATACCAGCAAGGTCAAGCAAGCCGCAGGCTGGATCGAGGCGGCACGCGCCGCGCTTGCATCCTGATCGAGCAGTAATTCTCTTTCTGGATTCCCAAAATGGCCACCCGATGCGGTGGCCATTTTGCTAGCCATTAGAGCGGCTCATCATCATCGAACAATTTCGGGCTGCCATCAGCTTTCTGCACCCGCCGCCTTCCTTTCCCGCGGTCCCGATCGAGTGCAGGCAGCCCGGAAAGACGGACTCGGCTTGCGCGACCGGGTGGCCAATCACCGGCTAGGAATTGTTCCGCCTCATCCCACGCCAGCGGGCACGCCATGCGATCGTGAATATCCTTCACCGGCTTGACGGCGGGTTTCGTGAACAGGGTGAAGGAAAGCCCGTCGCTGCGCTTGTGCCACAGTCCAGCCAGCCACATCGGTTCCCAGCGGCTTTGATGGAACGACCACCACTCACGTTGCCAGTCGGTTTCGTAGAACGAAATTGCCGGCACCACCGCGCGACGCCCGCCGGCCCACTTGGGGAGCCGCACGCTTTCAACCGCGGTTAAATGCATCCGGTTTTCTCCCGGATCTTTGAACCCCCACCGCATCGCACACGCGGTCGGTCTGCCCGAACTGCCGATTGCCACCACCGGAGTTTGGTAGGCTGGCCAAATTTCATCTTCCTCATTCCGGACGGGAAACGACGCCATCACCTCATCCCATTTTTCAATCGGCGGAGGCTGGGCATCCATGAACTTGGCGATTCGATACCGGGAGCACATGCCGCACGGATACGACCGGACGGTTCATCTGAACAGCATCATTTCGCATCAACACGCATCCCGCATGTTTTTCTTATCGTATTGGGATCGTATTTGAACCCAAACATTTCCATAACCTCATGGGAATCAGAGCCTTAAATGGTGCGCGGTGCAGGGTTCGAACCTGCGACCCCATCGGTGTGAACGATGTGCTCTACCACTGAGCTAACCGCGCTTTCGGCCGGGCCGGATGATTAAGGTCCGCGATCGGGCTTGGCAAGCATTTCGGTGAAATTCTTGCGTCAGAATTCCACCGTTTCTCCCAGTCTGGCAACCTCGACCGCACCGGAGTGCTTGGCGGCCAAAGCCTGACGCAGAGCCTCGGCATGATCCGGCTCGCCATGAACCAGCCAGACTTTTTCTTTCTTCCCACCCATCCGATCGAACCAATCGAGCAATTCCGAGTGATCCGCATGGCCGGAGAAGGAATCCACCGCCTCGATTCTAGCCCGAACCCGGTAGCGGGAGCCCAAAATCGGCACCTCTTTCTCCCCGTCCCGAATCCGGCGGCCAAGCGTATTGTCCGCGCAGTAGCCCACGAACAGCACCGTGGTTCGCGGGTCGCCGATGTTGTTTTTGAGATGGTGGAGAATTCTCCCCGCCTCGCACATGCCCGAGGCAGCAATGATGATCGCCCTGCCATCGAGATTGTTCAGTTCCATCGATCCTCTCACGCTGCGCACCAAGGTCAGGTTCTCGAACCCGAAGGGATTCTGCTTCTCGAACAGCGCCTCATAGACCTCTTCATTGAAGCACTCCGGATGGAGGCGGTAGATCTCCGTCGCACTCACCGCCAGCGGGCTGTCCACGTACACCGGCATGTCGGGAATCTTCCCGTCCGTGAAAAGTTCATGCAGCATGAACAAGATCTGCTGGGTACGCTCTACCGCGAAGGCCGGGATCAGAATCTTGCCCCCTCGCTCCAGTGCTTCATGGATGAGCCTAGCGAAGTATTCGCTCTCCCCCGGGGGAGCTTCGTGCTCACGACCGCCGTAGGTGCTCTCCATAAGCACGAAGTCCACATCGGGCACCGGAACCGGATCACGCAGGATCTCATTCCCTCCCCTGCCCACGTCCCCTGAGAACAGGAATCTCTTTTTACGGCCGTCCTCCTTATCCTCAATCTCTAGCAGCACCTGCGCGCTGCCGAGGATGTGCCCTGCGTCGATGAACGTGACCTGCACCCCATCGCAGACATACATCGGCCTGTCATAGCTGATCGTGACGAACTGCCGGAGGCAGTGCTCCGCATCCTGCTGTGAATAGAGTGGCTCGGCAGGTGGCAGTCCTTCACGGAGGCGATGCTTGTTCAGCCACTCGATATCGCCCTGCTGGATGTGCGCGGAGTCCGCCAGCATGATCTGGCAGAGATCGCGCGTGCCATCCGTGGCATAGATGTTTCCGCTGAAGCCCTTGCGGCAGAGATTGGGAAGATTGCCGGAATGGTCGATATGCGCGTGCGAGAGGATCACGGCATCGATCGAAGACGGCTCGAAGTACGGGAAACAGCAGTTCACGTCGTAAGCGTGCTTCCGGCTGCCTTGATACAGCCCGCAGTCGAGCAGGATGCGCTTGCCGTTCACTTCCAGCAGATGCTGGGAACCCGTCGTCGTGCCGGCAGCGCCGCAGAATCGCAGTTTCATCAGTTTGTTAGGCATAGCCCCGGATGGCTCGAAATGCGAATCAATTCATGTTCCGGGAAATGCAAAACGGCCACCCGGCAGGACTGCCGGATGGCCGTGGAATGAATCGGAAAAGACTAGTGTTTCACCTCAACGCTGGCGGCGGAATGCCTTGGTGCCGGACGTCGCGGTCTTTGCGGGAGCGTCGTAGTCCGAGGTGGCCTTCTTGCCGGCCTTGGTGTTCTTCGCATTCTTGTCGCTGGTGGGCACGATGCCATCCGGCGGAGGAATGGAGCCAGGGCCGTCACCGAAGTTGCGGAGATCCGGAGCCAGGCTGAAACGACGATCCATATCGGACTGCACGGCGTCCAGATGCTTGTCAGAACGGACGATCGAGGGCTGCATGAAAATCAGCAGCTCGGACTTCTCCTTGTCCTTGGAGGTGCTGGAGAAAAGCTTGCCGAGATAGGGGATCTTGCTGAGCACCGGGATGCCGCTCTCGCTGTTGCGGTCGCGGGAGATGATCAGACCACCCAGCACGACGGTCTGGTTGTTCGGCACCGTGACGGTGGTGGTCATCTCACGAGTGATGATGGTTGGCACCGTCAGCTCACCCACGGTCTGATCGGCACCCACTTCGTCGCTGATCAAGGCGATCTGGAGGGTGATTTCATCTCCGGAATTGATCAGCGGAATCACTTCCAGCTTCAGCACGACATCCTTGTATTCGATGTTGGTCTGAAGACCGCCGGTCGTTCCACCACTGCCAGTATTGTTATAGGTATTGGTCGGCACCGCGATCTGCTGACCGGAGGAGATCAGGCCCTTCTTGTTATTCGCGGTGTAGATGCTCGGGCGGGAGAGAACCGTGAAGTTACCCGTCGATTGGAGGGCGTTCAGGTAGATGTTATACGAGCGCCCGATGGTGCCGTAGATGTTCAAGCCGTTGCTCGCCGGGAAGTCCGTAGGAAGAAGCAGATCGGCAGGATTGATCGGGGTCGATGGCGATCCGGTGGTGGGCGTATTGCTGCCTGCCCAGCCGGTCTTCTTGTTACCGAAGGTCTTCAGGTAATCGATGCCGTAGTCGAGGTTGTCGTTCAGCGTGAGCTGGCCGAAGACCGTGGAGATCATCACCTGGTCCGCCTTCACGTTGACCTCGTTCAGGAGCTTCTCGATCACTTCCACGCTCGCCGGAGGACCCTGCACGATGATGGAGTTGGTGATATTGTCCGCGACAAGCAGTGTGCGGCCGACAAGGAGCGACTGAGGAGCGGTCGATACATTCGGGTCGGAGAGCGAGCTGGCACCCATGCTGCCAGAGCCGCTGGAGCCGCTTCCGGAGGAGCTACCACTCGAACCGAAGGAGCTGCCGCTGGAAGAAGACGAGCTCGAGCCCAGGCTGCTGGTACGGCTACCGGAAGAACCACTGCTGCGTCCACCCGTCGTGCCGCTGTTGCGATTACCACCACCGCCGCCGCCGAAATTCGCTCCGGCAGCACTGCCGCCGCCAGCGCCACCGCCACCGGATCCAGTTCCCGTGAAGGCACGGGTCAGGGCGTCTCCGGCGATCGGCAGGAAATCACCCGCAGACAGGAAGCGCAGCTTCCGGCGCAGGAAGTTGCGGTCATCGGTCTTGGTGTCGAATTCCTTTACAAGCTGCTCCACGAACACGAGGTCAACCGGGCGCCCCATGATGAAGATGCGGTTGGTGCGTGGATCCGGCACGATCTGTGGTGGATTTTCTTCCCCTGCGGTCGAGGCGCCAGCGCGATTTCCGCCAGCAACCGCACCATTTGGCCCTTGGACAGGGGCCACTTCACGCTGCACGCCAGCGGTCCGCTGAGCCTGTTGCTGAGCGCTGAACAATTCGTTCAAGGTCTGAGCCAGTTCGGTCACGTCCGCATACTGCACCTTGATGAACTTGGACTTCACATCGCCTGAGGGCTTGTCGATCTCCTCCTTGAGCTGGATGAGCTTGCGGATAACCGAGGAATTTTCAGTGATCACAAGAGCGGAGGCATTCGCCACAGCTGCGATCGAGCCATAGCCAGGATTCGCCTGACCGGTCACCGTATTGAAGATCTGAAGTGCTTGATCCGGCTTCAAGTAACGGAAGTTCATCACATAAGCGATGACCGAATCCTCTTCGGGCAGCACATCATTCTCGTTATAAACGCCAACCAAGTTTTTCGGATTATTTTGTGGGTTCGCGGAGAACAAAAGTCGATCCACACCGTCACCAGCAGGCACGAAGACGAAACCTTCAGTCAGAGCAGCCATTTTGAGCAAATCTGCCGCCTTCTTGAAGGTCAGCGGATCGTTCTGGCTCGCTTGCAGGATGAACGAAAACTCCGCCTGGGAGGCCGCCACGGACACGACCACACGGCGCCCCGTGAATTCGTGATAGTAATCGGCCAATTCAGCACCCGTCACCTTCTGACCATTGATCGTTTCGTTCAGTTGGTGTTGATCCAGCGGAACGTTGTCCTGATTGCCAGCCGCCGCTCCTGGGGCAGGAGCAGCCGCACGGTTGCCGCCGGGTCCACGATTGCCTCCAGGCCCGCGATTGCCGCCCGGCGCAGGCACGACCGGGGTCGGATTGGGGGCAGGATTAGGATTGGGGTTCGGATTCTGATTGGGAGTCGCAGCCCCAGGGACCCCCGGCGGGATCGGAGCGGGATCTTGCTCAGCGGCTTCCTGGGCAAACGCGCTCGAAAGAGCGATCAAGCCGAGAGGGATAAGACGACGGATGGCGTGCATGAGGAACAAAAGCGTGCTGGATGGAGGGAAAATAGATGAGATCAACGGCGTCCGCCCGAGGATCCATTCCCTCCGCCTTGAGAGGGAACGACGCGTGGACGAGGAGGTCTCACGCCTGCGGCTGAGGAAGTGTTGGTATTGTTGCTATTATTGTTGAATCCCCCACCTCCGTTGTTGCCGCCACCGCGGTGCTCGAAGCCGCCGGTGGTCGGAGCTCCCGGATTGCCGGTAGTCACCACCGGATTGGGGTTGTTCGCCACGGGAGCGCCCGGGGCTCCAGGAACTGGTACACCAGCACCATTGGGATTGTTCGGGTTGTTCGGATTGCCCGGGTTCTTCTGGACCGGTTGCTTGATCGTCAGGAGTTTCTCATCAAACAAGACTGTCCCCGTCTTGGACCCGCTGGCATTGGACAGTTTGACCGACATGGAACGAGGCTTGCCGTCCCCCTTGAGCACTTCCACCAACTTGAAATCGGAAGGCTGGTCGGGCAGGATCGTCAGCCGTTCATCCGGCTTCTTCTTGTTCTGCACCACCACCATGTAACCTCCCCGTGGCAGCGGCATCACCGCGCTCAAGGCATAGTCCTCGAAAGGATTTTTCTCAGTCGGCGGGGGAACGTCCGGCTTGGTGGTGAATGGCGAATTCGACCACAGTCGGCTGTAGTAGCTATCCTGGCGCTTTTCCACCGGCCCTGCAGCGAAGGCTGCGGGCGCGAGCAAAAGACAAGTCAATGGAATGAAGAATCTGGATGCTTTCATGGCCTCAGAGGTTTGAGGGTTGTGGAACGAACCATTGCTCGATCGTCAGCTTGGCATCGATCCGGGTATCGTCGTCGTGATTGGGCTTCAATTGCAGGAAAGTCACCGCGCGGAACTCGCTGGGCACCTGAAGGCGGCCGATCCACTTGTACAAGGCATCTTCGGTGCCGTTCACGGTGAATTCAACCTTGGCGCGGTGGTAAAAAGCCTTCGCCACGTCTGTCGGTAGAAGTTTCTGGCTCTTGATCGTCAGACCACGGGAGACAGCTTCCCGCTCGACCAGCTGTTGCAGTGCACTTTGCACGTCCTGCTCTTCTTGAGGCTTCGGTTCATGCTGCTCAAGCCAATCCATCTCCTGAGCAACCTGATCCCTCATTTCGAGCGCGGATTTGGCCATGTCATACTCCCGTTGAGCGGACAATTGCTTCGTCCCGGCTTCAGCGTGAAGCTGCTTGAGTTTCACCAATCCGAAGATGTTCAGCAGAATGAATACGCCGATACCGAGGAATGAGAGCAGGCGTTTTTCGTTGGAAGACATGAGAAAAGAGAAGAAACAGGAGGATCAGGCGGTTCCGAGCGGGCCGGAACGATCATAGAAAGCCACCGGGCGGTGGATTTGTCGGTTTTTCCCGATGACAAATCGTTATTTCATGCCGGTGGAACCCGGAGCATGACCCGCAAAGGTGAACTCCCACCCTTTGTTCGACTGGCTGGGTTCCTGGTTATCCCAAGTGTAGCCGACCAATTGGTCGCTTTTTCTCAAGTTCAGGTCGAACTGCTTGATCGGCGCGGGCTGCTGCGCCAGCCCTTGGATCTTGATCTCATTCCCATCGATATCCGCGCTCTTGAGGCGAACCGAATTTCCAGAGGGAAGGCCAATCGAGACACGGTAAAGAATCTCCACCGGAGACTTGTTGATATCCACCACCGAGGCCAGCTCGTCCCATTTGGCAAGGTGCTGCTGGTAGGCCTCCCGCTGCGGGGCGACTTCGTGGGCGGCCGCACGTAACTGGGTGGCCTTGCGGTTGGTCTTCCAATAGGTGTATCCCCACCAACCGAGACCGGCGATGTAAGCCAAAGCGACGAGAGCTACGGCAGCAATCATCTGCTGGCGACGCTGGGCGTCCCGACGTGCCGCCCGGACATCCGCCGGCAGCAATTTGCTATGGGGCTCAGGCAGAACCGGAGCAGGCTTCGGAAGCACTTGGACAGGAATGCCCAGAGCAGCCTCCAACGCCGCAGCATCCGCCCCCGTATGGGAATAGATCACAACCCTGGATGGACGGCACTCCATCCCCTGGAGCGAAAGCTGGATCATGGCGAGGCGGATCTCGCGCATCGTGGAAGCGTCCGGAGACGGGGCATCCACCCCGGTGGACTGGCAATAGACAAGCCGCCCACCGGCGGACAAGGCGAACACCCACCGGTCGAACTCCTTCCACAAGACCAAGGAGTCTCCCTGATATGGGATAGCGCGCGCGGACAGATCGAATTCCTTCGGTCCCCGGGTTGGAATATCGCCATCACCCGGCGGGCGCAGTACCACGGACAAAATCGAGGTGCCCTCGCCTTCATGGGCGATGACAAATTGATCGGTGAGCTGCCCGGCCATGGGGTCGGGACGCAACCCCTGTCGCTCGGCGTGCATGGACGCCAGTTCCGGGAACAAGGAAGCATCCTGACTCGTCACCTTGAGCGGCAGAGCGGTAACGGCGCGAACCGGAAACAACAGAGTCAACTCCCCTGCGGGAATTCCAGTGACATCGGACACCCTCGAAGTAGGAGCCGTCGAAACCAAGGTAAACCCTGTTGCGGCCGAGCCCGACCAAATTTCCCACCCGGATTCACCGGGGACCAGCATGACGTTGTCGGACTGTTTGCTCACGGAATCACTTCTTCAGATCGTTCTAGGATGGCCGGTCGGCCGGTGCGGTTGCGTAGAATCAAGGAAATCTTGCGGGTCGATCCCTCACCGTGGCCGACGCTCTCGATCCGCACGGTGGAGTCATTGACGGTAAAGCGCTGGACAATGTCCTGACGACCGTTGGTGTCGACACCGAGCAAGGCAAGCGCCTCCGCCGCGCTTTGGAAAGGAACATCGTCATCGGTATTGCGGATGCCATCGGAACCCCGGACGCGCTCCACCACCTGATCCGCAGTCTCAGCCGGCACCTCGGCGGCGGCGGCGATGAGTTCGGCGGAGGCTTCATTGAGGTCCAAGGAACCACCGCTCCAAATCGTGAACCAATTCCGCCAATCCGGCTTCACAGCCTCCACGCGATCCATGCCTCGGACGAGACGCATTTCGTCCAAGCTGTAGAAGGGATGATTGAACGGCTGGTTGACCCGTCCCTGCTGAAGATACCAGTCCTTCTCCGCCCCATTGAGCGCCACCTCATCATCGGAGTCGATCCAGTCGCCGAGAGCATCCGAAACCGCCTGAGCCTCTTCCACCTCCAAGCCCCAATCGGTGAAGATCTTGCGAAGCAGAGCTTTGTCGTCCCGTTGGAGGATGGCGTTGATATTAAAGCGAGCGCCCTCCGAGGAAATTTTCACGTCGAAGCCTTCTCCGCCGTCTTCCGTGTAGTGAAGGATCGGGTCGCTAGGTTTCACAGCTGGATTGGAGGCGACCGCCACCCCCATTTCAGCGAGCTGTTTCGCCTCAAAGCCATGGATTTTTGCGGAAGCTATATCCATATCGAACTTCACAACCCGTAGAGCCGCAAGGCAGGCCAACCCGAGAACCGCGATCAGCCAGATGACCGCAAGCAAGGCCATGCCACGGGAACGAGAGTTCCGAATGCCGGTGACAATCATCGCCCACCTCCTGGTCTACCACCACCAAAGCCGCCGCCGCCGCCGCCGCCGCCGCCGCCGAAGCCTCCTCCTCCGCCGCCTTGACCACGGCCACCGCCGCCGCCGCCACCTGGACCGCCGCCACCTGGACCGCCGCCACCTGGACCGCCGCCACCTGGACCGCCGCCACCTGGACCGCCGCCACCTGGACCGCCGCCACCTGGACCGCCGCCACCTGGACCGCCGCCACCTGAACCGCCGCCACCTTGGTTTCCACCCGTGCTGGTATTCTGGGATTGGCCAAGTTGCCGCATCAGCACCTCCGGATTCTGCTTGGGCGTAAGCCAAAACACATGACGGATCTCCTGGCCTTGGGCACCAAACGCGATTTTCAGCTCAAGGAGCAACGGCATGCGTCCTTGGATGTCCCAGTCATACTGCCATTCCATGGTGCGGCCATCCATGACCTGCCACTCGAAGTAGTTCACATCCTCCAACAGCACGATCTCAGCGAAGGGTTTGTCATCGAGAGTCGAGCTGTTCGACTCGTTCACAGTCTGGGTAGACCCTTCCAAAATCTCATTCTCGTAGTAGCGCAGGACGATGTTGAGATAACCGTCACTGCGGCGGACGGTGGAAAGCTGAACCGCCTTGGCAATGCGCTCCTCCCCTCCCCACGTGAAGCCGAGCGGCACATTCTGGAGGGTCAGGTCGGAAGTGATCTGCGTCCCTTCCTGATATTTCAGATCAAACCGGGTGTTCCCCGGAAGAGCCGCAAACCGGCGGGAAAGGAGATCGAAAAATGCCTGGTGCAGCATCTCCTCGTTCTGAGAATTGGTCACCGCCGTCGCCAGCGAAAGCGAGGCCTTGGAAGCCCTGAACACCATGCCGATGACGATGGTCATGAGCAGCAGGGCCATCACCATTTCAAGCATGGTGAACCCGAGGGAGCGACGGGATGAAAGGACCGGCCTCATGGTTGATACATGCGGGAATAGCGCCAGGTGCGTGCGGAGCGCTCCTGATCCTGATTGTTTTCGACCCACCGCGCGGTCACCGTAATGAGATACATTTCCTGCAGGGCTTGGCCGTCCTGATTCTGCAGCTGATCCTGCATCGCCTCGATCTTCGTGGTGATCTCGGTATCCGACTCCACCAGATTCATGGTGGTGGTCCCCTCCTCCATCGTCGGCCGTGAGACGGCCTCATCCAGCGCGCTCTCCAGAATGCGGGTGATTTTCATCTCACTCTGGGCCAACTGGGCAGCCATTCCCATTCTCCGGATCGCGACTACAAAACCCGTCGCTCCGACCGAGAACACACCCAGAGCCAGGATCACCTCAAGCATGAGGAAACCCTTGCGAAAACGGGAGATGGGAGGGCGGGAGATCATTTGAATTCTGTAGCCGTATCCGTGACGGCAGCCGTCAGGGCATTGAAATAGTTCTCGATCCAGCTATCCTCATAGGCCAGCCGGACCGAAAGCGGCTCGCACAAGCCTTCCGGATCAAACCGCCAGATCTGGGGGCGCCTTTCGTCCATGGTGAGCCACTTGTCACTCGCCCACCTGCGGACCGTCATGGTGATATCCTGATCGAGCACCAGTTCATCGCGGATCGGTTGTCGAGCCGCCTCTTCCGGAGAAGGTTGATCCTCATCGGTGGCTTTGGCAGCGGAGTGAGAGGAGCGCGAGGAACCACGGCTGGAAGACATGGCATCGCTCACCCCTGCTGACTCGGCCAAGGGCATCAAAAGCACTTTGCCGGGAAGGAATACCATCGCATAGGGCTTCTGCTGGAGGAGGGCGATGGTTCGCGCTCGCTTGGCCATCACCTCGACATCCGCGGAAGCGCTCCGCAAATGCCGCTCTGAGGAGTGATACACCATCAAGCCGACCGCACCGCCGATCACCATCGCCACGATGGCCAGCACCATGACGATTTCCATCAGGGTGAAGCCACCGGCTTGGCGGGCACCGGGAGCCTGGAAATTAGTCCTGGCTGCTGAGGTCATCTTCGGTTCCTTCCATGCCGTCCGGCCCCTTGCTCACAATCTCAGGCTCAGCAGGCTTCTTGCGGCCCGGGAAGAAATAGCCGTAAGGGTTCTTCCAAGGATCGGTCGGAACCTGGCTCATGCTGGAAGCCCAGCGCTTGGCGCTCGCAGGGCGATGAACCAGCGCGTCCAGACCTTCCTGCTTGGTCGGGTAATTTCCCGCGTTGATCTTGTACATTTCCAAGGCGTTGCCGATGGAACTGAAGTCCGCGTTCACCTGGGTGATCTTGGCCGAGTTGCCGATGCCCTTCATGGCGAAAATCGCACCACCGAGGATCATGGCAATGATGCCCAGAACGATGACCATTTCGAGGAGGGTGAAACCGCGTCGGGCGGCGGAACGGAGTTTGCGGGTGGTTTTCATTCTTTGAAAATGATGGGCGGAAGGCCGTGCGGCACGAGCCTTACAGTGATGGAAACGCCGTGCGATCGAAAAGTTGCCGGTAAAAGTTGCATTGGCGGCAGGAAAGTTCCCGGGAATTTCTTGCCAGCCAGCCCCCTTTTCCCCACCCCTGTGGGCCGCAATTCTCATCCCATGAACAAGGTTCTCCTCATCGGCGCCGGGGAGTCGGCAGCGTCGTCGCCCACAAATGCGCCATGGTTCCCTCCGTTTTCGGCGAAATCACCCTCGCCTCCCGCACCAACTCGAAGTGCGATGCCATCGCCGCATAGGTCAAAAACGCGCACCGGCCGGGACATCGCCACCGCCCAGGTCGACGCCGACGATCCAAACCAGACCGCCGAGCTCATCCGCAAGACCGGCGCGACCCTGGTGATCAACGTCGCTCTGCCCTACCAGGATCTGACCATCATGGACGCGTGCCTCGAAGCCGGGGTGGACTACCTCGACACCGCCAACTACGAGCCGAAGGACGTCGCGAAGTTCGAATACTCCTGGCAGTGGGCGCTATCAGGAAAAATGGCTTCGGAAGGCCGGCTCCGCCCTGCTCGGCTCCGGCTTCGACCCCGGCGTGACCAATGTATTCACCGCCTGGGCGCTGAAGCACCACTTCGACGAGATCCACACCCTGGACATCATCGATGTGAACGGCGGCAACCACGGCAAGGCCTTCGCCACCAATTTCAACCCGGAGATCAATATCCGCGAGGTCACCGCCGAGTGCCGCCACTGGGAAAATGGCGAATTCGTCGAAACCGCCGCCGATGTCGAAGCATCAAGCCTTCACCTGCCCGCAGGGTGTCGGCACCTATGAAATCTACCGCATGTATCATGAGGAGCTGGAGTCCCTCGTGAAGCACATCCCCACGATCAAGCGCGCCCAGTTCTGGATGTCGTTCTCGCCGAACTACCTGAAGCATCTCGAAGTGCTCCAGAACGTCGGCATGACCCGCATCGACCCGGTCGTTTACCAAGGGGTGGAAATCATCCCGCTCCAGTTCCTCAAGGCGGTCCTCCCGGACCCGGGCGAACTCGGCCAGACCACCAAGGGCAAGACCTGCATCGGCAACGTCATCACCGGCGTGAAGGACGGCCAGCCGAAGGCGATCTACATTTACAACATCTGTGACCACGAAGCCTGCTTCGCCGAAGTCGGCTCCCAGGCCATCTCCTACACCACCGGCGTCCCGGCGATGATCGGCGCGAAGCAGATGCTGGAAGGCAACTGGCGCAAGCCGGGCGTTTGGAACATGGAGCAGTACGATCCGGATGCCTTCATGGCCGATCTGAACGAACACGGCCTGCCGTGGCAGTTCATCGAGCTGACACAGGAACAGGCGGCTGCGTTCCAAGTGGCGTAACTGACACTTTTCAAAAGTGCGGCTCCCTTGGCGGGAGTCGCGCTTTGTGTTTACGTATCTCCGCGATCCAGCATGCCTTTCAGTTTTCACTGACAGGCGGGCTCCCGAAATGCTAGGAGCACGCCAATGCTCAAATCTTGGATCCGCGGCGTCGCCATCACCCTTCTGGTGGCAGCTTCGGCGACGGGAGGCGCTCTCCTCTTCACCTCATGGAGGGAACGAACCTGTCGGCTGAACTGCATCATGCAGCAGAAATTCATCCAGCAAGCGGTGCGATCCTGGTGTGGGATGAACGGAATCAACCCCGGTGGACCGGTGGACTGGAAGCAAATCATCGGCCCCGGCAAATTCGTCGACCTCGAAGGAGGTACTCTGTGCCCTCTTGATGGCACCCCCTACCAGTTATCCAAGACCCAGCCGCAAGTTGGTGAAGCAGCGGCA
Organism: Luteolibacter sp.; assembly: GCA_049840755.1. Taxonomy (GTDB): domain Bacteria; phylum Verrucomicrobiota; class Verrucomicrobiia; order Verrucomicrobiales; family Akkermansiaceae; genus Luteolibacter. Next base: position 1,324 of record JASGJM010000021.1, on the reverse strand, counting down.
GTCTGTCGCAACCCGAACCATCGCCCTGAGACGACGGAGAATTGGTAGCGCATACCACTCCGGCGCTTTTCCTTTTACGGGATGAAAGCCGGGTCTAACGTGCGCGCGTGTCCGCCGCCTACGTCATCTCCTTGCCCGCTCTTGAGCGCAATGCCCGTATCCTCCGCGAGACCGCTGATGCCGCCGGCTGCAAGCTGGTGCTCGCATTGAAAGGGTTCTCCTGTTGGAAGGCTTTTGACACCATCCGTCCCTATCTGGATGGCTGCTGCGCGTCCGGCCTTTGGGAGGGGCTGCTGGCACGCGATTACTTTGGAAAGCATGTCGTGACCTACTCGCCCGGTTACACGGAAGAGGACATCCGTGAGCTGTGCGAATTCACCGACCATCTCGATTTCAACTCACTCTCGCAGTGGTTCCGTTTTCGGAGATCGTGATGGCTCACCCACGCTTCAAGAGCGGCGATCTTCTCTGCGGCCTGCGCGTGAATCCCCAGTGCTCCACCGGCAGCACCCCGCTCTACGATCCCTGCGTGGCCGGCTCCCGACTCGGCATCACGGCGGATCAATTGGAGGGCGTGGATCTTACCGGACTATCCGGTCTCCATTTCCACACCCTCTGCGAACAGAACTCCGACGACTTGGAGAAGACCCTCGTCGCAGTGGAGGAGAAGTTCGGTCATCTGCTGCGCTCGAAGCAGTTCACCTACCTCAACATGGGCGGCGGTCACTGGATCACCAAGCCCTTCTACGACCGCACCTTGCTTGTCCGCCTGGTGCAGGAAACCAAGGCCAAATACGGCGTGGAGGTCTGGCTGGAGCCCGGTGAAGCCGCAGCCATCCACACCGGCGTGCTGCGTTCAACCGTGCTGGATGTTTTCGAATCCGCAGGGCACAAGCTGGCCATCCTAGACATCTCCGCCACCGCCCACATGCCGGACGTGCTGGAGATGCCCTACCGCCCGGATGTTTATCTGGTGGACCGCCATGAACCCCCGGTGGAGCAGGAAGCCCTGCCCGCCGTCACGTTCGCGGGTGAGTTCTATCACCCGGCTGGCGAGCCCTCCTCCAATCCGGCATTGCACAATCCCGAGGCCGCATTCGTCTATCGGATCGGAGGTCCTACCTGTCTGGCGGGCGATGTCACAGGCGACTTCGCGTTCCACCGTCCGCTGGAGGTGGGTGATGTCGTCGTCTTCGATGACATGGCTCACTACACGATGGTGAAGACGACAACCTTCAACGGCGTGAAGCATCCGGCGATAGGTGCTGTTCGGATTCTATCGTGTTTCCCTATTAACCTTAGCAATACGCAACTGAACGAAGTA
>JASGJM010000020.1:0-307565 GCA_049840755.1 Luteolibacter sp. | reverse complement strand
GCTAAGGTTAATAGGGAAACACGATAGAATCCAACAGCACCTCGGGCTTCCTGGCCAACCGGATCCAGGAATTGGAAGCCATTCTCCGCGCGCATACGCTTCAGCAAGAGCGCAGCCGTTCGAGCGATCTTCGCTGAACAGTATATTCCAAGAATTGCAGCTCCAGAGCCGTTGGATTCACTGTCGGCCATGCGTACGTGCCCCCGTTAGTTCAGCTACGAATTTCCAGGAGCATTCTCCCTCCAGCAGGGTGAAGAAACTCATCTCCACCCATGCGCAAGTTGAAAACTTGCGCTACTTCAACTCACATTCCCCGTCGCCAGCACCGGCTGCATGTGGGACTCGGAGACGAGCGAAATCATGAGGTTGTTCACCATGACCGCCTTCTGGGCCTGATCGAGATTGACGATGCCGTCGCTCTCCAGCTTCCGCAGGGCGACTTCCACCATGCCGACCGCGCCATCCACGATAAGTTGGCGGGCGGCGATCACGGCCGCGGCCTGCTGGCGGCGGAGCATGGCTTGGGCGATTTCCGGGCTGTAGGCGAGGTGGGAGAGCTGGGCTTCCAGAATCTCGATCCCCGCCGTTCCGACACGATCCTGGAGCTCTTTCTGCATCGTGGTCCCGACCTGCTCCGGGGACCCGCGCAGGGAAAGCTCGCCCGCCTGATGCGGCTCATACGGGAAGTGACTGGCCAGATGGCGCAACGCCGTCTCGCACTGGATGTTGATGAACGCCTGATAAGTTCTCGACGTCGAAGAACGCCTTGGCGGACACCACCCGCCAGACGATGACACGGCGATCTCGATGGGGTTGCCGTGGGCATCGTCACCTTGAGCTGGGGGCTCTGGAAATTGCTCACTTTGAGTGAGATCGAGCCTCTTGTTGGCAAATGGATTGGCAAGACCAGAAGCCCGGTTCACGGACAGTCCCGGTGTATTTGCCGAAGAAGGTGAGAACCTTCGCTTCGTTCGGAGAAACGATGAACAGACCCTTCAGCCACAGGATCGCCACCGGCACGATCAGGATCATCAGATCAGGGTGCCTCCCGCAGGATGACCAGATGCTTGCCGGTCGCCACGGTGGCTCCAATGGCCGCGATCAGAAGGAGGAAGGGCAGCAATCCCTGGACACAAATGGCCTTTCGTTCGGTCATGCCCTCCTTTGAGCGAAAAATCCCTGCTGCGGCAAGCCTTCGGTGAAAATCCCGCCCCATCGCGAGTTCCCCTTTATTTTCCCGCAAAATGGCGTTTTCCTCCCGCCATGGTTCCTCCGACCGACACCGCCGAGAAAACCGCCAAGCGCAAGGCGAACAAGGACTGGTCTCCCGCCAAGTCCGCCGAGCTCTATGGCATCGACAACTGGGGACACGGATTCTTCGGTGTCAACAAGCATGGCGACGTCACGGTGAACCTCACCGATGACAACGGCACGGCCGACGTCTCGCTGCACGAAGTCATCGAGGGCCTCCGCGACCGCGGCACCCACCTTCCCGTCCTGCTGCGTTTCCGCGATCTGCTGCACAACCGCATCGCCGAGATCAACGACCTCCTTCCGCAAGGCAATCAAGGACGTGCGGCTTCAAGGGCGAGCTACCGCGGCGTCTATCCGATCAAGGTCAACCAGCAGCGTCAGGTTATCGAGGAAATCGCCGAGTTCGGGAAGCAGTTCCACTATGGCCTCGAAGCCGGCTCCAAGCCCGAGCTGATCGCCGCGCTCGCCCACATGCACGACCCGGAGGCCTACCTCGTGTGCAACGGCTACAAGGACGAAGAGTTCATCGACCTCGCGCTCAACGCCCAGAAGATGGGCCTTCGCGTGATGCTCGTGCTCGAAATGCCTTCCGAGCTCGACCTGATTCTCGAACGCTCCCGCAAACTCGGCATCCTGCCGAACCTCGGCGTGCGCGTCACGCCTCTCCACCCGCGGCTCCGGCCACTGGAGCGAGAGTGCCGGTGACAAGTCCGTGTTCGGTCTCAGCGCCGCCGCAGGTCATCGAGGTCGGTGGACCGCCTCAAGGACTCCGGCTACCTCGGCTGTCTGAAGATGCTGCACTACCACCAGGGCAGCCAGATCCCGAACATCGCGTGCGATCCGCGAAGGCGCCACCGAGGCGACCCGCATGTACTGCGACCTGATCAAGGAAGGCGCACCCATGGGCGTGCTCGACATCGGCGGCGGCATGGCGGTCGACTACGACGGTTCCCACACCAACTTCCACTCCTCCTGCAACTACTCGGTATCAGGAATACTGTGCGGACGTGGTCGAAACGATCGCCGCAGATCTGTGACAAGGCCGGCGTGGCCCACCCGAACCTGATCTCCGAATCCGGCCGTGCGGTGGTGTCCTACTACTCGGTGCTCGTCTTCAACATTCTGGACGTCACCAGCGCACAGACCACGGAGCAAGGCTCCTGCCGTTCCGGATAATGCACCGCAGAACCTGCTGAACATCATCGAGGTCAACAAGAGTCATCACCAAAAAGAACCTCCAGGAGTGCTTCAACGACGCGATCTACTATCGCGACCAGATGCGCGCCGCAATTCTTCTACGGCAGTGCCACCCTGCGCGAACGCGGCCTCGCCGAAGCTTGGTTCTGGCACATCCTCACCAAGATCTCGAAGCTCCTCAACGATCTCGACGAAGTACCGGAAGACCTCCGCGAGCTTTCCTCCACGCTGGTCGATTACTACTACGGCAACTTCAGCTTGTTCCAGTCACTGCCCGACTCGTGGGCGATCGAGCAGATCTTCCCCGTGATGCCGATCCACCGCCTCGACGAGCGCCCGCTTCACCGCGCCGTGCTCGCGGACATCACCTGCGACTGCGATGGCAAGATCGACCGCTTCATCGACAAGGAGGACGTGGCCAAAATCCTCCCACTGCACGACTTCAAGCCGGACGAACCTTACTACGTCGCCGTGTTCCTCGTCGGCGCGTATCAGGAAACCCTCGGTGACCTCCACAACCTCCTCGGTGACACCAACGTCGTCGGCGTGCATCTTGAGAACGGTAAGCCTGTCTACACCCACGAGGTCGAGGGCGACACCGTGGCCGACGTGTTGACCTACGTGGAATACGATCCGAAGGAACTGGTGACCAAGTTCCGCAACTTCGCCGAGAAAGCAGTCGTCGAAGGCCGCATCTCTCCGAAGGAACGCCGCGAGATTCTGGACATCTATCGCACCGGCCTCGGCGGCTACACCTACTTCGAGAGCTGATGCGGGTTGAAGCACTCGATCATCTCGTGCTCACCGTGCGCGATATCCCGCGCACGGTGGCCTTTTATGAGCAGGTGATGGGAATGGAAGCACGGCAGTTCGGAGACGGGCGCACTGCGCTTCACTTCGGTCGACAGAAGATCAATCTGCACGATGCAGCGGCTCCGATCGAGCCGCATGCGAACGCGCCAACACCCGGCTCCGCAGATCTGTGTTTCCTCACCGATCGTTCGATCGCGGACTGCTTGGTCTACTCGGATCATGACGTGCCGATCCTCGAGGGGCCGGTGCCACGCACGGGGGCCGGAGGGCCTATCCTCTCCGTCTATTTCCGCGATCCAGATGGAAACCTGATCGAGGTGAGCGAATCTGCTTCCCCGATAAGTCGCGGCATCATTTGCTCTCGTCCGGATCGAGATGGGCCGCGCTGTAAGCCTTCCCGATCAGCGTGTGGTCCGCAGCATAGACCCGAATCCCCCCACCCCGCGTATTCGTGGCCGGTGGCCTCCACCTTCTCGACCTGCTTCTTCTTTTCCCGGGCTGTGGCATTCGCTTTCGTGCCCGGCCCTTTCGTAGTGGGTCTGATGAGAGAGGAAATCCTCCTCCGGGGTATCAAGTGTTGCCTGCCCCTTGTTCAGAGTTGTGGCGAGGTTCAGCTGCTTTTCCACCACCGTTTTGTCATCCTTCAGATTCCGCGCGTAGAAGATGCAGGTGACTTGGAGAGAACCAAATTCCTTTGAGCTCAGGGTGGTCAGCTCGATCTGGAGCTTCTTTTCCTGCACTTCCTTCCCCTTCTTGCCACCGGTATCGAGACCGGTGCCGACGATCTTGCCCTCCACCTTGATGGGCAGAGGCGCGAGATCCGCGAATGTCTGCTGGCAGGCGAAACAACCGATAACGGCGGTAGCAAAAAGTTTCCGGATCATGGCGTCTATTGCGATGCAACCTTCCACCTGAGGAAAGGTTGCGAAACATCTCCTCGTTCCAGGTCACGCGGAGGCGGAATCCACGGAATGAAGACGTTCCGCAGCACGGCGGGCATCCATGTCCCGGGGAATGCACTCGGCCCCCAACGGCAATGGCAGGCTCAATTCGCGAACAATCCGGAAAACCTCACTGTAGTTCACCTCACCCGTGGAGGGCTCGTGGCGGTCCGGGCTGTCGGCGAACTGCACGTAGCCGATCCACTTCACGCCCTTGCGCAGGTTGTCGATCAGATTGCCCTCGGTGCGCTGCATGTGGAAGAGGTCCCAGTTGAGCTTCACGTGCTCCGAGCCTACCGCTTCGCAAAGCGCGATGCCGTCCGCACTGCCGTAAAGGCAATGGTCGGGATGATTGTAGGGATTCATGGGCTCTAGGATCACGGTTTTGCCATGCTTCTCCAGGGACCGGCACGGCAGCCTTCAGCTTCTCTACCACGGCGGCATGCATCTGCTCCTTGGTCAGCCCCGGAACGTCGTCTCCGCAAACCACGGTCATCAGCTCACACCCCGGCAAGATCTTCGCCGCTTCACAGGATGCCTCAATCTCGGCGACGAACTTCTCCACGGGAAAAGAAGGATCATTGATCTCCTTGCCGAATCCCCAGGCGGTGAACTGGGTGGCCGTCATGCCATGACCGGCCAGAGCCGCAGCTCCCGCGTGCAGATCCTTGTCCTTCCAAGTCCACAGCTCGATGGCCGGAAAACCCAGTGCGGCGGACTGCTCGATGCGGGACACGAAGTCTCCTTCGAACCACATTTCGATGTTCACGGCGATGGGTGTGTGTGGCGTGCGGCCAGGCAATGGAGCAGTCATGCGCGGAGGCTGCCCCATGACTTCCAGCCGGACCAGCGCGAAGGGCTAGAAATAGAAAGTCAGGCCTGCGGATCGCGCCCGATTGACTTCGTTCCCGTAGATTTCCTAATAGTCAACTCGTGTCCGCCGTTCCGGTGGTCTCCCCCGTCATGGATCAGTATCATCTTCTACCCCGCATCACTTTCCGCCAATTGGAAGTGCTCCGGGCCGTGTACCGGGAGCGGTCATTCGCAAACGCGGCGCTGGACCTCCATAGCACCCGTGGAAACATCAAGAGGATGTGCGCCGAGTTGGAGCAGATCCTCGGAGGCGTGCTCTTCGAGAATCAAGATGCCGGGACCCTGAATCCCACCCCCTTCGCTCACGCGATGGTCACCCAGATGGGCCCGCTGGCCCGCAGCGTGCGGAGACTCGAGGATGCCGTGGCGACCATGCATGAGACCGGGCGGGTGCTGCGGCTTGCAGCCACTCCCGAATTGTTCGAAAGCGGTTGGTTCACCGGATTCCTGCGGCGCTTCCGCACCCATGGGTCATTCCGTGTCTGCTGCCTGATGCAGGACGACCGCCGCTTCCGCACCGCTCTCCTGAATGCCGAGTGCGATGTGTTCCTCGGCTGCGGAATGACTCCATCCGACAAGCTCGATATCGTCGACCTGGGAGCAGGTACCATGGCGGATCATCGGCAACAGCGGGACGGAGCATCCCGCCCTGCCAAATCACCTGAGCCACCATGTCTGGAAGGTGGAGGACAATGGCGACCCGGAAGCCATGGATCGTCTGCTGGATGACTTTGAACGAGGAGGAGCGGGGCGTGGAGAATTGATCCCTCCCTCGCAGTCCCGGGCCTGGCAGAAAAAACCCTCGGACATCCCGGCAGGCACTCTGCTCCTGACTCCGGACACCCAGAGCGATCACCAGGGATCGCACGTCTGGCCATCCCATCGCTACGGAGCATTCCTCCGCCGGAATCATCCGTATTCCGAACTGAAATCCCTTCTCGAATCCGCCGCGCATGGAATTTGAACTCCGCAGCCTGCTCGTCTTCCGCCATCTCGCCGGATGCGGGAGCTTCAGCGAGACCGCGAAGCACTGGGGGATTTCCCAACCCGCAGTCAGCCTGACCATCTCCAAACTGGAAAGCGCGGTGGGCTTGGTGCTTTTCGAACGATCGCCTTCCGGTGCAAAGCTCACCACCGACGGCCACGCCTTCATGCCGCGCGCGGAAGAGGTCTGCCAATGCTACGCCGGGCTGATCGATGGGCTGCGAACCTGGAACCGCCGCGAGACCAAGGAGGTCCTGCTGGCCTGTGACGGCACCTCCATCGGTCGAACTCTCATCGCGGACATTGCGGCAGGCGAGGTGCCGAATCTCACCACCAAGGTCGTCACCTGCGACCTGCAGGAGCGCTGGGGCACGGCGCTCGAATCAAACCGCTTCGATCTCGCCCTATCCGGTCGCTTTCTACGTGCCGGTCTGGATTCCAATATCCAGGAGGCGGTGCTCTTGCGCGAACGGGGTATCACCGTGGCGTGGAACCCGATGTTCCATTCCTTCGACACCAGCCAGTTCAGCTTCCCGGAAATCCTGAAGTCCACCGTGCTGCTACCGAGCGTGAAAGTGGTGGCGGGATTCTATGAATTCTTCCTGCGGTGGTGTCATGAGGCCTATGGTATACAGGCCGCACACACGATGGCATTCGACACCGAGGAGGCCGCCGCTTCCGCATGCAAGGCCGGTCTCGGCGTCATGCTCGCTCCGGGCGATCTGATTCCCCGCTTGGGCGATGAGGCGAAGCACTTCGAAAGCGTGCGAACCTTCGAGTTCCTTCTTCCCCAGGCTTTCACCTACGGGATCTATTGCCGCGCCGAGGAAACTTCGAAGGATGTACTCGGAACCGCAGCGGCGATTTCCAATCACCTGTCGAAGCGCGGCCTGCTGGCCCGTTAGGTCCGGGTAATAGCCCTATAACCGGCTGGTTCGCGGTCCCGCTCGTGAGGCATTTTGCCCTGCGGCATATTGGTTCCGCTGTCCCACACGTCGTCAATTCACCCCCAAAAAGGAGGAGAATCGCGAGTCCGGGCGGCCGATGGCCGACCATTCGTGACGACAGAGCCGGCAGCCGGATTTCCCCACGGCTGCCGGCCATGTGCGGAACTTACTCCGCGTGCTCGCAGGTGCAGGCGTATTCGGGATGCTTGCACTCGCCGCAAATGGCGAGATTGGCCCCGAACTTCTCCGTCATGGACTTGCCGTCTGCCGTCGCCTTGATCTGGATGACCACCGGCACGTTCTTACCCTCCGGCAGCGGCTTGTCGGAGATGTAGGAGTTGCCGTCCTTGGTGAAGGTCAGCTTGGTCGGGTTGCTGCGCTCACCGGAGGTGACGGTGATCTGGGCATTGTCTTGGGCGGCGGGTTTTCCCTCGGCATCAAGAAACGTGATGCGGACCTTGTTGTCGGTCGTCACGAAGAACTCGGCCTTGGGCTCGATGTTCTTGAGCACACGTCCGCCATTTGGCCCGGGCTTGCCGACCGAGCCATGAGCATGAAGCGGAGCCGCGAAGAGTCCGGCCATGAGGCCGGTGAGGATCAGGATGTGTTTCATATCGGTATTCAGGTTCAGATTACAGAGTCAGGATTAACGGGCCGCAGGCGCATCCAGCGCCAACGACCGGGTTGCGGCACGACGACCGAAGAGCCAGAAGACTGCCGGAGTGACGGCCATATCGAGCAACGTGGAGGACACGAGACCACCGGTGATCACAACCGCCACCGGATGCAGGATTTCCTTGCCCGGTTGATCGGCGGCCATCACCAGCGGGATCAGGCCGATGCCAGCGGAAAGCGCGGTCATGAACACCGGCACCAGCCGCTCGAGCGTGCCGCGCTCGATCATCTCACGGGTAAAGCCCTCGCCCTCATGCCGCATGAGGTGGAGATAGTGCGAGATCATCATGATCCCGTTGCGCGCGGCCACCCCTCCCACCGCGATGAAGCCGACCAGCGTGGCGATGCTGATGTTGTTCACCTTCAGCCACGTGAAAGCCAGACCTCCCATCAGCGCCAGCGGGATGTTCAGCATCACTTGGAACGACAGCATGAAACTGCGGAAGTAGCCGAACAGCAGGAACACGATGATGGCCAGCACTCCCGCCGAGAGGAAAGCAATGCGTTGGGAAGCCTCGCGCTGCGCCACGAACTCACCCTCGATGCTTATGGAGTAGCCTTCCGGCCGCGCTATCTGCTTTGCGATCTTCTCTTCGAGCGTCTCCACCAATCTACCGACGTCGCGGACAGTCGGTTTAATCGCAACCACGAAGCGGCGTTGGCCTTTTTCGCGCTGTATCACGTTCGGCCCCTTCGCTTCCTGCACGTGGGCCACAAGGCCGAGCGGCACACGCATCCCCCCTTCCGTCTCCACTGGCAGCGCGGACAACTTCTCCGGCTTGTCGCGTAGTTTCTCCGGCAAGCGCACAACAAGGTCGATGGCACGTTGTCCATCCCGCAGCTCCGCCACCTGTTCACCACCGAGATAAGTAGCGAGCTGGTTGTTCAGATCTCCCGGAGTGATCGAATACGCGAACGCGCGGTCGCGGTCCGGCTCGATACGGATCTGGGGAATGGTGGACTGGGCATCCAGCTTCGCATCCTCGAAACCGGGGATCGTTTTCGCAATCGACTGCACCTGGGTGCCGAGCCGACGGAGTTCGTCCAGATCCGGTCCGTAGATCTTCACCGCCACCGGCGCTGAGACCCCGCTGAGCATGTGTCCGATGCGGTCTGCCAACGGGCCGGTGAGAACGCTGAAGGTACCGGGCACGGTGCGGATGGTCTTGCGGATATCCTCCAGGATTTCTCCACGGCTGCGCCCACCCTTGCTGGAGCGGAAGTCGATATCGAACTCCGCGGTGGAGACAGGAACCACGTGGTCGCCGCGCTCGGCGCGCCCCACCCGGCGGCCTACCTTGGAGACTTCCGGAATGGCCGTGAGCTTCTGCTCGATCACGTCCGCCACCTGGTTCATCTGCTCCAGCGAGGTGCCGGGAGCGGTGGTGGTGGACACCAGCGCGGTCTCTTCCTTGAACGCCGGCAGGAAGTCCTTGCCCATCATCGGATAGAGCATGAACGATCCAAGCATGAGCATCGCGGTGATGGCGATGAGCACATAGGGCTGATCGAGTGCGAACCGGAGCAGTGTGTTCTTGAGCAGCCATTTCATCGCGCGGGTCAGAGGCCCGTCCTCATGCGCCTTGCCCTCTTTCGGCTTCAGAAGGAAAGAGGCCAGCACCGGAATCACCGTCAGGGAGACCACGAACGACGCAGCCATGCTGACAATGGTGGCGATGGCGATCGGCGAGAACAAGCGACCCTCCACCCCGCTCAGGCCGAGCAGCGGCAGGAACACCAATACGATCAGCACCGTGGCGTAGAAGATACTATTCCGCACTTCACCCGAAGCCTTGGCGATCACTCCCAGACGAGGCAGTGGTTCCGTTCGGGAAGCGTTTTCCTTGAGGCGCCGGAACACGTTCTCCACATCCACGATCGCATCGTCCACCACCATGCCGATGGCCACGGCGAGGCCACCGAGCGTCATGCTGTTCACGCTGATGTCCGCCAGCTTGAACACCAGGAAGGTGATCGCAAAGGACAGCGGCATTGCCATCAGGGTGATGAACGTGGTCCGGAAGTTCAGCAGGAACAGGAACAGCACGATGATGACCATGACCGCGCCTTCCACGATTGCGCTCTGGAGGTTGTCCATCGCGTGATTGATGAAGTTCGCCTGGCGGAACAGAGGCTCCGCCTCCACGCCTTTCGGCAGGGCAGGCCTCAATTCAGTCAACGCCTTCTCGATCTCGCCGGTCAGTTTGATGGTATCAAACCCGGGGGACTTCGTGATGCTCATGATCACGCCACGGGTGTTGTTGATGCTGGCATCGCCGCGCATGGGCTCGATGTCCCAAGCCACATCCGCCACATCACGGATGCTTACCGGCCGATCGCTGACCCGCTTGATGACCGTCGAACCGATGGCATCGGGGTCGATTGTCATGGCCAGATTCCGGATCAGAATTTCCCGTGAACCGGAGTTCACGAAGCCGCCGGTGGTGTTGCCCGCCGCCTTTTCAGCAGCGGCTTTCAATTCCTCCAGCGTCACGTTATGAGCCTGCATCTTCGCCGGGTCCGGCTGGACCTGGAGCTGCTGGATGCCGCCACCCATGTTCAGGACTTCAGCCACGCCAGGAATCCCTTGGATGCGTTTCTTGATCGTCCAATCCGCCACCGTACGCACGTCGCGCGGGGCGAGATAGCCGTCCTGTCCTTCTTCGATCGTCGAGCGGACTCCGATAAGGAGGATCTCTCCCATCAGGGAAGCGACAGGCGTGAGGAACGGTTCGCTATCCTTCGGCAAAACCGAGCGGACACCTTGCAAACGTTCCTGCACCAGCGTGCGAGCACGATAGATGTCCGTTCCCCAGGAAAACTCGGCATAGACGAGCGAGAGCGAGACATCGGAATTCGAGCGCAGGCGGGTGATGCCACCGACTCCGGACAGAGCCGACTCGATCGGCTGGGTCACACGGGACTCCACCTCCTCAGGCGCAAGCCCGGGAGCCTCCGTAAGGACGACAACGGTCGGCTTGGTGAGGTCCGGCAGGACTTCCACAGGCAGTTGGAGAAAGGTCCGGACCCCGAACACGATCGCCAACAGCGCCAGCCCGAGAATGATCGCCCGGTTCGCGAGCGAGAATCGGATGAGTTTGTCGAGCATGGCTCAGGTGGCTTCCGGAGTTTCGGAGTTCAGCGGACGACGCTTCGCCATCGACACGACCAACAGCAACACGAACAAAATCGCGGTGGTGGCCATGAAGAAGCGGGTCATCAGCGGGGAAGATCCGGCCTGCTCGTGATCATGATCGTGATCTTTTCCAGCTTCCGGCTTCTTCTGATCGGCGGATTTTTCCGACCCATCCTCGTTGTGCTCGTGGCCATGGGCGGCATCGAGCGCTTCTTTCAATGACGGTCCGGAACCACCCGCGAAGCCGAGGGAATAGGAACCCTTCGTCACCACCTCGTCGCCCGGGAACAGGCCACCGAGAATCTCCACAAAGCGGTCATTCATCTGGCCGATGCGCACCGGCACCTTGCGGAAGGCATTCGGAAGATCGAAGTCCTTCACGTAGACCACCCGGCTGGCCGGATCGCCCTGCAAGGCCTCACGTGCGACACTCATCACGTTCTCGCGCTTGGAAAGAACGACGGAGAACTCCGTCCGCATCCCGGGACGCATCCGCAGATCCGGATTCGGCACGCGGAAGATCGCGTCAATGGTGCCGCTCTCGTGATCGGCTGATGTGCCGAAACGGAGCAGCGTGCCATCGAGCGGATCGCCACCGAGCGCAGCCACGCGGATGTGCGCCTGTGTGACGCCGGGCTTGAGCTTGCCTGCGATGTGCTCCGGCACACGGGCGACGGCCAGCACTTCTGTTAGATCGGAGATATCGAGCAGTTCCTTTTCGGGCTCGACCGGTTCGCCGAGGCGGACATGCGCAGAACTGACTAGACCCGCGATGGGCGATTTCAGCTCCACCGATGGCGGCGGATCTCCGGGTTGGCGGCTTTCCACCTTCACCAGTGGTTGTCCCGCCGTGACCACATCGCCTTCGAAGACTTTCATCTCCAGAATGCGACCAGCAATGCGGCTGCTGAGCACGGCATGGTTGCTGGGAATCTCCTCGATGCGGCCCAGCGCGAAGGCAGTTTCCTCGAAGGTGGTTTCAGCGGCCTCGACGGTTTCGATGCCGAGGTTCTTCACCCCGGCCTCATCGAGAATCACGGGCGGTGAATCGGCAGCGAAAACGATGCCGGAAGAAAAAAGAATGATGAGAAATGGTTTCATGGTTCAGCGTTGGTTGATCGCGGCTTCGTAGCGCACACGCGCGAGATGGAAGTCACGGAGGGCGTCGAGACGGGACGACGCGAGTTGGAGGCGTTGTTCGCGGGCTTTGAGAACGACCTGAAGTTCGCCCTGGCCGTTGCGCCACGTTTGTTCGGCCAGGTCGGCCTGACGGTCGGCGAGCGGCAGCAGTTCGGAACGGACCTCCTGCTCAAGTTTCGCCCACTCGGCCATCTCGGCGCGCGCGGCTTCCGCTTCATTGCGGATCGTGCGATCGAGCGCGTTCACTTCGAGCTGCTTGCGTTTCAGCTTCGCTTGGGCGGCTTCGATATTCCCCGAGTTGTCGTTCCAGAGTGGCAGCGGGATGCTGAGTTGGAATCCAACCATCCCCTCGCCTTCCGCACCGCCCGGTTCATCAATACGGCGTCCGGCACTGCCGAACACTCCCACCTCGATATCCTCATACTTCTTCGTCCACTCCAGGTCGACTTCCAGCGAGGCAGCATCCGCCTCCACCTTGGCAACCTGCATGTCAGGACGACGCGACGAACCCGCCCCTGCTTCCGGGATCCGGATCGGTGGCAACTCACCGCTCGGCATCAACTTCGACGCCGGACTCATGCCAAGCAGCGGCTTGAGCGCGCCGATTGCGGCCGCTTCCTGAGCATCGAGCTGGCGGATCTCGGTCGCCAGCTTGGCGGCTTCCAATTTCGCCTGACCAGCATCAAGGCGGGAACCTTCCCCCTTCTCGGCTGCCTGATCGATGAAATCAGCCAGCTTGCCGGAGACGGCAGCCTGCTCACGCAGCAGTTCGCGCTGGCGACGGATCGCGAGGATCTTCACCAGCTCCTCGCGCCCCGCGGCGACGAGCTTGCGCTCGACATCGCGGACCTCGGCTTCCGCCGCCTTCAACTCCTGCACGGAGATCTCCTTTTCAAAGCGCAGCCGGTCGGTGACCGGAAAGCTCTGGGTCAGGCCGATCTTCACGCCGCCTTCGCTGGTCTTCGTATTGTGCTCCATCTCAGTCTGGAGGCGTGGATTGTCACGCTTCCCAGCCTGCTTCATGCGACCAAGCGCTTCCCCGATCCGTTGCCTCGCCGCAGCGAGATCCGGATTCTGGGTCCTCACCCGGTCCGCCACGGAAGCCAGCGTGACCACCAATCCGCCGGAATCGGCGGCCATCGATCGCAGCGGCCAAGACAAGGCCAGCGCGATCACCAACAAATATTTGAAACTCATGATTTAATGAAATGAATCCAAGAAATCCACCCAACAGGGGTGGCAGGATGCCGGGAATCCGGCGATGGGGACGCGACGGTCCTCAGAGACTCGTCACGGGGAAAACACGCGGCCGGTCACCGATCAGGGTACGGACGGGCCACCGCTCCGCCAGACGGAGCGTTTTCCAGATTACACCAAGGGCGGCTTGTCGAGCGGCATCACCGGACCATCCGGCGGGCTCTCATCGCCTCCACGCAGGCTCGTTGAAAGAGCTACGGGCGGGAAAAGGGATGCATGGCCTGCATCAATCGACAACCACACCGGCACATGGCAGCAATCGCTGTGGTGGTGTTCGTGGTCGTGATGATAAGGCGGGCACTCTTTGGTGTGCTCCGTATCCGCGCAGCACTCCTTGCCGGGTTCCTCTCCGCAGCCGGTCTTGTGTTCGACAGGCACACTGCGGTCGTAATGGGCTCCGGACGCACGCAGGCCCAGACCGGCGAACAAGCCGATCAACAGGAGCGCGCGGACCCAATGGAACATCGGCCGGAACCAAGCACCCAATCCCACTATTGGCAAGCAAAAGCTTGGCCCGGCGCTCATACGAAACCTCAAAACCATTCATCCCTCCCCCTTTCGTTGGAGGCATTCTAACCTTGGCCAGCAGACCGCGGCCACACACACTCCGGTCATGCCTTCTCCGGATGCTCTTCATGCCGCCGTGAGGGATGTCGTCGACTTCCCCAAGCCCGGCATCGTTTTCAAGGACATCACCCCGATTCTCGCCAGCGGACCGCTTTTCCGGGATGCCATCACCCTGCTGTGCGAACATGCAGCCGGGCAGAAGATCGACAAGATTGTCGGCATCGATGCCCGCGGCTTCATCTTCGCGGCCGCAGTGGCGGACCGCCTTGGCGTCGGCTTCGTCCCGATCCGCAAGAAGGGCAAACTGCCGTGGAAGACCCGCCAGACATCCTACTCGCTGGAGTATGGTGAGTCCGTGGTGGAACTGCACGAAGATGCCGTCTCCCCTGGGGAGCGGGTCATGTTGGTGGACGACCTTCTCGCCACCGGAGGCACCGCTGCCGCCGCTCTCCAACTTCTGGAGGAGCTGGGAGCGGAAGTCGTCTCCGTTTCCTTTCTCATCGAGCTCTCGTTCCTCCATGGCCGGGACAAACTCGCCTCCCATCCAGTTCGTTCGATCCTCACCTACTAACCATCATTTTCTTTCCAACTCACCATGTCCTGGACCCGCTACTGCCAATCCGTCATCCGCTATCCGCAATTCGGTTTCTCGATCGATCTCTCCCGCATGGACGTCGACGATGCTTTCCTCTCCGACATGCAGCCGAAGATCGCGAAGGCCTTCGCCGACATCGCCGATCTCGAAGCCGGTAAAATCGTCAATCCGGATGAGAAGCGCATGGTCGGCCACTACTGGCTCCGCAATGCCGATCTCGCACCGACCGAAGACATCCGCAAGGCGATCACCGAACCGCTCGCTGATCTCAAGAACTTCGCGGAGAAAGTCCACACCGGTCAGGTCAGCCCACCCTGCGGTGGTGTCTTCAAGCAGATCCTTCTCATTGGCATCGGCGGCTCCGCACTGGGTCCCCAACTCGTGAACGACGCGATCGGCCACGAGGCGAAGGTGCCGATCTTCTTCTTCGACAATACCGATCCTGCCGGCATCGACCGCGTGATCTCGGATCTCAAGGAAGTGGGCCTCAACCGCACGCTGACACTCGTGATCTCGAAATCCGGTGGCACCGCGGAAACGCGCAACGGCATGCTGGAAGCCAAGGCCGCCTATGAGGCCGCCGGTCTCCAGTTCGGCCGTCACGCTGTCGCCGTCACCGGCGTGGGCTCGAAGCTCGACCAATACGCCATCGACCAGCACTTCATCCACCGCTTCCCGATGGAAGACTGGGTAGGCGGCCGCACCTCGGTGATGTCCACCGTCGGCCTCGTCCCCGCCGCACTGCAAGGCATCGACATCGATTCCTTCCTCGCCGGTGCCGCCGCGATGGACGTGGAAACCCGAAAGACCGACGCGAAGACGAATGCCTCGATGCAGCTCGCGCTCGCGTGGTATCACGCTGGCAACGGCAAGGGTGAGAAGGACATGGTCGTTCTGCCCTACAAGGATTCGCTGGTACTATTCTCCAAGTATCTCCAGCAGCTCGTGATGGAGTCGCTCGGCAAGGAACTCGATCTGGACGGCAAGAAGGTCAACCAAGGTATCGCCGTCTACGGCAACAAGGGTTCCACCGACCAACACGCCTACGTGCAGCAGCTTCGTGACGGGGTGCACAACTTCTTCACCACCTTCATCGAAGTCCGCAAGGGCCGCAACGGCGAGGGCATCGAAGTCGAGCCGTCCACCAGCTCCGCCGACTACCTCCAAGGCTTCCTCCGTGGCACCCGTAAGGCGTTGTATGAATCCGGCCGCCAGTCCGTGACCATCTCCATCCCGGAGGTGACTCCGTTCCAGCTCGGCGTTCTCATCGGCCTCTTCGAGCGCGCCGTGTCGTTCTACGCCTCCTTGGTGAACATCAACGCCTATCATCAGCCGGGCGTGGAAGCTGGCAAGAAAGCCGCCACCACCTTCCTGGAGCTGCTCAACGCGGTTCGTGGCAAGATCATCGCGGATGCACGCACTGCTTCCGAGCTGGCCACCGAACTCGATGCCGATCCGGAGGACGTCTATCACTGCCTTACGCACCTGTCCGCCAATGGCGAAGTCCAGATCGCGCTCGGCAAGGATCCGTCCGGCGACACGTTCTCGCTGTAAGGTTTCACTTCAAAGGAGGCGCTCCAATCGGGGCGCCTCTTTTTTGTTGTCCAAAACACGGCGAGTTCCACCCGCCGTGTTGGATGAGCAAGTTTGCTGATTGAGACGAATGGAAGAGAAGCCAGTCCGAAGTGGCGAAGCGAGGACACGCTTTTCAACAAAGCGGTTTTCCCTGCACGCCGGGCGGAGCCCAGCGCTACTTCGCTTCGCGATCGGAGATCACCGCTTCCGGCTTCTTTCCCCTGAGATAGTCGGAGACAGGCATCCTTCTCGCGCCTTCCGGTTGCACTTCCAGCAGCTTCAAAGCTCCTGCTCCGCAACCGATGACCAGCGAGCCCTCGGAAGCATCGATCTGTCCGACTCCAAGCGAGCTTTCCACAACTTCGGTCTGCGGGAAGACTTTCAAGCGGCGTTCCTTGCCGTCTTCTCGAACGAGGACGTAAGTGCCCGGCCACGGATCATAGGCCCGGATCCGCCGCTCCAATTCCGTTGCGGTTTGCGTGAAGTCCAGATGACCGTCCTCACGTTCCAGCTTGGGAATGTAGGACACGAGGTTCTCATCCTGTGGAGTCCGCGTTGCAGCACCGGTGAAAAGAGGCTCGATCGCTTCGGCCATTGCCTCCGCCGCCACATCGGCAAGACGGTCGTGAAGATGGCCGCCCGTCTCTCCGGGCAGAATCGGGATCGCCTTGGCGAGAATGATGTCTCCCGCATCAAGCTGCTTCACCACATGCATGACCGTGATGCCGGTCTCCGCATCCCCCGCATCGATCGCAGCCTGGATGCAGGCGGCCCCGCGGTAGCGCGGCAGCAATGACGCGTGGAGATTGATGCAGGCGATCCGGGGCAGCTTGATCAGCTTCACCGGCAGGATCTGGCCATACGCCATCACGATCATGAGATCCATGTCGTAAGCGGCCAGATCCTCGATCGCATCGCGCACTTTTTCCGGTTGGAGAACCGGTATGCCAGCCTCCACCGCCACCGTCTTGATGGCCGGTGGCGTCAGCACGTGATGGCGTCCCACCGGCTTGTCCGGCTGGGTAACCAGCAACACGGGTTTCGGCCCGGCTTCAATCAAACGACGGAAGGCCGGAATGGCGATTTCTCCTGTTCCGAAAAAGGCGATGCGCATGGGAAGTGGCTCAGGACTGCCGCTTCAGCGAGTTCTGATAGACAGGGAGCTTGGTAATGTGATCGACGATGTCACGCAGAACCTTCACCGGCGGCTGGGTGGCGTCGATATCGAGCACACG
Source organism: Luteolibacter sp. (assembly GCA_049840755.1). Lineage (GTDB taxonomy): Bacteria > Verrucomicrobiota > Verrucomicrobiia > Verrucomicrobiales > Akkermansiaceae > Luteolibacter. The sequence goes on along the minus strand of JASGJM010000020.1, from coordinate 290,376 downwards.
CTCCTTGGAATAGTATTCCAGGATCGGCTTGGTCTCGGCCTCATAGGTGGCGATGCGCTGCTGGATCACGCGGTCGCTGGCGTCATCGAGGCGGTTTTCCTTGAGGGCGCGCTTGCGCATGCGGCGGGCGAGTTCTTCACGATCCGGGCAGGAAAGGTGGAACACCTGGTGCACCTCCACGTGCTCGGCGAGGAACTCGGCCTGGCGCACGTTGCGCGGAATACCATCAAGCACGAGGAAGTCGATGTCCGGCTTGTAGATGTGGGTCTCGCTCCAGTTGAGAATTTGTGCATGCCACAACTCGATCGTCAGTTCATCCGGCACGAGTTCACCACGGCTGGAGTAGTAGACAAACTTCTGACCGAGGGCGGTACGGGTGTCCAAGGAGCGGAAAACATCGCCGCAGGCGCAGTGGAAGAAACGCGGCACGCTGCCGAGGATCTTGCCCTGGGTGCCTTTGCCGGACCCGGGTGCGCCAAGAATGAGAAACGCCGGAAGTTTGAAATCAAGTTGCTTCGACATACGGAAAGCTGCGGACCGTACCGGGCCGGCGTGGCTCCCGCAAGCACCGATCAGGCGGTTAGATTCCGCTGGAACACCATGAAAATCGCCACCGGTACCAAAAACGCCCCGTCCACCAGCACCCGCAGCAGGCGATCCGGCAGGCGGTGGCGGCAACGGTTCAGGATATAGAGCAAACCGGAAGCGATCAGGATGGAATAGTAGAAAGGCCGCACGTGATGCTCCTGGGAGGGATACCCTTCCACCTCCGGATGGCTGTTGCTCTCCATGACCGCGAAGATCACGGAGGCCGCTGCCAGCGTCGCAAGCATGACGGTGATGGTGAAATCCGCTGCGGCCACCTTCTCCTCATCTCCGGAGTGATCCGCTTTTTCCCACAGATCAATGGCACTGATGTTCACGATGCACAGCACCCCGAAGCAAATGACCTCCGGTGTCAAAAGGAGATCCAGACTGCGGAAGCCGGTCTTGCCATCCATCGCCGGCAGATACACGTGCGCGGCCACGGCAGTGCCATAGGCGAACGCCAGCCCCGCGAGGACATTCTTGCTGTAGGGAATATCCCCGAGGCGATGGTTGGTGAAGATATTGAGCGCGAAGAAGCCGAGCACCAGCACTCCTCCGAACAAACCGTAGCTGAGAATCTGCACCGGCAAAGCCGCCAGCGTGGTGATCAATGCAGCCACTCCAGCCGCTACCGCACCAATCGCGAACCACTTGCGATATTTGAGGTGAAAACGATGGCGGTCCTCCAGCAACTCCGGAGAGCCGGTGCGGATCGCCGCATCGAACAAACGATCAAAGACATAGATGGCCCACACCACCAAACCGAGGACGACATAGGCGGCCACCGGGAGATAATCCGCCCGCCACGTACAGGCGAACACCCATAACCAAGCGACCGCGACGAGCGGAGCATCCAGGCTCAGCAGGTTCGGAAACAGCCAGAAGGGTGTGCGGCGATCGGAGACCACGGGCGCCGGACCTTCCCCGAGGGTTCCGCTCCATGCAAGCGCGCTTTTGCAATCAAGCCTTTCCAGTCATCCACCCGGCGGGCAGAGGCAGGCCGGAAGCCACGGAAACGGCCCGCATCAGGAGCTCTTCCCGCTCGTTGACCACGCCATCACTCTCCACGGCGAGACGGCAGAGCCGCATGAGCTGGGATTTCACCATCGGAGTCGCCCCCCAGAAGGCTTGCAAGGCCGCAGCAACGTGGTCCGGGGTCCTCTCCTCCGGTCCGGGAGGCATGAAAGGTGCCCCGACATGCTGCACATACTCCGGGATCACCGCTCCCAAGGCGGTACCGTCCCCCGACTCGGAATCGAGGGCGGAAAGAATAACCGACGTTTCCTGATACAGGTCTCCCAAACTGCGATAGGAAGCCGCAGGAGCGGACATGAGGCCGACCAACGGGGCGATACGCCGCTCCAAAAGCTGCTGGAGCCAAACGCCACGCCAAGTCAACGGAGCAGCCGCCAGGGTGGATCGCACCGCGGTGATCATTCGCACCAGCTCCGGGCGCGGCAGCAGTTTCAGCGGATTGAGCGCGGCTTCCAGAACAGCGAAGGCACGTGAAGGGCCCAGCTTTTCCAATGCGGCAGCGACGGGAGGAACCTGGGCATCACTCTCGAATGCCCCCGCCATCGCCAGCACCACCAAACGAGCCTCCTGAGGGACGAGCAACGAGGCCGATTTTCTCCATCGATCGATCAATGCATCGGAATCAGGAGCAGATTTCGGATCCCATGCCTTGGCGCGGGATTGTGCCGGCGAGAAGTCCAATTGGATGAACTTGCCATCCCAGTCCGCCTCCAATGCCCGGATGCGCTGTTCCAGTTCCGGATGGGTTTTCAAACCACTGGTGTCACTGGAAACAAAGAAGACATGACGTGCCTCCACCGCGCGGAGATTGAAGAGCGCGCCGCGCCTCCACGTACCGCCGACCTTTTTCAAAGCGCGGGCCATCGCCGAGGGATTGCGGGTGAATTGGACCGACGCGGCATCCGCCAGCAACTCGCGCTGGCGCGACACCGAGCATTGCAACAAGCGGGCGAAAAACACGCCGATCGCACCCACCAGCCACAGGATCCCACCGAGCGCCATTCCCGCCAGCACCCATGCATTCGAGCCACGGACGTGATTGAGGACACGCAGCAAGCCGCGCCCCGTGAGTGAAATGATGACCAGACCGAACACCAGACCGATGAGACGGTGGTTCAACGGCATATCCCCATTTACAATGTGGCTGAATTCGTGCCCGACCACCGCCTGGAGTTCATCGCGATCGAGATGATCGAGAGCACCACGGGTTACCACCACCACCGCCTCGGATGGATTCCGCCCCGCGGCAAAGGCATTGATCGCTTTCTCCTCCCGCATCACCCAGGCATCAGGAACTGGAATTCCCGCAGCCAAGGCCATCTCCTGGACCACATTGAGAAACCGACGTTCCGCCTCATCCTGCGTGTCCGGAGACACCGGCAGGGCTCCAAGCGAAAGAGCCACGCTCGAGCCACCACCGCGGAGCGAGGCGATCTTCCAGATCGTGCCTCCCACAACCAACACGATCACGGGCACACCGACTCCGAGTGCCACCCTGGAGTTCCACCATTGGAAGGCCTCACCACGACCGTGCCGCTCAACCAGCGGCATGATCGACATGGCGATGAGATACAGAGCCGCCACCACCCCGAACACGCACAGGATGAATCCAGGGATCAACATCCGCGCTCTGGACCGCGCCTGCCGCTGGGTCTCGAAGAAATCCATGAACGGACGATGCGGTTGTTAGAATCTCACCACCGGGGCTTCCTTTTCCTCCGGCTTGGTGATTTCGAACAGCGTGGCCGAATGGAACTGGAACGACGACGCGATGATGTTCGCCGGGAAAATCTCACGGCGGATGTTGTAGCCCATGACGGCATCGTTGTAGGCCTGCCGGGCGAAGGACACGCGGTTCTCGGTGCTGGTCAGCTCTTCCATCAGACGGGTGATGGTCGAGTTCGCCTTGAGATCGGGGTAGGCCTCCATCACCGCGAAAAGGCGACCGAGCGTGCCACCCAGCGCGCCTTCGGCAGCAGCCAGCTTCTCCATTTCCGGTCGGGCACCTGGCGTGGCAGCGGCGGCGCTGCGGGCGGACTCGGCGGCGTGACGGGCCGCAACCACGGCCTCCAGCGTGCCCCGCTCATGGGAGAGATAGGCCTTCGCAGCCTCCACCAGATTGGGAATCAGGTCATGGCGGCGCTTCAATTGGACATCGATCTGCGCGAAAGCATTGCCGAAGACATTTCGCATCCGGACCAGACCGTTGTAGGTGGCGATCACATACCAGAGAGCGATCGCACCAACGGCCACGATGACTGCGAGAATGATACCGGCGGCAAACATGGTCGTAATATGCCGTGTCTCCACTCAAACCTGCCACTCTAAAACCGGCTCTCGTTTTCAACCGCACTTGAGCCCGGCCCTCGATGGGTTCACGCTGTCTTCGTGCTTCTTGTCCGGGACTGCCGCTTCACCGCCATCGACTTCGAATCCGCCGGAGCCGCGCGCGGTCGCACGGATGCACCGGTCCAGATCGGCTTGGCCGGGTGGTCGCCTGCGGACGGCCATGGACCGACCTTCATGTCCTATCTTAAAACCGACCAACCGGTGACCTGGTCAGCCAGGAAGGTTCATGGCATCGGTCCGGAACATCTGGAAGGAGCCCCTTCCCTGCTATCCCTCTGGCCGGACCTCAAGGCTCACCTCGCCGGTGCGGTCGTGGTGGCCCATGGCAAAGGCACGGAGAAGCGCTTCATGCGGGCATTCCCCGGCCATGGATTCGGTCCTTGGATCGACACCCTGCTGCTGGCACGGGCCGCATGGCCGGAACTGCCCGATCATTCACTGGGCGCACTTGCCGAAAGCCGTGGTCTCACGGCCAAGGTGGACGAGCTGGTCCCCGCCAAGCGATGGCACGATGCGCTTTACGACGCCGTCGCGTCGCTGGTGCTGCTGGAGGAATTGATCAGCTCCTGTGGCCTCTCCGAGCTGCCGGTGGAGGGACTCATTTCACCCGACACCTCGACCTGGCATCGGCTGCGCCGATGATACGGATATTCAGCCAGCCCACTCTCAGAGCACCGCGATGGCGTCCATGATGCGCTTGGAGATCGCCACATAGCCTTCCTTGCCTTGTGAGGCCTTGATCTCCTCTTCAGTCAGACGGATCGGGTCCCCCACGGTTACGGAGATGCGTGCGAAGCGGATTTTTCCAGAGCCACGCGGAAGCGCTTCACGAGCCCCACGGATGCGGACCGGTTGGATCACCGCACCGGATTTCACCGCCACCAGACCGATGCCCGGCTGCACTTCGCCAAGGTTGCCATCGAGAGTCCGCTCCCCTTCCGGAAAGACCAGAACCCGCTGCCCTTCCTTGAGCAGCTTGATCACCGTTTTCAGGCTGCCCATGTCGGGACGATCCTGATCGACCGGAATCGCATTCCAACGCGGATAAAGCCACGCACCGAAATCCCGGAACAAGGTCTTGCGCGCCAGATACCACATTTCCGTGGTGTAGAGATTTCCGATAAGCGGCGGATCCAGGAAGCTCTCGTGATTCGAGGCCACGAGCACGCCGCCTTCCGTGACGAGCTTCTCAGCGCCGATCACGCGCATGCCGAACAACGAACGGAACGCCGCTCCCAGCGTCATCCAACCGAACCAATAGATCCAACGCATCATGCGATTCAGAGCAATTTGAGACCTTGCGTCTTCAGGATGTCGATGGCCGCAGCCACACCGGATTCAATCGTATGATCGGAAGTATCCAGCACGGTCGCTCCGTCCGCCACCATCAGCGGAGCGGTGGCGCGACCGCTATCGGCGGCATCCCGCTTCGACACCGCATCCAGCTCGCCGGCATCGCGGCGGCGTGCGGCGCGGACTTCCTCATCCGCATCCACGTAGATCTTGTAGGGCGTGTCCGGGAACACCACCGAACCGATATCGCGGCCTTCCATCACCACGCTGGCACGCTTCAGGTAATCCCGTTGGAGGGCAACAAGCGCCTCCCTGACTTCCGGCACTGCGGAAACCGCGGAAACGTTGGCATTCACCGCCTCACTGCGGAGTTCATCGCCCGGATCGATGCCATCCACCGTGATGGTGGAATAGCGGCCATCATCTCCACACTGCAGGGTTGTATCCTGTAGCAGTCGGATCACCGCAGCGGCATCATGAGGATCCACGCCTTCACGCAGCACCTTCCAGGTCACCGCGCGGTACATCGCGCCGGAATTGACCATCACCAGCCCGAGCTGGTCCGCCAGGATGCGGGCCAGAGTGCTCTTGCCCGACGCTGCGGGACCATCGATCGCGATGGCGACATTGCCGGAAGCCGGTGCGATCTGGCTCATGCGCGGACGAGGGTTTTCATTTCGTAGTCCTCGGGATGCGTGCGTTCGTGACGGATCGCATCGAGATGCTTGCGGAAGCCCGGATAGGAGGTGTTCACGCACTCGGTGTTCTTCACGATGGTTTCACCCGAAGCGAAGAGGCCTGCGATGGCGAAGGCCATGGCAATACGATGGTCGCCGTAGGAATCCAGATCGGCACCGATCAGCGGCTTGCCGCCACGGATCTCCATGCCATCCTCGAACTCGACCACATCCCCGCCCATCAGACGGAGGTTCTCGACCACGGTTGCGATGCGGTCGGTTTCCTTCACACGCAGCTCGCGGGCATTGCGGATGATCGTGGAACCTTCCGCCAGTGCAGCAGCAACGGCGATGACCGGAATTTCATCGATGAGATTCGGGATCTCCTCGGGAAGCAACGAGGTTCCCTTGAGCGCGGCACCGTGGACTTCGATGTTACCGATCGCTTCTCCTTCGGTCTGGTGCTCAGCCACGATGATGTGGGCACCCATCCGGACGAGAACGTTGATGATCGCGGTGCGCGTCGGATTGAGACCCACGTCCTTGATCATGAGACGGGAACCCGGCAGAGCGGCCGCAGCCACCAGCCAGAAGGCCGCGCTGGAAATATCACCGGGCACGACGAAGTCGCAGGCCTCCGGCATCTGGCCACCATAGATCGTGATCGCATTGCCATCCCGGATCGTGCGGACGCGGAAGGACTCCAGCATGCGCTCGGTATGGTCGCGGGTTTCGGCCGGTTGCGTGACCGTGGTGCGGCCTTCCGTGAAGAGACCGGCAAGCAGCACGGCGCTTTTCACCTGGGCGCTGGCCATCGGCATCTCATAGCGGATCGTCGAGAGCTTGCCGCCATGAATGCGGAGCGGAGCACATCCGGGCTTCTCGCCCAGCGTCTCGATTTTCGCACCCATTTCCTCCAGAGGCTTGGTGATGCGGCCCATCGGGCGGGAAGAAAGCGAGGCATCGCCAAACAGCTCGGAGGTGAACGGTTGGGCGGCCAGCAGGCCGGCCAGAAGACGCATGCCGGTGCCGGAGTTGCCGCAATCGATCGGCTCCACCGGTGCCTGGAGTTGCATCGAGCGGCCGCCGATGGTCATCGACACCGGACCGTAGCCCTCAAGCTCCTCCAGCACCTCGACCTCCGCGCCGAGTGCCTGCATCGCATTGAGCGTGTTCAGGCAATCCTCGCTGGGCAGGAAGTTCGTGATCGTGCAGTTGCCATTGGAAAGACCGGCCAGAATGGCGGCGCGATGCGACATGCTCTTGTCCCCCGGCACCCGGAACTCGGCGTGCAGGGTATTGATCGATTTGACTCGGAATTCCGACATGATGGAAAGCTAGCAGCGGTTGGTGGGAAGCGCGTCGCGGCGGACCTTGGCGGTGGCCAGCAGACGATGGACGCTTTCATGGTCGCCCGCCTCCAGCGAGGCAAGCATTTCACGAAGGTTGGCAATCGTCTCGCGGAGCGGTGCCGCCAGCGCCTCGCGGTTCTCCAGCAGGATTTCCGTCCACATCCCCGGATCGCCCCCGGCGACTCGGGTCGTGTAGCGCAGAACCGCCACCCGCAAAGCGGCCGTCTCCGCCATCCCGGAGGGCCACAGTGGCCCCTGCGGCAGCGAGCACGTGCGGCAAGTGGGAAATCCTCGCAACCAATTCGTCGTGAATCGCGGAGATCATCCATGCGGTCCGGCAGCCCACAGCCTGCCAGAAAGTCTCCAAGCTGGTCCGGAGCGCAGCCGGAGCGTGCTGATCGTCCGTGAGGATACAGGCCGCCGATTCAAAAAGCGTCGCCTTGGCAGCTTCAATGCCACCGTGTTCGGACCCGGCCATCGGATGGCTGCCGATGAATACAATCCCGTGGGTGGCAAGGACCGCAGGAAGGGTCGAATGGACGATCCCCTTCACACTGCCGACATCCGTCACCAGAGCGCCGGTCGGCAATCCAGCCTCCAGCGCGGCCTGCACCAGAGCGGGCATCGCCCCCACCGGCACCGCCAGCACCACCAGCTCCGCACCGGCAACCGCCTCACGCAGATCCGAGGTTGCTCCCGGGATGCCCATGGCTTTGGCGCGGGAGCTCGTCTCCTCACGGCGTGCCCAGAGCGACACCGTGGTGGAAGGATGTTTGTTGACCAGCGCGAGTGCCAGCGAGCCGCCGAGCAAGCCGCCGCCGAGGACCGCCACCTTCTTGAAATCCATACTCATCGGGAAATGAAACGGCCGGGTCCGCGGAACGAACCCGGCCGGCTCGAAAACGCTGTGGGTCGATCAGGGAACGCGGAAGTCCTTCTTCTCGCCGCTCTGATAGGTCGGATCCTGAACCAAAGTGCCGCTCGGGATGTCGCGGACGTCCACCCATCTTGTTGTTATACGGACTGAAGACGAAGCCTTCCTTGCCCGGCACCGGATTGGCGAACGGATAATCCTTCTTATTCTCCTGCTTCGGCTTCGGCTGGGAAGTTTCGCCACCGCCTTCGGTCTTGGCGGTCGTTTCCGGGGGCTTGGTACCGGAGGCTTCCTCCTGCTTCTTCTTCGCCTCTTCCTCTTCCTTCTTCTTTTTCAGCTCTTCACGCTGTTTCTGAAGCGCCTGCTGCTCGGGCGTCATCACGGTTTCCTGCGGACGCGGGCCTTTCTTGCCGTGGTTCTGACCCTCCGGATAAACCGTGCAGGACACTAGCAACGAGCTACCAAGAGCGGCGAGACCGAGAAGGAGACGGGAGGACATGACTGGTATCAGGTGAGGTTATCGGGCTGGATCATGCGCCATGCTGGCACGGCTTGCAACACCGCGATCATTGAAATCCGCCGCTTTCCGTCAAGCCGCCGCACGACACGCTCTCCGTCACAGAGCGCTTCCCATCCGGCATCGGAGGCCGTAAGCCCGTGGGCAGCCTGATGGAACTTCGCGAGCAACTGTTGGAATGGATGAACGGAACCGCCGTGGAGCCGTCCTTCGACGCGCTGGCACTCCAGGTTTTCCGTCATCAGTTCGATCACAACGAACCCTATCGCCGCTACGCATCCGCACGCGGCCGAACACCGGAAACCGTAGCCTCGTGGGAGCAGATCCCCGCCATCCCCACGGACGCCTTCAAGCTGACCCGCCACCCGCTGCGCTGCTTTCCAGCTGAAGCGATCCGGGCGACCTTCCGCACCTCCGGGACGACCCGGGATATCCGCGGCGAGCACGCGTTCGATGATCTCACCCTCTACGAAACCTCGATCCTGAGGGGCTGGGAACGCGCCGGGCTGCCGGTCCCGCTCAATCCGTGGTTTCTCTCCCAATCTCCGGTGGAGGCTCCGGACTCCTCGTTGGTCCACATGTTCGGCACGCTCCAACAAGCGCACTCGCCGGAAACACCGGATCGCTGGTTGATCGATGCCACCGGCCAGCTCGACTCCACTCCTCTCGTCCGGGCCGCCCAACAGGGTGAGCCGATCACCCTTTTCTCCACCGCGCTGGGATTGCTGCGGATGATCGAGGCGGGCAATTCCGTCGCTCTTCCTCCCGGATCGTGGATCTTCGAGACTGGCGGCTACAAAGGGGTGAAAGTCGAATTGGAACCCGCCGCTTTCCGCGCCTTGGTTTGCGAGCGCTTCGCCATCGATCCCGGTCGCCTGCTGAATGAATACGGCATGACCGAACTCAGCTCGCCATTCTACGCTTGGAACGGCGAAACTTCCCACCGTGGCAGCCCGTGGGTGCGCACGCGGGTCATCGACCCGGAAACCGGCCGGATCACTCCGGAGGGGCAGCCGGGCTATTTGGAGATCATCGATCTGGCAAACTTGGGCTCCGTGGCCGCCATCCGCACCCAGGATCTGGCGATCGCCACCGGGGAAAATTCCTTCACCCTGCTCGGCCGCGACCCTTCCGCCCTTCCACGCGGTTGCTCCCGCCGCACCGACGACCTGCTGAACCGCGCATGACCACCGTCCATCAACGCATCGACGCCCTGCTGGCCAGTCGCGACCTTCTCGAGCCATGGCTCGGGCCGCTCGACGCGGACTCGCTCCGCGCTCTGGTGGAAGCCCAGCTCGGTTCCCTGGAAGCCTTGGATGCATGGATCAGCCGTGGCGATACCCGGACCAAGGCTGTTCCGGTGTCTCCCCTGCTTCATGTCATCAGTGGCAACACTCCACATTCCGCGTTTCAATCGGTTGTTCGAGGCCTGCTCGTAGGCAGTTACAACCGGGTCAAACTCCCGTCTGCGGGTATCCCCGAGTTTGAAGCATGGGCCGCCCTGCTACCGGACTCTCTCTCCGGGCTGATCGAGATCCGGCACAATTTCCCGGAAAGCTGGTGTGACAGCGCGGGAGCTGTCGTGTTCGGGCAGGCCGCAACCTTGGAAACATTCCGAGGCATGCTCCCGCCAGGCCTTCCCATCATCGAGCATGGACCGAAATTGAGTATCGGGGCGGTCTTCGAACCCGACGATCGGGCAGCCGAACTCGCCACCCGTGATATCCTCGCCTACGAGCAGCGTGGCTGCCTCTCCCTGCAAGCGATCTACGTGGCTGGTGGGCCGATCGTTGCCCGCGCGTTCTCCGAACGCCTCGCCGCTGCAATGGCCCGCCATCGCAGCAGCACTCCCCGTCCGCCTCTGGCTCTGTCCGAAAGCGGAGCCATCTCAAACGCCCGCGAACTGATCCGCTTCCGCGAGGCCAACGGCGATGACGTCGCGCTCTGGGAAAGCTCCGGAGATACGGCTTGGACGGTGGTCTATCAAACCGATCCCACGCTCGCCCCGGGCCCGTTGAACGGCTACGTGACCGTCCACCCCCTGCCCTCCGGCAGCCGTCTGAGGGACAGCCTCGGCCCGGAAAGCACCTACCTTTCCACTGTCGCGCTCCATCCCTTCAACGACTCCATGGCCGATCGGCTCGAGCCATTGTCCGCCCCGCGCACCTGCGCACTGGGCAACTCCCAACAGCCACCCTTGTTCTGGCACCACGATGGCCGGATGCCACTGGCCGATCTGGTGACCTGGCGTGACCGCAGCTGACCCTTTCACCTCCATGTTCGACGATCCACCAGTCCGCACCACCGCCACCATCGAAAAGCCGCTCGGTCAGAATCTCTACCACGCGGCCCTGCCCAATGGCAAAATCGTGATCGCCCATTTGTCCAAGCCTTTGCTGGAAGCGAACACCGTTTTCGAGTCCGGCCAGAAGGTTGAGATGGAACTCACGCCCTATGACTTCGATACCGCCCGCATCATGCGGCTTGCCACGGAAGCCTGATAGATGGCTCCCCAGTCGACCCTCTGAAAAATGAAGCGGCCCGACCGATACTCCCCGGGAAAAACCCAAAAACCCAAGGGATCCTCAGTCGGGCCGCCTGCTATTGTCGCGACGCGCGCGTCGTAAGCAAAACCCTCGATGGCAGTCAAGACCTGATCGGAACTTTTTTTCCGAAGTCCGGTCCCGGAGCCTTCAAGGTATAAAACGCACCTGTCCCGGAACTTTGTTTGGAAAAAATTCCGGCAGGAGGACAGGGATCAATGGCGGTCCTGAATCGCCTTCACCGCGCGATCAATAAGGACCTTCGTCTCCGGGTCGGCTCCATTCGCAAGGGCGGAAATCGGAGCGATCGACCGCGCGCTGCCTGTTTTGCCGAGCAAACGGATGCCCGACTGACGGACGAATACCTTGGAGTCGGCCAAATGCTTGAGAACAAGCGGCTCGATCACCGGCCCCAATTCTCCATAAAGCGGCTCCCATGAAGTAGGATCAGCCGCCCACAACTCATCCAGGATCGGCGCGATCGAAACCGCCTTGCGGCTGACGAGGAAAGCCACCACCTCGGGAGGAGGCACTGCCTTGGATTCGCGGATCTGGCGCAGTCCGGCTTCCACCGCCACCACGGATTTCTGGTCGTCCGGCACCGCCCATGCGCTCAGAGCTTTCGAAAGATTGCCGAGCAAGGGTGCATCCGCTCCTTTGGTGTGCTGGATCAGAAGCCGGGTGATGTCCTCGCGGTAGACCTTGGGCTCGGCTTCGGCCAGGCGTTTCACCGCCTTGAGAACGCGGTCCGGATCGATACTCTCCAGTTCACGGCGGTTCAGATCGTAAAAGGCCGGGTCATTCTTGTTCTGGAGTTTATCGAAGTCACCGCTGACGAAGATATTGTTGTTCACCGTGACCTCGACCACCCCGATCTTGTCATGGATGCGGACGGCATCGGCATCCCCACCCAGCTTTGCGGCGGCCTGCGCAACGCCATCGAGTGAAATGGAAGGACCGGACAGTACCAGCAGCCACTCATCATCCGGGCGGACGAAGATGTTCGAATTCAGAACGTCCGCCCCGGTGACCCGGATCAGATAATCCCGCACTAGGAGCCTGTTGCTCTCCCGGAGATGGCGCAACCAGACTCCGACGGCATGACCGCGGCCTCCGTCGGCCGCTAGGCGGCTGTTTTCCGTGAGAAGCGGTGCAAGCACGATCCGCTCCGAGAGAGCTGCCAACTTCGCAGCCTCGGAGGTCTCCTTCACCGAAGCCGATGGCGCTTGGTCAGCCGTCGCCGGACGCTTGCTTTCCAAAGGCACGGAACCCGCGGTGCAAATGAACGGCAGCGACAAAAGTCCGGCCAAGAAGACCAACGCCACCGCCAAGGCCTTTTTGCGACCCCGCGGATTCGCATACAGCAGCATCCCGCCCCCCACCAATCCGGCGAAGGCGGCGATCATCAGCCGCCGCGGAGTATCGACCCCGTCCAACGCGCCGCCATAACGGGCACCCAAGGTGAGCAAAAGGGCGATCAAGCCCATGCCGATGACCGCCACGATGCCCGTGAGGGTCCTCAGCGGCGAAGGTGGCTCGAAAGATTCGCGGGAAGGCTCCGGCGCGTAAGCCACCGCCTGGACCCGCGACTCCACCGGCGGGGCATGGGGAACGCGGGCGAACATGTCGAGCCGGGGATCGCGGCGCTCTCCCGGATAAAATTTGCGGCTCCGGATGATCACGTCGTCATCGATACGGAACCGATGCTCGCACGAACCACATTCGACGGTCCGCTCCCTGAGATCGGTACCAACGTTGAAACGCTGGCCGCAGGCAGGGCATCGGATCTGGAGATGGTCCGGTTGTTCGTGCGGAGGAAGCATGTGTCTCCAACATTCCCGCAACCTGCTCTCTTGGCAATCACAAGGATCATTGCTTGCGGGTCCGGCAGCGGGCCGTTAGGCATCGGACATGCTTGATGAAATCCGTGACTTGCTGGTGCTTCAGGACCGTGACAAACGCCTCCAAGCCATCCTCAAGGATCTGGAAAAACTGCCGCAGGAAGAATCCCGCGCCAAGAGCAAGCTCTCCGGAGACCAAGCCGCCGTGGACAAAGCCACCGAAGCCCTGCGCAACAGCGAGCTGGAGGTGAAGAAGATCGAGCTGGATGCAGAAACCCGCCGCACGACCATCAAGCGCCTGAAGCTCCAGCAGTTCGAGACCCGCAAGAACGACGAGTTCCAGGCTCTGGGTCATGAAGTAATCCGTTACGAGAAGGAGCTGGACGGTTTTGAAACCCGCGAGTTGGAACTGATGGAGGAGACCGATGGCTTGCGCGCCAAGCTCGCGGAGGCGAATGCCGCCCTGGCGAAAACCCGCGGACTGGTGGACGAGGATCTGGCCTCCGTCGCCGAGCGGAAGCGGAATCTCCTCGCCACGCAGGCGGAAGTGAAAGCGGAGCGCGACAAGCTCGCAGCCGCCGCTCCGGCAAACATCCTTCCACTTTACGAACGCCTTCTGAAGACCAAGGGCGGAATCGCCATCTCCCCCATGCACGAAGGCCGCTGCGGCGGCTGCCACATGAAGCTCATTGCAGGCACGGTGATCAAGGTGCAGGCGGAGAAGGAAGTCGCCCAGTGCGAGGACTGCGGCCGCATCCTCTACCCGGACTGAAGGCCCCTTCTCCGCAGGAACAAAGAGCGCCTTTAGAAGAACTCCTTGCGGCGTTCCTCCACCGTGATCAGCCAGTTCATCATGTAGATGGGCGGCAGATTGGCGGGATCGGTGATCGGCTTGAGATTCACCGTGATCTTGTCGGCGGCCATCATCGCACCGCTGCTGGTCTTCATGTCCAGCGGGCGCACCGGCGAGGTCTTGTCATCCGCCGCGAGGCTGCCGATCTGGCCGCCGAGCTCCACCTTCCACGGATCCACATCCGTGCCATAGCGGCGCTCCGGAGCATAGAGGGATGCGGGCGGATAGGTCGTGCCGGAACTGGCCACGATATTGAAATCATCGCCGATGTAGAGGCGCATGTTCGTGACCAGCGAGAAGCCCTTGGTGAAAGCGGTCAGGTCGGCGCAATTCGTGATCGCCACCGAGATATCGCTGTCCAGGCAGGGATAAGCCGGTTTGCGGATGTTGGTGCTGACCGTGTAGTCCACATTCACCACGAGTGAATTGTTGATGGAGCCGGTGGTGGTCGGAGTCGCCACGGAATCACCGCCGAGTGAGGTGATATAGGCAGGGATGAGCTGCGGATAGACCCGCACACATGGCCTGCTGCCCGGCAGCGAGGTCAGATCGAAGGGGGCGGCTCCGCCATTCGAATACATATCGCTGGCGTTGAGGGTCTTCACTACATCCACCGTCGTTGTTCCTGTCGTCTTCTTGTAAGTGAAACGCAGTTGCTTCGGCGTCTGGTCGCCGGTCGTTCCAGTGGTCGATTGCACCGCGATCACATCCAGCTTCATCGCGCACTGGAGCGCACCGACCGAGTAGTTGTTCCAAGTCGTCTTGGAGATGGTGCTGGATTCCGCACTGAGGCCGAAGCGATCGAAGAACTCCGCACCGCGGTTGATGGAAACGAACACCGCGCGACCGCTCTCGGAAGGGAGAGACACGGGATAGAATTCGCCGGTGGTGCTGTTGGCGATCTCGAATTGCTCGCGCAAACCGGGAGTGAACGGGCTGCTGGTACCGAACGATTTGCCTCCGATGACCGAATCCGACGAGAGTGTCATGGAGCGGCGGCTGGCCACGGCGTCCAGCGTGGCTCCCCCTTCGACCTGCGCCTTGCCCGCATACACGCGGCCCTGGATGGTCACGTTCTGCCAAGCATCGCCCGAAGCATAGCGGCCGATGGAGGTGAAGGCATTCGAGGAGATCGAGAGCTGCGAGGGGATCTCATAAATCGAGATCACATAGTCGCGCTCCTGGTCGATGCGGGTTCCGTAGTCGTTCTGATAAAGGTTCAGCGAGAACCCCCACCAGTTGCGTTTCGCCACGAACCAGTCCCCCGGCTTCGCGTAGCCGAAGTTGATCCGCGGGTACTTGAGCTTCGCGAATTGCTTGGAGGCGCTCGTCACCACCACATCCGCATAGCCGGTACTCGCCAACGTTCCATACTGCTTGGTGGAGGAGATGATGGGGTAGATGATATCCCCCGCCGGCGTGCTGATGTCCGTCGAAGTGCCAGCCCCCGTATCGGTGGTGTTGAGAGGAGCCGGGAAGCCAGTCCCGAGGCTGTGGTTGGTACCGGCGGCCACGTAGCGGGTGAGGCTGCTGGACATGCCGCTGACCGAATACGCATCGTCCCCTTCGATCGGGTCGAAAATCGCGGTGATACTGGTAAGAGTCGAATCACCGGTGTTCCCCTTGTAAGTCGTGCTCAGTCCCAGATTGCTGGCCACGGTGGTGGAGATCGCATTGCGTGCGTTCGCCTGATCCAGCGCGTCATTGAAAATGGTGCCCCACTGGAGCGGAGTGGAAGCGGCGGAATTCAACTCGGACCCGCTCTGCATGCAGCGGATCGCACGGTTCGGCACGATCGCGACCACGGAACGAATGATCGCGTCCTCCTTGCTGACGAAGTCGGTACGGATCTGGATGTCCTTCTCAATGTCCTGTGAGCGTATCGAATTGCGGAAGGCGGCAATCATCAGGATGCTGAGCAGCATCCCGAAAGACAACACGATCACAAAGGAGATGTAACCGCGGGCCCCGCGGCGGATGACGTGCGTTTTCATTGCTGCATGGTTCCGGAGTAGGTGATGACCTCGTCATTGGGTCCGGTCATCCGGGTGCGCAGGATGCCGTTCTCGATTGAGAACCGGACATCCTTCGGCCGCTTGGTGAGCGCCCATTGCGGGGTGCCCAATGTCCCGGTGGTCGGGACCACATAGTAGTAAAGCGCCTTGCCAGCACCGGTGCCAAGATCCTGGAACGCGAGGATGCCGGCACGGGCGGTGCCATCCGGCTCCTGGAAATTCAAAACGAGCACGGTGGCGTCCGCCAGCACCGGATTCGTTCCCGCCTGCGCATTCGCCAGGGAAGTATGGAGACGGTAGCGCTCCGCCTGGCCGATGAGCTTGTTCATGTAGGCGCTGATCACCGGCGCCTCCTCGACGAGGAAGTTCTGCGCGCTGTAGATCCGCAGGAAGGTGAACTGCTGGTTCGCCATCGTCAGCACGATCGAACCGATGGCCAGACCGAGCATGATGACGATCGTCATCTCGATCAGCGTGTAACCACGTCTGTAACTCCGGATCTTCATTGCGCGCGGGTGACAGTACGGGATTTCACATAAGTGCGTCCGCCGATGGTGTAGGTCAGAACGCTTTGAACCTTCCAGATTTTCATCGCCGCCGGGTTATTCGTCGCCGTGCCGGTACCGCCATCAACCGTATAATTGGCGGCGTCGGGTGTACGCGTGCGGTAGACCTTGCCGGTGACCGAGGTTCCTCCGGGCGTCTTGCCGATCTCCACGGTCGTCACGGTGGACTGCGGCTGGGCGGGCCAAGGGGAATCGACTGCGGTCAGAGTCTCGAAGGGCACGCGCTGCGCGTAAGCCTTCTCATAGGTCAGATAGGCATCGGACAGCGTCTGCTGCATCGCCCATTGCCGCGGCGTGAGAATATTGAGGGAGAGCTTCAGCAGAATGAGCCCCAGCATCCCGAGAACCGCGATCGCCAAAGTCGCGTCAATCAACGCCAGACCCCGCCTTCCCCGCTTGCGTGAACCGACGCGAAACGAAACACTCGCCGTGTGCTGCGAAACGTCTTCATGACTCTTCTCACCCTCTGTCTCCTGACCTTCGGAGTCGCACGGGGCCAAGCCATTCTCAATCCGCCTTACGGACTGAAATGGGGGGATTCTCCGGAGAAGTTGATTTCTTGGGCTTCCCGACATTCCTTGGACGTTACCATCCAGCTTCCGGGAGATCAACCGGCATTGCGGGTGGTCAAAATCCAGGCCCGGAAGGGCTTTTTGCCGGGCACTTCCGATTCGGCGGTGGAGGGCCGCTTCCTGAACGGAAAGATGTTCGAACTGACCGTCCACTACACCGATCCGGATGCCTCTGCGGACGTCATGGAAACCCGGTTCATCCAGCTCAAGCAACGCCTCACCCTCGAAAGCGGCGCTCTCCAGGCCGACCAACAGCAACGGACCACCTCCGACCAGTTCACCACACGGACGCAATCGTTTCATCGGGAGCCGGTGAAGGGGTTGTTTCTAATGCTCGCCTACACCGAGGTGGAGGACCAACTGAGAAAATCGAAGGACGCGCGATACTCGGTGATTTATCGGAACGACAACTTGCGGCAGGAAATTGAAAAGCTGCTGCTGTCACCGGCCGTCCCACCGGACGGCCGGTAAAGCGGGATCATTCGATGGTGTTGACCGCTCCGTTGAACTGGATCGTGCGGTCGAGACTGAAGGTCACATAGGCGAGACGCTCGACACCGAAGGGAGTGGAGGTCACCAGCTCCATGGTCCACTGGCCATCCGCTTCGAAGATACGGTCCCAGTTGGTGAGGGTCAGCACGCGGCTCTGCGGCACCGTCTCATTGACCACGAGCGAGGAGCCGGGCACCACGGTGCCAACCGTTCCCAATACCGGCGTACCCTGATAGATCTGCAGGTAGGTGGTGGAACTGGGATAGACGTCGTTCATGGTCAACGTCACCTGAGGCATGGCGAACCGGATCTTCTGGTTCGCAGTCACCCCGGCAATGGATCCGTCCGCAACCGGCCAGATCTGGATGAACTGTGAAGCAAGCTGGGAAGCCGGGGCCTGGTAGTCATCCAGCGAGAAAATGGAGAACCGCTCCTCGCCGCGCACCTTTGTCTGCGGTGTGGCTGTCAGCAGGGTCGTCAGGGTGCGGGGATAGGTGATCCCCGTGGCACCGCTGGCGGCCGTAAGGGTCACCGGATTCTCCGCATACACGGCCTGGGTGCGGTCGATGCCCACCCCGGTTCCGGTCGTGCCGTAGGATTGCTTGTGATGATAGTAGGTGACACTCTTGGCAGCCGCTGGTGCGGCGGGATCATCCGGAAGCATGCCGCTGATGGTGGCCGTCACCTTGAAGCCACGGTCCACGCGGGTGCGCGGGATCGTGGTATAAGGATCGTCCGAGACAATCGTCACCCCGGCCATCGGCACGTAAGTGCCGACGTATTTGCTATCGAGCAGATAGTTGGTGGCGGGCGAGGACTTGACGGTCCAGAGTTCGAACCGGGCACCACCGGGATTGATGGCCAGGGCGGACTGCTGGCTGCCGCTGGCAGTCACCGAGACATCCCATTGGACGCCGGAGGGCAACTGGACCTGGCGGATGAAGTTGGTGAAGCTGCTGCCCGTCTGCGCCATCGCACCGGCCGCACCAAGCGCCATCCACCCGAAGATGAAGGAGAAGGTTTTCATGGTTGTTTCTTATCGGGTCCGGGTTCCGGGGCCTTTGGCGGGAGCACGGAGATGGGGCCGGATTGATAGGTGGCCACCACCACGCTCGGGCACTTGGAGAGGGCTTTCTTGATGTCGTCGGACAAAGGCTCGCGCCCCTCCGCCTGCGCGCGGGTCACCTCCTGGGTCACGATCCAGCCGCGGTTGGAGGAATAGAATTCCGACCACACCTGGAACTTCGAGCCATCCTTGAGACCGATGCGGGAGGCATACGAATCGGGGATGTGGAGGATCGCCTGCTTGGGAACCAAGGTGGCGAAACCGTTGAAGCAAAAGATATCCGAGCGGGAGAAAAGATCGCCGGGACGGTTCACCACGGAGGGATCCACCGAGGCATCCGCCGGAGTCATGGTCGCATCACGGAGGCTCGGCTGTGGAGCACTGGCAGCCTTCCGCTGCTGCGCGACGAGCTCCTCGTGGGTGGCTGCATCGCGGGTCGGTGCCTTCGATGCCAACTCGGCATGGCACGGCACGATCAACGCAAGAAGCGGAAGAGTGAGAAAGGTTTTCATGACTTGCGGAAGGTGACCAGAAGGCAGAGGTCCTGAAGGTCGAAACCGGAATCCCTCGTGTCGGTGTGGGTCAGCTCGAAAAGGTAGATCACATCCATCGGGCCGATCTTGATCTTGCCGGTGCTGTCCAGATAGGGCTTCAGGAAGCTCTCGATGGTCGGCTGGTTGTAGTCGGGCAAGGTGCTGGGAGGCGTGTCCCCGTTGACCAGCGCGACGACCTGGTTGGTGCTGGTCTGCGTGGTGTTGTAGAAAGTCGACCAAGCGTTGTTGTAGTAGTAGCGGCCACCGAAGTTGATCGTCTTGTTCTTCGCCGCCAGCCTGGTGTAGACGATGGTGCTCGGATTCACCTTCGTCTGCTTGTCGTAGAAGATTCGGGTCCAGGCACCGGTGTCGTACTTGACCTGCGCTTCCACCGGATAGTACGCGGTGGAGGTCGCCACGGACGCGCCCAGCACGCGGACGTCAATGTAGATGTCCTGCTTCGGCGTGAGCACGCCGGGCGGAGTGATGGTCACCACATCCTGCACGATGCTGGGATAGGTGATGCCCCAGGTCAGAGTCGGGTGGGTGCCGGTCTGGACGACCGTGGGGAACGCGGTCAACGAGCCGACCGGGATCGCCGGGTCGTTGGTCTGGCCCATCGCATGCCCGCCTGCAAGGACGGCGGCTGCTAGGGCGCTGAGGAAGATGGCTTTCATGGCGTGTAAGGGGGTGGGCTGGGATACTGAATCCGCCGCGATACAGGACGAACAGGTCGCCATGGAGCGGAAGCGCGCGGGCCAGGCACGGACACGGTGCATCCCGGTGGGATATGCCGTATCCGCTCGGGACAGATGCCCGGATCGCGGCCACCAACGACGGCCGGCAAGGGAGGCCGCCATCAGTCGGATTCAAAAGCTCAGGGAGGAAACAACGTTTCGGTCGTGAGGAATCAGGGTTGGTTGTTGAACAGCAGTTGTGGGTGAGTGGGGATGGTCAGCGGACGGGATTCAGGGGGGCGTCCGCCCACGAGCGCCAGGGACCGCGCGGCACGTCGCGTTCCTGGATGAAACGCCATTCCACCTGCTCCCCGCTGCGGAGCCCGAGGTAATCCCGGACGGCAGGGCTCAGGTCGATGCCAGCGTTCGAATTCCGGTTGGGACGGGGATCTTCCTTTCCGAAAACATATTGCCAATGATCGGTGGCGAAGGGGCCGACATCCTCCCACTGGGCGAAGCAGATCCGTCCCTTGTGATGGATGTAGACCCAGCGGTCCTTGCACACCGAGATGCCATCGCCGCGGTAGTCCTCCCAGAACCAGGGAATGATGCTCTGGGCCTCGGGGCGATGGCGACCATCGCGACCGATGTCATTGTAAGGCAGCGCGATGTAGAAAGGATTCAATGCCGGCGAGAAATCCGCCGGAGCGTAGCCGTGGCGCTTCTCCGGATGATCGTAACCTCCGAAGTTTTCCTGCCAGTTCTGATCCCAGGCACTTGCCACGTTGGGAGTCGGATTGTTCTGGGTTGGCTGTTCCCCCACCCAGAAAACAGTGGCCACCACATTGCGGTGCCAGGCGTCCGGGCCGCGGAAATGCTCGCGCGGATCCTCGATCACGATGGTAGCGGCAGGCGGCACGCCGTAGGGATCGCTGAGGGAAGGAATCGCCTGACGGCGGTTGTCCAAGAGCCGCTCATGCGCCGAATCCAACCGATCTTGAAGGGCCGCGCCTTTTGCAACCAACGGCGCAAAAAGCACCGCGGTGAGGGCAAAAATCAGCTTTGTAAGCTCTCGGTTACCCATCTTTCAAACCTACGCGATCGCGGGTGTTAGGGCGACCCTAAATAATCCGGCTCTTCTTACAAGATTATTCAGATTATTTTTGAACGGATTGAACGCTCAGATGTCGTCGCCCTGCATCACGGAATCACGACACACAATAAGCCAAAAATTTGAACCAATTACAATAAAATTTTAGAATTACGAAATAGTCCGTTAGAACGGACCGTTCGTCGGCGTGGATTTTTCAGGTTCATTTGGCATGAAAAATCATGCCCCGCCCCGCTCCAGGCCGAAACGCCGCTCCAGCTCTCGGATGGAAAACTCCGTAAGGGTGGGTCGACCATCCGGCGCACAATAGGGCAGCTCGCATTCAAACAGGGCATCCAACAGCGCCGCCGTTTCCACCATCCGCACCGGCACCCCGATGGCGCGACGGCGTGCCAGCAGCCGCGCCACCCGCTCGAAGGCAAACCGGGCTCCCGGGGTCGACTCATGGAGCAACTCATCCACCAAAAGATCCACAAAGGCCCGTGAGTCGCTGATACCCAGGCAAGCGGGCAGTCCCCTCACCTGCACGGTGTTCCCACCGAAAGAGTCCAATTCGATCCCGACCGCCGCGAGCGCCTCCCGCTCACGGACCAGCATCTCATGATCGCGTGGCTCCAGCTCGACGAGCTCCGGAACCAGCAGCCCCTGGCTCTCCACCCCTTCTTCACGACCAGAGAGGAGTTTCTCATAAAAAATACGCTCACGCCCGGCACGCGGGTCGAAAAGCACCAACCCGTCCTCGCTCTCCAGCAGGACAAACCGGTTGTGCAACAGCCCGAGGTGCCGGAATGGCGGAGCCTTGGACACCGGCGCGGCGGGCACGGCTGGCTCCATCGTCGGATGCGCTGCCGGGGCCGACGTCGCCACCTCGGGAAGTGCCGGCTGCACATGAACCGGCGGAGTCCACACGCGTGGCGGAGCAGCGGGAGTCCGCTGGGTCGGCGGTGTATAAGAGGGGCGGTTTCCCGGCGACGCCACCGCCGTCGCCGGAGCATCGAGGATCGCGGCAGAGGGCTTCGGCCGCAGGGCCGTGGTCACCGCTTCCAAAATCGCATCTCGGATATCCAACGGTCGATGGAAACGCACTTCCCGCTTCGCTGGATGGACGTTCACATCCACCAATTGCGGCTCCAGATCGATCCACAGCCACGCCGCCGGGTGCATCCCCTCCGCCACCGCACCGCGGAATCCCTCCGCCAGCGCCCGGGAAATCACCGAGTCCTCCACCGGCCGGCCATTGAGAAAGACGCACTGGTGCCGCCGCCCCTTCCGGGCATGCAGGGCGGGCAGGACGAAGCCCTCCACCGAAACCCCGTTCCCACGGGTCGCAGGCAACTCGATCAGTTCCGCAGACGATTCCGATCCCAGCAGATGGCGCACACGATCCAGCGCCCGGGCCACCGGCGGCAGGTCGAAAACCTCGCGGCCATCCTTCTCAAAGCGGAACCGCACGCCCGGTGCGGCCAAGGCATGCAACCGGAGCTGGTGCTCCACATGCGCGGATTCCGTAGACTCCGCCCGCATGAACTTCCGCCGCGCGGGCATATTGAAAAACAACGCGCTGGCCTCGATGGAAGTCCCCGGCGCGCAGCCCGCCTCCTTCACATCCCGCAGCTTCCCGCCATCCACCAGCACCTCGGTACCTGCCACCGAATCCCGCTCACGGGTCACCAACCGGAACCGCGACACACTGGCAATGCTCGGCACCGCCTCGCCCCGGAATCCCAAGGTGGAAATCGCCGCCAGATCGGAAGAAGTGCGCAGCTTGCTGGTGGCATGGCGTTCGAGGGACAGCAGCGCGTCCTCCTTCGACATCCCGCAACCATCGTCGATCACGCGGATGCGGGCCGAGCCACCGCGCTCGATCTCCACGCGGATCTCCCCCGCCCCGGCATCGATGCTGTTCTCGACCAGCTCCTTCACCACCGAGGCTGGTCTTTCCACGACCTCCCCCGCGGCCACCTGGCTGGCGAGGATATCGGGAAGCACGCGGATCTTCGGCATCTGGGAGAGGTTTTGCGACAAGGCGACGATGGGCGGAAGTGTAAAGTAGCAGCGCAAGTTTCCAACCTGCGGATGCGAGGACCTCCAAAGTTCCTCCAACACCCAACCCACCAACGGATCTCCCTACTCCGCCTTCGGAGTCTTCTCCGTCGCCACTGATTTCTTCGGCTCCACCGGTGCCGCCGGGATCGGAGTCGCTTCCGGTGGCGGAGCTCCCGCCTGCTGCGGAGTCTTCACCGGTGCCACCGGCTTGGCCCCGGGCAACGCGTGATTCCAGTCCGCATAGATCAAGCCATCCACCTCCACCCCGTACACCGCATTGCCGGTATTGGGATCCATGTAAGTAATCATCCGCCATTTGTTGCTGGTGCCGAACCCCTTCACCGCGCCGGTCTTCGGCTCACAGGCCACCGATCCCAGCATCGTGTAAATCGGCTCCGCCATCAGGTCCGGGATCGTCACCCGCAGCACCGAGAGCATCTCATCCCCTCCAATGCTCACGAATGGCGTAAACACCAGCCGCGAGTTGCCCGGTTCGTCGCCCTTCAACGCCGTGAACACTCCTCCATACTCCACAAAGCCTTCCGCAATCCACGGCTTCACCAAGTGTCGCGGCAACTGCTTGTTGTCGGACACCGGTTGCTTGGGCTCCGGAGCCACGGGCTTCTCCTCCGCAGCGAGCGCCCCCGCCGCCATCACCACGACTGGAAAGATCCAGCGCATAGGGTGGCAGCATGCACCCGCTTTCGGTGGTTTGCAAGTTGCCGCTGAAACCCCGTTTCCACCCAAGTAACGCTGGGCTCCGCCCGGCGTGCTGGGAAAACCCGCGCACTCCCCCACAAAACCAGTCCCCTCTTGAATCTCCCGCCTCCCCCTTCTCCTCTGATCACTGATCACTGCCCACTGACCACTCATCGTCCGCATTCTTGACTTCCCGCTCTGCCAGTCCACACTGCCGCCTCACGACAGGAGAGTTCCCACGCTCGGGGAACTGAGAACGGCCGGCGCTCGCGGCGAAAATCCTCCGAACCTGGAAGCGGGTCACCCCGCCGCGTAGGAAGCTCGTCCCAATCCGACCCTCTCCTCCACGGCCGCGCCTGTTTCCACAGCGCGGCCTTTTTCTTTTCTTCCTGAAAACTGAAAACTTCCAACTAGCAACCTCCCTATGATCAGCCCCGAAGAAACCAACGGAGCCGCCCCCGTCGAATCCAACCATGACGAATCCCGCGCCCCGCTCCCCGCCTCCACCCGCATTTACATCGAGGGCTCGATCCACCCCAGCGTCCGCGTGCCAATGCGCGAGATCGCCCTTTCCGATACCAAGGCCTTCAACGGCCGCATCGAGAAGAATGCCCCGGTCCGCGTCTACGACTGCTCCGGTCCGTGGGGCGACCCGGCTTTCACCGGCACCTCGGAGGAAGGCCTGCCGCCGCTCCGCCGCGAGTGGATTCTCGCCCGCAATGACGTCGAGGAATACGACGGCCGCGAGGTCCAGCCGCAGGACAATGGCTATCTCACCGAGAAGCACGCCGAGTACGCGTCCAAGTCCGAGCGCGCCAACCGCTACGTCGAGTTCCCCGGCCTCACCGCCGACCGCCGCAAGCCGCTACGCGCCACCGGCAAGCCCGTCACCCAGAAGTGGTATGCCGACAATGGCATCATCACCCCGGAGATGGAGTTCATCGCCATCCGCGAGAACATGCGCCGCGCCCAGATCGCGGACCTGAAGGAGGACATCGTCCGCAATCACCTGGACAAGCAGCACGCCGGATCCACCCAGCTTCCGTCCAGCCCCTACACGCCCTCCATCTTCGGCCGCTTCCCGCAGCGCATCCCCGCCGAGATCACTCCGGAATTCGTCCGCAGCGAGGTCGCCGCCGGCCGCGCCATCATCCCGCTCAATGTCAACCACCCGGAGTGTGAACCGATGATCATCGGCCGCAATTTCCTGGTGAAGATCAACGCCAACATCGGCAACTCCGCCGTCGCGTCCTCCATCGAAGAGGAAGTGGAAAAGATGCGCTGGGCCACCAAGTGGGGCGCGGACACCGTGATGGACCTTTCCACCGGCAAGAACATCCACGCCACCCGCGAGTGGATCCTGCGGAATTCCCCCGTGCCCATCGGCACCGTGCCGATCTATCAGGCGCTGGAAAAGGTGAACGGCAAGGCCGAGGACCTCACCTGGGAACTCTACCGCGATACCCTCATCGAGCAGGCCGAGCAGGGCGTCGATTACTTCACCATCCACGCCGGGGTGCTGTTGCGCTTCGTGCCGATGACTGCCAGCCGCATGACCGGCATCGTCTCCCGCGGTGGCTCGATCATGGCAAAGTGGTGCCTCGCCCATCACAAGGAGAACTTCCTCTACACCCACTGGGACGAGATCTGCGACATCTGCGCTGCCTACGACGTTTCCTTCTCGATCGGCGACGGCCTGCGTCCCGGTTCGATCGCGGACGCCAATGACAAGGCCCAGTTCGGCGAACTCGAGGTCCAGGGCGAACTCACCCGACGCGCTTGGGCGAAGGGTTGCCAGGTCATGAACGAAGGCCCCGGCCACGTGCCCATGCACATGATCGAGGAGAACATGGCCAAGCAGCTCGAATGGTGCCACGAGGCCCCCTTCTACACGCTCGGGCCGCTCACCACGGACATCGCCCCCGGCTACGACCACATCACCAGCGGCATCGGTGCCGCCATGATCGGTTGGTACGGCTGCGCCATGCTCTGCTACGTCACGCCGAAGGAACACCTCGGCCTGCCCAACAAGCAGGACGTGAAACACGGCGTCATCACCTACAAACTCGCCGCCCACGCCGCCGACCTCGCCAAGGGCCACCCCGGTGCCCAGTACCCGCGACAACGCCCTCAGCAAGGCCCGCTTCGAGTTCCGTTGGGAAGACCAGTTCAACCTCGGTCTCGATCCCGTCACCGCCCGCGAGTTCCACGATGAAACCCTGCCGCAGGACGGCGCGAAGACCGCGCACTTCTGCTCCATGTGCGGCCCGCACTTCTGCAGCATGAAGATCACCGAGGACGTCCGCAAATACGCCGCCGAACAAGGCCTCTCCGAAGAACAAGCCCTCCAGGCCGGCATGGACGAAAAGAGCAAGGAGTTCACCGAAGCCGGCGCCGAGGTCTACGTGCCCGCCTGACCCACCACCACCAAGGAGCAAGGACATTCCTGTCCTTGTTTTGCAAAAAGCCGGGAGCCTCAAGCTCCCGGCTTTTTGCTTCTAAGTAGGAGGTGTATTTATATGGCCAGTCTCGCAATTTCCTCCGGAGCTAAAGAAAATTTCTCCTCCGATGTTTTGGGCTAGCGCGAAAACTCTAAACACGCACCCCGAGATTTCCATGTGCCTTTCTGGTTTGCTCAATAAATTCTAACATGATAGATCAATTCAGCCTCCGCCCCCTCAACAAATCGACAAATATCTTAGCCACCCATGAACGCAGCCTTACTTATCGGCGTATCTGACTATGGATCCCTCCAAAACAACCTTCCGGGATGCCTTGCGGATGCAACAGCAATGAACAACTTGGTTCTCGCCACCAAAAAATTTGACGCTGTCAGATTACTTAGCGAGAGAACATCGAGCGCACAACTCAAAAGCGATTTAGTCGATTTTTTTAAGTCTCTTGAAGGCCAAGATATAGAAGAACTATTTTTCTATTTCACTGGCCATGGCGAATTCATCAATGATGAAGTCCACTATTTATTATCCGACTACACCCCAGCACGTCGAAAACAAACATCTTTAGCAAATACAGAGATTGACGACCTAATTAGAAACCTAAGCCCCAAACTAACGATTAAAATAATTGACGCCTGCAATTCCGGCGCCCATTACATTAAGGACTCGGACGTATTCCAAAAGCACTTAGATTCCAGCACCAAATCTTTTGCGAACTGCTATTTCATGTTCAGTTCACATAATGACGAATATTCTTATCAACAAAAAAATGGGTTGAGCCACTTCACGAAAGCGTGGCTCGAAAGCATATCCAACCATCAAGCGAATTCCATACGCTATAAAGACATAGTTGATTATCTTTCTGATACGTTTTATTCAAACCCAAATCAAACTCCATTCTTTGTTATTCAAGGGAAAAACACAGAACAATTTTCATCATTAACACCTGAAGTAAAATCTGCTGCCGCATTTTCAGGAGGAAGCGGCAGCGGCACCTTGCCAGTTTCGGCACCTAGTACTCTTATCGAGAAAATCAGAACTGAATCTGCGTCGTATTGCAATGAGGATCAACTTCGAGTCGCATTACAACAAATTAAAGAAATATGTGAAAATTTCAAGGGATCCAGTGAAATAAGTGAAATATTCTCAATAGCCACCGAATCATTTAACGAACCTCCTGACTACACCCCCGATCTAAAGTCAGTGGGAAAATGGATAGAACAAAATGGAGATGATTATTTTGCTGAAGCGGCAAAGACCAAAGAACCTTATGAGGAAACCATCTACGAACCTCTAACAGCAATACAAAAAGCTGTAGGAGTTACTCCCACCAGCAAGAAGGTTTCGAGATTAAGGGATGCAATCTCTGGTTACTTCTTGACGGAGGATGCACCGTTCAAGATTTTAGAAATGGATTTCGATCCAAATTTCAATAATATTGGGCGCTATTCTTTTTTTATGTGTTTCATCTTCTCTAAAAGGCATTTGAGAATATTCATGCAGCTTTGTTCTTACGCCCAAACAGGTTGGGATACTTACACAATAAACACTTCCTCAAAGTGGACTACCGACTCCACAGAATATGGCGATATCAACACCATCAAAAATTGGATAAATAACATTCTTCGCTCCACTGAAGCAAAGATACTAGATGCTTTGAATTCAAAATACTTAGGAACGGAGCCGCCAGAAAACAAATCATCGGATGATCCCGAATTGCAACAGAATGAGAAAGGCCAGTAACGCTACTTTTCTCCAAGGCTAATCTTTCCGATTACAATGTTTTTCCCACACGTGAGTGATGTCTACGATTCAAGGCCATAGATGCCCCGCACCGTCGAGGTGGTTCTTCGCACAAGATCGCCGATGAGTTCAAACTCTCTGGCCTGATAGGCGCAACCGACAACGAGCTTTGGAAGAGTGTCAACTGCGCCCGATTTTCCGTCACCTGCTACCATCCCGCGTCCGCCAATGTGGATGATAGCGGTTGATCAACGCGGCACCCCCGTAGCAGCGCGAGGGAATTCCGTGCGCCTACTCATTATCCGCCATACTCAGACTTCGAAAAAGTGTTTTTATCGCTTGTTGCTGCACCATCTAGCACGCCCCCATCCATTCCACCCTATCCTAACTCCTCGTCCATGCCTTCGAAGAGCTCTTCCTCGATGGTGGAAAGGTATTCCTCTTCGGTTTCACTGTAATCGTGTCGGTCCTCCGGGCGGGTCTGGCACCAACGGCTTGCGTTGAGGGGAATCGACCAGGGTGGTGGCACCGATGAACTCGAATAAGTTGATCAACCGCTGGTGGTTCACGTCGCTCTGCCAGAACCCGAGGAGGCCATCTTCCTCCTCCAGCACGGCGACTGTTTCATAGACGTCCATGACCGCCCGCTCCTCGCGGGTGAGGGACTTCCCGGCGGATTCGCTCTCAAGGCGGTCGACCAGCGCCTGAAAAGGGTCAGTCCTCGCATTTTAACATTTTGAACACCAATTCAACTACAGCCCCCGTAATCACAGGTGACCGGTCCGTTAGAACTCCAATACCTGCATGCCGCTTGATCTCGTGGCCCGAAACGGCGGCTGATCATTTTGATGACGCTTTCAATCGGATTTTCTTGGGCAAGGGATCAAATTTTCCTACTTCAATTCCTACGGGGCAGCGGCTCGATTGGGGAGGGCAAATCCCAACAAACCAGTTTCCCTTGATGGGATGACAAACTGCCCGCCTCGGATTTGAAATCGTTGCCCCATGATCACAGCTACCAGACATTACTGGATTTGGCCCCGGGCTTCATCCATGAGCGCGGATCATTCACTGTGGTTCAAAACCAGCGGCGTCGACCAAGGCGTCGTGCATTGGTCATCGCAGGAAAGCTTCGTCAAAGCCGATGATATTTATCAATCCATGCTCTGGATCTTCGAAAACCGAAGGATACTCCCTTCGCTCGTTCGTCGAGATCAAATAATTGCCAGCCTCGCCCAGGAACCACCTCTCGATCTTTTATCCGACGGCATACATGTCGTAGCTCCCGAAGCGCTCACCGACGGATGGACGGAGGCCCTGGATCTCCCAGTCACTGTTCATGCCGCAAACGACGTGCCTCCTTCCTTGAAGCTTTTGATGCATCTCACGGGAGCCAATTGCTTCCTGTTCCAGCAAGGTTCATGTGAAGCTGAAATAGCCGTGGGCGAAGAAGCAACCGACGAGCAGATAACCGCTGGTCAGGCGCTGAGCTTCCTCAAGTCCATGGCACCGCCACCCGCTCCGCATGATAGGGATCAGCCTCCGCGCGTTAACATTCCGTGAATGGACCGCCATGACGAGTCCCCTTCACGCACCTCCCCCTACCCCAACTCCTCGTCCATGAAGTCCAACACGAGATCGACGAGATCGTCCATCCCTTCGAAGAGCTCTTCCTCGATGGTGGAAAGGTATTCCTCTTCGGTTTCGCTGTAGTCGAGGCGGTCCTCTGGGCGGGTCTGGCACCAGCGGCTGGCGTTGAGGGGATCGACCAAGGTGGCGGCACCGATGAGCTCGAAGGAATTGATCACCCGCTGGTGGTTCACGTCGCTCTGCCAGAACCCGTGCAGGCCATCTTCCTCCTCCAGCACGGCGACGGTTTCATAGACGTCCATGACCGCCCGCTCCTCGCGGGTGAGGGACCGCCCGGCCGATTCGCTCTCAAGACGGTCGACCAGCGCCTCCACCTTGTCCGGCCACTCGATTGGTTCATGGGAAAACATCGCGGGCGGGCTTAGAACGAGGGAGCGCTTCTTGCCAAGCGAAACGATGGCCATTCAGCTCCCGGAAACCAAAATAGAATGCCCCTCGCGAAAAATGCTCCCGAAATTCGCGAGGCCTTCGGGAGCCGCTTGGTCATGAGCTCTCAACAGCATTGATCATCGAGGTGCGATCCGTCTGACTGGCCTCGTGCAAATATTCCACATTGCAGTCGTAGTCTACCTCTCGATTTCGATGGGGTTCGTGGCGATGCTCTATTGGATGGGCATCCAAAGAAGGCGGCTGTTTTCCTCGCTTTATGAGGTGCCGACTTTCGAAGATCTGGACGAAAAACAAGCCGCTCAATGGGCTGAAATCCACCAGCGGAAATTCGATTCGGGATTCTGGAGAGTCCTCATGATTGCTTACATGCTCTGGCACTACCCTGGATTCCTCGCTCACGTCCTCTTCCGGCGCGAAAGCCTGTATCCCATTCCGATGGTCGTTGTCTCCGCAATCGTGTGGATCGGGATTCTCTACCTCGTGCTTGCGCCGTCCTCTTCTCGTTGAAGATCGCAGAAGCCCCCGAAGCCTCCTCAACACGACACCATTCCTCCGAGCGAAGGACGTGGAGCGGCGGAAACAGACATACACGTATCCATCAGGGGTCATCCGAGGGCCGGACTTGCAGGAAGCGCCGGGCTTTCCTAGGAAACATGGATGGAACAGGCCTCGGCATCTCCGCTTCTCCTTCCCTCCGAATGGGCGCGGTTGAGTTTTTTGCCGGGATACCAGGATGATCGTACTTCCTCCGAGATCGCGATCGCATCCTCGGGGCTGGCGATGTTCCGAACGCAGCCTCCCCGGCGACCTCGGGAACAGCCCCCGGAAGCCCGGGAACATCTCTTTCCGCCTGAGGAGATGGAGCGCCTCTCCAGATTGTTGGAAGAGATCGCCCGGCTTCCCGCTTCACCAGTCGAGGTGGATGATGTGGCAATCTGGATCTTCGTGTTCCGGGTGGGAGAGGAAACGGTCCAGCGAAGGATCATCGAGCCCAGACCGGCCTTTACCACCCGACGCGCCACGAAGAAATTCCACAAGCCCCGTCCCGACATCGAAGGCGTGGAGACCTACGTGGCCCTCTGGGAGCTGCTTCATCGTCCGTTCGCCTGATGCCCGAGCCATCACCCATGCAATCCATCCTGGACACCCTCTACCGCGAAGAATCCGGGCGGATTCTGGCGACGTTGATCCTGTTGCTGGGGGACTTCGATCTGGCGGAGGATGCGATGCACGATGCCTTTGCGGTGGCGTTGGAGCGTTGGGCGGTGGATGGGGTTCCGTCCAATCCCCGCGCTTGGCTGGTGTCCACAGGGCGCTTCAAGGCCATCGATGCACTGCGCCGTCGCGCTCGCTTCGATGCTTCCCAGGACAAGATCGCCGATGAACTGGAATCCTCCCGGGCAGTCTCCGACACCGACGACGAACATCTGGAAGACGACCGGTTGCGGTTGATCTTCACCTGCTGCCATCCCGCGCTGCCGCAGGAAGGCCGCACCGCCCTCACGCTGCGCGAAGTCTGCGGGCTCACCACCGAGGAGATCGCCCGCGCCTTCCTTATTTCCGCGCCCGCGCTGGCGCAGCGAATCGTGCGCGCCAAGGCCAAGATCCGCGAGGCGGGCCTCCCCTATCAAGTGCCCGTGCCGGAGGAACTGCCGGAGCGTCTGAATGGTGTGCTGCAGGTGATCTATCTGGTGTTCAACGAAGGCTACTACGCCTCCTCCGGTGCCTCGCTGACCCGCGCCGATCTTTCCAGCGAAGCCATCCGGCTGGGACGGCTGTTGCTGGAACTGCTGCCGGAGCCGGAGGTCACGGGCCTGCTCGCACTGATGCTGCTGCAGGAATCCCGCCGCGCGGCGAGAACCACCGCCACCGGTGAACTGATCCTGCTGGAACACCAGAACCGTTCGCTATGGAACCGCGGACAAATCGTGGAAGGCGTCGCCCTGGTGGAGCGCGCGCTGCGTTCGCGGCGCTTCGGCCCCTACACGCTTCAGGCCGCCATCGCCGCCGTGCATTCGGAAGCCCCCGATGCCGCCTCGACCGATTGGCCGCAGATCGTCGCGCTCTACAACCTGCTCGCGCAAGCCGAACCCTCGCCGGTGGTCGAGTTGAACCGCGCCGTCGCCGTGGCGATGCGCGATGGCCCGGAGGCCGGACTGGCGTTGATCGATTCCCTGTTCGAACGCGGTGCCTTGGCCGACTACCACCTCGCCCACGCCGCGCGCGCGGATCTCTGCCGCCGCCTCGGTCGCGACACCGAGGCCCGCCATTCCTACGAACGCGCCCTGTCACTCGCCCGTCAGGAACCTGAGCGACGCTTCCTCGAAAAGCGGCTCCAGGAATTGGCGGAGAAAAAATGAAACACGCTGTCGAAATCCGGTCAACCGGTTCGACCAGCTTGTAGAGACTGGATGCGAAAGACCCCCGATCTCAGATTTTTCAACCGCAGATGGACGCAGATTCACGCAGATAAGAAATGAAGAGGATTGGATTCTCCAGAACCTCTCCATCGATTCATCCCCTCTTCCATCTCCGTCCATTCACGTCCATCTGCGGTTGAAAAGCTCTTCCATCGATTCCCCCCCCTCCGACCCAGTCCACGAAACCACAACCTCAAGACCCACATGAAATACATCTGCCTTGGCTACATCGAACCAACCAAGTTCGAGAACCTCTCCGAAACCGAACGCAATGCGATGGTGGACGAGTGCCTCTCCTATGATGACGAGCTGCGCAAGAACGGCCACTTCGCTGGCGGAGAAGCACTACAGCCCCCGCAAACCGCCGCCACCCTGCGCTGGCAGGATGGGAAGGTCGCCATCTCCGACGGCCCCTACGCCGAGACCAAGGAACAGATCGGCGGCATTCTCATCCTGGAGGCCCGCGACCTGAACCACGCCATCCAGATCATGTCGAAGCACCCCGGCGTAAAGGCCGGACCTTTCGAAATCCGCCCCGCCGCCGATCTCTCCGAAATGATGCGCGAAAGCGAGCAACGGCGGAGCTGATCCCCCGGCATCCATGCTTCGGCACAGGATTGGATAGATCCCACACCCGCTCCGCACCCCTCAAGGCTGGAAGGTATATCCTTCCCCACGCACGGTGCGCAGGTGGCGGGGGGACTGTGGGTTTTCCTCCACCTTGTGCCGCAGCCATGAGATGTGGACGTCCACGGTGCGCGGGGTAATGAAGGGTTGATCCTTCCAAACGCGTTCGAGAATTTCCTCCCGCGGAATGACGCGTCCGCGATGGTTCACCAGCACGCGCAGCAGTTCCATTTCCTTCGCGGTGAGGGCCAGCACCTCGCCGTGCTTGGTCACGGTGCCGGATTGGAAATCCACTTCCACCTCGCCGAAGCGGATGCGTGAAACCGGCGTGCGAGATGCTTTCCCGGATCGACGCAACAGCGCCTCGATGCGCGCCAGCAGCTCCTCCGGTGAGAAGGGTTTCACCTGGTAATCGTCCGCTCCCAGCTTGAGCCCGTTCACGCGGTCCATCAATTGCCCGCGAGCCGTGAGCATCAGGATCGCCCCATCGAAGCCCGCCTTGCGCAACTCACGGCAAACATCGTAGCCGGACTTCCCCGGCAGCATCACATCCAGCAGTACCAGATCGAAGGTCCCGCTGCCTGCGAGATGCAGACCCGCATCCCCATCGGCGGCGATCTCCACCTCGTAATCCTCCGCCCGCAACAGGTCTGCGGTGATCTCGGCGAGATCCGCTTCATCCTCCACCATGAGAATCCGTGCGTTCATGGCATCAATTCCGTTCCGGCTCCACACCGGGCAGCAGGATGGTGAAAACCGCGCCGCCTTCCGGAGCGGTGGCCAACGTAACCTCCCCACCGTGCGCGTGGACGATTGCCCGGACCAAGCCAAGCCCGATGCCACTGCCCCGGATCTGTTGTTCCTTCGCCACCGCACCACGGAAAAACGGCTGGAAGATCGCGTCCTGTTCCTTGCCCGGCACACCGGGTCCACGATCACTTACCGCGACCACCACGCTTCCGTTCCGGCGTTCCACCCGCACACCGATCCATCCACCGGAGACCGCGTGCTTCGCAGCATTGTGAATCAGATTCCCCACCGCCCGGGCCAGTGCCGGAGCATCCCCGATCACCTCCGGAAGATCGTCTTCCATCCGCACCTCCATCTCCATGCCCTGGGTTTCCCCTGCGGTGGCGTCCACCGCCTGACGGACCACGGCTGCGGGTGACACGCGTTCCTTCGCATACGCCACCCGACCGCCATCCGCTGCGGCAAATTCCAATACGCCCTCCACCATCTCCGAGAGCTGCTCCGCATGCTGGCGGATCTTCCCGGCATAGCGCTCCACGCCCTCCGGCCCCTTCACGATGCCGCGCCCGAGATTGTGCGCGGCTCCCAGGATCACCGCCACCGGAGTGCGCAGTTCATGGGACACGCTGGCCACGAAGTCCATGCGGGCCTCCGCCAGCTGGCGGGCCTTCCGCGCATTCCTCACGAGGGCCGCGCCCGCCAACAGGATCAGCCCATTCACCACGCCCGCCAGTACGAGGTTTCTCGTACGTGAGCGTGCCACCATCTTCTCCAGCGCACCGGGCTGGCGCTGCACGGTCATCCGCCAGACCGGTTGCGCCGGGGGGCCGGGCATGGAGCGCGAGTCGCGCCCCTGGCGGTTGAAGGTGCGGCTCATCTCATGGGCTGCATCTCCACCGGAGCCTTCCGAAAAGATCATCTCGCCGCCGGTGGAAGTCACACGGACCTCGTAGGTCCCTCTTGCCATCGGATCGAGATAGCGCTCCGCCAGACGAGGAAAGACCCCCGTCCGCACAAACTCCCGATCAAGCTCCACCACCAGCCAACCACGGACACGCGAGCGATCCGGCCCGCCACCGCCTCCTCCCGGTCCGCCCGGCCCGTCGCCTGGACCACCTCCGGGGCCCATCCCGCCACCGCGTTCATCCGGAGCCTTGCGGCCGGTATTGTCCATCACCGGAAAGTCCAACAGCCAGCCATCGGCATCCTCACGATTCCAGCCTCCACCGCCTTCCGCGCGGATCCAGAGATCCGCATAGAGGTTCCCCCACTCCGTCGGCCACTCGGCATCCGCCACGGCTCCCATCTTCGGATCCGCGAGCACCAGCCTCAAGCCCGACTCCTCCGGCACCACCAGACCGATACGCCGGAACCAGGGCTCCGGCATCTCCTCGAGCGCCAGCTTCGCCTTCGCCTGCAGCGCCTTGATCGGACCGGCTGCAACCGCCGCTGCCTCCGGAAGCAAGGCCCGGCAGCGCGTGCCCAGCTCGCGATCGAATGCCTGGGTCATCTCGTCCACCCCATCCCGCTGGTTTCTCTCCAGCCGTGAATACTCCGCCTTCGCCAGATCCCCCGTCCATCGGAATTGGAAGACGGTCACCACCAGGCACAGCGCGGCGAGGATCACGAGAAACCCGTATTCCTTCCACCCCGCTGATTTTCCCACGGACATCCAGCCAATCATACCCGGACAGCGCCCGGCTGCAATGGGTTCCGCGCGCCTTAACACTCCTTAATATGACATTCCCGTCACACTCTGGTCTGGTGTCGGCAGGATCTTCAAACCCATGAATCCGCTCCCGCATCCGACCAGACAGGGCCGCCTTTCCGCCGCCACCGCATGGATTCTCGGCCTGCTTCTCACCTCCGGCCTGCTCCATGCCGCCGACCGGGACCGGGTGGAAAGCTCCGACTACACCAAGACGGTCACCATCGCCTTCAACGGCACCTCCGCCACCGTCACCAATGGCGCGGGCGTGACCATCACCTACGGCTCCACCACTTCCGCCATCGCGATCAGCTCCACTCTGGAGGGCGTGGAATACATCCTCTCCGGCACCTCCGCTGCGGGCTACGTCAGTCTCACCAGCACCCAACCGGCCAAGGTCACGCTCAATGGAGTGAACCTCACCAGCACGGATGGTCCGGCACTCTCGGTCTTCTCATCGGTGCGCACCTTCCTCGTGCTCGCCTCGGGCACCACGAATACGCTCACCGACTCCGCCAGCTATTCCCGCACCGGCTCCGGCACCCTGCACGGCAGCGGCCCGCTCATCTTCAGCGGCAAGGGCGCGCTCACTGTGACCGGCGTGAAGTCCCACGGCATCTACGGTGCCACCTACATCCGCTGCCTCGGCGGAGACATTACCGTGCCCGCCGCCGTGAAGGACGCCATCCATTCCAAGACCCTCTTCCAGATGGACGGCGGCACGCTCAATCTCACCGCCACCGGGGATGGCATCGATGGAGACTCCGGCGCCGTCACGCTCAATGGCGGCCAGATCACCATCCGCAGCACGGTCGATGACACCAAGGGCATCGTCTGCGATGGCGCGATGGCTCTCAACGGCGGCTCGGTGAATCTCACCATCAATGGCGCACAATCAAAGGGCATGTCCTGCAAAGGCAACATGACCGTCACCGGAGGCTCCGTCGCCATGAATCTCGCCGGAGCCGTGGTGCTCGCCAGCGCCACCGGCACCAATGGCACCTACACGGATCCCTCCTACTGCACCGGCATGAAGAGCTCCGGAAACATCTCCGTCAGCGGCGGCAGCATTGCCATCACCCACACCGGCACCGCGGGCAAGGGCATCTCCGTGGATGGAAACGTCGGTATCACTGGTGGCAATATCGACATCGCCGTCACCGGTGGCCTCTCCTCCACCTACACCAATTCAGCCGGAGCCACCGATGAAGCGGCAGCCGATTGCATCAGCGCGGATGGCACCGTGACCCTTGGCGGCGGCAATGTTGTGCTGCGTTCGGATGGCATCGGCGCGGACTGCATTTCCTGCGATCTTGCGCTGGCCGTCACCTCCGGCACGCTCGATGTCACCTGCAAGGGTGCGCGTTCAAAAGGAATCAAGAGCGACACCGGCATCGCCATCAGCGGTGGCACGCTTGGCTTCACCATGTCCGGAGCCGTGGTTCTGGAGGTCGTCTCCACCGGCGGCTACGATCCCTCCTACTGCACCGCCATCAAGTCGGACGCCGCCATCAACTTCAGCGGCGGAGCCGTCACCATCACCCACAGTGGCCAGGCCGGGAAAGGCATCTCGGCCGATGGCGACATCAACATCACCGGTGGCACGCTCGCCATCACCACCAGCGGGGCGAACTCGAGCTCCTTCACCAACACCGCGGGGGCGACCGACATGGCCTCCGCCGATTGCATCAAGGCGGATGGCAACCTCACCATCACCGGCGGCACCGTGACGGCGACCAGCACCGGCACTGCGGGCGATGCGATCTCCTGCGATGGCATCGCCACCCTCGGTGTGCTCGGGAACAATACCAGCCCCGTCATCACCGCCACCACCACCGGCGCGCACGTCCTTCTCTCCGGCTCCGGCATGAATGCGGACTACGTGAATGCCAAGGCCTTCTCCGCCGGTGGCGATCTCCACATGTATGGCGGCATCTACCGTGGCTCCACCTCCCAGGACGGTGGCGAGGGCCTCGAAAGCAAGGCCAACCTCACCATCGATGGCGGTGTGGTCGAGATCACCTCCTACGATGATGCGATCAATGCCGGCACCAGTCTGACCATCAATGGTGGATCGATCTACTGCTACAGCTCCGGCAACGACGGCATCGACTCCAATGGCACGATGAAGATCACCGGCGGCACCATCGTGAGCTCCGGCACCAACGCACCGGAGGAAGGCTTCGACTGCGACAACAACAACTTCACCATCACCGGTGGCATCATGGTCGGCACCGGCGGCGCAACCAGCACGCCCACCTCCTCCACCAGCACCCAGCGCTCCGTGATCTACAAGGGCGCGGGAACCGCGAACGTCTATCTGCAGGTGAAGACCGGCACGACGAGCAACCTCGTTTACAAGCTCCCGCGCACCTACTCCGGAAACACCCCCGCCATGACCCTGCTCTTCAGCAATCCCTCCATCGCGTCCGGCACCTCCTACAGCATCATCAGCGGTGCCACCGTCACCGGCGGCACGGAATTCCATGGCGTCTATACCGGTGCCACGGTCACCGGCGGCACCTCTCTCAAGACCTTCACCACCTCCACCACCAGCATGGTCACCACCGTGCAATAACCCCCACCCCACGCACGCCATGAGAACGCTCCTCCGCCTCTCCCTTCTCGTGCTTCCGCTCCTCAGCCAGGTCCGGGGCCAGAGCTTCACCTACACGGTGGAAAACAGCCGCACCACCATCACCGGCTTCTCCGCCGAGCCATCCGGGGCCGTTGTCGTCCCCGCCACGCTGGGCGGCGCCACCGTTACGGACATCGGGCGCTCGGCCTTCAAGGACCGCACCGGCATCACCTCCGTCACGTTTTCCTCGGGGGCTTCCGTGACCAAGATCGGAGCCACCGCCTTCCAGGGTTGCACCGGTCTGCAATCGATCGTCCTCCCCACCGGCACCACCGCCATACCGGCGGGTGCGTTGCAAGGCTGCACCACCCTCACCTCCGTCACCATTCCCAGCGGAGTCATCTCCATCGGCGGAGCGGCCTTCTCCGGTTGCATCAGCCTGCCAGCCCTCACACTGCCCTCCTCCCTCACCTCGGTGGGCGACAGCGCCTTCCTCGGATGCCGCAGCCTCACCACCCTGACACTCCCTTCCGGCATCACCACCGTGCCGGTCACGCTTTGCCAGGATGGACGGGCCCTCTCTTCACTGACCTTGTCCGACTCGATCGTGAGCATCGGCAACCAGGCCTTCGAAGGTTGCGGAGTCCTGCCCTCGCTTACACTCCCCACTGCGGTCACCTCCGTCGGCAGCGATGCCTTCCGTGACTGCGCCACTCTCGGCAGCTTCGCCATCAATGCCTCGCTCACCACACTCGGCACGGGCGTTCTCGATGGCTGCTCGTCCCTCACTGCCATCACCGTATCTTCCTCGAACGCCGCCTTCACCGCGCAATCCGGAGTGCTCTATGACAAGGCGCTCGCCACCCTCCTGCGCTTCCCGGAGGGCAAGACCGGCACCTTCGCCATTCCCTCCACCGTCACCAGTCTCGCCGCCGGTGCCTTTTCGCACTGCAAGGCCCTCTCATCCGTCACCTTCCCCGCCTCCCTCGCCACCGCCGGTGCGGACTCATTCTACTACGCCTCCGGACTCACCTCGCTCACGCTTCCCACCACGCTCTCCAGCATCGGCACCTGGGCCTTCGCTGGTTGCACCGGTCTCACCCGTGTCATCTTCCCCACCAGCATCACCGCGCTGGGGAATGATGCCTTCCACCACTGTGTGAACCTTGCCTGGGTGCTGTTCGAAGGCAATGCCCCCACGATGGGCACCACCGTCTTCAACAATACCGCCAGCGGCTTCACCATCTACTACTACGCCTCTACGAGCGGCTTCAGCTCCCCGCTCTGGTCCGGCTATACCGCCAGCGCGCTCTCCACTCCCTCCGGTCTCGTCACCTGGATGGTGGCAAAGGGCTATACGCCCGGCACCAGCGTGTTGCTGGACACGGACAGCGATGGGGTCAGCCTGCTCATGGCCTACGCGCTGGGCCTCGATCCCACGCAGAATCTCGCCGCCAGCCTGCCCAAGGCCGTCCTTTCATCCTCCACCCTGTCCCTCACCTTCCCCATCGGTCAGGCGGGTATCACCTACACGGTCCAGACAAGCACCGATCTCACCTCCTGGACCGCCACCGGAGTCACCATCGCGGACTCCTCCGGTGTCCGCACCGCCTCCATTCCCGTCCAGAGCGCGACACCCCATCGCTTCATGCGGCTGCTGGTCGGCTACTGAGAACCGATTTTTGTCATGAGCAACCCGGATCCCGGGTGGAGGAAGTCCTCGCGACAGCGTCCTTCGATCCGGGGTCCGGAGTTACGGCACCAGCCGTAGCAAACAGCGGCTCAACCGCGCTCCGGATCGGTGGATTCCGCAGGCAGCAATTTCACCCGTCGACCCAGGCGGACCGCCGCTTCCAAAAAGCGTCCTCCCTTGCACTCGATCAGGCCGCCCATCAGCGCGGCCAAGGGTGTGGCGTAACCCAGCAGCAGCGTGGCCACGGCCATGCCCGTGCCACCCACCGCCACATCCGTGAACCAGTGGGCGCCCACCACGATCCGCGGCACCGCGAACGGCACCAGCATCGCCGCCGCCGACCAACCGCGCCGCCGTCCTCCGACGATCCTCAGAAACCCTGTGGCCGCGAACAACACGAACGCATGATCCCCCGGAAAGGAACGGGCACTCGCGTCCTTCGTCTTGATCCACGTCACCAGCTCCGAAAGCTTCACCACTCCCGGCAGTTTCGTCGGGCTGAAGCGGTAGTAGCCCATCGTATCCGCCGTGAAATCCTGAACCTCCCGCACCACCAGCATCAGCACGGCGAAAACAAGGATCGCCGCCAACCGCGATTCGATCCGCTTCCTGCCCGGAGCGCGCATCCACGCCAGCAACAACACGCCGATCAGAACGGCAGCCACCAGATCGAACGGGCGCCAGTTCGTGATTGCCCAGACCTTCTGCCAGAATCCGGGCTCGGGGAGCCGCACATTGCACCAGCGGAAGACCGCTCCATCCAGGGAATTCCAGCACCCGGCTGCCCACGTCCCCCATGTGGCCGCGATCCAAAGCAACCCGGCGGCCATCCACTTCGGACTCCAACCGCCCTTCACCGTCTCTCCCTCCGTTTCGCGTGTCAAATCCGTCACAAAACGATGCTTCCAGATAGTTCCTTGGGAAACCAAGCGAAAGATCTATCTGTTAGGGACACCGCGCAATTCGCACTTCGGAACAACAAAAAAGGAGCCTTCCGGCTCCTGAATCGACTCTTACAAGATGGTGCGCGCGAGAGGACTCGAACCTCCACAGGGTTGCCCCTACTAGAACCTGAATCTAGCGCGTCTACCAATTCCGCCACGCGCGCATCCTGTTGTTGTGACCGGCGAACCGGCGGGCGGAAAGCACCATAGTGCAGGATGATTTGCAACATCGATTTGCAAGAATTTCGTCACAAAGACGGAAGTCCCCTCTCCTGCCGCTTTCAACATTGCATTCCCCACCCGGGGACCACCACGCTGCCATCATGCAAAGTTTGACTCCGATCGCCATGGTTGCGGTCCTCGGAGCTTCGGCCGCCTACTTCCAGGCCAGCTCGAAGACCGCCGCTCCACCCGCCCCTGCGGCACCCCAGGAGAAGGCTGAGGCTCCGCCCGCTGAGAAACCTGCCGAACCAGCCAAACCTGCGGCCAATACCCCTCCTCCGGCCCCCATCACCAAGGCCCAGCCCTGGCCACAGGAGTCCTCCGATATCCCGGCCGATTCCAAGGCCGTCTTCGGCAGCCTGCCAAACGGCTTCCGCTACATGATCTATCCGAACGGCGAGCCGGCCAAGCGGGTCTCGCTGCGTCTCCACGTCGCCACCGGTTCTCTGATGGAGGCGGATGACCAACAGGGTCTCGCCCACTTCATGGAGCACATGGTTTTCAACGGCTCCACCCACTTCAAGCCGGACGAGCTGGTCAAGGCCATGCAGCGTCTGGGCCTCGGCTTCGGCGGGGATGCCAATGCCTACACTTCCTTCGACCAGACCGTTTACATGCTCGACCTGCCGAGCCTGACGGAAGAAGAACTCGATCTGGGTTTCAACGCGCTGCGCGACTTCGCCGACGGTGCTTCGCTGATCGACAAGGAAATCGAGGACGAGCGTGGCGTGATCCTCGCGGAAAAGACCGACCGCGACTCGGTCCAGTCCCGCCTCCAGGAGAAGCAATTCGCCCAGCTGCTGCCCGGCTCGCTCATCGCCAAGCGTTTCCCCATCGGCCAGGAGGACGTCATCAAGAAGGCTCCGCGTGAGCGCTTCCTCGACTACTACAGCCGCTACTACGTCCCCTCCCGCATGACCTTCATCGTGGTGGGTGACATCGATCCCGCGGTGATGAAGGAGCGCATCGAGAAGGCCTTCGGCTCGATGAAGAATCCGGAGAACCCGGGCAAAGACCCCGATCTCGGTCCGGTGAAGTCCCCGGAGGGCTTGGAAGCCGCCGTCTTCACGGACAAGGAAGTCACCTCCACCGATATCTCGCTCGTTTCCGTCCGCCCCTACACCGCGGAGAAGGATACCTCCGCCACCCGCCTCAAGCACCTGCCGCTGGACATCGCCCACTCGATGATCGGCCGCCGCTTCGAGCGCCTCGCGAAGAAGGAGAACTCTCCGATCGTGGAGGGCTCCGCCTCACGCGACACGGTCTTCAATCATGCCGAGCTCGGCAGCATCAGCGTGACCGTCGCCGATTCCCACTGGCAGGAAGCCGTGCCGGTGCTGGAGCAGGAATTCCGCCGCGCCATCGAGCATGGCTTCACCGATTCCGAACTGGCCGAGGCCAAGGCCAACCTCATCAATGCCTACGAGCAGGCGGTGAAGGCCAAGCCCACCCGCAAGTCCGAGAACATCGCCACCGAGATCGCCAAGTCGGTACCGGATGAGGATGTCTTCTCCACACCGGAGACGGATCTGGAGATCGCACGCAAGGGCATCGATGCCCTCACGCCGGAAGCCTGCCACAAGGCGCTCAAGGATTTCTGGAGCGATGCCGGGCTGCACCTCATCCTCACCACCAAGGAAGCCCAGGAGGGCACCAAGAGCGACCTCGCCGCCGCCTACGAGGAATCCCGTGGCAAGCCGGTGGCGCCGCCCGTGGGCTCGAAGGTCGCCGCCTTCTCCTACACCAACTTCGGCCCCGCTGGAAAGGTGACCACCACCAAGCAGGTGCAGGATCTGGGCATCACCCAGCTCGTGCTTTCCAACAACATCCGGGTCAATCTCAAGAAGACCGACTTCGAGAAGAACAGCATCCGCCTGATGGCCCGCATCGGCTCCGGCCAGCTCACCCAGCCAACCGAAAAGCCAGGCCTCGGACTGCTGGCCAATGCGCTCTTCGCCGGAGGTGGCCTTGGCAAGCACTCTGCGGATGATCTGGAGCAGATCCTCGCCGGTCGCAATGTCGGTGCCGCCATCTCCGTCAGCGAGGATTCCTTCACCCTCTCCGGCAGCACCACGCCGGAAGACCTCGCCTTGGAGCTCCAACTCGCCTGCGCGGCTCTCACCGATCCGGGCTATCGCGATGAAGCGCTGCGCCAGTTCCGCAAGGCCCTGCCGATGATCGATCAGCAGCTCAAGCACTCCGCCGCCGGTCCCCAGACCGAGTTGGAAGCCTGGCTCCGTGGTGGCGATCCGCGCTTCGTCATGCCGCCCGTGGAGAAGCTCGGTGCCTACACCACCGAGGACGTGAAGAAGTGGGTCACCTCCGATCTGGAGAAGGGTTATCTCGAACTCAGCATCGTGGGTGACTTCGATGAAGACACACTCATTCCGGGCCTGCTCAACACCTTCGGCGCACTGCCGAAACGTGCCGCCACCAAGCCCCCGGTGGACAACCTCCGCAAGGTGAAGTTCCCGAATGCTCCCGCGCTGAAGACCTTCACCTTCGACAGCAAGATCCCCTCCGCCACCGCCCTCGCCTTCTGGCGCACCGATGGCGTCCGCGGTAATACTCCGGAAGTCCGCCGTCTCAACATCCTCGCCGATATCTACGGCGACCGCCTGCGCGAGGAGATCCGTGAAAAGCTCGGTGCCTCCTACAGCCCGAATGCCGGAGCCGCCGGTTCGGATGCGCTGGAGAAGTTCGGTTACATCGTCGGCGAGGCTTCGGCCAAGCCGGAGGATGTCGAGCGTCTCGGCACCGTGATGCGCGAGCTGGCCGACAAGTTCGCACAGGGCGGTGCCACGGATGACGAACTGGACCGCGCCAAGAAGCCCGTGCTCGCCTCGCTGGAAAAGACCAGCCGCGACAACAGCTACTGGCTCGGCACCGTGCTCGCCCAATCCCAGGAAGACCCGCGCCGCCTCGATCTCGCCCGCCAGCGTGACAGCGACTACCGCTCGATCACCTTGAAGGAAATCAACACGCTCGCGAAGAAGTACCTCGGCTCGGCGAATGCCATCAACATCGGCATCAAGCCGGTGGAATAAGCCTCCGCACTTCCCACCTCTCTCAAAAGGCCCGGCACACCGCCGGGCTTTTTGCATTTCCCAAGGGGCGAAGACGCCCAGGTTGAATCGACATTCAAAAGCGAAGATGGCCCCTCTGATTTTGGAGTGCGGCGAGGCATCGCCGCTTTGTGCGGAGGCGAGACATCGCCGGGGGTAACACCTGCATTCGCCAACCCGCCCCCGTTCCTGAAACCCCTCTTCCCGGGGTCCCGCTCCTCTTTCATCGCTCCGCTGCAAATCCCGTCGATTCTCTCCAGCACTCAAAGCGGCGATGCCTCGCCGCACTCCAAATCAAGAGCCCCCTCTGGATGCTTCCCACCCAAGGTAAAGTGAATGTCGATTCAACCAAGCTCTTCGATCCCCCTCAAAGCCCCACCCTTGGCGTGGCGGAGTTGCTGATCCGATTTCGCCATTGCTGACCATCCCGCGTGGTTCACTAGGGCTTGAAATCCCGTCGTTTGCAGGGAATCGGCATGGACTTGGAAGAATCGCACACGTTAGACAGATGCCTTCCACAGCATCGCTGACGGCCCTGTAAACATTCTATCCGAAAGACCCCACATGCAACGTATCCACCCGATCGCCATGGCCGCGATCCTCGGCGTTTCCGCCGCCAGCTTCGTTCCCCACGTCCACGCCGAGACCCAGGCTCCTGCCAAACCGGCGGCCGCTCCCGTCAAGCCACGCCCGTGGCCGCAGGATGGCTCGGACATTCCCGCCGATTCGAAGGCCGTCTTCGGCACGCTCCCGAACGGCCTCCGCTACATGATCTATCCGAACAG
Organism: Luteolibacter sp.; assembly: GCA_049840755.1. GTDB lineage: Bacteria > Verrucomicrobiota > Verrucomicrobiia > Verrucomicrobiales > Akkermansiaceae > Luteolibacter. The sequence goes on along the minus strand of JASGJM010000020.1, from coordinate 245,646 downwards.
CGAACCGCCGAAGCGGGTCTCGCTGCGGATGCACATCGCCACCGGATCGCTCATGGAGGCGGATGACCAGCAGGGTGTCGCCCACTTCCTGGAGCACATGGTTTTCAACGGCTCCACCCACTACAAGCCGGACGAGCTGATCCCAGTCATGCAGCGCCTTGGCATCGGCTTCGGTGCCCACGTCAATGCCTTCACCTCGTTCGACCAGACCGTCTACATGCTCGACCTGCCGGAGCTGTCCGAAGGCGTGCTCGATCTCGGCTTCAATGTCATGCGCGACTTCGGTGATGGCGCGCTGCTGTTGGACAAGGAGATCGACAACGAGCGCGGCGTCATCATCTCGGAAAAGGTCAGCCGTGACAGCGTCCGCCAGCGTCTCCAGGAGAAGCAGTTCGCCGAACTGCTGCCCGGCTCGCTGATCGCCAACCGATTCCCGATCGGCAAGGAAGACGTGATCAAGAAGGCTCCCCGCGAGCGCTTCACGGATTACTACAACCGCTTCTACACCCCGTCCCGCATGACCTTCATCGTCGTCGGCGATGTCGACCCGAAGGTGATGGAGGAGCGGATCAAGCAGTCCTTCAGCTCGATGAAGAACCCGGAGAACCCCGGCAAGAATCCGGATCTCGGCCCGGTGAAGTCCCCCACCGGACTGGAAGCCGCCGTCTTCACCGACAAGGAAGTCGCCTCCACTGATGTCTCGTTGATCTCGGTGCGCCCTTACGAGAAGAAGCCGGACACCACCGCGAACCGCATCAAGGACATGCCCATCGCCATGGCCAATGCCATGCTCGGCCGCCGCTTCGACCGCCTCGCGAAAAAAGAGAACTCCCCGATCCTCGGCGGCGGTGCCGGCAAGGACGCGCTCTTCAATCACGCCGAGCTCGGCAGCATCGAGGTCACCGTGACGGACAACCGTTGGAAGGAAGCCGTGCCGGTGCTGGAGCAGGAATTCCGCCGCGCGCTTGAGCACGGTTTCAATGACTCCGAACTCACGGAAGCCAAGGCCAACCTGATCAACGCCTACGAGCAGGCGGTCAAGACCAAGGCCACCCGTAAGTCCGAGGCCCTCGCCTCCGCCATCGCCAAGTCCATCCCGGATGACGAGGTGTTCTCCGATCCGGAGACCGATCTGGCCATCGCCCGCAAGGGACTGGACAGCCTCACCACAGCCGCCTGCCTGGCTGCATTCAAGGACTTCTGGAAGGATCAGGGCCTGCACCTCATCCTCACCAGCAAGGAAGCACCGGAGAGCGCCAAGGAAGATCTGGTGAAGCTCTACAACGAGTCCCACGCCAAGCCGGTGGAAGCCGCCGAGGCCAACAAGGCCGTGCCCTTCGGCTACACCGAGTTCGGCACGCCCGGCAAGGTCGTCTCCGAGAAGAAGGTCGAGGACCTCGCCATCACCCAGCTCGTGCTTTCCAACAACGTGCGGGTGAACCTGAAGAAGACCACCTTCGACAAGGACAAGATCCAGCTCATGGCCCGCATCGGCTCCGGCCAGCTCAGCCAGCCGAAGGACAAGCCCGGTCTCGGCATGCTGGCAAAGGCCCTGCTCGGTGGCGGTGGCCTCGGCAAGCACTCCGCGGACGACCTTGAGCAGATCCTCGCCGGTCGCAATGTCGGCGCGGGAATCGGCATCGGGGAAGACGCCTTCGTGCTCTCCGGTGGTGCCACCCCGGAGGATCTGGAACTGGAACTCCAGCTCGCCTGCGCGACGCTGACCGATCCCGGCTATCGTGAAGAAGCGCTGTGGCAGTTCCGCAAGGCCCTGCCCACCATCGAGCAGCAGCTCAAGCACTCCGCCGCCGGTCCGCAGTCGGAGATGCAGGGATGGCTCCATGGCGGTGACTCCCGCTATGTCATGCCGCCGATCGCCACGCTCGCTGCCTACACCATCGACGACGTGAAGAACTGGATCACTCCGGATCTCAAGAAGGGCAGCCTGGAGCTGAGCATCGTGGGTGACTTCGATGAGTCCGCCATCGTCCCGCTGCTGCTGAAGACCTTCGGCGCACTGCCGGAACGCACCGCCACCAAGCCCGCGATGGACGAGCTCCGCAAGGTGAACATCCCGGACGCACCGGTCACGAAGACCTTCACCTTCGACAGCAAGATCCCCACCGCGGTCTCGATCACGCTGTGGCCGACCGATGGCCTGCGCGGCCACATCAAGGAAGCCCGCCGCCTGAATATCCTCGCGGACATCTACGGCGACCGCCTGCGCGAGGAGATCCGTGAAAAGCTCGGTGCCTCCTACAGCCCGGGTGCCAAGGCCAATGGCTCGGATGCCCTGATCGACTACGGCTTCCTGATGGGCAATGCCACCGCAAAGCCGGAGGACGTGGAGCGCCTCAATGGAGTGATGCGTGACCTGGCCGACAAGCTCGCCAAGGAAGGCGCGACCGCCGATGAGCTCGACCGCGCCAAGAAGCCCGTGCTCGCGTCACTGGAGAAGACCAACCGCGACAACAGCTACTGGCTCGGGACCGTGCTCTCCCAATCGCAGGAAGATCCGACCCGCCTCGACAGCGCCCGCGAGCGTGACAAGGATTACGGCTCGATCACCCTCGAGGAGATCAACGCGCTGGCGAAGAAATACCTCGGCGCGGACAAGGCGCTGAGCGTGGGCATCAAGCCTGCGGAATAGTTCTTCGATCCGCTTCTTTTCCCAACGCCGCGATCCTCACGGGTCGCGGCGTTTTTGTTGGGTGATAACTGGGGATGGCTCCTTTCGAGGAGCCATGAAAAGGGAGGAGGGAGCGAACGGATGTTTTCCGTAGGCACGGCGGCCAGACCTCGAATCGCTACATTCCGGTGCCCTCACCGGAAACCAAGGGAGGCCCTCCCTCTGCAAACGAGGTAGGGGCCCCCTCGGAAAACGAGGGCTACCCCCCACCCGAAAAGGAGGTAGGGCCCCCCTGGGAAAAGGAGGTAGACGAAGGTATTCCCTCTAAGGATATCCCTCCTAAGGAAATCCCTATAAGAGAAACCTCTGAAGGAGCCGCAACGATCGAGACGAGAACGGTGCGCATCGGAGGACGGGTCGGCACCATTCACATTCTCTCATGAGGATGATTCCGATCATGGAGAAAGAGAGCTGCTTCAGCGATCCGTTCACATCTCCTTCGGAGCATCGACGGGCGCCTTCCCCTTCCGCCCGCCGAAGAGCGCACCCGCTGCGATGCCGAGGCCACCCACCACGAACAGCGCCGGGAACCAGATCGAGTAGAGCGGTGCCTGCGAATCACTCTTCAGGATCGCAAAGCCAGGGTCCTCCGGATTCACGTGGCAGGTGAAGGTCCCGCCCACCGGATACTTCGCCACATTCGCCTCCGCCTCCTGCGGCTTGGAAGACCACGGGCTCTCACGCCATGTCCAGTGGCTGGAGGTGTAGGACTTGCCCTGCCACTCGTAGCCATACTGGATGGTGAACTGGAACTCGGGCCCGGAGTTCGGATCCACGCGCCGCTCCTCCACCGAAGAAGCCAGCACCACGCACGGCACCTCCGGCCATGCGCGCATGTGATGGGCGCGATCATACGAGCGCCACATCAGCCAACAGAAGAAGCTGCCCGCGAGCGCCAGCGCCATGCCGATCATCGCGAGATAGAGCCGCCCGGCCATAGAACCACTTGCCATGGCGCGTGCATAGCCCGCCCGCCGGACGACTGCAACCCGAGTTAAAGGCGCGTCATCCGTCACGCCCCTCCAAAGAGCGACCAGGACGAGGCCTCCATCACCACCACCTGGCCTGTCAGCGAGAGTTGACCTTTCCCATCCACCTCCATCACCGCCGCGCGCCGGATGGCTCCCGTTCCGGAGCGGCTTCCGCCTCCAGCATGACCGCCTCGTGCTCACCGGAGTCGTCCTTCCAACCGCCATCGTAGGCGATCACATAGCCGTCTGCTCCGCGATAGGTCGTTTTGAGCGCCTCATGGGCGGCATCGATCGCCTCCGGCACGGAATCCATCTGGAGCACGGTGAACTCATCCCCCTGCCCCGCCAGCACATACAGCAGGCAGGTGAAGACATCTCCGGCATTCGCCTTCCGGACCACCGCCTCGGCCATGGTCCAACAGGCTTGCTCCAGCTTGGTGCCCTTTCGGATGCCTGCATCGGTTACGCCCGCATGGGCTTTGCCGGACTCCTGGATGACGATCGCCCCTTCCGAGCAGGCGAGGATGAACTCGTGGATGAATGCCATCTCCGGCGGTGCATCCTCCTGCATGGCGGCGTGCAGCGAGTCGGCCAGTCCGCGTGCTTCCTCATCGGTGAGGCTCGCGCCATTCTTCAGGCGGCTGAGGCTGAAGCCGTCCCCCGTCCCGTCCTCGAACCAATCGTCCGGACCGGACCACCCTTCCTGCCGGGCGAGCGTCACCAGCACCGAGAGCGCCATCCGCTCGATCCGCACCGTGCGCTTGAGGCCGTGGACCCGCAGCACACCCTCCTCCGCTCCACCTACGCCGGGCGCAGTAGTTTCCACCGGAGCCACCGGGGAAGGCGCGGTCGTCTCGTTGCCATCGAACCAGCAGCCGAATGCCGAGAAATCGAAATACACCGGATAGCGGGTGCCATCCGGCCGGTTCACCTCCGTGACCTGGATGGAGGAATCCGCCAGATAGGTCCGCTCGCCCGGCACCCCCTCCTCGTCCCCCATTTCCAGATGCTCCTTCAGGAACATGTCCTTCATCATCTCCGCCACCATGCCATCGAGCACCTCTTCATTCTCCTCCGGCTTCGCGGAAAGATCCGGAACGGTCGCCCCCTCCAATGCCTCCAGCAGGCGGGCCCTCAGGGTGACCCTGTTGTAGGGCACCAGCTTGAACGCGGTCGCCCGCGTCTGGCCATCCCCCTGGACCTCGAACAGCCGGTGGAAGTCCCTTCCCTGCGGCCGGAACCATCTTGAAATCCAACGGAACATGCTGGGCGGAGTTTCCCAAAAAGGACGTTCGAGTGACAAGCAAAAGCCTTGCCGCTCAGCCTGCCGTCCGCAGCTCGAAAACCTCCTCCGGACCATCGACTTCATCGACGTGTTCGCCGATCTTCCGGAACCCGAGCTGCGCCGCGAGCGCCAGCGAAGGCAGGTTGTCCGGGCGGATGGTCAGCACGAAGTTCCTCACGCCACGCTCCACCGCCCACCCCATCAACCCGCGTGCCGCCTCACGGGCATAGCCGAGCCTGCGGTGATTGTCCGAGACACTGAACCCGAACTCGATCGCTCCCGGTGACCACTCTTCCAGATACTGCGGTCCGGGAGCGGTACGGAAGCCGAGGAAGCCGACCATGAGCCGGGTTTCCCGCAGCACCATCGCCCTCAGCAGCCAGGACTCGAGCTCCGGGTCCGCCTCCATCTGCCGCAGCCTCATCTCCAGGATGTCAGGCAGGGACGGCCACTCCAGCGGCAGGATCGCCCCGATGGCCGAGGACGCGGCCGCCAAGTCTCCCCCAAGGGATGCACGCAGAAAAGCCGGACCCATCGGGACCAGATCGAGGCGTTCGGAGGAAATCACGGACATGCGGTGAGGTAGCCACACCGCCTTATCCAAAGCAAATCGCTAAGGAAGTCCGGAAAGTCCGCTAAGTCCGAAAAGGCATTTCCGGATTACCAGACTGGAGTCCGATAAGTCCGGTATATCTATAGATACCGGATTATCGGACTTCGGACTTGGCGGACTCTGGATTCGCTCCGAGCAGCTCACACCGAAGGATAGCGGTCGCCGGGGTTTTGCTTGGCCGTGGGCGGAGCCGTGCTACCTACAACCCATGAGCGACACCGCCGCACGCATCCCCGAGGACCTGAAGACCGCCATGAAGGCCAAGGACACCGTGGCCCTCAATGCCCTGCGCGCCCTCAAGACCGCGCTGACCAATGCCTCCATCGAAAAAGGTGGCCTCGGCACCCCGCTCGATGAGCCGGAAGTGCTGGCCATCATCCGCAAGCAGCTCAAGCAGCGCCAGGACTCCATCGCCCAGTTCGAGCAACACGGCCGCCCGGAGCTGGCCGAGGTCGAAAAGGCCGAGATCGCCGTGCTTTCCAAGTATCTCCCCGCCGCCCTCACCGAGGAGCAGATCCTCGAAATCGTCGAGCAGGCTGCCACCGAGACCGGTGCCACCGGCAAGGCCGACATGGGCAAGGTGATGAAGCGCGCCCAGGAACTCGCAGACGGCCGTGCCGATGGCAAGGTCCTCTCCGCCGCCGGTGATGAAGCGCCTTTCCTGAGCCATGTCCTGCTGCGCGGATGGTTGCCGCCGGTTCCAGCCAGCGGATGGGATTCGACAAACTGGCGGCCCCACTCGCGGGCGTGCCCGTGCTGCGCCGCAGCGTGGAGAAATTCCTCGCCGCTCCGTCCATCACCTCCGTGGTGGTGGTGGCTCCCGCCGATCGTTTCGCCGAGCTGTTGGACGGCTCCTTTCCCAAGCCCGTGATCCGCGTGGATGGCGGGCGGAACCGTCAGGACTCGGTCCAGAACGGTCTCGCCGCCGTGCCGGAAGGCACCACCCTCGTCGCGATCCATGATGGCGCGCGCCCCTTGGTCAGCGTGGAGGCCATCGACCGCTGTGTGGCCGCTGCCGCAGCCCATGGTGCCGCCGCGCTCGCCCGACCGGTCACGGAGACGCTCAAGCGTGTGGACCCGCAGGGTCTCGCCTGTGAGTCCGTGGACCGTGAGCAGCTGTGGTTCATGGAAACCCCGCAGTGCTTCCAACTGCCGCTGATCCTCCGTGCCTATGCGGATGTGAACCTGCACCAGCTCACCGTGACGGATGAAGTCTCCGCTCTCGAAGCGATCGGCATCCCCACCTTGCTGGTGGACGGCAAGCATCCGAATCTGAAAATCACCCACCCCTCCGATCTCGCCCTCGCGGCGGCTCTTCTCGACTCATGACCGGCAACCGCTACTCATGGCAATCCCTTCCCGGCGGTCCTCGTCTGGCGGTCGCCACCCTGCCCCAATCCGAATGCGCCGCGGTGTCGATCTACATCCCGGCGGGCAGCCGTGATGAGAGCGATGTCCCGCAGGGCCTCGCCCACTTCGTGGAGCACATGGTTTTCAAGGGCACGCACCGCCGCACCGCGCGGGAGCTGAGCCTGGAGATCGAAAGCGCCGGCGGCCTCATCAATGCCTGCACCAGCGAGGACAACACCGTCTATGAAGGACGCGGCGAGGCCTCGCTGCTGCCCGTGCTTGCCGATGTGCTGGCGGACATGGTCTGGCATCCGGTGTTCCCGGAGAGCGAGATCGATCTCGAGCGCGATGTCATCGGTGAGGAGATCACGATGTATCGGGAAAGCCCGTCCGATCACATCGGTGATCTGCTTTCACAGGCCCTGTGGTCGCCGCATCCGCTGGGCCATCCCATCTCCGGCAGCCTGGAGTCCATCGCCCGCATCGATCGCAAGACGCTATCGAAGTTCCGGGACCGCCACCATTTCCGCAGTGACATCGTCATCGCCGTGGCCGGACCTTTCTCCGGTCAGGAGGCGCTGGATGCGATCCTCCCGCACCTGCCCACCGCCTTCAAGGCCACGCCGCCACCGGTGAAGTTCGATCGCGCCACCGCACGCTCCCGCCAGCTGGTGGAGCATCGCGAGACCGAGCAGCTCCAGCTCGCCATGGCGTGGCATGCTCCAGGTCGCCACGATTCCTCCCGCCACGCGATGCGCCTGCTGAGCCTGATGCTGGGTGAAACCGCCAGCTCGCGCCTCTTCCTCGGCCTCCGTGAGGAACGCGGACTCTGCTATCAGGTGGCCTCGGATGTGACCTTGTTCGATGAAACCGGCGCGTTTGAGATCGTCGCCGGACTCGATCCCGAATCGCGGGACGAAGCTCTGGAGTGCATCCAGGCCGAGATCGCCGATCTGATCGCAAACGGCCCGCGTGCCGGTGAGCTGGATCGTGCGAAGCGGCTGGCAATCGGCCAGAGCAAGATGGCCTTCGAGAGCACCGGAGCGCAGGCTTCATGGGCGGGCGAGTGCCTGTTGGACTTCGGCCGCATCCCCACGCCGGAAGACTGGCGCAAGGAAGTCGCCGCCGTCACCGAGGAGGACATCCATGCGGTCGTCCGCGATCTGTTCGAGAACATCGAGCCCAGCATGGCGGAAATCCGGCCGGAGAAGCCGACCTTAAGAGCGTGTCTGGAGTCACCACGCTCAATCCTTGGTCGTCTTGCTCTTCCACCAGGTCGGATCCGGTTGCCAGTCGGGAGCCAGAATCGCCGCGGTGTGTTTCTCCAACTGCTGCTTCTGCTTCACCGCCGCCTGCTGCTGCTTCTCACTCCAGGCCGCCTCATAGTTCGGATTGGGCTGGGGAATCCGGGCACCGGTTTCCTTCAGCCACGCCTGCAGCTTCTCCCAGAGCCGGGCTGCCTGCTCCGGTTCGGTCGCAGCCAGGTCATGGCGCTCGCCGATGTCCGCCGTGAGCCGGTACAACTCGTTGTGCCCATCCTCCCAATAATGGATGAGCTTCCAGTCGCCATCGCGGACCACCGATGACGGCTCGCCGCCCTGGTTGCCATAGTGTGGATAATGCCAGAACAACGGCCTCGGCTCGATCGTCCCGCCCGCCAGAAGCGGCTTGAGGCTGACCCCGTCGATCACCTGCTTCGGCTTCACCGAAACCCCCGCCAATTGCAGCAGCGTCGGATAGAAATCGATGCCGCTCACCGGCGTGGCACAGGTGCTGCCCGCCTTCGTGACGCCCGGCACCCGGATGTAATACGGCACCCGCGTGCCACCTTCCCACTGCCGGCCCTTGCCCCCGCGATAAGGAAGCTGCGAGGAACTGAACGAATCCCCGGAAACCACCCCGCCATTGTCGCCGGTCAGGACCACGATCGTATTGTCCGCCAGCCCCAGTTCATCGAGCTTCTTCAGCACCCGGCCCACCGCATTGTCCATTTCATCAATCAGACCCGCGTAGATCGGATTGTCCTGCACCACCCGCACCGGCAGAGTGCGGTCGATCTCAAAGCGCTCCTTGGGCGGTGTCTGGGCCGCCGCCTTCGCCCGGTATTTTGCCCACAGCGGCTGCGTCGTCTGGATCGGACCATGCACCGCATAGAACGACAGATAAGCCAGAAACGGGTGATCCTTGTTCTGCTCCATGAAGGAAATGGTCTCATCCGCCAAACGCTGCGTCAGCGACTGCCCGTCCGGTCCGCTGGGCAGATTCGGATTGGTCCACGGCGCGTAGTAGCCACCGCTCGGGCTACCCGCGTCGAACCCGCCCTTGTTGATGTCGAACCCCCGGTCCTCCGGCCACGAGCCCTTGCCGCCGAGGTGCCACTTCCCGGCGAAAAACGTCTTGTAGCCGCCCTCCTTCAAAGCCGCAGGCACAGCGTCGGGTGTCCCGGCTGGCAGGCTCCGCACGTAATCCAGAGAAAGCACCTTGGTGTGGCTCGCCTCCGGAGACTTCTCACCCACGGGTGCGCCGATCCAGTCCGTGATAGCGATGCCGCGTCGGAATACTGGCCCAGCAGGATGCTCCGCGCGCGAAGGACTGCAAACCACGCAGGCCGAGTAGCCCTGGGTGAACCGCATGCCGCTCCGCGCCAGCGAGTCGATGTTCGGCGTTTTGTAAAACGTGCTGCCTTCGATCCCAACGTCCTTGATCCCATAGTCATCGACCAAGACGAAAAGAATGTTCGGCTTCCCCTGCCCTTCGGCGCGGCTGGCGGCAGGCAGCACCAAAAAACAACAGGCCAGGAGCGCAACAAGTCGGTTCATCATCATGGCAGGGTAGCCATGCCCCATACGATCACCGCCGGACATTCTCTCGCCGAATCCCGCTGGATCGCCTCAGCATTCCCGTTTGTTCCATCGACCGGTTGCCAAAAACCAGCGGAAGTCCTCCACCGCTGCATCTTTACATATCCCGTTGGCAACCAGACGGAAACGCCCCCTCCCGCATCACACCTTCCGCCTGATTTCATTTGTTCGTTGGACGCCGCGCCCGCAACTGCCGAGAATCCCCTCATCGCAGTCCACTCCCTCATCCCGCGCACCCGCTTCGCCCCCAGCCCCACCGGGCGGCTCCATCTCGGCCACGCCTACGCGGCGAAAGTGGCGCGGGATCTGGCCCGGAGCGATGGCGGCGAATTCCTCCTCCGCTTCGAAGACATCGATACCACCGCGTCCGCGAGGATTTCTATCAGGGCATCGAGGAGGACACCTGCATTGGCTTCGGACTCGATTGGGACGGCGCGCCGCTGCGCCAGACCTCCCGCCTGGTAACTACGATATCAAGCTCTGAAATCGCTGGAGAACCTCGGTGTTCTCTATCCCTGCTTCTTCGCACGCGGCGCGAGATCCAGAGCGAGATCGCCCTCATGGTGGGAGCTCCCACATGGGCCTGAGGGCCCGCTCTACCCCGGCACCTGCAAGCGCCTTTCCCCCATCCGAACGGGAAGCCGCGGCTGGCAGGTGGCCTGCCATTCAGCTGGCGGTTGGATGCGGAGGCGGCCGCTGCTGCCACCGGCCCGCTTTCCTTTCAGGACCTCCTGCATGGCATGCAGAAGGCTCGATCCCGGTCTGTTGAGGTGATGTCATCTCGCCGGAAGGACATCGGCACCAGCTACCACCTCGCCGCTGACGGTGGACGATGCGTTCGCAACAGATCACCCACGTCACCCGTGGCGAGGACCTGCTGGCCTCCACCCACGTCCACCGGCTGCTACGAACGCTGCTGGGTTTCCCCGAGCCTGCCTACCTCCACCACCGCGTGCTGGTGACCAGCACGGCAAGCCGGCTGGCCAAGCGCCACGATTCGCTCTCCATCCAAGCGCTCCCGGAGAGTGGCATTTTCGCGGAAGGTAGGTGATGGCGAGATACTCGCGGATTGATTCTCCACAGGCATCGCCATCATCGGCGTGTCCACTCATTCTCGCGTTTGATACCGGAGACGCCCGCCGATTCTTTTGGGTCATCATGGGTGGTGTGATCTTCAGCATCATCGGCTTTGGGGCTCTGGGCTCACCCGGCAACCGAACGGTGTCGGAACTGTGGAAGCCCAAGGTCATCGGCCTGCTGCTGATGGGCTACCCCTACTTCGTCTCCAACGTCTGGGCCGTCTGGGGCGTCGGTGTCGCTCTCTGCGTCCTGCTCTGGTTCCACCACGACGAGTGAAGAACTCCCGTCCACCGCCGCGTGGATGGAATGCCGTTGCGCTCCTCGGCCCAGTCGTTAGCAGCAGCGTTGATGCTGGATCCGCGCGCCCTCTCCATTGTCCGCGATTACTGGGCTTCTTTCTTCGAGTGCCCCGTGGCGGAGCTCTTCGCCAGCCCCTGCCGGATTGCCCATCATGGTCCCAGCTCAGGGATATTGGGGAGCATCCGCCCTGTTCAAAGACGGAGCCGCCATGATCTCCATCCCGCCGGACAGCGATGCATGGCTGAAGGATTCCCTCTCCGAGCCCGCGCGGTTGTCATCCCCGGCAGGCTTCGCCCATGCCTTCGCATCCGTCTCCGCACTGACCTTGGGACCCGCCTACGTCGGCTACGCTTCCGGGATTCCCGATCCGGCACCTCCGCTGCAGCCCACCGACATCCTCCGATGCCTGCGCTCACGAACGCCTCGAACAAGAATGCGATCCCGTAGAATGGGAACACGGCGGAGGCCCCCTGGATCACCCCTCCTCGGGGCGTGTTTGTGGAGGCGCATTTGGTCGCTCGCGACAGCTATGAGATTCCTGGGGCGGAACCATCGCCCACATCTCCATTGTCACCCATCCCGGCTTCCGGCAGTCGCGGCCACGCCCGCAGCGCCGTGGCCCATCTCGCGCACCGTGCCATCGCCGCCGGATTGTTGCCCCAGTATCGCATGCTCGAATCGAACGCGCCGTCCATCTGTGTTGCCAGCGCCCTAGGCCTTCCGCAATACGCCAGCTCCATGGCCGTCCGCTTCAGAGCCGATGGCAAGCGTGATCTCAGCCGGTCTCCTAATTTTTGGCAACATTACAGCCGGTATAGTCCTCGGCATTATTGGCATCGCGCTATTCACCTCGCTCTCGTTTCACCATCACGACGATCCGGCTTCGCACACAGGCACAAAGCCGAACCAGAAGCGCCCTATATTCAGCCTCGGCAGAGATTTTACAGAAAGAAAACGCGAAAATTTATCGCGGTGCTTCCTGCGGTCACTCCACTGGAGATGGGTTACTGGGCATTGCAGGCATTTTGAGACGAATGATCACAAGCCTTATTTACGATGGCGCCATTTCGGACCACATACAGGGCCGCATTCTTCCTCCAATCATTGGAAAGCTGAATTTCCCGGGAATGATTCACAAAGCCATTACCCCACATAACCAGATCTTTATCCGTGATTTCTGAGAATCCGCCGATTTTGGCAGAGGCATCAGGATAAACGACAGTAAATTCCACACGTGACAGCTCTTGCTGATTCCATCCTTCGATCGGGATCGCATCCCCTGTCACCGGAATCAGTTTCACCGTTCCTTTGTCAAATGAGAGCCCTTGAATGGAATTCCCGTGCACATCGACCACCACCGGATCACCTCCATCCTTTGGAAGCAACTTGATGAAGATCACAGTTCCTCTATCCTGATTAAACATGTCTCTTATTTTTGATATTTGGGATGGTTCATATAATGGCCACCCTCCAAAGATCGCAAGTCTTCTTTTCTGTTAGACCCTGTCGATAGGGACACAGGAGTTTTACGGACTTACAAGGTTTAAAGGAGCACCAGCCTTTGCAGCCCCCTCTCTTACAGGAATGCCTTTGGTTCTGGACTCTCGATTCCGGACTCCCGATTCTATCCGCATGTCTGATATCCGCATCACCGTCCACACCACCGCAGGCGACTTCGACGCCACCATCTTCGCCTACAAGGCCCCGCTGACTTCCGCGAACTTCCTCAACCTCGCCAAGCGCGGTTACTACAATGGCATGGCCTTCCACCGCGTGGTGGACGGTTTCATGATCCAGGGTGGCGATCCCACCGAGTCCGGCCGCGGCGGTCCGGGCTACAAGTTCGCCGATGAGTTCCACCCGGAGCTCCGCCACAACAAGCCGGGCATCTTCTCGATGGCCAATGCCGGTCCGGGCACCAACGGCTCCCAGTTCTTCGTCACCCACGTCCCCACCCAGTTCCTCGATGACCGCCACTCGGTCTTCGGCGAGGTCACCAAGGGACTCGAAGTGGTGAAGGCCATCACCGGCAAGAACAACACCGGCGAGCGCGGCTGCAAATACAACGGCACGGGCGACAAAATCACCTCCATCACCCTCCATGACGACGCCTCCGCCCTGTTCGAAAGTCAGAAGGATCAGGTCGAACATTGGAACTCGATTCTGGATCGCTGATATTTTGGATTTCTGGAATATCGCCTGATTCAGGCCTCCATCCAACCTTCGAAATCCCCTGCAACCCTTGGTAGCAGGGGATTTTTTGTGTTTCGGCGTTCAATCTTTTCTCCCCCGCAATCGCGTAGGTTTATATGTAACCGTTGATTTCAAAGGGCTGGAGGGGGTAAGGTGACCGCGGTTTGAAAGTTCACCCCATGTGCTTTCCGACTGTTGTTTCCCCCCACAACCATGAAACGCATCCCGCTCCCCCCGCGGGCCTACGGACTTGCAGCGCTGTCTTTGGCCGCGGCTGCATTGGCCCCTACATCCAAGGCCGCCACGACTGACACCACGTCGGTCCCCCGCGGCACTCTGACGACCAGCGCCGACCTGCTCCGGGTTGGACTGAAGCCGACCTTGACCTGGAACGTCGAGTTCCCGAGCGAAATCGGTACCGTCGTTGACATCGTGCCACCCAACACGGTGGTCCCAAAACAGGACGTGACGATGAAGATCCGCGTGCTCGGTGCCTCCTTTCAGGAGACCGTCACCTCGTTCCTCACCGTGCAGGCCTTCTACCGCACCAACAGCGGTTCGTGGGTCACGGCGTTCAGCGGCATCCAGACGCTGGTGAACCCGAGCTCGATCCTGGTGCAGAAGACCGTCACCAAGAACACCAAGATTGACTTCGGCGGCCGCGGCTACCGTTCCGGCTGGCTCACCCTCTACAACACCGCCGCAACCTCACCGAACGTGGTGATGCTGAAGAGCGGTGACAACGTGCCCGATACCACCCCCGCCTTCCAGCAGGGTGAGATCGAGAGCTTCCTGAAGCCCTACATCAACTCCACCACGAAGAAGATCTCCATCGGTCCGAAGGACCTGATCATCCTCTACGAGCTGGGCCAGACCGATCCCAAGGCCTCCGGTTTCGACCTCCAGGACCTGGTGATGCTGGTCACCTTTGAATAATCCCCCTCTGTTCACCCACCCCACCCCCAACATGAAAGCCCGCGGTTTCACCCACCCGTCGCTTCTCACCGGACTCGCCTTGTTCGCCTGCCTGCAGGCCCATGCGGAGCCGGCGATGAAAGACATCACCACTCCGGAAGAAATGGCCGCGCGGATGCGCGCCAGCCAGTCCGCTCCCGTCCCCGGTGAACCGGTGACCGGTGAAACCCGCGTGATCAACAAGGCGCCGGAGGGCATCTTCGAGACCTCGCAGATCCTCGCGGCCAACGGCCAGTGGACGCTCGTTCCGAAGGGTGCGCTCATGCACGTGCCGGACTCGCTGAAGAACTACGTGACCACCTCGCCCACCGGCACGCTGGTGCCGCTCCAGGAATTCCTGGGCGCGAACCGCCAGTGGCTCACCAACGAGGAGGTCAGCATCGCCCAGGCCGCCGGGCAGGAAGATCTCAAGCCGGATACCCGCAAGTTCTGGACCGGCCTGAACAAGATCGTCATCGCCACCCACCAGGGTGGTGCCGTGTCGTTCAAGAACTTCACCCCTCCGAAGTCGTGAAAACGCTGCTCCTGGCCACTCTCGCCACCGCGTCCGCGATCGCTCCGCTCGCCGCGCAATCGACGTCCTACACGACGTTCATCCGCCAGTCCCAGCAGAGCACCGGCGTGGTGTGGGACATGCCCTTCACCACCCTCACGGGTTCCTCCGCCTCCCAGCTCGCGCTGGAGACGAATGGCGCGCTCTTCCAGCTCTATGCCGTGAAGACCAGCGGCGCGGTCAGCTACCTGCTCGATCAGAAGCTGGTGGGTGCCTACATCCCCACCGCCACGGTTACCATGCTGAGTGAGGACCCCTACACCAAGGTGGTCCGCACCCGTGCCGATCGTCCGTTCTCCGCCCAGCTCAATGTCTCCGGTCTCGTCACCGGCACCACCACCAGCGGTGGCACGGTGATCACGGATGGTGCGAAGAAGGTGCTGGTACAGCGCTACACCACCAACTACCCGGCCGCCGGCACGCTCACCGTCGCCCAGGCCACTGCCGGCACGCCCAAGCAGACCTGGTATCAGACCACCAATGGCACCGCCACCACCAGCTACTCGGTCACCGGCCTGACCCCGACCTCCGGGCAGCTGGCCACCAAGGTGACAGGTGAGGAATGGTTCCTCGTGCAGGCTCTGGCGGACTCCACGATCGCTCAGACCCAGATCGCCTCCGGCTACATCCAGATCCATCCGGTGCCCTCCGGCACCATCAGCGGTGTCAGCAACGGAGACGTCATCCGCCTGAAGGCCCCCACCATCACCCTGCCGCTCAAGGACATGTATCCACGCAGCGACACCTGGCTCCAGGTCTATCCCGGCAGCCCGGTGCTCAATACCGTGGGAACCACCGTCCCAGGCTCGATGCTGGTGCTCGATCAGGAAAAGCCGGATACCCGCACGCTCACGATTTCCGATTGGGACACGGTGTTCAAAACCGACGGTCCCTACACCATCGAACTGCTGACGAAGACCTTCGTCGGCACCGAGCGCCTCGCCTACGTCACGGTGACGGTGAAGCGCACGCTCAGCATCCAGGCGGCGATGGTGGACTACTGATCCGGAAAATGGCGGATATTTCCGCCGCTTCCCGATTGACCGGGCGGTTGGAAGTGAAGAACTTCCCGCCGCCTCATGCTTTCCATCCAGTCACTCCGCGTCGAATACGGCGCCCGCGTCCTGTTCACCGATCTGGCCTTCACCGTACAGGCCAAGGAGCGGATCGCCTTCGCCGGTCACAACGGCGCGGGCAAGTCGACGCTGATGAAGTGCATCGCGGGCATCATCCAGCCCAGCGCGGGCCGGATCAACATGCCGAAGGGCACCCGCATCGGCTACCTGCCGCAGGAAGGCATCCACGTCAAAGGCCGCACCCTCTGGGCCGAGACGGAATCCGCATTCGGCGAGACCATCGCCCTGCGCGAAAAGATCGAGCGCCTTTCCAACGAGCTGGAGAAGCTCGATCCGCGTTCGTCGCCCTACGGCGATCTGTTGGAAGAAATCGGTGAGCTGGAACTCCAGCTCGATGATGTCGATCCGGACCGCATGAAGCCGAAGATCGAGAGCGTGCTGCAGGGCCTCGGCTTCAGCCGCAAGGACTTCACCCGTGACTGCGGTGAGTTCTCCGGTGGCTGGCAGATGCGCATCGCCATGGCGAAGCTGTTCCTCCAGGAACCCGCCGCCCTGCTGCTGGACGAACCGACGAACCACCTCGACATCGGCACCCAGCGCTGGGTGGAGGAATACCTGAAGAACTATCCGGGCGCGATCCTCCTGATCTCCCACGATCGCGGCCTGCTCGATACCCTTTGCACCCGCACCATCGCCTTCAGCCATGGCCGTGCCGAGGAGTATGCCGGAAACTTCTCCTACTTCGAACGTGAGTCCGTGCTGCGAAAGGAAATCCGCCTCAAGCAATACACCGCCCAGCAGCGCGAGATCGCGGACATCCAGCGCTTCATCGACCGCTTCCGCGCTTCCGCGAACAAGGCCACGCTCGTCCAATCCCGCATCAAGATGCTGGACAAGATCGAGCGCATCCCGGCTCCGGAACAGGACGATGCGGTGATGAGCTTCCGCTTCCCCTCTCCGCCCGCCTCCGGCCAATCGGTGGCGAAGCTCCAGAACGTCTCCAAGGCTTACGGCCACCTCCAGATCTTCAAGGGCTTCGACTTCGAAGCGACCCGTGGCGAAAAGATCGCGATCGTGGGCCCGAACGGTGCCGGCAAGTCCACCTTCTGCCGCATGATCACCGGTCAGGAAGCTCCGGACGATGGAGCCCATGTCTTCGGTCACAAGGTTGCCACTTCCTTCTTCTCCCAGAACCACGCGGACGAACTCGATCCGACCAAGACGGTTCTCCAGACCGTGGAGGAAGTCGCCAGCCGCGAGAACGTCGCGCAGGCCCGCAGCCTGCTCGGCTGCTTCCTCTTCCGTGGAGATGATGTCTTCAAGAAGGTCGGCGTGCTGTCCGGTGGCGAACGCTCCCGCGTCGCGCTCGTCCGCATGCTGCTCCAGCCCGCGAACTTCCTGATCCTGGACGAGCCGACGAACCACCTCGACATGCAGTCGCAGGACGTCCTCCAGCGCGCGCTCATCGACTACTCCGGCACGGTGATGATCGTGTCCCACAACCGCTATTTCCTCGACCCGCTGGTGACGAAGACCCTCGAATTCCGCCCGGGCGAAGATCCCCGCGTCTTCGTGGGCAACATCACCTACTACCTCGACAAGACCGCCGAGGAAGCAAAGGCCGAGAAGAACGCCCCGGCCAAGCTCTCCAAGCGCGCCAGCGAACCACCGGTGATCAAGCCGATCGTCGCGCCCCAGCCCGCCGCCGCCTCGTCGGACAACTCCGGCAACCGCAAGGACCAGCGCCGTCAGGATGCCGAGCTCCGCCAGAAGCGGGCGAAGGTCCTTAAGCCGCTGGAAGACGAGTTCGCCTCGCTGGAAAAGAAGATCGCGGAAATGGAAGCGGCCCAGGTCACCCTCACCGATCATCTTTCCGATCCGGAAGTCGCCGCGGACCCGGACAAGTTCCGGCAGGCCACCAACGCGGTCGCCTCGATCACCAGCCAGCTCGAAACCGCCTACTCCCGCTGGGGCGAGCTCTCCGAGGAGATCGAAAAGCTCTCCGCCCAGTTCGGGGCGTGAAGTAGCGCCGGTTTCCAACTTGCGAATGGGACAGGCTGCCAAGAGGAGCAGCCACATTCTGACGCCGTAAGTTTCGGATGGCGTCGGGCGGGAGATTGCGTGTAATTCACCAATCGCCTTTTTCTTCATCTTTTTCCGATCCCCCATGATTCGTCACACAATCTTCCGGCATTTGGTTGTGGCATTGCTCGGAATCGCCCCTCTGGGAGCGCAGACCGTCAATCCCGCGGACTTCGGAACCATCACGCTGCATCTGAAGGCGGAGGATCTCGCGCTGGCCAACAACGCTCCCGTCACGACGTGGGGCACACTCGCCACCGCTTCCGGCAACGCGCCGACCTACATCGCCAGCGATTCGAGGTTCAACAACAAGCCCGTGGTGAAGTTCGATGGGGCGAACGACTTCCTCTACCGCGCGGCGGCGAATACCAAGGCCCGCACCGTTTTCATCGTCGCCACGATGGAGAGCAGCTCGGTCTCGCTCGCCACCTTGATCTCCACCGGTCAGGACAAGCTCGACATCCGGCGCGATGGCACGGCGGCCCGTTACCGGGGTCCCGGTGCGAATGCCGACACGAACGACTTCACCACCGCCGGGACCGTGCAGGTGAACCAGATCGCCGGAGGCACCGTCACCTACGGCTCGCCGCACCTGCTGCTGGAGGTCGCGAGTTCACAAAAGACCTATGGGGATTTCTATCTCGGCAATGCGGGCACCTCCACCGCCGGAGCCGCGCTGGATCGCTACTGGAATGGTAGTATTGCCGAGGTCATCGTTTATGACGGCGTCCTCACTGCGGATGGCATCAACCACGTCGGGTGGTACCTCCAGAACAAATACGCCCTGCCTACCAGCTATGTCTCTCCCGCTCCCGCCGCCACGCTGACCGCCACCGCCAATGGAATCCCCTCCACCAAGGGCGTGCTCTCCACCAGCGGCGCACCGGTCACGCTCTCGTGGACCATGCAGAACGGCACCTCGCTGGTCATCGATCACGGCGCACAGGCCACCACCTCCGCCACCAACGGCACGGTCACGGTGTCCCCCACGACCACCACGACCTACACTCCTCGGCCACCAATACCTACGGCACCACCACCGTGCCCGTAACGGTCACCATCGGCGGCTCCACCCAGCCCGCCACGATCAATGAATTCCTCGCCAGCAACTCCGGCGGCTATCGCGATGAAGATGGGGAAAGCTCGGACTGGATCGAAATCTACAACCCGAATCCCTACGCCATCGATCTCGCCGGCTACCAGTTGAAGGACAGCGGCAGCACCTGGACGTTTCCCGCCGGATCGATCATCGAAGCCACCGGCTACCGCCTCGTCTTCGCGTCATCGAAGAACCGCACCAATCCCGCTGCGAACCTGCATACGAACTTCGGCCTAAGTGCCAGCGGTGAAGCCCTCACGCTGCTCACTCCGGGTGGAGCGACTGCCACTGCATTCACGCCCGGCTTTCCCGCCCAGCGCTCGAATGTCTCCATGGGCCTCGAATCCGGCATCCAGGTCTTTTACGCGAATCCGACTCCGCTCGCTCCGAATGACACCTCATCCACCGGACTCGTCGCGGACATCACCTTCAGCAGCGCACGCGGGTTCTACACCGCGTCCTTCCCGCTCACGATGACCTGCGCCACCCCGGGCGCGACGATCCGCTACACCACGGACTCGACAACGCCGACGCTGACCAATGGCATCACCTACACCGGCCCCATCACCGTCTCCTCGACCACCACCCTGCGTGCCGCCGCGTTCCTCACCAGCTGGCTGCCCACACCGCCTGTCACCCAGACGTATCTGTTCCTAGATGACGTGCTGGCGAACCAGGTCTATGCCACCGGCACCGCACCCAGCGGCTGGCCCACCACGACGGTCAATGGCCAGACCTTCCGCTACGGTTGGAACACGGTCCTCAAGGCCCAATACACCAACCAACAGCTCCTCGACGGTCTCAAGCAGATCCCCAGCATCTCCATCGTCACCGATCAACCGAACCTCACCGATCCATCCATCGGCATCTATGTGAATGCGGATCTGAAGGGCGATGATTGGGAGCGTCAGGCCACTGCGGAGTATCTTCCTGCGGATGGCTCCACGAAGTTCTACGTCAATGCGGGTCTACGGATCCGTGGCGGTGCGAGCCGTGGTGATGGCTACGTGAAGCACTCGCTGCGCCTGCAATTCCGGGGCGAATACGGGGATTCCAGCCTGGTGTTCCCGCTTCATGGCACCACCGGCACGGACGAATTCGAAACCCTCGATCTCCGCACCGAGCAGAACTACCACTGGTCGCAGGCAAGCGAGAGCAGCCGCACGGAAAACACCGCCGTGCGCGAGGTCTTCTGCCGGGACATGCAGACCGCCCTCGGCCAGCCGACGACACGCTCGCGTTACTTCCACCTCTACCTCAACGGCCAGTACCTGGGGCATCTACCAGACGGAGGAGCGCGCACAGGAAGACTACGGTGCGAGCTACTTCGGCGGGGACAAGGACGACTACGATGTCATCCAGACCTCCAACCATCCCAACTTCACCTACGAGCTGAGCAGCGGCACCATCACCGCCTGGCAGACGCTCTGGAACATGGCCCGCGCCCATCAGGCGAATCCCACCGCCGCGAACTACTTCGCCATCCTCGGTCGCAATCCGGATGGCACCCGCAATCCCGCCCTGCCCGTCTATCTGGATGCGGACAATCTCATCTCCTACATGCTGCTGCACTACTACACCGGCGATGGTGACGGACCGTTGTCGAATTTCCTCAGCATGAACAAGGCGAACAACTGGCGTGGCATGCGCAACCGCAACACCAGCGACGGCTTCCGCTTCTTCGTCCACGATGCGGAGCACACGCTGAACGCGCCCTCGTGGGTGGCGAACCGCGCGAACACCAATGCCCCCAACGGCAGCAACCGCTCCAGCTTCACCTACAGCAACCCGGAATGGATCCACGAGGATCTCAGCGCCAATCCGGAGTATCGCATCCGCATGGCGGACCTCGCCCAGAAGTTCCTCTTCAATGGCGGGCCGATGACGCAGACCGCCGCACAGGCCTTGTTCGATGCGCGTGCCGCACAGATCAACCAGGCCATCATTCCGGATGCGGCGCGCTGGGGCACCAATGCCACCAACCACACCTTCGCCCAATGGCAGGCACGACTGGCCGCGATCCGGACCAGTTTCTTTGCGAGCCGGGAAACCACCTTGATCACCCAGCTCCGCACCCGCGGCTTCTTCCCCTCGGTCGATGCCCCGACCTTCGCCCAACGCGGCGGTCAGGTCGCCCCGGGTTACAAGCTCGTGCTCAGCCAGGGTTCCCAGACCGGCTCGATCTACTACACCACGGATGGCAGCGACCCGCGTGCGGTCGGAGGGGCCATCGCCGGTTCGCTCTACAGCTCGCCCGGCGTCACGCTCAACGGGCTGGTGACCGTGCGCGCCCGCTTCCTCAGCAGCGGGGGCGTTTGGTCCGCCTTGGATGAGTCCACCTTCAGCGCGCTGGCAACCGCCGCGCCGGGAAATCTGGTGATGTCGAAACTGCACTACCGCCCGACGGCAGCGAACGCCGCCGAGACCACGGCGGGCTACACCGGATCGTCCGACTTCGAATACATCGAGCTGATGAATATCTCGAACGCCCCGATCGACGTCCGGGGCGTGAAGGTTCAGAACGGCATCACCTTCGACTTCGCCAGCTCGACCATTCCCACTCTCGAGGCAGGCGCGCGGATGCTGGTGGTGGGCAATACTACTTCCTTCCCCTTCCGCTACGGCAGTGGCCTGCCGGTGGCCGGGCAATACAGCGGCTCACTCAGCAACTCCGGCGAGACCGTGCGGATCGCGAGCGCGACCGATGCCACGATCGCCTCCGTCACCTACGGTGTTGCCACCCCTTGGCCAGCCGCCGCGAACGGCACCGGCCCTGCGATGGTCCTGAAGAATCCCTTCGCCAATCCCGACCAAGGGCTCGGGTCCAACTGGCGCGCCAGCTACACCCCCGGAGGCAATCCGGGCCTCCCCGATCTCCAGAGCTACACCGACTGGAGGACCGCCACCTTCAGTCCCTCCGATCTCGCCGACCCGGCGAAGGAAGCCACGATCTGGGGCGACCACGCGGACCCGGATGGCGACGGCCTCTCGAATCTGGTGGAGTTTGCGACCGGCAGCAGCCCGCTCGGGGGAGCTTCCCGATACGGCCCGGTGCAGAGCGTGTGGACCGATCTCCAGACCTCGCAGCGGTATCTGACAATCACCTGCCGTCTCAGTGGAGACACCGGCGGGGTGGCGGTGTCCGCCGTGGCCGGGTCCGATCTGACCGCGTGGCCGGTGACCGTGTCTCCCGTGAGCGCGGCGGTGGTACAGCCGGATGGCAGCTACCTCCAGACCTGGCGCGATCCCCTGCCCTACGGCACCGCCGCCGGGGGCAAGCGGTTCATGCGGTTGGTATTTTCACGATGACCGGTCGGCCGGTGGATTCCTGCTTCCGGTAGCCCTCGCTTTGGTCTATCAGGTGAAACACTTCCACCCGTGCACATCCTCCGCACCACACTCCGGGGCCTCATCAAAGGCCTGATCTGGCTCGCCCTGGCGCTGGGCATCACTTGGACCTTCGGAGCGCTGTGGTATGACTTCCCGTGGTCGTGGGCGCGGCATCCGCTGGCGATCGTGTTTGCTCTGGCCGCGATCGTCGTGCTGTTCCGCGTCAAGCCGTTGGCGAAGGCGCAGGCCGGAGTCGCCGCCACCATCCTGCTGGTGATCTGCTGGTGGTTCACCATTCCTCCGCAGCAGGAACGCGATTGGAAGCCCGAGGTGGCGCAGGTCGCTTCCGGCGTCATGGATGGCGATCGGATCACAATCCAGAACGTGCGGAACTTCGAGTATCGCACGGAGAGCGACTTCACGCCCCGCTATGAGACCCGGACCTACCAGCTCAGCCAGCTCCGGGGAATGGATCTGTTCGCGAACTACTGGGGTTCCGCAGCGATGGCCCATCCGATCGTGTCTTTTGATTTTGGCGATGGCGGCAGGCTTTGCTTCAGCATCGAGACGCGGCCGGAGAAAGGTGAAGGCTTCTCCGCCATCGGCGGTCTCTACCGACAGTTCGAATTGATCTGCATCGCCGCCGACGAGCGCGATGTGGTCCGCGTCCGCACCAACTACCGGAAGGGCGAGGACGTGTATCTCTACCACCTCAATGTCACTCCGGAGCAGGCTCGCAACAACTTCCTGGAATACCTGATGACCCTCAATCATCTGCGGTCCCATCCGAAATGGTACAACGCCATCACGGACAACTGCACCTCCGCCATCCGCAACCAACGGCTCGCCAGCGAACGATTGCCATGGGACTGGCGGATGCTGGTGAACGGCTACGGCGACCAGATGCTGTATGAGCGCGGCATCCTCGACCGCTCGGTCCCGTTCGAAGAATTGAAGCGCCGTGGCCACGCCAACGAGCGGGCCAAAGCCGCCGATCAAAGCCCGGACTTCTCCAAACTCATCCGCGAAGGCGTTCCGGGGTGCTGAGGTTCTTCAAGATTGGGACCTCCGTCTCTCCATCCTCTTCGCCTCTTCGTCCTGTAGGGACGCATCATGCAGGGAAAGCACCGGATCTTCGTCCGCGATCGAATCATTCTCACGCCCCACCCCGCATGAGGTGTCCTTACAGGACACGAATCACGTTGGTCGTGGACCTGGGGTTTCACCCCAGGCTCTTATGAATCGTCCCTTCAGGACGGAGAGCCCGATGGGGCACACACGCCCGAACAGATCGCGGAGCGTAGTAGCTGCCAAGCTCCTGCTTGGCAGACATCTGGCGCGAGTTCTCAGAACAAAGGCAGCCCTCACACCAACCGTCCTGCACCCTCTTCGTCCCTTCAGGGCGGAGAAGATCCTCTGACACCTCCGGGTTTATGAAAGCCTGTTTCTGCTACTGGATCCAGCCTTGTGCCGAGCACGGCGCTTCTCTCTCCATCTGGGGAAGTCCTCCCAAAACTCCTTCACGGCCGCAATCCCCTCCATCAGCCCGAAAAAGAGGAGGATGACCATCACGATGAGCAGGACGTATAGGATGGGGTCCATTCCAAGGAATGGCCTATCTCCCACATCACCGGTTTACCACACCAATCGCGCTCCCCTCACATCTCTGCTTCCTCACAGTCCCCGATACTCCATCGCGAGTTTCTTCGCGGTGGCCACGGTATTGCGATGGAGCTTCGCGGTGAACTCCGGCTGGCGGTTGTAGCCGCCGCCATAGAGCACGGTCACCGGAATGCGGTTCTTCAAGAAGGCGCGCAGCAGCACCTCATCGCGGCGTTGCAGATCCTTCACAGAAAGATGCATCTGCCCGAAGCGGTCGTTGCGATGGTTGTCCGCACCGGCCACCCAGATCACGAGGTCCGGTGAGAAGGCATCGAGCGCGTTCGCCAGCGAGGTGAAGAGCTGCTTCAAATACATCTCCCCCTCCACATAGCGGACGGTCTCCACGTCCATCGATCCATCCACTTTTTTCGTCGGGTAATTGCGCCCTACGTGGATCGAGTAGGTGAAGACGCGCGGATCGTGGCCGAGGATGGCATTGGTGCCGTTCCCCTGGTGCGCGTCCGTGTCCACCACCATGATGCGGATGCCCGGTTGCTTGTCCTGGATGTCCCGGATCGCGATGGCGATGTCGTTGAAAACACAATAGCCCTCGCCGTGCTCGCTGAAGGCGTGATGGGTGCCGCCGGCCAGGCAGACGCCGATGCCCTCCGCGAGCGCGGCGTGACAGGCCAAACGCGTGGCCTCCACCTCGGTGGCGCTGCGCGAGTAGAGCTGCGGGCCCACCGGCAGACCGAGCAGGAGTTGCTCCTTCCGGTCGAGGAGGCCCGACTGGATCTTCGCGATGTAGTCCGGTTGGTGGGCCAGCTTCAGCAGATGGGAGTCCGCAACCCTTACATCGATGATCTCTTCCGGGCGCAGGATGCCACCTTCCAGCAGCATGTCCTTCGACACGCGGAACTTGTCCATCGGAAACGGGTGCCCGGCAGGCAGGGCGAGCTCGAAATCCTGGGAGTAGAAGCAGCGCATCGTTGTCCGACAGCGAACAGAGGACGGCGCGGAAAGCCAATGGAAATTTGAATTTCCCCGAATCTTCCGCCCGCCTCGGAAACCTGCGGACGGGATGGAATGAAAAGCTCATTCCAAGATGGAACCACCGCCTCCCGCCTGTCAAAACGAGCCCACGCGAGATGAAAAGAGCGGTCCTACTCCTGGCCTTGCTGGCGTCATGCAGCAGGGATCTGTGGCCTAGTTATCCGGGCTCCACCCAATACAAGGCTTCGCAGGAAGCCTCAGCTCGGGCCTTCCACGAGCTCGAAAGGCACAAGATCCCGGATTGAGAAATCCACCGCAGATCTCCGGTCCTCTCTTTTGGAGACAACCGGACGGACAGCTTTATGCAGCTTTCCAAATCGGCTGGGACAACCAGTTCCTCATCCGGTTTGATAATCACAGCGAACCGGTGGAGGCGGTTTTCCTATCACGGGAAGGCAGGCGTTATCCCTCTGACAAGGCCTTCTGGGCTCAATACAAGTGAGGCCTCTCTTCACGCCGATTTCACGGTTCCCTGCTGGAAAAGGCGCCGACGCGGGACCATCCTGTGCCGATGGAACCCTCGGAGATTCCCGCCCTCCCTCCTGAGCAGAAGATCCGGAAATGGGTGGTCATGGTGGCCATCACACTGCTGACGGGCAGCGTTGTCACAGCAGGTTGCCTTTGGTATCAGCAGCACCATCAACAGCAGGCGCAGCTCAGCAGCCTCTCGGACATGCGCCAGCTCGGCCTGGCCCTCATGGACTTCAATAGCAAATACGGCTCTCTCCCCAGTGCGGACACCTTGGAAAGCGTGAACCACGCCGCCAGCCGCCCGCTTTCCGCCGCGGCCTCCGGGAAGAATCCCCTGCTCCAGCTCGAAACGGCCGGCATCACCACTCATGTGGAGGACTTCCTCGCTGCGCCGCGTGGAGCTGTGGGCGATTGGCTTTATTTCCCCGGCGCCTCGACCACCGGGAATTCAGGCGACATCCTGATGGTCGCCCCATCGATCGATGGCAGCCGGATCGCCATGCGGCTCGATAATTCAGCAACTTCCCTCACGCCGCAGCAGATCGAGGAAGCCATCTGGACCGCGAATCCACCGCCCGTCGCCATCCGTCCGACCAAATATCTCCACTGATGAAGGCCTTGCTTGCCATCTGTCTGTCATTGGCGGCCTCGGCATGGGCAGAGGAAATCCCACCTGCGCTCGCTTCGCCGAACAAGGCCTACTCCGTCATCGAGGTTCGGGATGGAATCAAGCCCGCCCACTACGTCATCCAGAGCCAACCAGATGGCACCCCTCTTGGTGTCTGCCCGGACGACGCACGCTTTGATTCGACACCAGCAAAGGTGATCTGGAGCCCAGACTCCCGCTTCGTGGCGATTGAAACACGCATGACCCGCCATGGAGGACGGGCGGAGATCTGGCGGCTGGACGGTCGGAAAGCCACCCTGCTGAAAACCGACTACCCCACGGAGGCGGGAAACTTCTATTTCTCCCCCACCCGCTGGCTTAGTGGCGTGGATCTGGAGTTCGGCGTCATCGGCCACGATGAAAAGGCTGCCGAGCCGGAGAACCCCATCAAGACCTACACGCTCATAATGCGGTTCGATAGAAAGAAAGGCATCTTCAGTTTTCTGAGGTCTACCAAGGCGACCTATGGCCACTTTTGAGGCTCTCGCGAAGCCTCGCCCAAGGCTATCTTTGCCCCGGAGGGGCATGAGATGGTAGCCGGTGCCAAGTCGCGCAGCGACGCCCTCACCGGAAAGGATCGAGGGGGGAATCGCATGCCGGAGGTATGCGGGAGGCGTGCGATGCCGCAGGAGATTTGATCGTTTTCGACGTGAACGCACGCCTCCCGCGCCCCTACCGGGGCGCCATTTATGGATCGTGCCTTTCCGGTGGAGTCGTCGCCAAGGCTCCTCCGCCACCGGCTACCATCTCATGCCCCTCCAGGGCAAAGAGAGTAATGGTCTCCCAGGCGACTATTTTCTCCCTCTGTCCTCTCCGAACCAATGTTCTCAGCATTCATCGCCTTTTCTCGAAACCATCCCCTCAACGCAGCGCACTTTTATCGAAAATCCCGCAAACCCATATTTCCACCCATCCCATTCGACGAAAACATTCCGGAAAATCGGCGAACTTTGCGCTCAAGTCGTTCCATTCAAATCAAAAATCCCACTCCATGAGCGCATTTCATCGCTTGTGAAATAATTCACAAGCTTGCATTTGTTCCGCAAATCATGCTGTGCCACCTTCCGCAGCGAAATGAGCGAGCGAAACGCCAGCGCCAAGGGGCCCCGGAAAGTAGTGATCATCGGGGCCGGTTTTGCAGGATTGGAATGTGCACAGAAGTTGGCGAATGACTCCCGGTTCGAGGTGACCCTCATCGACCGGAACAACCACCATCTGTTCCAACCTCTTCTTTATCAGGTCGCCACCGCCTCCCTCGCGGCCTCCGACATCGCCCGTTCCATCCGCCAGGTCCTCACCAAGGCGAAGAACGTGACCGTGCTGATGGATGAGATCACCGGCATCGACAGCGACGCGAAGACCGCCACCGGCAAGTCCGGCACCCTTTATCACTACGATACCCTGCTGCTGGCAGCGGGTGCCCGCACCGGCTACTTCGGCCGCGATGAGTGGGCGCAGCACACCCTCGGTCTGAAGACCCTGGCGGAAGCCCAGACGGTGCGCCGCACGGTGCTCTCCAATCTGGAGAAGGCCGAGCTGACCACCGATTCGGAGGAGAAGAAGCGTCTCATGACCGTGGTCATCATCGGTGGTGGCCCGACCGGCGTGGAGCTGGCCGGGGCATTTTCCGAGCTGATCCACCGCTCGCTGAAGGAAGATTTCCGCCGCATCGATACCTCCAAGCTGCGGGTGCTGCTGCTGGAAGGCGCGGACCGCATCCTGGCCGTTTACGACCAGGATCAGAGCGCTTATACCAAGGAGCGCCTGATCAAGGAAGGCGTGGAGGTGATGACCAACACCAAAGTGGTGAATATTTCCAAGGGCCGCGCGGAGTTGGAAGACGGCACCGTGCTGGAGTCCGAGGCGATCATCTGGGCCGCCGGTGTGGCCGCGAACCCGCTGGCCGCCATGCTCGGCGTGCCGACCGATCGCGGTGGCCGCGTGACTCCGAATCCCGATCTCTCCCTGCCCGGCAAGCCGGACATCTTCGTGGCCGGTGACCTGGTGGCGTTCGTCGATGAGAACGGCAAGCCCGTTCCCGGCGTGGCCCCCGCCGCCTCCCAGATGGGCCGTCACGTGGCGAAGGTCCTCAAGGAGGACGCCCGCCTGGAGAAGACCCAGTTCGCCGGGGACAAGGCGTCCCTGCGCGCCAAGTTCCGCTACTGGGACAAGGGCCTCATGGCCATCATCGGCAAAAACCACGCGGTGGTGAAGGCCGGCCAGATGCGCGTGAAGGGTTTCATCGCCTGGCTGATGTGGCTGTTCATCCACATCCTGTTCCTCGTCGGCTTCCGCAACAAGCTCTCCGTCCTGCTCGGCTGGATGTTCTCCTACATCCGGGACAATCCGGAAGCACGGGTGATCGTCAACCGTCCCGGCACGGTGGCGAAGGAAGCATAAACAGCCACGCAAGGGGGGACGCGGAGCGTAGTAGCGCGAAGGTCCCCCTTTCGCGTGCTGGGTGCAGCGCGATGGGAGCAAAGGGAACCCCTTTCCTGAAAAGCCCCGCCAGATGACTGCCAAGCAGGAGCTTGGCAGCGACTTCTCTATCGCGCCCTCTTCATGACCATTCCGTTT
Source organism: Luteolibacter sp. (assembly GCA_049840755.1). Classification (GTDB taxonomy): domain Bacteria; phylum Verrucomicrobiota; class Verrucomicrobiia; order Verrucomicrobiales; family Akkermansiaceae; genus Luteolibacter. Next base: position 216,819 of record JASGJM010000020.1, on the reverse strand, counting down.
GATCGGCAGATGGTTGCAAGAAACTTGTCCCGGGCGACGTTGGGGGCTGAATCACCCGCATTCCGGCAGACAAGCCGGCTGCCCGTTGCCGCTACCCACCCATCCACGCCATGAAACCCAAAATCGCCACCACCGCCGCCGTCGTTGTGATCGGTGCCGCAGCTTTCCTTGCCGGTCGTTCCAGTGTCTCCACTTCCAAGGAGGGCAATGCCGCCGCCGAGGACGTGAAACCCCTCGTTTCGTCCCGCTCCGGGTCCAGTGGTGCCAGTGATGGTGGCCGCTCCACGGGTCGTGGCAGTGGCAAGGGTGAAAGCCGCTCAACCGCGGATGCCAATCGTCCGGCGACGAAGGAAGCCCGCATGGCGAAGCTGGAAAGCATCATGCGCGGTGAGGACCCGCTGGCCCGCAACCGCGCGCTGCTCGAGTATCTCGACCAACTCGATCCCTCCGAGCTGAAGGACGCGGTCGATCGTTTCCGTTCGCTTGGCATCACCCAGGAGCGCTTCGGCGAATATTCGATGATGCTCACCGCCTGGGCCAAGGCCGATCCCACCGCCGCGCTCGCGTACGCGAAGGAGAACACCCGCGGCGGTTTCGCCACCAATGCCATTCTCGCCTCCTGGGCGTCCAATGATCCGGACGCGGCGATCGCCTGGGCCAAGGCCAACTACACCGGCGAGGAAGCGAATCCCTACATGGCCGGCATCATCCGTGGCATCGCCGCCAGCGATCCCACCCGCGCCACCTCGCTGATGACCGAGATGCCCTTCGGTGCGGAACGCGGGGATGCCCTCTCCGGCGTCCTGCCGCACATCCTTTCCCAAGGCAATGAAGCCACCCGCGAATGGGTCGCCTCGATCCAGGACGAGCGCCTGCGCAATGGCGCGATGGAGCGCGTGGCCGACCAACTGGCGAAGACCGATCCGAAGGGCACCGCCGACTGGCTGCTGGCCAATCCCGGTGAAGCCTCCTCTCGGAACATGGATGACGTTCTCAGCACCTGGATGGGCAAGGACGCCACCGCCGCCACCGCCTACTATCAGGCGCTCCCCGCTGGCGAAGCCCGCAGCAATGCCCTGCGCGGAATCGTCAATACCATGGCGGCGGACGATCCGCAGGCCGCGCTTTCCTTCATGAACAGCCACCCGGCGGACGTGACGGACCGCAACATCCAGCAGTTCGTGTGGAACTCGATGGAGAAGGCACCGGAGCTCGCCATCAGCCAGATTTCCAAGCTCGGTGATCCGGGCGCCCAGGAAGGCATGTACCGCCGCACCATCGACTCGTGGATGCGCAACGACGCCCCGGCGGCCAAGAACTACCTCCAGACCCACCAGCTCCCGCCGAATCTCCAGGGCTACGTCCAGCAGCGCCTGAGCCGGTGATCCCTCTCCCGTAAGGAGAGAAAGGAACCACGGATTAAACCGATTGAGAGCAGAGAGGATTGACCGCAGATTTCGCAGTCCCCCTCTCTCTTCAAAATCCGTTCAATCCATGAAATCCGTGGTCTCATTTGCCCTTGGTTTTATGGAGTCTTTCCGCATCTGGATTCTGGACTTGGCGGGCGGGCGCAGGTAGGCCTCGGACGTGTCTGATTCTTTGTCCATCGCCGTTCTGGGCTGCGGTTCCCGTGGCCGCACTTATGCGAAAATCGCGGCGTCGCTCGGCGACCGCTATCGTCTCACGGCCGCGGCGGATCCGGTGGCAGTCCGCCGCCAGGCGGTCTCCTCCCTGGCCCCTGCCGGAGAGGTGCAGGAATTCCAATCCGCGGAGTCCCTCTTCGCCGCTGGCAAGCTGGCCGACGTCCTGATCATCGCCACCCAGGATTCCCAGCACTTCGATCACGTCATGGAAGCCCTCGAGGTGGGCTACGATGTCCTTCTTGAAAAGCCCGCCGCCGAATCGCTGGAACGCTGCGAGGCGATCGATCGCCGGGCCCGTGAACTCGGCCGCCGGGTGGCACTGTGCTTCGTGCTACGGTACACACCGTTTTATTCCACCGTGAAGAAGGTGATCGAGAGCGGCCGCCTCGGCCGGATCATCTCGATCCGCACCCACGAGGGCGTGGAGCCCTACCATCAGGCACACTCGTTCGTGCGCGGCCACTGGAGCCGCACCGACCGCTCCACTCCGATGATCGTGGCGAAGTGCTCGCACGATGCCGACCTGATCTGCTGGCTGGGCGATTCCGCCGTGTCCTCCGTTTCCAGCTACGGGGATCGTAGTTGGTTCCGTGAAGAAAACGCTCCGGCCGGTGCCCCCGCGCGCTGCACCGATGGCTGCCCCGCTGCCAAGGAGTGCATCTACGATTCCCACCGCTATCTCACCGACAAGCGCCGCTGGCTCGGCATGGTGATGGATGGATGGGAACAGGCGGACGATGAAACCGTGCTGGATTTCCTCCGCACCTCGCCGTGGGGCCGCTGCGTCTATCACTGTGATAATGATGTGGTGGATCACCAGGTGCTGGCCTGCGAGCTGGAGAACGGCATCACCGTGACCCACACCATGACCGCGTTCGACTACGCCCGCGCGATCGAGATCTACGGCACCAAGGCCGCGCTCAAGGGCGGACATCCCTACCACGAGGCCGGTGCGCCGGAGCTGTGGCTGCGTCACCACGAGCACGGAGCGATCGAGCCGGTGGAGATCCTGAAGCCCGCGGACGATGGCTACGCCGGACACGGCGGTGGTGACTTCGGCATCGTCGATTCGCTCGACCGCCTCTTCAAGGGCCCGCAGGCACTGCCGCCGGGGCTCGATGGTCTCGCCGGGCACCGTCTCGCCTTCCAGGCCGAGGCATCCCGCGTCGCCAAGGGCGTGCCGATGCATTGATCTAAAGGCCGCATATCCCCGCGATCAGGGAGCAGGGACATTCCTGTCCCTGTAGCTAGAGGCCGGAAGAGGAAGAACAAGGACAGGAATGTCCTTGCGCCCTGATCTCACTCCTCTCCGCACATTTTCAAAATGGCCCGCGCCTCGGCATCGCTGTAAGACGGACCAGACTCGTTCCGTCTCCAAAGCGCTCCTTTTTTCCATTCCTCCATGAAACCCACCCGTCTCGCCCTCACCGCCATCGCCGCCCTGACGTTCACCGCCATCGCGGCCGAAGGTCCCAAGGATTCCCCGAAAGCGGAGAAACCCGAGAAGGCCGAAAAGGGTGAGAAGGCGGACAAGGATGCTCCGAAGGAAAACAAAGACACCAAGGATGCGAAGGATTCCGCTCCGGTGACCCGCTCGTCCGTGGTGACGATCGGCGGCAAGAGCATCAACTACGATGTGACCACCGCGAAGCTGATGCTGAAGGAGGACGAGGGCAAACCTCGCGCCTCCATCTTCCACGTGACCTACACCCGCACCGGCCTGAGCGATGCGGAGCGGGCCAAGCGCCCGGTGCTGTTCGCCTTCAATGGTGGCCCCGGCTCCTCCGCCGTGTGGCTGCATCTGGGCATTCTCGGACCGAAGCGCGTGGACATCCCTGGCGATGGCACGCAGGCACCGCCGCCACCCGCCCATGTGATCGACAATGCGGAAAGCATTCTCGATGTCGCGGACCTTGTTTTCATCGACCCCGTCTCGACCGGCTACAGCCGTGCCGAAAAGGATGTGAAGCCGAATGAATTCCACGGCGTGGAAGAGGACATCAATTCCGTGGGTGACTTCGTTCGCCGCTGGGTCACCGAGCACGACCGCTGGAGTTCGCCGAAGTTCCTGCTGGGCGAGTCCTACGGCGGCATCCGCGCGGCCGGTCTCGCGAATCACCTGCAATCCCGCTACGGCATGAGCCTGAATGGCGTGGTCATGCTGTCCTCCGTGCTGGACCTTCGCACGCTGAGCGGCGGCCCGGGAGATGACATCGTCTATCCGGTCTTCCTGCCCGTTTACGCTTCGGTGGCTCATTTCCATGGCAAGCTGAAAGGCGACCGCGATGCCCTGTTCGAAGAAGCACGAAAGTTCGGCTTCGGCGAATACTCCACCGCCCTGCTGCGCGGCACCGATCTCTCCGCCGATGAGCGCGCCAAGCTGGCGGACAAGCTCGCGTCCTTCAGCGGCGTTGAGGCTTCCGTGTGGCTCGCCAATGACCTGCGGCTCTCGCCCTCGCAGTTCGAGGCCGAGCTGCTGCGGAAGGAGCGCAAGGTGATCGGCCGCTTCGATGCGCGCGTCGCCTGGGGTGCCACCGGCGGGGCGGACCCGACTCCCGATTACGATCCCTCCTACTCGCTTGCCCAGGGAGCCTTCTCCACCGCGATGCTCACCTACCTGAGCCACGACCTCGGCTGGAAGGAAGACCAGCCGTACGAGATCCTCACCGGCAAGGTCAACCCGTGGAACTGGAACTCCAGCCGTGGCGATACCAACCTCGGCAGCCGCATCGCGAAGGCCATGCGAGACAATCCGCATCTCAAGGTGATGGTCATGTGCGGCCACTCCGATCTCGCGTGCCCGCCGGATGGCATCGCCCACACCTTCCGCCACATGCTCGATCTGCCGGAAGCGCAGCGTTCGAACGTGAACTTCACTTACTTCGACGGCGGCCACATGTTCTACCTGAATCCACCGGACCGGGTGAAGGCCCGCGAGGATCTCGTGAAGTTCATCGACTCGGCCAAGTAAGGGGCCGGGTAGCGAAGGCCGTCGTTCGACTTTCCATCCGATCCGCTTCCGGCTACATCCGCCGCGGATGGAACTGGCAATCATCGGAGGAGGCCCGGCTGGACTGCGCGCGGCGGAAGTCGCGGCGCGGGAAGGTGCCCGCGTGGCGCTGTTCGATGCCAAGCCATCGGTGGGTCGCAAGCTGCTCGTCGCCGGACGCGGCGGACTGAATCTCACCCATGGGGAGGCGTTCGATGGCTTCGTCACCCGCTACGCCGGACCGGATCAGCCCGAGGGCTTCTGGTGGGAATTGCTTGAGGCGTTCACCCCTGCCGATCTCCGTGAGTGGGCGGCGGGACTCGGCATCGAGACCTTCGAGCAACGCACCGGACGCGTCTACCCGCGTGAAATGAAAGCCGCTCCCCTGCTCCGCCGTTGGATCGAGCGGTTGCGTGGATCGGGCGTGACCTTCCACATGAACCACCGCTGGACTTCGCTGCGGAGGGACACGCGCATTCATCTCGGGTTCGATCACCCGGACGGCGTGCGTGATCATGAATGCGATGCCGTCATCCTTGCGATGGGTGGAGCCTCGTGGCCCATCACCGGTTCCGATGGCGGATGGACGGCGGTGATGAAGGATCTCGGTATCGCCGTGAATCCGCTCGCTCCCGCCAACTGCGGGTGGGAACATCCATGGCCTGCGGACGTGCTTGCCATCGCGGAAGGGCAGCCGCTCAAGAACATCGCCATCCGTGCGAACGGCATCGGTACCACTGGTGAACTGATGGTCACCTCATACGGTCTGGAAGGCGGAGCGATCTATCAACTCGGTGCCGCCTTGCGTTCCATGCCGCAGCCCATGATCGAGATCGATTTCAAGCCCACCTTCACTTTGGAGGAGCTTGCCCGCAAGCTGGAGTCGGTGAAGCGTGATCTCCTCGCCGTCTGCCGCGAGCGATGGAAGCTTTCCACCGCCGCACATGCGATCCTCATTCACGGACTATCCGCGGACGTGGATCCCATAGCGCTCGCCACACGGGCAAAGGCCTGTCCGATCCCGCTCACCGGCCCACGTCCGATTGGAGAAGCCATCTCCTCCGCAGGCGGCGTGTGCTGGAGGGAACTCGATCGTTCGCTGATGGTGAAGAAGCTCCCCGGTGTCTACGTGGCCGGAGAGATGATCGATTGGGAAGCCCCCACCGGCGGCTACTTGATGCAGGGCTGTTTCGCCACCGGCACCCACGCCGCCAAAGCCGCGTGTAGTCGCGAAGCCTGAGCTACCCATCGAACTCTCCGTCCTGAAGGGACACCTCATGTGGGGTGAAGCGTGAGAATGATTCGAGCACCCATGAAGATCCGGCGTGTTCCCAACATGAAGCGTCCCTACAGGACGCGGACATCTCGATCGAGCCCACCTGGGGTTTCACCCCAGGCTTTGATGAGGCGTCCCTACAGGACGAAGAGCGTGTGCATCATCCCATTGAGGACGCGAAGCGTAGTAGCGCGAAGGTCCTCCTTCGCGTGCAGGGAACGGCGCGATATAGATCACGCCATCCCTTCCCAAAAACCTCCGCCAGATGTCTGCCAAGCAGGATCCTGGCAGCTACTTCTTTTGCCCCGGAGGGGCATCGGACGGTAGCCGGTGGCGGAGGAGCCTTGGCGACGACCCCACCGGATAAGATGGAATCATCATTCGCATGCCGGAGGTATGCGGGAAGCCTGCGGTGGTGGAGAGTATCCGATCGTTCTCCAAGCGAACGGGACCTTCCCGCATCCCTGCCGGGATGTCAACATCATGGCGGACGTTGACCGGTGGGGGCGTCGCTTCGCGACTTGCCACCGGCTACCATCCCATGCCCCTCCGGGGCAAAGAGAGGAAAAAACGCGATAAGATCACGCCATTCCTTCCCAAAAACCCTCCGCCAGATGTCTGCCAAGCAGGAGCTTGGCAGCGACTTCGCCGCGCGGCAAAAAGGCCGCCCTACTCTCCGGCTGGCGGAAAGCTGATGCCATGTTCGGCGGCGATCGCGATCAGCTTCGGGAAATCCGGCGAACCATCCTTGGCGAATTCTTCCGCACAACGACCGAAGAACACTTCGAAGCCAGAGGGTGCGGCGTGCACGATCTGCTTCAGCGGCACGTCTCCGACGTTCCGGAAGGTGTGGAATGAATTCCGTGGCATGAAAACCGTGGTGCCGGGTCCGCCTTCCGTCCACACGCCATCCAGGAAGAACTCGGCGCGACCTTCCAGCACGTGGAACCACTCGTCCTCATTCTGGTGGATGTGCGGCGGTGGTCCTCCACCCGGCGGCGTGACGGCGATGAACATCGAGAACTGGCCGCCGGTATGGGAGGCATCGAGATGGACGTGCAGTTCATCACCGAAAGCACGGATCACCCGTGGCGTGCCGGGAGGAACGAGAGCTGGCTTGGGGAATACTTCGGGACTCATGGCTGGCATCCCCTCTAGCAGCACCGGAACTCCGGAGCAATCCGGAAGCTATTCCCGGCCGGAGTTGGAGAAAAGAGATCGCCCGCAGACGGCTGGACTGTTAGACGCATGGAGGTTCCGATCATGAAATCGTCCGCCCTTCTCCTGCTCGCGCTCGCCTGCATCGCCCGCGCCGCGCCCGCACCCCAGCGGCCGCTGATGAAGGACTTTCTCGGACTGAACGGCCACACGGTGCAGTTCAAGCCGGAGTTCTACCGTCCGGTGTGCGGCGTGGTCCGAGATTATCATCCGGTGGAGTGGGACCTCGGCAAGGAAACGGGCAAGCTGCCGGACCTGCCGATGGCGAAGAACCGTGTGCCGTGGGACAAGGTCTACGGAAGCTGGAAGGACAAGGGCTGGACGATCGATGCCTGCCTGATGTTCGAGTCCGTGCCACGTCCACAATGGCAGAACCTGCCCGCCGATGCGAAGGCCTACGGTCGTGCCATCGCAAAGCAGTTCGGTCCTTCCTCCGCGACTCCGCTGCTGGAGTCCGTCGAGATCGGCAACGAACCCGGCAAGTGGTCGGACGAGGACTACACCACGATCTTCCGCGCCATGGCGGAAGGCGTGCGCGAGGGTGATGCGAAGCTGAAGATCGCCACCTGCAACCTGACCGTGGGCAAGAGCGGCGATTATGAGAAAAGCGTCTCCTGCATTGAGAAATCCCTGCCGCTGGTGGACGTGCTCAACATCCACTCCTATGCCCAGCTCGAAGGCTGGCCGACCTGGAAGCGCAGTTACCCGGAAGACCCGGCCTTGAAGAAGTATCTGCCGGACATCGAGGCGCTGTGCAAATGGCGGGATGAGAAGTGCCCGGGCAAGCCGGTGTGGTTGACCGAGTTCGGCTATGACAGCAGCACCAAGCCCGCTCCGGCATCCGGCACGTTTTCCAAGTGGGAGGGTGTCAGCGATCTACGGCAGGCACAGTGGTTGACGCGCTCCGTCCTCGTGCTCTCAGCCATGCCACTCGATCGTGCGTATGTCTATTTCTTCGATGACAAGGACGAGCCGCAGGTGCATGGCAGCTCCGGGCTGACGCGGAATCTCCAGCCGAAGCCGTCCTTCCACGCGCTCGCTCATCTGCAGAAGACGCTCGGCGACTACCGCTTCTCCCGCGTCATCAAGAACGATCCCGGCCAGGTGCGCCTGCAGGAATATATCCACGCCACCGATCCGAAAAAGCTGGTGTGGGTGGTGTGGTCGCCCACCGGCAGCGACCGCACGTTTCAACAAGCCATTCCCAATCTGCCCGGCAAGCTGATTGCCGCAGAGCGCATGCCCTTGGATGGCAACCCGGTGACGCTTCCGGTGAAAACACCGTTCACTGCGGAGATCAACGAGTCCCCGCTGTATCTGACGATCCAGAAGTGAGAGACCCACCGGGATTCACGCGTTCAACCACTGCACGATCGTCTCGGCGCTTTTTACGGAGATCCCGGGCAGCGCGGCGATCTCTTCCACGCTCGCTTTCTTGATGCGGGCGACGCTGCCGAATTTCTCCAGCAGGGCTTCCTTGCGGCGCGGCGTGACGCCCGGACATTCATCGAGAAGACTCTCCTTCATGCGGCGGCGGAGCAGCAGTGAATTGTAGCCGTTGGCGAAGCGGTGGGCTTCATCGCGGATGCGCTGGAGCAACTTGAGCGCTCCGCGATCGTGAGGAATGAGGATCGGTTCACTGCGGCCGGGCACGAAGACTTCCTCGCGCTGCTTCGCGAGACCGATGACGGGCAGGTCATGCAGCCCGAGATTGTGAAGCTCCCTCACCGCCATCCCGAGCTGGCCCTTGCCACCGTCCACGATGACGAGATCCGGCAGCACGATGCGGGCACGCCCTTCACGCGCGAGACGGCGCTGGGCTTCCACGATGTCCTCCTGTGAAACCTCCGCATCCGGATCGGCGGAGGAGTTCTCCAACAGGATGCGGGCATAGCGGCGGCGGATCACCTCCGCCATCGAGGCGAAGTCGTCCTGCCCCTGCACCGTGCGGATGCGGTAGCGGCGGTAGTTCTGATTGTCCGGGCGGCCATCGGTGAAGCGTACCATCGAGGCCACGATGTGGTTCGAGGAGACGTTGGAAATATCGAAGCACTCCATCACCTTCGGCGGACCTGCCAGATGCAGCGCCTCGCCGAGTTCCGCGAGGTCCTCCATCGGCTTCACGGTGGTGGGCACGCCGCGTCCGCGCGTGAACTGACGGGTCGGCTCCAGCGTCTTCTGGAGATTGTCCATCACATCACGGAGCAGCGCGGCGCGCTCGAAATCGAGACGTCCGGCGGCCTTCTCCATGTCGGCACGCAGGTCATCGAAGATGCCACGCTTCCCCTTTCCTTCCAATACGCGGCACGCCTCCTCCACCTGCTCCAGATAGGCCTCGCGCCCGATCCGGCCGATGCATGGCGCGGAGCAGTTCCGGATGATATCCGCATTGCAGTGCTTGTAGTCCTGTTCTCCCGGTTCGCGTGGGCGGCAAACACGCAGGCCGAAGCGGCGGTTCAGCCAATCGACCGTCGCGCGCAACGCTCCCGAGTGCGCGAAGGGCCCGAAGTAACGCGCGCCATCCTCCTTCTTCAGCCGCGTCATCACGAACCGCGGCCATGGCTCGCCCGGGTTGATCTTGAGCAGCAGGAAGCGCTTGTCGTCGCGGAAGGAGACGTTGTAGCGCGGCCGGTAGTCCTTGATCAGCTTGCCTTCCAGCAGCAGCGACTCCGCCTCGTTGCGAACGATGTGGAATTCGAAATCACAGATCGAGTCGATCAGGGCGCGGGTCTTCAGATCGGCGCGGGTCTTCCGGGACGCGAGGAAGTAGGAGGACATGCGCTTCCGCAGGTCACGGGCCTTTCCCACATAGATGATGGACCCCAGCCGGTCCTTCATCAGATACACCCCGGGCTGGTGGGGCACCTCGCGAAGCTTCGCCTTCAGATCGACCACGCCGGAATAAAGGTCAGGATGAACGATGTGCCAAGGGGGGAACGCTCATTCCACGGTGGATTCCCTCGCATCGTAGGAGCTGCGGGAAGCATAGACCTCCTTGAGATGGGCATCCGACCAGTCGGAAATGAGGATCAGCAAGGGGCTCAGGCTCCTGCCCAGCTCGGACAGCTTGTATTCCACCTTCGGCGGGACCACGGGATACACGCGCCGCTCGATGAGCCCATCCCGCTCCATGTGGCGCAGGGTCTGGATCAGCATCTTCTGCGTGATCCCCTCGATCATGCGGTGGAGCTGAGCGAACCGCAGTTCGCCATCCCGCAGTGCGAAGATGATCAGGATCGACCACTTGTCCGCGATCAGATCGAGCGTCTCACGGGCAGGGTTGTCTTGGCTCAGGATGCAGGGTTCGCCGGGTCTCATACTTACCTTTTGGTGAGTATAATACAAAAAGGTCGGTACTAGTCAAAAAGCAAACGCTGCCGTAGTTCCCCCGGCGAGATGAATGCCGACACGCTTCCGCCCCTCGATCCCGACGACGAAATCCCCGCAGGCACAGGCAGCCCGGGCGGCGGGAAAAACGCTCCCATGCCTCTCGCGCTGTGGGCGCTGGCGATCGGGGCATTCGGCATCGGCACCACCGAGTTCGTGATCACCGGTTTGTTACCGGGTGTAGCAAAGGAATTCGGCATCACCATCCCGGCCGCCGGAGCCCTCGCAACGGTGTATGCCATGGGCGTATTCTTCGGCGCTCCCCTGCTCACCATCCTCGGAACCCGCATTCCGCGGAAGCGGTTGCTGGTGTTTCTCACGGGACTGTTCGTCGTGGGCAATCTGCTCACCGCCATCGCGCCGACCTTCGGCATCGTGCTGGTGGGCCGGGTGATCACCTCGCTGACCCACGGCACGTTTTTCGGCATAGGCTCGGTGCTCGCTTCCGAACTCGTCGCACCCAACCGCCGTGCGAGCGCCATCGCCTTCATGTTCACCGGCCTCACGCTGGCCAATCTCTTCGGCGTTCCCGGTGGTACCTGGCTGAGCCACCACTTCGATTGGCGGGCCACCTTTTACGCGATCACCGGCATCGGCTTGATTGCGGCCATCGGCGTGATGACGTTGATTCCCGCCACGGCCCAGGGAAAGCCACCGCGCATCCGCACCGAACTGGCCGCGCTGGCGGATACCCGCGTGCTGCTGGCGATGGGTATCACCGTTCTCGGGCCTGCGGGATTCTTCACCTCCATCACCTACATCGCACCGATGTTGACGGAAGTGGCGCACCTTCCCGAATCCATGGTCACCTGGATGCTGATGCTCTTCGGTCTCGGCTTGGTCGTGGGCAATGTGCTCGGGGGCAAATACGCGGACCGCGCACTGATGCCGATGCTCTATACCACGCTGGTGTCTCTTGTCCTGGTGCTGCTGGTCTTCACCTTCGTCGCCCACAGCCCGCTGGCCTCCGCCATCTGCATCTTCCTGATGGGTGCCTTCGGGTTTGCCACGGTGTCACCGATCCAGAAGCGGGTCATGGACAAGGCCAAGGAAGCCGGAGCGCCAACCTTCGCCTCAGCGGTCAACATCGGGCTCTTCAATCTCGGCAACGCGACGGGAGCCTGGCTCGGCGGTTTCGTCATCGCCCGCGGCTTCGGCTTCACCGCGCCCAATTGGGCCGGTGCGCTGCTCTCCATGGGTGGTGTGACGCTGGCGATCCTCTCCGGCTTGCACGACCGGCGGCAAAGCCGGTGCGCGCTACCGCTGGCCGTTTCCACGGAGGCAAGCTGAGCTGCCATCACATGCCCGGTGGTGGCGGAGGGCGGGTGCCCAGACCGGTCTGGGTCGCGAGTCGGACGAGATCCGCCAGCGATCCGGCACCGACCTTGTCCATGAGATTGGCACGGTGGAATTTCACCGTCCGCTCGGAGATTCCGACCTCCGCCGCGATCTCCTTGTTCAACCAACCGGAGGCGACATAGCCGAGCACTTCCCGCTCGCGATCGGTGAGGCACTCGATCCGGGAGAGTTCCAGCCGCCGCTGTTTCCTCTGCAACCGCAGTTGGCCATCCCGCACCAAGGCGTCCCGCACCGCCTGCAACAGCAGCGCGGGGTCGCAGGGTTTGGTCAGAAACTCCATCGCCCCGGCTTTGAGCGCCTTGACCGCATCCGGGATGCTGTCACTGGTGCTGACAAAAATCACCGGCTGCCGTCCTCCTTTTTCGGAGAGCTCGCGCTGGACGGCGAGCCCGTTCATGTGGGGCAGCACCATCTCCAGCACCACGCAGCCCGGCAGATCAGGGTCATAGGCATGGAGGAAATCCAGCGGAGAGGTATAGGCCCGCACTTGGAAGCCGGAACTCTCCAGCAGGCGGGCGGTGGTGGGATCGGGATCGACAAGACAAATCAAGGGGGGATGGTCCATCGGGGGTTGTTGCAAGGGATAAAAGACATCGGAACGGCGTGCGCGGTGGGGAGGGCGCCGGGGACTCAGGGGGAGTCGCCAAAGGCCAGCCAGGAGAGGCAGACGACCGCCAGCAACAGGGAAGCCGCGCACAGGAATCTGGCCACCATGGCCGGATCTCCGCCCAACGGGCCGAACCCGAGGACGCCTGAGATAAATGCCACCAGTAGAAAAACGACCGTCCGGTAAAACATGGATCCACTCCATTCAGACATGAGATTTCGTTGGAACGATCATCGTTGCGGCATCAGGTCACAATGAGCAGCAGCACACAGATGAGCCAACCAACCGCGAGGGATAGAACCAGCAGTTCCCACCCTCTCACGACACGCCGTCTTTTCAGATCCAGCTCGGATCGGACCTCGTCCATTGCCGGTGTATGGGTTGGCGACTCAAGAGCCACCGGGGCGGGCTGGCGGCGGGGTCGCGGAGCGCGTGAACGACTGACGGAGGTCGGCCGCAAAGGCCGCGGGGGGACTGCCGGGCGGGTGGGCCACAGCGGGAAAACACGATCCGGATGCATGGCAGGATCTGGTTGGGTTCTGGGTTTTGAGAGAAAGGATTCAATCGTCTCCGGCGGGATCAGGACCTGAAACAGATCCTCAGCATCCATATCCCCCACCCGGTCAAACACAGGCCGGCCACGATAAGCCCCGCCATCAGGCCCCATCGCAACCCGTCCCGAAATCCCCGCCGGCGATGCCGGGTTCGGTAAAACACGATTCCGTAGGGATGAAGCATGGGAGAAATGGGACCTGATTTTGGATTTTTTGGCAAGAAACACGCCACTCGACACAAAATATAATTACAAAGTAAATCCCAAGTCAATCCTCCGTGTCTACCCGTCCAAAAGGACAGGTTCCGGGCATCCCTGATTTCTCAGCTGCCTCCCCTCCCTTTTCTTCAATCTGTCGTGAAAACCATGCTTTCGGACAGCTAGTCAGCAGGACCACTTCGACCAGAGTGATCGGACGAGTCCCGAACGACTCAAGTCCTTCCCGGAATCCAGTGGCATGGGAGTCATGACAGCGACTCCGCCACGGATGCATATGGATCCATGGAAGCACTCCCAGGGGGAGGCTTCCATGGATTCCATCGGGTCGAGGGACGCACCCTCTTTTCCTTTAAAAAGCCGGAAGCCCCCCGGCTGCATTGAACCGGGGGGCTTTTTCGCAACCAACCCTCGGGAGAACCACATCATCGAATGCGCACGACCACGGACATCTCCCAACATACGGAATGACATCACGATATCCCGGCATCTCTTCCTAGCTGTCAGTTAGGCCAGTATCTCCGGCAAGGCCCCGCCTGTCCCTTTGTCCAGCTAGGAGGAAATTCCGGATTTGCTTAGCTTCATCGCAACTCCCCCCGGTCCTCTTTCGATTCATGCCGATCCTTCGACGTGTCTCGGGCCGGTTCCCCCACACCCGTATGACATCCCCCACGTCGAACCGCGCCCGCGTCCTCGCCGGCCTCGGCTTCTTGATCGCCTCCACCTCCGCCCTCCTCGCCCAGACCGCCTACCAGACACCGTCCCTCCAGCCCCTCACTGGCGGATGGTCCTCCACGGCGGAAGGAGCAAGCCTCACCACCGACTTCGGCCCCACACGCGGCACCGGCTCGGTCACCATCCAGGCGATCGGAGGCGGAGACTTCGGAAGCCTGCCCGGGAATCCCTATGACTTTTCCGACTGGTATCCGGTCACCGACGCCACCTTGTCGAACGGTGATACCGTACACTTCGACTCGGCCATCATTTTCACCCCCAACTCGGGAGGAGCCACCACGCCGGGAACGGCAGGATTCTCCATCACCTTCACCTTGGATTCCGGTGTTTTCCAAGCAGGAGATGTATTCGCGGCAGGAAGCCTGGACTACAATCCTACCTCCGGTCGCGGCACCTATTTCCAGCCGGGGCCGATGCTCCTGGCACCGGATACGACGACGATCCCTGCGGATGGAGTCCAGCCGCTGCTGGCGATCGCAGGCACGCAAGCCGATCCGAACGGCCCCCTCTACACCGCAAATGCCGGGACCTCTCCCGGAGGCACCTCCGGTTGCGGTCTCTTCCGTGTGGCACAGGATACCCAGAGTTTCACCGCTTGGTTCACCGCCACCGGAGCCTCCCAAGGTGTGGTGTTCACGATGGCCACCCCTGTTCCCGAGCCAACAGCGCCGCTGTTGACCGGACTGGCGGGCGGTCTGCTGCTGTTCCGCCGAAAGCGGAGCTATTGAGCCGGGGCCGGTTCCGGAGCGGATGGTTCAGATTCCCGAAAGAACCGGCGCTCCCTCTCCGTAAGCTGCCCGGCGGACCCGGGCTTGCGTCGCGGGGTTCGCTCGCTAGAATCCCGCGCAAGTTTCATGAAGTGCCGTCTTTTGACCGTCGCGCTGGCCGTGCTGCCCGCGCTCTCCGCCTTTGCCCAGACCGCTGGTGGTGCCGCTGTCCCTCCGGTGGCGAAACAAAGGCAGATCTCCGAGCTTCTGGCGGCAGGCGGCACGGTGATGTATATCCTGCTGCTGATCTCGGTGGTGATGGTGGCGGTGGCGTTCACGCTTTTCCTCACGATCCGCCATCGTGCGGTGGTCACGGATCGTTTCATGTCCGACATGGAGTCCGCGCTGCGGGCCGGGGATCTGAAGGGACTGGGTGAAATTTCCCGCCGGAACTCACAGCGTATGGCGGTGATCGTCCAGCAGACGGTGGATTTCATCCTCCAGAATCCCAATGCGGGCATGGAGGAAATCCGCGAGGTGGCCCAGACGGAAGGCACGCGCCAGGCATCCCAATTGACCGCCCGCGTTTCCTATCTGGCGGATATCGGTTCGATTTCCCCGCTCGTCGGTCTGCTCGGCACGGTGATCGGCCTCACGGAGTCCTTCTACGATCTGGCGGCTGGCAAGGAAGGCGTGCAGCAACTCGAGCTGACTTCCGGCATTTCCCACGCGCTGGTGAACACCGCCGGTGGTCTGGTGGTGGCGGTCCCGGCGCTGATGCTCTATGCGTTCTTCCGTGGCAAGGCCCAGAAGCTCGTGAACGAACTGGAGGCCGCGGCCACCCATTTCATCGTCCATCTCCAGATGCTGGCCAACAAGTCCCGCCCCGCTCCGGCCAAGGCCACCACCACCGCCCGCCAGCAGACTCAGCCGCGTGCGGAGAACGCCGGCCAAATGACGCCGCTCACGCTGAACCCGCGCGATCTCCACGGCATCTGAGACGCCATGAAGTTCTCCAACCAGCAGCCGCTCGGACCGGCCCCGCTCCAACTCGCCTCCATGATCGACATCATGCTGGTGCTGCTGATGTTCTTCATCCTCAGCTACCAGTTCGCTGCCGAGGAGCGCTCGCTGGAAGTCGCCGTGCCCACCGTGGCGGACGGTGCCCAGCACAACCAGCAGCGCGGTGAAATCCTGATCAACGTGAAATCGGACGGCACGGTGATCGTGGAACGGAAGAATCTGACCCGCCCGGAGCTTTCCGAGCGCCTCACCGCCGTCGCGAAGACCTACAAGAACCAGCCGGTGCGGTTGCGCGGAGACGCGAACTGCTCCTACCAGACGATCGTCGAAATCATCGACTTGTGTCAGAAGGCGGGTATCTGGAATATTTCCTTCGCGACTCAAAAGCCCCAGCCGGAGAATTGAGCCGGTCCGGGCCATCGGAGATCCTCTATCTTTGCTCGCCATGAAACGCTCCCTCGCCCTCCTGCTGCTGACCGCCTCTCCCCTCCTCGCCGGAACTCCCACCGAGGCAAAGGCCAAGCCGGATGCCGCTGCCGGAGTCATCCTCCAAGTGGCGGCGGATGGTTCCGTGACCACCCAAGGCCGGAAAATCTCCCGCGCCGAGCTTCCCGTGTTTTTGGAAAGCCTCGCAGCCAGCCAAAAGGCCCAGCCGGTGAAACTGCGGGGGGATGCCGATTGTCCCTACCAGACGATCGTTGAAATCATCGACTTGTGCCGGAAGTCGGGTATTTGAAATATCTGCCTCGCCACACGAAGGCCCCGGTTGGAGAATGCTCCGGCCGGACCGCCTCCCGGTGATCTCATCCGACTGTGCATGAAACATTCCCTCGCCATCCTGCTTCTGGCTGCCGCACCACTCACGGCCCAGGTTCCGCAGGCCCAGCCCGTCGATCCAGCCCTCCAGGCGGATCCGGGCAATGACATGTTCCAGCGCGGGAAGAACCTCTACGACCAAGGCCAGGCGTCCGCCGCCCCGGAGCAACGTGCAGACATGCTCCAGCGCGCCGCAGCCGTTTTCAGCGACTACCTCACGCAGTTCCCGAACCACGCGAATGCCGAACCGGCGTGGCTCTACATGGGCCAGAGCCTGTATCTCTCCGGCCGGGTCGATGAAGGAAAGCGCGCCTTCCAGACGCTGATCAACCGCTTTGGCAAGGGCCCGTGGGTCGGTGCCGCCGCTTACACGCTGGCGATCGATGCCTTCAACAAGCGCGAGTATCAAACCGCTGCCCCGCTGTTCCAGAAATACGGCGACAATGCGAACCGGCCGGAGGATGGTGCCCGTGGCTACTACTATGCGGCTGAGAGTTACCGGGCGCAGAACCTGGACCGGCAGGCGGGTGATCTCTATCGCAAGGTCATCAATTCCCCTGGTGCCGGCCCGCATGTGCCGATGGCCAAGCTGGGACTGGCCAATCTGCTGCTGAAGGGCAACAAGCACGAGGACGCGCTGCCGTTGTTCGAAAGCGTCGTCACTTCAGAAGCCACCCCTCCAGCCCGTGGCGAGGCCGCCCTCAAAGCCGCCCTCTCCGCGATCAAGCTCAAGAAGCCGGAACTGGCGGACAAGTATCTCAAGCTCATCGCCATCACCCCGGGCATGGAAAAGTTCCGCCCGGACGCCCTCTCCCTGCTCATGGAGACGGCGATGACCGACAAGGACTACCAGGGCGTGTTGGACGCCTACCGCAAGAGCGGGCTGGAAGCCGCCGATGCGATTGAAGCCTCTCCCGACCAAAAGGCCACCTACGATGAGAAGAAGGCGAACCGCCTGATGATGGCGGGCCGCGCCTATTTCCAGCTCAAGAAGACCGCCGAGGCACTGAGACTGTTCCGCCAGGTGGAGAGCAGCATCTCCCCGCAGAGCGAGCTGGCCTACCAGGCCGCCTACTACCGCATCCTGTGCTTCTACGCGATCGATGGCGAGCACCTGCCTGACCAAGTCGATGCCTTCGTGCAGATCTACCGGAAGTCACGCGGCAACGACAAGAATCTCCACACAGCCTTGCTGATGAAGGCGGAGACCTTGTTCAACCGCAACGACTACACCAAGGCGGCGGCGGCTTACTCGGAGATCGATGTCAGCCTGATCAACGAGGCGAACCGAGCGGGTCTGCTGTTCAATCGCGGCTGGTGTCTCGCCGAGGCCGGTGATCCGCAGGGCGCGGTGAAGTCCCTCACCAAGTTCATCACCCATTACCCGAAGGATTCCCGCCTGAACAAGGCCATGGCCAAACGGGCGATGGCCTACGTGCAAGCCGGTGAAGGTGCCAAGGCGATCGACGATTTTGACAAGCTCGCCACCAGTGGCGATGAGGAATACGCACGCTTGGCGTGGACCGAGTCCGCTCGCATGCGCCGGGATGAGAACAATCTCCCGGACATGATCGTCCGCTACAAGGGCCTGCTTTCAAAAGGTGGCACCCTGAGCTCGAAACTCGATGCGGAGGCGAATTTCTACATCGGCTGGGGCTTGGTGAAAACCAATGCCGCCAAGGACTCGATCCCCTATCTGGAAAAGGCCCGCACCCTGCAGCCGGACACCTTCGGCAAGCACGCAGGGCTGTTGCTCGCTCTCGGCTACTTCGCCAGCCAGAATCTGGACAAGCTCACGGACGAGATCGACCTCGCGATCGAGAAGCAATACGCCAAGGAACTCCCGGACCAAGCATTGGAATGGGCGGGCATGCAGGCTTACTACGCCAACAAGTTCGCCGCGGCCGCCCGCTTCCTCGACCGGATCTCGAATCCGGACGAGCCCCGCGAAACCTCCAAGGGCATCTGGCGCTATCTGGGCAAGGCCCGTTACGAAACCGGCAAGTATGAAGAGGCCCTCAAGGCCACTCTCAACGTGCTGGAAGTGGAACAGGACCCGGCGCTGAAGGCGGATGCCCTGCTCGACAAGGGCCGCGAACTCTTCGCCCTCAAACGGGATGCCGAGGCCCAGAAGGCCGTGGACGAAGCCACCGTGATGCACGTCGAAGGCCGGACCGGCGCCGGATTGCGGCTGCTGACCGGTGACCTGAACATGCGCGCCGGCAAGGCGGAAGATGCCACCCACGATTACCAGTATGTGGTGAACTGGATCGACGACCGCGACCTGAAGCCGCTCGCCATTTGGAAGCTGGCCAAGGCGCTGGAGAAGAAAGGCGATACCGCCGAGGCGGAGAAGTATCGCGAGAAGCTGAAAAAGGAATTCCCGAACTGGGAAGCTCCCAAGGAAGGTTGAGCCGATCCCGGTGGCCGCAGGGTCTCCTACCCGCCTACGGGGAATCCCGTGCGCGGGCATGGTTTTTCTTTTATTCCGATTCGTACGCCGGTAGGCTCTCCGCCCCTTCCGCCCGGTTGACTTTTCCGTCACCTGACTCCATATCCCGCCCATGTCGTCGGCCTTGCCACCCAGACCCCGGATCATCGGACCGAAAGTCCGGATCTGCATCGTTGCGTCCAGGTCCAACGAGCAATACACCGACGCCCTCGTCGAAAACACCGTGGAGGAGCTCGGCGTGCTCGTCCCGCAGGCGCGGGTGGACCTGATCCGTGTGCCGGGTGCCTTCGAGATCCCGGTCACCATCGCCAATGTGCTCGATCGCGAGCCACCGGCCTGCGTGATCGCGCTGGGTCTCATCATCCGCGGCGGCACCGATCACGCCGACCAGATCGCCACCTCAATCACCCAGTCTCTCCAGCAGCTCGCCCTCCAGTCGAAGCGCCCCGTCATCCACGAGGTCCTGCTGGTGAACGATGAAAAGCAGGCCTACGCCCGCTGCATCGGCGCGAACCTCAACCGTGGCCGTGAAGCCGCCCGTGCCGCCGCCAGCATGATCGATATTTTCATGGAGCTCGATCGTTCCATGCCGAAGCCAACCCCCGTCCGCTCGTCCAGCCGCAATGCCTAGCCGCCGTCAGATCCGCGAAGCGGTCGTCCAGTTCCTGTATTGCGCCGATCTCGAGGGCGGAGCCGATCCGGTCGCCCTGCGCGAGCCGTTCTGGGAATTCATCACCGAGTCGGACCGCCGCAACCTCCAGGTCGCGACCTTCCGCACCGTGCACCACCTTTCGCACGGCCGTGAGACTCGGTTGGAGGAGTTCATCGCCCGCAAGACGCTGGCGGATGCCTTCCTCTCCGCCCGCCCGGAAGCCGAACGGCTGAAGCTGGAGCTCGCCCGCATCGACGAGCTCGAAGCAAAGTGGAGCGCCGCCTTCGACCAGCTCAACCGCATCCCGCGTGACGGTGATGATGATTCCGTAGCGGACAAGATCGAGGCAGCTCTCAACGCTCTCTTCAAGGTCGACCGCGATCTGGCCGCCAGCCGCAAGCGCTTCCTGCTCGGCATCGAGGACCATCCTGTCCTGCGCGGCCAGCTTGAGGCCGTCTCCGCCACCGTCCGCAGGCTCCAGCGTATCTCCGACCGTCTCCGTATGGTCGAGACGCCGGAACAATTCCCGGATCAGGCGGATCTGGCGAAGCTGCGCGAGTCCCGCTCCGAGATCGTCGCGCTGCGCCACGATTCCGATCTGGTGGTGGATGGCATCCTCCGCACGAAGGAAGAACTCGATGAGCGTCTCGCCCAGGTCGTGGACAACTACGTGCCCGAGCGTATCGATCCGGTTCGACCGGGCCGTGCTCCGCCTCGCCGCCTACGAGATCTTCCACGCCGGTGTCCCCTTCAAGGTGGTGATCAACGAAGCCATCGAACTGGCCAAGCGTTTCGGCACCACCGACTCCGGTCGTTTCGTCAATGGCGTGCTCGACCGTCTGGCGAAGGACGCGAGCCCGAGTGCGTGACACAACAGCGCCCAGCTGCTGCCTTTCCGCACCAACGGTGCGGCCCATACCAGCCCAGGGTCGGAGACCCTGGGTAAGTCACACATCTCTTCCCGCATGCTGAAGGCATGCCCCATGCGGAGTAAATATCTTCGCTCTGTCATCCGGACGAAGTAAGGAGCCTTCCCAGCGTAGAGCACCTTTTAGGACGCCATCCACTCACTCCTCTTTCCCGTTCCGTAGGGACGAAGGATCAGCTCTATCCAAAGAACGGTTACTTCTCCGGTTGCCAGTAGTTCCCTGTCATCGCCAGCAGGCACAGCAGGTTCACCGTGTCCTCGTAGTAGGCCTGCCTCGTGCTACGAGCTTTCCCGTAGATGGAATCCAGCAGCTTCTGGCTCCCGCCGTCCAGCATCGCGGCCACGCCGAAGGGTGAGCTGAAGAATGGCGTGAAGTAATCACTGCCCTGCAGCGGCTTCCCATCCAGTGCGTAACCCGCCTTGATCTTCGCCGCGTCTCCCCCCGTAACCTTCCCGATCCATGCGGCCATCTTCCTGGCCTGCGCCTTCGAGGTGGCATGATCATTCAGCAGCGCATCCAGACCGATCCGCCACGGATCGCGCCCGGCATTGTAGAAATAGGCACCATCGTGCTCGCCTTCCAGGAACTTCGGCGGCGCAGGCTTGGCCGCTGACGGCGGATTGGCCTCCACGATGAAATCCGGCAGCAGCCCCGTCTCGGCGCTGTAGTTCTTCTGCAAGGCATCCACCACTGCGGAGCAGTTGTCCGCCACCGTATTCCACACCGGGTCTCCGGAGAACTTCGCCCACGAGCGGAAATGCAAGGGCTGCAGATCCGAGCTGCGCGGCGTATATTGGCTGAACTTCTTGTCGCCCGCCTTCACCCAGTTGCCCAACAACGGCAGACGGCTCTCCGGTCCGATACAGCCCTTCAATTGCGCGGCGATCACTTCATTCGCCGCCTGTTTGTAGGAGATCGCTCCTCCTTCGCCCCATTGGACATGCGCGAGAACCAGTCCCTGTGCGATGTCCGCATCACCATCGAAGGCGCTGGTGCCACCACCGCCATCCGCAGACTCCAGAGGAACCCGCCATTGCATCAGGCCCGGCGTCCGCTTGTCGGGATGCGCCTTGGCGAAGAGATACAATCCATCAAACAACGCCCGCGCCTCCGGATCGTGCCCGGCCATGATCGCGGTGATCACCATGCCGTAGCCCTGCCCTTCCGACACCGTCACCGCGGACTTCGGCGGAGTTTTTCCAAACGCCACGCGATAGAGCGTCTTGCCCGTCGCCTCGTCCTTCCCCGCTTCCTTCAGGTAATCCTTCTTCCACGCATCGTAGGCGGAGCGGACATCCGCATCCTGCTGCTCCTGCGTGAAACCGGAGGGTCGGATCACTCCTCCGGGATAGCGGGCATGTACCGGGAAGGGCCTCGTCTGGCCCATCACCACGCCCGTCAAAGCAGTCCACAGGAGGAACAATCGCGTCATGCAATCCGGCCTACGCATGCCATTCCTCTCCCCTTACACGACAATGGTAGGGAGCTCTCGCCGGGAGCGCCTGGCGGCAGACATAGCCATCACCGAAGACTCCGTCCATCCAGGACGTCCGGCTTCGAACTCCACTCATTCAACCGAAGAAGGGACCACGGATTTCACGGATTGAACGGATTTGAGATGAGCGAAAGCAGCGGCCAGAGGAAGAAGCGTTTTGACCACAGATTACGCAGATTTCGCAGATTGAAGAAAGGGTTCTGAATTCAAAATCTGCGTCATCTGAGCAATCTGCGGTTCCTTTCTCTTCTTCATCCAATCCGTTCAATCCGTGAAATCCGTGGTTAAAAACACCACCTCCTGCATGGGCGGACCATTGGTAGCGAACGTAACCACTCTTCCCCTGCGCCCTCGACGAGGTCGCCCTACCTTCACGCCCCTCCCTCCTTCGAATCCGCGGCGGTTTTTCCAATTCCTCCCCCGGTGCGGGATCTGCTAGACCCTCCTACGACATGTCGCGCTTCCCCACCCGCTTCCAGCAAAAGACGTTATGGAACGCCGCCACCGGCCTCGGCCTGCTCATCATTGGTGCGCTGATCGTGGGCTTCACTTGGCTGGTGGGACAGATCTTCGGATTCCTGCAGCCGGTGTTGATCCCCCTGCTGATCGCTGGCGTGATCGCCTACCTGCTCGATCCCGTGGTGGTATGGCTGGAGCGACGTGGAATGAAACGCCTGTGGGCGGTGGTGATCGTGTTCTTCGCCATGCTTCTCGTCTTCAGCGGCATGACCGCGGCTCTCATGCCCGGCATCAAGAGCGGCAAGCAGGCGCTTCAGAAGATTCTCCAGCCGAACAAGCAGGCCACGCCGGAAAACACGGATGACGATGACAAGCATCTCGTCCCGCAACTGGTCCGCTCGCTGAAAAAGGTGGCTGCCGATCACGCGACCGATCCGATCGGCTACGCACTGGCCGAGGTGGATGATGCCGGAGAGGAAGTGAAGGAACCTTCCACGGACGAATCCTTCAAATACATCGAGAAGATTCGCATCGGCCGGATGTTCTTCGAGAACAAGGACAAGATCCTTTCCACCGGCCGCACCTGGCTGTCCACCGGCACCAGCAAGGTGCTCGCTTTCCTCGGGCTGGTGCTCGGCATGATCATGGTGCCGGTCTACCTGTTCTTCTTCCTCAAGGAATCCGCCTCCATCCGTGACCACTGGCACGACTATGTCCCGCTGAAGGCCTCACGCTTCAAGACGGAGCTGATCGATTGCCTGAAGGAGATCAACGGCTACCTCATCTCCTTCTTCCGCGGCCAGGTGCTGGTGGCGCTCATCGATGGCGTGCTGGTCGGCATCGCCCTCACGATCTACGGCCTGCCCTACGGTCTGCTGGTGGGAGCCTTCATGGCGATCCTCGGCGTGATCCCCTACATCGGGAACATACTCTGCCTGGTGCCCGCCTGCATCATCGGCTATCTGCATGCCCAGGGCGTCGCGCCGTGGGGTCTGGGCCCCACCGGCTACGTGATCGGCGTGGTGGCGATCTTCGTGGGGGTGCAGCAGATCAACTCGCTGGTGACCGCGCCGAAGATCGTGGGCGACTCGGTCGGCCTGCATCCGTTGACGGTGATTTTCTCCATGCTGTTCTGGTCGCTGGTGCTCGGCGGCTTCGTGGGTGCGCTGCTCGCGGTGCCCCTCACCGCCGCGGTGAAGGTGCTTTTCCGCCGCTACATCTGGGAGCGCCAGCTCAAGGAAGACGCTGAAACCGCCGGGGTGCCCCGGATGTTCGACGACTGAGGGGCCGCGTTTCCGCGATGGACAAACCGGCGGGCGGAGTCCACAAGCCGCCCGTGAAGAAAACGTTTCCGCTCCAGGTTGAAGGATTGAAGCCCCCGCGTGTGGTGGAGGCCATCAAGCACGACGTCCGGAAGTATGTGAAACGCGAGCGCCGCAAGGCCCTGCCGGAAGGTGTCGATTTCTGGGATTTCCATTGCCGGGTCGGCGCCGAAGCCGCCAATACCAAGGCCATCCACGTGGACGACATCCCCCACGAAATCGACGAAGCGGCCAAGGCCGCCCAAACCGGGATCTACATCGAGATTCTCGCCGCTCCGGGCACGCGTTCGAAGAAGCCGCAGGGGGAGGGCTGAGGTCTCAATTCCTCGTCGTTCCGGCGGTGATGATCTCGCGATAAGTCGCCACTTCAGAAGTCTCCACGCGGCGCAGTTCCGGGTCCTTGTCCATGTCCACGAAATAGAGGCCGAAGTCCGTGTTCGGATCGAAGGGATGGCCCCACTCGCGGTTCGAGGTGATGGACCAGCAATTGTAGCCGCGCACCGGCACGCCCTTGTCGAGCGCCCGCTCCACTTGGTCGAGATGCAGCTTCAGGTATTTACCGCGCGGGATGCCATTGGCCTCCGGCACACTGCCATTCTCCACGATGAAAAGCTCCTGCTTCGGGAACCAACGATGGAAGCGCTGGAGTGCGTGGAAAAGCCCCCGCGGCCATACCGGTGCCTGGATGAACTTGCCGTGCGCCGCGTCTTCCAGCGATCTGAAGCGGTGCAACTTCCGCGTCGGCAGCCCCCAGTAATAGTCCAGCCCTACGAAGTCCTGCGCGCCGATCGCCTCTTCCGGGCATAGCTCGACGGGCAGCCGCCCCGAGGTTCCCAGATACCACCAGTTCGCATTCGCGATCAGGCTGGTGGTTCCCCAGAAGCGCCACGCCCAGTTCAGCCAGCCGGACTTCGATGCCAGCGCCTTCGCGCGACGGGAAGGATCGAGTGGCACGATCTCCAACAGGCTCTCATCGCCCATCACCTGATGGGTGATGCGGCGGGCTAGCTGGAGTTCGAGACCTTCCCCACGGCACGCGGGCGAGAGACCCGGCGTATCCTTGCGCAGACCGATGCGGATGCGTCCGCGGCGGCGGATGCGCTTCAGCGAGCGTCCCCTGCCCTGTCCCGGTGGTTCGTTCTCCGCAGGTCCCCACAGCACTTCGGCGAGTGAAACGGGCGGCAGCTTGTCCTCATCGGGTGGTGCTGCGGGCTGGATCCATGGCTCCTCCCGCGCGGCGGTCACCTCGCGTTGGAATCTCGCGACCACCCGGTTCACCCGCTCCAGCAGGTCGCCATGACCGTTCGGCGCGAGCACCACGTAGGATTCATCACTGAGGCCGGTGGTGAGAAACTTGAATGAGGCGCTCTCCTCCAACCCGTGCGGGATCAGGAATGGAGCGTCTCCATAGACGGCGTCCACCGTGCCCGCCGCGAGCGCGCTACGAGCTTCATCGTAGTTGCCGAAAATCCGTTTCTTCGTCGAGGCGGGCAGATCGCGTTTCCATCCGTCCGGCTGGTTGCCGATGCCCAGTACGCCCACACGCTTTTCCTCCAGCGAGGCGACTCCCTCGCCCGGCCAATCGGAGCGCACCAACACCGCCTTCCCCGTCCGCATGTAGGGATCGCTCGATTCGAAACGGTCGTGCCGCCCGGAGGTCACGCCGCCGATCACCAGATCCACCTTCGCCCGCTCGCCCACCAGCGCACCACGGGTGGTGAACTTGAACAGCGCCTCGGACAACCGCCGGTGGCAGGCCGCCCAGTCCATGAGCATCTGCAGCCAAGTCGGGAAACCGGTCACAAGAGGATTCACACCCACCTGCGCCTCGGAACGACGCGCCTTGATCGCCACCCGCGCGCGGGCATGAGCACGGAACAGCGATGGCACCAGCCGCCCCACCGCCGCCGCCTCTTCATCCACCTCTTCACCACGAGGCAATCCCGGCGGCATGTAGTAGCGGTTCCGCCACCATGGCTTGATGTAACCAAAGGTGAGCTGGCTCGGCTCGTTGAAAGTGATCCAGTAGTCCACCAGATCGCCCATCGCCTCCGCCACGCGATCCGCATAGCGGGCGAAGAGATCCGGGAAACGCTTTCCGATCATCCCGCCGTAATCCTTCTCCAACCACACCGGCCACACGAAGTGATGCAGCGTGAGCATCACCTGCATGCCATGGCTGCGGATGCACTCCGCCACCCGCCGGTAATGGACCAAGGCCTCCGGATCGAACACACCCTCAGCCGTTTCCACCCGTGCCCAGGCGGTCGAAAAACGAAACAGCTTGCAGCCCATCGCCGCTGCCGCCGCGATGTCTTCCTCATAGCGGTTCCAGAAATCGGTGGCTTGTCCGCGCGGCGAAAGGCCCTGCGTCCTTTCCCACAAGTCCCACACGTCCTCACGCCGGGGATCATGCGCTTCCACCTGATGATCCGCATTGGCGGTGCCGAAAAGGAAGTTCAGGGGAAATGGCATCGGACGCCCTCTTTCTGAAGCCCGGAGCTTGTCCGGACAAGGCGGAACCTGCGTCGGTTCCGTCGCCCGTTTCCCTGCTGTCATGCGGAAATTACGCAGATTCTGCCCAACCCGGATCAGCAGTTTTTGGGAGGTCCGACCGTTTGATCCGCCCACCACATGCTGTGCAACTTCCGCACGCTTCGCATACCCGGCATCATGAAATCCAAATTCCTCCCACTTTTCTTCGTCGCTTGTCTTTCGCCTGTTCTCTCCGCCGATACCATCTCCTGGGTTGGTACCTCCACTGGTGACTGGACCACTCCCACCAACTGGAGCAACAGCGCCGCGCCCGCCGCAGGCAATACCTATGCGGTGAGCGGCACCGGCAAGCTGGCGATCTCGCCCTCCACCGGCTCGGTGACCTTTGCCGGAGA
This sequence comes from Luteolibacter sp., assembly GCA_049840755.1. Taxonomy (GTDB): domain Bacteria; phylum Verrucomicrobiota; class Verrucomicrobiia; order Verrucomicrobiales; family Akkermansiaceae; genus Luteolibacter. Next base: position 190,090 of record JASGJM010000020.1, on the reverse strand, counting down.
TGCCTTGTCGATCTCTTCCGCCGCGAAGCTCCGTCTCTACACGGTCAATGGTGGCACCAACATCAACGACACCTTCACCATTCCGAACCTGTCGCTCGATGGCGCGACCATCAGCCCGGCGAGCAGCCTCGGATCGGTGACCCAGATTCTCGCCAACCAGGCCCTGCTGTCGAATGCGGTCGTCGTCGAGCTCAACGAAACCAGCAGCAACAGCAACGTTCTCACCTTCAACAGCGGCTTCATCGGCAGCGGCACTCTGGCCATCCAGCGCAGTGGCACCACCGGCAATAGTCGTAGTGTCAACATCGCAGGCACCAACTCCACCGCAGCGTACAGCGGCAACGTCACCGCCAGCGGCAACAGCTCCTCCAAGACGACGTCCGTGACCATCAGCACCGGCACTGGCTGGGGCAGCGGCACCTTGAGCATCGGCCAATGGTTCCACCGTGACCCTCTCCGGAGAAATCACCGGCACGGGGGATATCACGGTTGGTGAGAACGGCTCCCTCCAGATCGGCAGCGGTACCGCGGGTTCCTTGAGCAAAAACGTCGTGAACAACGGCTCGGTCACTTTCAACCGCTCCAATGCACTGTTCCGTAGCAACGCCATCTCCGGAAGCGGCTCGCTGACCGTTGCCGGCGCCGGGGTCCTGACCTTGGCCGGAGACAACAGCTACACCGGCGGCACCACCCTCACGGCAGGCACACTCTCACTTGCCCACGCCAATGCGGTCGGAACGACCGGCGCGGTGACGATGAATGGAGGCACGCTTCAATTCACCCCCGCCAATCGCAGCGATCTCAGCAGCCGCCTCACCCTTGCCGATGGCAAGACGGCGATCTTCGATACCAACAGCCGTTCCGTCACCTTCGCCACGGCATTGACCACCGGCACGACTGGCACCGCCGCACTGACCAAGGTCGGTGCTGGCACGCTCACCTTGGCTGGCGTGAATACCTTCACCGGCATCACCACCGTCAGCGCCGGGGTTCTCAATCTCACCGGTTCGCTCGTCTCTCCTGTCACGGTGGCATCCGGTGGCACCCTTACCGGCTCCGGCAGCATCAGTGGCGGACTCACTCTCAGCACCGGCTCGATCCTGCTGGCCAGCCCGACCCAGCACATCTCCGCCGCAGGCGTGACCGCAAGCGGCGTCACCGTCCTCCCGGATGCCGCCTCGATCACGAGTGGCACCAACTTGGTGAACCTCATCAGCTACGGCAGCGGCCCCGCTCCCGCACCGGGCGATTTCTCGACCGCAGGCTTCCGCAATCCATTCACACTGGATGACACCGGTTCTTCCACGATCCTCTTCCAGTTCGACACCGCCGCCCGCACCTGGGCAGGCACCACGGGCACTTGGGATACGGGCACCAGCGCTACTTGGGCGAACGGCGACCTCGCTTTCTTCCAAGGAGACGCGGCGACCTTCGGTGATCTCGCGGCGGACAATATCGTGACGCTCACCGGCACACTCGCCCCGGCCTCCGTCGCGGTCACAAACAACACCGCCTTTGCCTACACCTTCTCCGGCACCGGCTCCATCGCAGGCAGCACCAGCCTTACCAAGTCGGGAGTGGGCGCTCTCACCATCTCCACCGCCAACACCTTCACCGGTGGCACCACCCTCAATGGTGGCACCCTCACCGCCACGGCAGCGGGTGCGCTTGGTACCGGTCCGATCAGCATCACCACCGGCACTCTGGCTGTGGATGGCGGCACGCTGACCAACACCATCAACGGCACCGGTGACATCCTCGCCACCGGTACCGGCCAAGGCACACTCTCCGGCAACCTCAGCGGCCTTGCTGGCTCGGCAACCGTCTCCACCACCGGCGCGGGCAAGCTCGCCGTGACCGGTGCGGCTCTGCTGCCTGCCACCCTGCCGGTGAACGTTTCCTCCGGCTCGACCTTCTATGGCGCGGGCTCTGCGCTCATCGCAGGTGCTGTCACCCTGAATGGCGCTGGCAACACCGAGGCACTCGGAGCTCTCCGTCTCGATACGGGTGCCACCGTTTCCGGCAGCGTGATTCTCGCGGGTGCGAGCACTTCCGTCGGCAGCAACAGTGGCACCGGCCGCGTCACCGGCATCATCGGTGAAACAGGCGGCTCCCGCGCGCTGACGAAGCTCGGCGGTGGCATCGTCGCACTCTCCGGGACGAACACCTACACCGGTGCCACCATTCTTTCCGGAGGCACCCTCCAGATCGATTCCGCGGCAGCACTTGCCAGCACCGCCAGCGTGAATCTGGGCGCCTTGGCTGGCACGACAGGCATTGGCTCCACACTCGATATCACCAACACCAATACGGTGATTCCGGCTCTCATCTCGAATGCCAATGTCACCTCGACCACCGGCACCCATTTCATCAAGGGAACCGGAACGCTGACCGTGAATGGTGCCAGCGACCTGATTCTCCAGAATCCCAGCTCGAGTACTCTGGGACAAGGAGCCACCGTTGACATGAGCGGTCTGGCCAACTTCGTCTATGATCGCTCCAGCAACAACGTCTCCATCGGCGGTGCCAGCAACCAGCGCTCGATGACCCTGCATCTGCCGAACAGCAGCACGTTCACCGCCGCGAACTTCAACATCCAGGATGCGTCCTACGGTGCGGGCAATACCACGTCCAAGATCATCACCGTCACGCTTGGTGCGAATACCGTCATCAATGCCAATACGGTCAATACCCAGACCAACGCCTGCGACAACACGACCCTCCGTTTCCGCAACGTACCGCTGCCGAAACTGACCATCCGTGCGACCGATGGCACCAGCCGTGCAAACTGGTCGGTCGGCAGCCGCACCGCCAATACCAGCTCTTCACACACGGCCTTGGTGGATCTCACTTCCAATGTCAATGGAGCCTCCACCTTGGACGCGCTGATCGGCACGCTCGCCATCGGCACGCAGACCAATGCAGGCACTCTTGGTGCCACCTTCCAGATGGGCCGGGGAACGCTCGATGCCACCAGCGCCACCGTGGGATCCATGACCGGTAGCGGGGCACTGACCGCCACCCTCTCCATCAGCGGAGGCACTGCCAAGATCGGCACCCTGACCCAAGGCAATCACGCCTCCGGCACCGGCACCCTTTCCTCGCTGATCAATCTGAACGCCGGTGGCACCATCGCCGCACAGACGATCCAGAATGGCACCGGCACGGCAACCCGCACCTTCACCTGGAACAGCGGCACGATCACCACGCTGGATGCCACTTCCGACCTCACCGTCAGCACCAATCTGACGCTCGCCGCCACCGGCAGCCATGTCTTCGACATCGGCACCGGTCGTCTCGGCACGGTCTCTGGAATCATCGGTGAAGCTGCGGCAGGCGGTGCCCTCACCAAGTCCGGTTCAGGCACCCTCATCCTCTCCGGTGCGAACACCTACACCGGTGACACGCTGGTGACCGGTGGTACCTTGACCCTCCCGAACGCCGTCCTCGCCGATGGCGCCGATGTCAGAATCAGCAACGGAGCCATCCTTAACCTCACTCACTCCGCCACCGATACCGTTGATGAACTCTACATCGACGGCGTCCAGCAGGCACCAGGCACATGGGGTTCCCTCACCTCCTCCGCCACCCACAAGACCTCCCGGATCACCGGCAGCGGCCTGCTTCAGGTCACCACCGGCAGCGCGGGCGGCTACGATGCCTGGGCCACGGCCAACGCCGGTGGGCAAACTCCCGATGGCGACTATGACAACGATGGAGTAAAAAACGGTGTGGAATACTTCTTCGGGGCCACGGGTTCCAGCTTCACGCCGAGCCCCGCTGCCATCAACGGCACCATCACCTGGCCGAAGGATGCCACCGCCGCAGCCACTCCGATCGTGGAAGCCTCCACCGATCTGACAACTTGGACGCCAGTCACCTTCGTGGACAATGGCACCTCGATCCAATACACGATCCCGACCGGTGATCCGAAGCGCTTCGTCCGCCTCCGCGTGACGGTGCCGTAATCTCCGGCCAATCCCTTCCCCGATCCCGCCCCGGCCGCACCCGCGACCGGGGCGGTTCGTTTTCCGGAGGAAGCACTGGACGCGGGCGGCAGCCCGGGCATCGTAGCGGCGTGAGCGAGCCAGTCCTTGAAGTCGACCATGTGGTGAAGCGTTTCGACGATTTCACGGCCGTGGATGGTGTGTGCCTGGAGGTCAAGGCTGGGGAAGTCGTGGGACTGCTGGGGGTGAATGGCGCGGGCAAGACCACACTCATGAACATGATTCTGGGCCTCATCACCCCCACCGCCGGCACCATCCGCGCCTTCGGCATGGATCTGGCGAAGCATCGCATGGAGATCCTGCGCCGTGCGAACTTCTGCACCACCTACGCCGCCCTGCCCGGCAATGTCAGCGTACACAACAACCTCACCATCTTCGCCGGTCTCTACGGCGTGAAGAAGGCCAAACAGAAGGTGAACGAGCTGTTGGATCTGCTCGAAATCACCAAGCTGGCGGACAAGCCCACCGGACAGCTCTCCGCAGGCGAATCCACCCGTGTGAACCTCGCCAAGGCGCTTCTCAACGATCCCGAATTGCTCCTGCTCGACGAGCCGACCGCTTCACTTGATCCGGATATCGCGGACAAGGTGCGCAAGCTTGTGCGCCACGTGCAGAAGGAGCGCGCCCCCGCCATCCTCTACACCTCGCACAACATGCGGGACATCGAGGAAGTCTGCGACCGCATCCTTTTCCTCCACCAAGGCAAGATCCTCGCCAGCGGCACCGCCGAGGAACTGACCCGCCACTTCCAGGAGGACGATCTTGAGGATGTCTTCATCAAGATCGCCCGTTCCGGAGAGGTGGAGACCGTTGGCTCGAATTGCTGACCCCGTTATTGCTCCACCCGCGCGCGGATGAAGATCTGAAGCTTCTCCGCCGGAGTCGCGACGGCACGGAAGGTGTGATATTCCCAGCCACTGTCGGGAGTGGCCAGACCGGACGTAAGTGCGGGCGAGATCTCTTCCAGTGGCTCGGTGCCCCAGGAGGCGACATCCTCTCCGGCCTCGACGGTGTAGGTGATGCCATCAATGGCGGCGGTCGGACTCCCTTCCTCGCTGCTGAATGATGCCCCGGACCGCACGGCGATGGTGAAGGTGAAAACGCTCTCACCGCCCACGGTCTGGATGCTGTTGAACACCAGCCCGGTCGAAGCGGCCGAGGTGGGGTCTCCATCGAAGGCGAATTCGAAGAGATTGCTCACGCCATCTCCATCCGGATCAGCAGAGACCGCTCCCGTAACCGACGTGAAGCCATGCGCCACGGCCCAGGCGTCATAAGGAGAGCCTCCGTGCGTAACGTTCAGCAAGCCAGTGCCGGTGATGAGGCTGGTTTGGTGAGCCGCAGAGGAACCGATCGCTCCCCATGTCCCGGAAGTTTGGGCCAGTCCGTTGATGTAGAGCATGTCCACCGTATCCGTGGAGGAATGGTTGAGCTGGAGAGTGCCTCCGCTCGCGAGACGAACCGCCGAACCATCGGCAAGGAAGGCACTTCCAAGCGCAAGAGTCCCCGCAGTCACGCTGGTTTCGCCGGTGTAGGTGTTCGCACCGGACAAGGTCGTGGAGCCGCTACCCGTATGCGACAAGGAGCCGCTACCGTTGATCACTGCCGAAATCGTCAACGTCCCGGTCCGGTTGATCACCAGTGCGCCGTTGTCCACGATCGAGGTGGAGGCCACACTGCCGCTGCTACCACCGCTGCCGAGTTGAAGAGTCCCGCCGGAGATGACAGTCGCGCCGGTGTAGGTATTGTCCGCTGCCAGCACCATCGATCCGGAGCCGTTCTTCGTCAGACCGCCTGTCTGTGCGCTCACATTGGAAATGGGAAGCGCCAGCGTCGTCGAGAACTCCTGGGTATCGATCACCACACCTCCCGTTCCGACTTGCAGGAGGAAAGGACTGCCAGCCGTGACAGCGAGTGTGGAGACATTCGCGGACAGCCGCAGCGTCGCACCACCATTCATCACGATCCCGCTTCCGGTCGCCAAGGTGCTGGCGATGGTGCTTTCAAAGCCACGGCTGGTGATGAAAACGCCGCCCGCAAGGGTGAGAATGGCGTTTCCGCTGTTGGCCGAGGCCGGCTGAAGCTTGATCGTCTGGGCACCGGTGTAGGTGAATGAGGACCCGCTGTTCACCGTCATGGTCGAAGTGTATCCTCCCTGGGCATTCACCGACATGGTGTCATTCTGAATCCAGTTCCCTCCTGAGTTCAGATTCAGAACTCCTGGCCGCCCATCATAGAGCGTGCCATTGTTCACCACCGAACCCGCCACATTGAGGGTCTGATAGGTGGTGCCACTCGCCACATTGTTACCGATGCGGATCTGCTTGCCAGCCGCCACCACCACGCTCGATCCGGCTTGGAAGTTGACCGTGGTCGTGCTCGTCCCTGCGGCACCGATGGACCATCCACCGGTCGCGGCACTCTGGTCTCCGGAGAGGTTGATCCCGCCGTTGTCCACCGTGGTGCCACCGGTATAGCTGTTGGCTCCCGATACGGTGAGCACGCCGGTGGAGGTCTTTCCGAGCGAACCGGTTCCTGAAATGACCTGCGCCAGTGTCAGCGCGTCCGAGCGATTGATCGTCAGGCTGGCGTTGTTCGAGATATTCCCCGTTCCGGGATTGCCGCTGGTTCCACCTGCTCCCACCTGGAGCGTTCCGCCCTTGATGGTGGTAGTGCCGGTGTAGGTGTTCGCCCCGGAGAGCACGAGAGTGCCGCCATCCTGCTTCGTGATCGAACCGGTTCCGCTCACTACACCGCTGAGAGTTGCATTCCCGGAGACCGTCAGCGGATTGGCTCCCAACGACAGCCCGTTGAGAATGGACAGCGCGGACGATGAACTGTTGGTCCATGCCTGCGGTCCGAGCAGAGACACGGCCACGTTCTGGCCGCTGGTGGCGGAGCCGATGGTCACCGCACCCGCACCGGCATTGAGAGTCAATCCACCGAGATCCAGATTCAGAACCCGGTTCGTGCCACCTGCGGTGAAGGTGGTCGTTCCCGTGCTGGCGAAGGTCATGCCTGCGGAGGACTGGTCCGCATCCAGCGTGATCGCCTGGGCGGTGGTGACGGTGCTGATGTTGAAGGTCATCGTGTTCGACGCACCAGGCACGGCCGCCGGATTCGGAGTCGTGGCACCGGAGGCGGTCGACCAGTTGGCGGCGGCGTTCCAGCTTGCACCGCTGCCATCCCACCAGACCGCAGTCACCGCACCCGCCACATTGATGGTCACCGTCACATCCGCAGTGGCCCCTTGGGCATCAGTCGCACGGATCACGAAGGTATTCACCCCGGCATCCCCTACCGCAGGCGTTCCGGACAAAGTTCCATCCGCGGCCACCGACAACCACGCGGGGCCGCTGACCTTCGTGAACGTGATCGCATCCCCATTGCCGTCCGTCACATCCCCGGCCACCGATCCCGAGTAGGCATTACCCGGGAATACGGATGACTTCACCAAGGTGGCCGAACTGAAGACTGGCGCGAGATTGTTCGAGAACTCCACCTTCACATTGTCCAAACGGAAGTCCGCCGTGATGTTCCCGTTGTGAATCGAGATGGTGTTGAATACCGCGGTCACGGGAGACGTATCGGTGGTGCTCACGCTGCTCCCATCCACCACACTCGTGATGGTGATACCGGTGGCGGTTTTTTTCAGCGTGAGGGACGCACTGTGTTTGAGCTGATCGTTGAGCGACGGCTTGGATCCGGAAGTGATGGTGCTGACGGTGGCTCCGGAGCCATAGCCATTGTCCGCGCCGTAGTCCTCGATCAGGTAGTAGCCACCCGTGCCTCCGGTGCCATTGTGCACGCCGAACCCATCGCCGGAGCTGTTATACAACCCGAAGCGGAACCCGTTGCTATTGGCGGGAGGCGCGACGGTGTAGCGGAAATCGAAGCTCAACTTCAGCACATCCCCGGTGTCCGCGAGGTTGCGTGAATCGAATTCCCCGAGCACTCCGCCAAAAGTCCCGCTCACATCCACGTTGAGGGCATTGCCGGTGGCCAGCGTGGTATCCGCAGCCAGCGTGAGGGTGCCTGCTTCCCAGCTCATATCGAGGGAATCGTTGGCATCATTGCCAGCGGTGGCGGAGCTGGTATCGAAGGTGTCATTCGCCACCACGGAGGAAGTCACTTGGTCGTTCACCGAAACCTGATCGAACGACGCCACTCCCAGATCGCCATCCACGTGGCTGCACACCGCCATGCCACCGAGGATGGAAGCGGGCATGGTGATGGTGGTGGTGGAAACCTGCGTCCACGAGGTACCGTTCGCCGACACGTAGGCGGTGAACACATTGCCGACACGGGTCATGCGCACCCAGTTGTTCGGAGCGGTGTTGAGCGCGGGTCCGTTGAAGTTGACCGTCGCCCCACCGGAAGCGGCCCGGTATTGGAATGAAAATCCATTCGCAGGAGTTGCATAGATCGCGGCATGAGCGGCTCCCGCACCGCTGCCATCCCGCAGCATCAGCCCGGCCTTCGCGTATCCGTTCGAAGCCGATTGGAGATTCACCCGTGCCCGCACATCGCAATCGCCACTCACGGTCTGGCGCACGAACTGGAAGGCATCCGCCGTGCCCCAGATATCCGCACCGGATCCGTAGATGAGATGGGTATGATTGTCATAGGTCGCCAATCCTGCGGCCGCCACCGAGCCGATGTCCCCTGCCGTCCAAGGCGGGGGAGGAAGCGCGGTGTTCGTGTTCACCAGCACGTCCATGGAATCGAATGAAGCGCCCGTGACCTTCGCCAAGGTAGTGATGTAGACCTTGTTCGGGGCATCGGCAAAGGTGCGGCCGATGGCCAGTGGCGCATCGGTAAGACCACTGGAGGAACCGGAAGTCATGTCGAGGATCTGCGTCTTGCCATTGCCGGTGCCCGTCGGCCCCCATCGCACCTGCACGCCATTGTCACTGTAGGTAGCCTGCGAGCCACTGCGCTCCGTCATGTAATCGAGGCAATAGTCCTGGCTGCTGGTGCGCGCGACCTTCAGGCCACGGATGCCGGTGGCAGTGGACTTGTCATGCGCGGCGATGCGATAGACGCCGCTGGTCGTGACAGTGGTGTAGTCGGAACTGGTCAGCCAATTCAGGTAGAGCTTGTAGCGGGCATTGTAGGGCGAGTTCACATCTCCATTGCCCATGGTGTTGTAGGGATCACCGTATTCGGAAGTCGTGCCACCGCTGGCGATCGGGTTGCTACCACTGACGACGTAGCTCTGCGCGTGGTTCAATCCGAGATTGTGGCCGAGCTCATGAGTGGCCACTTGTGCGGCGTAGGTCGTGCCCTCCGCACGCAGCCAGGTCTTGTTTCCACCCACCGTGCCCAGCCCGGCGAAAGTGAAGCCCGGCGTATTGTTGTCCATGCACACCATCACGAACGAGTAGTTCCCCGGCGTGTAACCGGCGGTTGTCGCGGCCGCTAGCGCATCCGTGTAGAGGGAACCGGAGCTGCCGTTGTATCCGGAGGTCCCCGCTGGCTTCGGCATGCGCAGGATGGGCGTGGTCGCGGAGGAGGACGTATTCACCGTGCAACGTCCGTAGCTCCACGCCGACCATGCATTGGCGATGTAAGGCAGGATCACCGCGCCATCGACCGGTGGCGAGGTATCGTCCGAGAAGTCCACCCGGATGAAGAGAATCGTTTTCACGCCCTCCGTGTGGGACGACTCTGCTGTCACCTCACCTTCCCCACCCTCACCTCCCGCAGCGGCGAGCATCTCGCCCTGGGGCTTGGCATTCTGTTCGGCTGCCGTCTGCTCCTCCAATTCCAGAGCGGCGTGAGCGGACGAGCAGAACAGATCGGTCTCCGTTCCTACGGCCAGTCCAGCCTCGTCACCCTGGCTTTGAGTATCCTCCTGCGAAACCGGACAAATCGCACCGCCTTCGGCCGCATGCGCGTCCGCCACTTCCACCGGTTCGAGCAGTTCGACCGGCGGTTGGTCTCACCACAATCCCACCATCGAGTTGGTAGCCATGCACTGGCACGCCGTAGCGCGACGGCTGCTCGGCCCGCTCCGCCGTGACGTAGGCTTTCAACGACTCCCCTTCGACCCGCACTTCATAGGAATCCGGAGGTATCACGCCGCCCTCGTCCGCAAGGCCCGCGTAATGCTCGATGTCTCCCCGGTTATCCACCGGAGTCTCCAGCAATGCCAACACCGGACCGGGCAGACCGCGGCGGACCGTTACCGGCACAGCCAGCTCCAAAGCCCGCGCCGGGTCCATCCGCATGAGATCCGCGAAAGAAGTGCGCCGTGACTGCGCAAGCTGGATCCCCTCACCGATCATAGCCTTCTTCTTGTCCGACGACGCCGCTTCGTAGCGGGTGGTCCAATCGCGGAATGCCGCGAAGACCGGTTCCGGGACCTCCTCCTGCCACACCAGATCCTGACGCCGTGCGGGACCTGCGGGACGTGGCTTCGGAGGCAAGGCAACGGGTTCTCCGGAGCGGGATTCCGCCAAGGACGCAGGCTTCTCCGGTCTGGAACTTCTTACAGAAGCGGACGCGGGATCGGAATCACGCGGCCAGAGCAGGAACGACGTGACGCCGACAAAGGTGACCGCGATCGCAAAGGCAGCACGGTGTTGCAGGGAAAAGGAATGCATGAGTGGATGGGTTTTCTTGGGTGACAGGCCCGAGGGATCGTGTTGGGTCACGACCCGCCGCTCCGGATGCCCGGTGAACACCGGAACGGGGCCATCATGGGAGCTTCACCCTATGGGAACGTTTGATTTTCAAATAGTCGGCAATTCCACCGACAATTCGGCCGCTCCGGGTGGTGGCAAAATCGGCGCTGGATTCGCGCCGCCGCAGTGCAATGGTCGGGCCGCGCCACCGCCCTGAACCTCACGCGCCGCCCTGCTTGAACCTGCGAACCATCTACTCCCTTCTCAGCCGCTACATCCTCCTCTATGCGCGTAATCCCGTGCGGTTGTTCGAGCTGTTCTTCTGGCCAATCGTCCAGCTCCTGATGTGGGGCTTCGTCTCGGTCTCCCTCCAGAACCAAGGCGGACTCGGAACGCATGGGTTCGTGCCCTCGCTGATCGCCGCCACGATCCTGTGGGATGCGCTGTTCCGTTCGCAACAGGGCGTTTCGATCTCGTTTCTGGAAGACGTATGGACGCGCAACCTGCTGAACATCTTCGCCGCGCCAGTGCGGATGAGCGAATACGTGGCCGCCGCATGTGGCGTGGGCGTGCTGCGTGTCGCCATCACGGCGGGCATCCTCGCCGGTATCGCCGCAGTGGCCTATCACTTCAACATCCTCCAGTTCAACGTCGCGCTGTTCGCATGGTACGCGAATCTGATGCTCTTCGGCTGGGCGCTGGGCATCATCTCGATCGCGCTGATCGTGAAGTGGGGACACGGTGCGGAGTCATTGGCATGGGCGATCCCCTTCATGATCCAACCGTTTTCCGCCGTCTTCTACCGCGTGCAGGATCTGCCCGTCTGGATGCAATACGTGGCTTCCGCGATGCCGACCGCGCATGTGTTCGAGGGCATGCGGTCGGTCATGGCTGGCAAGCCATTGGAGTGGGGTCATCTGGGAATAGCCTTCGCCTTGAATGGGGGCTACCTCGTCTTCGCCGGACTGCTCTTCGCCCGCACGCTGGCCTCCGCCCGTGAGAAGGGCCGGTTGGTGAAGGTTGCTTCCTCCTGAGTAGGAGCCTCTGATTTGGAGTGCGGCGAGGCATTATGAATTCCGATTCTATCTGATTGGGTGGATGTCAGATCCACCACACGCAAAAGAGCCCCGCTCCTTTCCAGAACGGGGCTCTTTGCTTGATCACTCAAAAGGTGAAGACGAAGGCCTCAAGGAGGCGGCAGCTTCGTCGTCACGAACAGACGGCCACCTTCCGTCGAGCCCGGGAAGTAGCCGATGAATTCATCGCTCTTCTGCAGATAGAGGCCCGATCCACGCACCGGCTTGCCCGATACGGGATCGAATACGGTGAAGCTCACCGTGCCCGCACCGCGGTTCAGGCTCCAGCTCAGCAGCGAGCCGGGCAGCAGCGGCACACCATTGGTGATGGTGGTGATGGTATTCTCATCCGCCACCAAGTTGCCACCGGCCAGCGACACCAGCACCGAACCGTTCGGGTAGACACTGTTGCGTTTGAAGAAGGAACCGTTCGCCAACAGGATGGTATCCACTCCGCCGAGATGCGTGCCCTGGGCATTGCCAGCCTGCGGAGGCTTGCTCCAGACCAGTTCACCGGTGACGTCGGTGAGCACATTCGACCACAAGGTCAGATCGCCGCCGATCACTCCGGAAGGATTCACTCCCGTGCGGTTGGTGGTGAAGAACGCCAGCGCCTTGTTGTCCGTGAGAGTGGTGCTCACCGTGAACGAGTTCCCATCCGGCAGGATGCCGCGGAAGCTGGCTGCACCGGACCGGCTCAAGGTCGCAGTCGCATAGCCGCCGCCCGGGTAGGTGGTGGGATCAATGCTGCCGAGCCCGATGTGGAAGGTGCCCGTCGAATTGGTGAGGCCCTCGGCATGCAAGGTGCCGGTAACGGCTCCGCCATTGAGCGAGAAGGTCAGGACACCGGCGGTGCTGCGGTCCAGATTCAACGAACCGAAGGTCGTGCCGACGTTGATCGAGCTCGCTCCGGCCGGGAAGGTCACACGCGTGCTGGTATTCGCATTCGCGGCGACGATCTTGATCGAGCCTACACCCTTGCTGTTGAGCTTCGCCTGGGACCAGCCGATCACCTTGCCGGAGAGGTCCGTGAGGACACCATTGAAGCCACGCGGGGCGCTGACGGGGAAGGCACCTACCACGGTGACGGTCGCGAGACCGGCGTCCGTACCATCGCTGTTGATGGTGTAGGTGAACTGACCGGTGTAGCCGGCCGGAATGATCAGCGTGCGACCATCGACAATCTGGATGGCCGGATCACTCACGGCGGAGATGATGAGATCCCCTTCCAACGTGTCATTCGCCAACGGATTGAACCGGGTATCCCCGGTGGAAGCGAAGAGCGAATCGTTCTCCTGCGGGATCAGACCGGTGCCAGCCAGCGCCACCTCGAAGGAGGTCAGATCGGGATCATTGGTCAGGATATGGAGCGTGTCGCTCTTCACACCCGGAGAGTCCGGAGTGAAGGCAAGCGTGAGCACCACCGACGAGGAGCCGGGAACGGTGCCGGTCCCATTGACCGCACTGAAGGAAGTCCCGGTGCTGAAGCTCGTGGTGTAGTTGAGCGGCTCGCTGCCAGTGTTCCGCATGGTGACGGTCTTGGTGACGGGCACACCCACGAGACTGTTCGGGAAGGTCAGCGTGCTGGCGTTGTCCGCCACCTCGGTGCCCGCAGGATTTTCCACGACGATGTTCGGCGCGGTCGACCAAACGACCAGACCGCTCATCGGAGTGGCACCAGCGCCCAGGGTTCCCGCGAGAATCGCCTTCCCGGTGGCAAGATCCAGGCGATAGAGGCTGGTCACGCCGCCCACCTGCGAGGTGAAGAGACCTTCACCGGTGGCAGGCGTGTTCGAAGTCGTCACGGCCACGGAATGCGGGATGTCAAAGCCGCCGAACGTGCTGATCGTCAGCGGGGATCCGCCGAGCGTGACACCCAGGGTATTGGACTGGGTTCCGGCATTCGGCGGGCTCTGGATGTGCAGGCTCCCGGTGACGGTATCCAACGTGTAGAGCGTGGTCACACCGCCCGTGAGATTCTGGGCGTAGTTGTTGGTGTAGGCAATGGAGCGGAGGCCGGTGACTCCGGAACCATTGATCGCGGTGTCCGGATTGGTTCCGGCGGCGACCGTATCCGAGTCGATCGGCGCACCGGTGTTCGGATTGATCCGGAAGTTCAGCCCGGTGGTGGTGACCACCCGCAGGCGGTCCACGGTGGGGCTGAAATCCATTCCGTAACCGGCGACGGCGGGATCCGGCAGATCGACTGGAACGGCGGAGACGACATAGGCAATGGACGAAGCCACTCCAACGACCGTCACCCCGCCAGTCTGGGGATCGACCAGGTAAAGTGTGGCGGTATTGGCAGTGGCATTGACGCCGAGTCCATACAACTGGCCGGTCTGCGGGCGGGCGGCGATGCCCACCAGCGTCTCCCCGGCCGTAAGCGCGCCTACGGCGATGGTGGTTGTAGTGGTCGGAGTGGTAGGATCAAATCGCACCAGATTGGCCCCACCCGCGGTGAGGGAGACAGCTGCCCCCAGCCCCGGCCGGAGCGCGGCGCTGCGGACGGAAAGGCCGGTGTTCCCCAGCAAGGTGGCGACTCCGTTCACCAGGTTCACCTGATAGAGTTGGGAGGTGCCTCCGCCCACCTTGGAAACCAGGTAGCCGGAACCGGCGGTCACCGCCACACCGCTGGCCGCCGCATTGACACCCGGAGCGATATCGAAGGAAGACGCCGAGATATCCAGCGGACTGCCGGAGAGGGTGATCGCCAGCGGGGACGACTGGGTGCCATTGTTGGGTGTGGCTTGGATGAACAACGAGTTCGAAGCATCATCCACCGTGTAGAGAGTCGTGACGGTGCTGTTCGGAGCATTGTTGGTATAAGCCGCCGCGCTCACCGTGGTCGTGCTGCCATTGATGGCGGCATCGGGATTGGTACCGGTGGTCACGCCACCGCCGTTGTCACCATCGACCGCAGCCCCCGTGCTCGGGTTCACGCGGAAGTTCAGGCCACCAGCCACCACCCGCAGGCGGTCGGCGGCGGGATTGAAGTCGATCCCCCACTTCACGGTCAGCGGATCGGGCAAATCCACGGCGGTGACTCCGTTCGTGGTGAACGCGATCTGCGAGGCGGTTCCCACCACCGAGGCGAAACCGGTGCTCGGCTCCACCACGTAGAGCGTGGCTTTGTCCGTGGTGGCGTTTACCCCCAGCGCGTAGAGCAACTGGTTCTGCGGGCGCACGTCGATACCGACGAGCGTTTCACCCACGGTGACACCGGTGATGGTCACCGGTGTCGAGGGAGAACCCGGAGCGGTCGTGGAGATGGAGGAGAGTTTGCCATCATCCGTGAGGAGATGGAGCGTATCCGCGCCTGCCTGGGCGGCAAAGAGCGATGAGGCGGTCAACAACGCAAGCCGCAACAGCGAACCACGCAGGAGACCTGAAGGAGCGCCAGTCGGAAGGCCGGACGCAATGATTGGATTTTGATTGGGGGCGGACATGATAGGAGGTCAGTATCTAGCAAGCTATCGGGTAATTTTGGATAGAGAAGACTGTTTTTGCTCAATCTCGCATAACCCTATCCATGACGTGAAAGGGCCGGAAGACAGCAGTCCCCGGCCCTTCAACAATACCATCGTGGTGAACGACTTGCCCACTCCTCGAAAATGGAGAATGGGTTCGATCCGCTCTTACGCCACTTCCGCGAGATCCAAAGTCTCCACCCGCTGGAATTCCCCGGCGACGCGTGCCGCGAGTGCGGCCACATGCAGACGCAATTCAGGGATCGCCGTTGCTTCGAAATAGCGGGCACGAAGCATCGGCCCGATGACGTGCAGCCAAGGTGCCGGGCGTCCATTGCGCTGCACCGCCCGATAGTCAGCCAGCGTCTCCACGCCCAAGCGATGAACATCGGCGGTCAAAAAGCCGCGGCGGAGCAGGTTGCAGATGAGCGGATGACGCAGGGTGTGGATATCCCGCGCCGGACCCGTGGCATCCAGAATGCGGGCGGCTTCCAGCGTGCGGTTTGGCAGGCGGCTGGTGCGGGACGCGAATTCCAGCGCCCAGCGCTCCCCTTTTCTCTCGACCGAGACGAGCACACCCCGGTGAATGGTCAACCGGCCGCTGAGGATCAGGCGATCCACCAAGCTCCGCGTTTCCGGTGCGGACTGATGGCGGTGGATTTCCCAGAACGGGCTGATGAAACGCAGGAACCGCTGGCGATCGCGCGGTGACAGCTCCTGCCAGAGTCCGGGCGTATAGGGTCGGATCGCGGCGAAGAGATCCCGCCAGTTGCCACCCGCAGCCTCGTGTGCGGCCACGGCCTTCCGGAACAAACGCACGCTCTTGCGGAGATTCGAGTCCGGCAGGTGATCGAGCTCCGGAGCCGGGACGGCCGAAGGAGGCGCATAGGCGTGCGGCAGCAGCCCATGCCGCGAGGTGACATGGATCGGGCCGCGATGACCACGACGTTCCAGCTCGCTGACAGCATCGATCATCGACAGCGCCGTGCCGATGATGACCACCGGAGCATCCGGGTGCAGGCCGTCGTAGGCATCCGCATCTCGCGCCGCCCGGGTATGCACCGACCAGATGGAGGAACGGAACGCCGAACCGCGGTTGCCGGTGGCGAGCACCACGCGTGATACCTGCAGGGACGTGCCATCCTTCAGCACGAGGCTGGCTTGCTCCGGATCACGGGCGTCCGCCACCAGATCGATCACCGAGGTATGCCGAACCTCCAGCTTCGGATGACGCTCGAGCGCCTGCCGCAGCAGCGACTTCAAGTAATCCCCGTAGATCGTGCGCGGCAGAAACTCGGTGGCATCCACCACCCTTCCCAGTGCCTGGCTGGCGAACTCGCGGAAATGGTCCGGACGCTCGGCAAACGCACTCATGGCCCCGGCACGGACGTTCAGAAGATGATCGGAAGACCCCGGACCATAGGCGAGTCCGGGCCCGGCTTCAGAAGACTCCTCGAACAACAGGATGGGCGTGTCCGGCAGGCGCTTGGCCAGATGGATCGCGGCGAGGGTGCCGCTGAAACCGCCGCCCACAATGGCGATCGGCAGGGTCTTGGATGCGGGTTTCATGAATGATGGAATGATTGGATGACGTGGAATGAATCGGTGGGAAAGGGGTCGGCCGCATCCCGATGGATGCGGCCGGATGAAGCCTTCAGGGAAGACGGCGGGAGGCGGCTCTGCATGCACCAAGCAGGTGGGAGTAGGTCTCCAACACACGGCCGATGAAACGGCTGACAGCGAGAACATCGCCCGCGTGGTTCCAAGTCTCCGGCACATCGATTTCCAGATGCCAGCGACCGCCGCCGAACGCGGGAACGAAGGTCGACAAGACCGGCGGCGATGGCAGGCCACGAGCTGCGGCGGAGTTCGATGCCAGCACCTGATAGAGACGCACATCGGCGGCACCGCGGATCTCCAGGGATTTGCCCGGAGTGGTCCGCACCTCGATCAGGCCATCCGCCGCGGAACCCCGGAACTCATCCTGCAGGTATTGCAGCACCGGCCAGTCGGAAAGATCCGGCGCGTCTTCCTCCAGTTCCAGAGTGACCGGATCGCTGACCGGCAGCACACGCAGCACCTGATCGATCGCAATCTCCGGGCGGAGGGTGGCGACCTCGATGAGTTGGAGCAGCACATCGGAAGCGATGGTGCTGGTGCGTGTATTGTGGCCGAGCAACCCGATCGTGCGGGCGGCGGCACCGTCCGAGGATGGCCCGGTGAAAGTGAAAACCGGCGCACCGAATTTGAAGCCGTGGAAGTAGATCGGATTCTCGATCCGCCCCGCCAGGCGATCCGAGATTTCGCAGTGCTCCGCAAACCCTTGGAGCAGCTGCTTCGATTGGTCCGGAATTCCGGAGCAAGAGGACGTGTGTTCATGGAGTGCTTTGTTGGTTTGTGGAAACCGCGTCTTGAATGCCGCGATTAATACTCTACTATTCCATATACTTTTACCTGTCCAGCATCATTTGGAACTTTCCAACCAACACGCCTGATTGCCTAGAAGCGCTCAGAAACCCCTGAAACCATTGATTTATAAGGGAAATCCAATTCCCTCCCCGGGTATCACCTCGACAAATCCTCACTTTCTTGATTTTTTCTTGAGACGCACGTCTTAATCCACCACTTACCCGTTCAGATTTCCGAATGCATCTTTCCAAGAAAGCAGAGTACCTCCCTACGTGCCACCATCCACCTGGGTATCGCCGCCGAACTTGGCCTGTCGACCGTCGCGGGAGCTGATCTCGCGGAGGCAAACCGGCTCCCGCTGAAATTCATCGAACGTATCCTCCAGGAACTCCGGGAGGCTGGGATCGTCGAAACACGCCGCGGCAAGTTCGGGGGATATGCACTAGCGAAATCCCCGGACTCGATCCGCATCGGGGACTTGGTCCGTCTCATGGACGGCCGCCTCGCCCCGATCTGCTGCGCCAGCGAAAACGCCTACCAGCGCTGCTCGTGTCCGGATGAGGCTCACTGTGGCCTCCGCATGCTGATGATCGATGTCCGCAACGCCATCGCGAACATCCTCGATCGATACACCATCGCCCAGGTCGTCGAAGTCACCCTCCGCAAGATGCGCCGTGACGGAGTCGAACCTCCCTTCGCCGCCCAGCTCTCCACCTTGGAAGGAAAGCCCGCCACCAACAAACGGCGCGCCGATCCCGAGGATGGATTCCTGGCCGGTCTATCCCAACTCGCCTTACCATCCTCCGTTTCCAATGAATCCGAAAGCCGCTGAACGCATCGTTCCGATCGAGGGCGCCAAGCCCGACTGGTTGGAAGTCGTTCGAACCAAAGTGGAATCCCTCCGGTTCGGCTCGATCCAGATCATCGTCCATGACGGACGCGTGACCCAGATCGAAGCCTTGGAGAAAACCCGCTTCAACTCACCCAGGGACGAACAGGGACCTCAATCCTGACCGCCCATCGCGGCACCCGCCGCACCAAACGCTCAAAAGAGACCGACCGGAACACCGGAGGGATCGGAGAGCGGTACGATATCCGCCGTAGTTCGCTACGGCGCCCGTCCGCCATCCGTCCCTCCGTGCTCCGGTCTCTTTTTCGCCCTAGAATCCTCTCCTCCACGCCCCTTCCCGGGCACGAGACAAATCCCGTTTCCCTAACCGGAAACACCCACAACGCATGAAGACACCTGATCGAAACGCCGTCACACGGCGGTCCGTCTCCGGTCGCTCCGCCATACGCAGCCAAGCGTCACGCCTTGCGATCACCACCCTCCGGCTCCCCCGGCACATGGCCTCCGCCGCCATGCTGACCGCACTTGCGGGCATCGCCCACGCCGGTACCGCTCCGGCCCCGCAGGACGGGTCCTCGGACTGTCTTCTCAACGATTTCAAATTCGATGCCGAAGTCCGCGTCCGCGGCGAATGGACGGACAACGTCCGCGACTACAACGACAGCGTGAATGCCGCCGATGACGACGGCTGGCTGATCACCCGCACCCGCCTCGGCGTGGCGTGGCAGCCGCAGGATTGGCTGAAGCTGTATGCCCAGGGGCAGGACTCGCGTGAGTTCTTCTCCGGTCGTCCGCATGACACGCTGAATGGCGCGAACGGTGACGATTCCTTCGATCTCCGCCAGCTGTATCTCCAGCTCGGTGACCTGAAGGACATCCCGCTCCAGCTCACACTGGGACGCCAGCCGCTGGACTTCGGATCACGCCGCATCCTCGCGGACAGCAACTGGAGCAACTACGGCCGCACGTTCGACGCCGCGCGCCTCACCTGGAAAGTGAACAAGGACTGGCAGGTTGACGCCTTCGCCGGAAACGTGGTCACGATCGAGGAAGACCAGTTCAACGACTCCGATCACAATGCGGACCTCATCGGCATCTATGCCTCCGGCAAGATCCCCTGCGGCCAGACCCTCGACTTCTACGCCATCTATCTGGACAGCAAGCACAGCACCGTGGCTCCCGTGAAGGGGGACTTCTGGACGCTCGGCTCCCGCTTGTTCAAGAAGGCAGGCAAGGATTCACCCTGGGACTGGGAACTCGAAGCCGTCCTTCAAACCGGTCACGTCCTGTCCGGTGCGAACGACCTCGATCTCCTCGCCTTCGGCGGCCAGGCCACGCTTGGCTACACCTTCCATGATGTGACCTGGAGTCCGCGCGTCAGCGTGAACTACAGCTACGCAAGTGGTGATGACGATCGGACGGATGGCGACCAACATCGCTTCCTCCCCGTCTATCCGTCCACCCACAACATGAACGGCCTGCTCGATGCAGTCGGCTGGGCGAACATCCATGATCCCTATCTGGATTTCACCGTGACCCCGGCGAAGGATTGGAAGGTGGGACTCCAAGCCCATGCCTTCTTCCGCGCGGAGACCGCGGACTTCGTCTACCGCGCGAACGGCTCGTCCACGCTCCGCACTCCCGCGGGCTACAATGGCGATCGTTTCATCGGCACCGAAGTCGACCTCTACGTCCAAACCAACCTCACCAAGGAGCTCGAGCTCCTCGCCGGCACCGGCGCGCTGTTCGCAGGCGATTACCTCGAAAGCACCGGCACCTCCGACACCGCCAAAACGGCCTACATCCAACTCACCTACAAATACTGATCCCTCATGAAACCGCTCCGCATCACCGCACTGCTCACCCTCGCCGCAGCCTCGTTGTTGGCCACGGCTTGCAAGAAGAGCCACACCACCTCCGACGGTTCCGGCGGCACCTCGCTGCTCAATGTCTCCTACGATCCGACCCGTGAGCTCTACGTGGAGTTCAACGCCGCCTTCGCCAAGCATTGGAAGGAAAAGACCGGCAATGACGTGAAGATCGAGCAATCCCACGGCGGCTCCGGCAAGCAGGCCCGCGCGGTCATCGATGGTCTGTCCGCCGATGTTGTGACGCTGGCACTCGCCGGTGACATCGATGCCATCGCCAAAGCGGGCGCTCTTCCCGCCGACTGGGAAGGCAAACTGCCCGATCACAGTGCACCATACACTTCCACGATCGTGTTCGTGGTCCGCAAGGGCAACCCGAAAGGCATCAAGAACTGGGACGACCTGGTCAAGCCGGGCGTGGGAGTCATCACCCCGCATCCGAAGACCTCCGGTGGCGCGCGCTGGAACTACCTGGCCGCCTGGGCATGGGCGTCCAAGGAATACGGTGGCGATGAAACCAAGGTGAAGGACTACATCACCAAGCTGTTCAAGAACGTGCCGGTGCTGGACAGCGGTGCCCGCGGCGCCACCACCAGCTTCGTCCAACGCGAACTGGGTGACGTGCTGCTGGCCTGGGAAAATGAGATCGCCCTGCTCCAGAAGGAGTTCCCCGACAAGACCGAGGTGGTCTATCCGAGCCTGAGCATCGTCGCCGAGCCTCCGGTGGCGGTGGTCGAGAAGAACGCCAAGGCCCACGGCACCACCGAGCTGGCCACGGAATACCTGAAATACCTCTACACCCCCGAGGGTCAGGAGATTGCGGCGAAGAATTTCTACCGCCCGCGTGATCCGAAGGTGGCGGAGAAATACGCCAAGAACTTCCCGAGCCTCACGCTGGTGAACATCCGTGACGATTTCGGCGGCTGGGAAAACGCCCAGAAGACCCACTTCGCCGATGGTGGCACGTTCGACCAACTGACTGGCAAATAAGTTGCCATCACCGGTTTGTATTCCATGCCCGTGCGGGATATTCCCCGCACGGGCATGTGCCGTGCTCCGCCCCGGCACCAAAATCCGCTGTTTCCACAATCCCTGATTTCATCCAAGGCTAACGCATGTCCCGCCGCCGCATCATCCCGGGCTTCGGTCTCTCGCTCGGCTACACCATCACCTACCTCAGCGTGATCATTCTCATCCCGCTGCTGGCCCTATTCCTGAAGGCCGGCCAGATGGGATGGGCGGACTCGATCAAGCTGCTGAAGTCCCCTTCCATCCTGGCAGCGGCCAAGCTCAGCTTCGGCGTTTCCGCCCTCGCCGCAGTGGTCAGCTCCGTGCTCGGCCTGCTGATCGCCTGGGTGCTGGTCCGCTACCGCTTCCCCGGCCGGAAGTTGTTCGATGCCATGGTCGACCTGCCCTTCGCGCTGCCGACGGCGGTGGCGGGCATCACCCTCTCGCAGATCTACTCCACCAAGGGTTGGGTCGGCCAGTATCTCTCCCAGGGAGCGAAATGGCTGAAGGAGAATCATCCGCCCGGCGGTTGGCTGGGAGAATGGGTGGACCTCATGGCACAACGGGGTGCCGCCTACAGCTCCATCGGCGTGTTCATCGCCCTGTTCTTCATCGGCCTGCCATTCGTGGTGCGGACGGTACAGCCGGTGATGGAAGACCTCTCGCGGGATACCGAGGAAGCGGCCGCCACCCTCGGAGCGGGACGCTGGACCACCTTCCGCCGGATCATTTTCCCTTCGATCCTCCCGGCCTTGGTCACGGGCTTCACCCTCGCCTTCGCACGCGCGGTCGGGGAATACGGCTCGGTCATCTTCATCTCCGGCAACCTGCCGATGAAGACCCAGATCCTGCCCTCCCTCATCATCGCCCAGCTCGACCAGTTCAAGTATGAGGCCGCCGCCGTGATCGCCGCCGCCATGCTGGTGGTGTCGTTCGCCCTCCTCTTCCTCATCAATCTCCTCCAGCGCCGTCTCAACTGGCGCACCCGCTGACCATGGCCTCCCACAAGAATGTCACGACCGAATCCCTCGGAGTGAAAATCCTGCTGATCGGGGCGGCATGCGCCGTGTTGATCTTCTTCCTGCTCATGCCGCTGATCGCGGTATTCCTGGAGGCATTCCGGAACGGAGCCGCCGTCTTTGCGAAGGCGCTTGTCGAGCCGGCCGCGATGTCCGCCATCAAGCTCACGCTGATCACGGCGGCGGTCACCGTACCGCTCAATGCGCTCTTCGGCATCGCCGCCGCGTGGTTGGTGACGAAGTTCCGCTTCCCCGGCCGCTCCCTGCTGGTGTCGCTGATCGACCTGCCGTTCGCCGTCTCGCCGGTCATCGCCGGTCTGGTGTGGATGCTGATCTTCGGATCGAAAGGTTGGTTCGGCCCATGGCTGGATGCCCACGACATGCAGGTGGTTTTCGATACTCCCGGCATTATCATCGCCACCGTCTTCGTCACCTTCCCCTTCGTTGCCCGCGAGTTGATCCCGCTGATGGAGACCCAGGGCACCGATGAGGAAGAAGCCGCCGTCACGCTCGGCGCGCGCGGCTGGCAGATCTTCCGCCACGTGACACTGCCGAACATCAAGTGGGGCCTGCTCTACGGCGTGCTGCTCTGCAATGCCCGCGCCATGGGTGAATTCGGTGCCGTCTCGGTCGTCTCCGGCCACATCCGTGGGAAGACCAACACCCTGCCGCTGCAGGTCGAAGTCCTCTACAACGAGTATCAATCCAGCGCCGCCTTTGCCTGCGCCTCGCTGCTCGCCCTGCTCGCCCTCGTCACCCTCATCGTGAAGGACGTCATCGAACGTTACGCCGGTCACGCCGGTTCCAAAGGCCACTGAAACCCATCACCAAGTCTCCAATCTCTTCCTCTTCGTTTAGAGTTTTCAGATTTAGTGCTTAGAATTTTTCTTCCATGTCCATTTCCATCCGCAACATCACCAAGACCTTCGGCAAGTACAAGGCGCTCGATGACGTCTCGCTCGAAGTTCCCAACGGCTCGCTGACCGCCTTGCTCGGTCCCTCCGGTTCCGGCAAGACCACGCTGCTCCGCATCGTCGCAGGACTTGAGTTCGCCGATGCCAACAGCGGCGCGATCCATTTCCATGGTGAAGACGTCACCAACGTTCACGCCGGCCAACGCGGCGTCGGCTTCGTGTTCCAGCACTACGCCCTGTTCCGCCACATGACCATCGCGGAGAACATCGGCTTCGGCCTCTCGGTGCTGCCGTCGAAGCAGCGGCCGTCCTCTGCGGAGATCCGCAACCGTGTCGGCGAGCTGCTTTCATTGGTCCAGCTTGCAGGTCTTGAAAACCGCCGTCCCGACCAGCTCTCCGGCGGCCAACGCCAGCGCGTCGCCCTCGCCCGCGCCCTCGCCATCCGTCCGAAGGTGCTGCTGTTGGATGAACCCTTCGGCGCGCTCGATGCCAAGGTCCGCAAGGACCTCCGCCGCTGGCTCCGCAGCTTCCATGATGAAATCGGTCTGACCACCCTCTTCGTGACCCACGATCAGGAGGAAGCGCTCGAACTCGCCGACCAAGTGGTGGTGATGGCCAATTCCCGCATCGAGCAGGTGGGCGAGCCGCAGGAGATCTACGATCATCCCGAGTCCCAGTTCGTCATCCGTTTCCTGGGCAACGTCAATGCCATCCGCGATTCCCGCGATCCGGATTCCCCGCTCTACGTGCGCCCGCACGATGTGGGGGTCCTCTTCGCTGCGGAAGCCGATCCGGCTACCGACCGTCTGGCCCGTGTGCACCACTTGTTCTCCGCCGGTCCGATCGCCCGCCTCAGCCTGCGCCTTGATGACGGCCAGTTCGTGGATGCGGAAGTCTCCCGCCAGCAGTTGGAAGAACTCGGGCTCGGAGTGGGTGACCCGGTGGCCGTCCGACTGCAAAGCGCAAGCCGCTTCGAGTGATCGTCGCTGCGGCGTTCTGCCGCGACGTCTTCCATCCAAAGCATCGGCGGATCGCCGATGCCACGGTTGGTGCCACTATCGCTTGCAGCCCGTCCGTCCTGTGGCAATCCTGTCCGCATGAGCGACGAAACCGGCCAGATGGAGACCCCGGAGGAATTCACCAAGATTGAATCGATCTACATCCGCCATCGCAATGCCCTGATGGTCCGCGGCCAGTTCGTATCCATCTACACGGACTACTATCTCCATCTGATGCAGCATGGCCTCCGCCACAATGGCGAGCTGGACATGATGCTGAAGGACTTCATGGCCCTCATCACGCTCCACACGGTCGCCCGCCCGTGGGCCGAGACCATCGCCTGGACGGTCAATCTCCGCGCACCACGCATCAATCTCTTCGCCACCGCCAGCTCCCTTCAGGAGTCCGTGGTCGGCAGGTTGTTCACGGAAGACGTGCGCGAGCCGGACCGCAATCTCTTCTACTCCCAGGTTCTCGCGCCCAACCAACACGAGCCGCGCATCTCCACGCTCGAAGTGGAAGGCAAGGACCCGGTGGAATGGGTGGCCCAATATTACCGCCAATCCGAACAGCGCCCGGGCCGTGCCTTCCGCCTCGCGGATGAAGAGTTCGTCCTCATCGTCGCCCAGCCGGATTGCGACATGGAGTGGTTCAACAGCTTGGACGAGAGCATGGTGGAGGTCATCGAGACTGCGGAAGAAACCAAGGTCCTGGAAAGCCGCCGCTTCCGTTTCCACTGTGGTTGCACCCTCGATAAGATCCTGCCCGTGCTCGGCAACTGGCGCGACCGCCCCGAAGAACTTTTCGAAGGCGAGGACACCATCACCATCCAGTGCCCGCGCTGCGCGGCCCGCTATGCCATCACCCGTGACATGCTCTGAGGGTGGCCCGTTCTGCTTTGAAAGTCTTCCATCACTCGCGCTATCACGACTCCGCGGAGCTCGCCGCTCTCAAACGGAGCCGTGGACTGCGTGTCTCCGTGTGCATCCCCACGTTGGATGAAGCGGACACCATCGGCACGATCGCCTCGTGCATCCGCCGCGAGCTGATGGAGACCCATCCCGTGGTCGATGAAATCCTCGTCATCGATTCCGGCTCCTCCGATGCCACCTGTGATCTCGCCCGCGCGGCCGGAGCGGAGGTTTATCCCTCCTCCGAAATCGCACCGGAAAGCGGCACCTTCCGCGGCAAGGGCGAGAACCTCTGGAAAGCCCTGCAGGTGGCCACGGGAGATATCATCTGCTTCGTCGATGGCGACATCGCGAATTTCGACCGGCGATTCGTCACCGGCCTCATCGGACCGCTGTTGGAGGACCCGGAGCTCTCCTATGTGAAGGCCTTCTACGAACGCCCGCTCGATCATCCGCAGGGCTTCCGCCCGACCGGTGGTGGCCGTGTCACCGAGATTCTGGTTCGACCATTACTGTCGTTATTCTATCCGGAGCTCACCGCCTTTCTTCAGCCGCTCTCGGGCGAATACGCAGCCCGCCGCGAAACTTTCCGCTCGCTCCCCTTCCCCTGCGGTTACGGAGTCGAGCTGGCTCATCTGATCGACCTCTCACAGCTCATCGGCCTCGGCGCCATGGCCCAGACCGATCTCGACCAGCGCCACCACCGCAACCGCAGCGATGAGGAGCTCGGACGCATGGCCTTCGGCATCCTCCAGGTGCTGTTCCGCAGGCTCCAGCGCGATGGAAAGCTGACCCTCAGCGATTCCCTGCCGGAGATTCTCCGGACCTGGGATTTCGATGGCCTGTCTCTCGCAGAAAACGCCACCACGATCCCGGAGCCCGAGCGCCCCCCTTTGGAGCAGGGTTAGGCACTCTCCGCGGATTTTCGGATTCTTGTTCGTCTTCCACGGTTTCCCTAGCGGAATGAACGCCCATCGGCCACAGTGCAGCGCCTGATGACCTTGGAAACCCGCAAGCTCGGTCCTGACGACGCCCTGGCCGCCACCGGCCTGCTGGCGCATCTCAATCCGGAACTGCCAACCGCCACCCTGCGCGAGCGATTCGAGACGATCCTGCGCGAACACCCCCACTATCACCCGTTCGGAGCCTTTCAGGATGGGAAGCTGGTGGGGCTCGCCGGTGTCTGGATCGCCACCAAAATCTGGTGCGGTCGTTACCTGGAACTCGACAATATCGTCGTCCATCCGCTCCACCGCTCCGAGGGCGTCGGCTCCGTGCTGATCAAGGCCATCGAAGAGCTGGCCCGGCACGAAAACTGCAACCTTCTCGTCCTTGACAGTTATACCTCGAACCATGCATCCCATCGATTATATCATCGTCTGGGATTTGAAATCTGGGGCTTTCATTTTGTAAAGCCCCTGGCCTCCCTGGACCGCTGAATCCCTTTCATACCCTACCCTTCCATGTCCGTCGTCATCGTCCACTATCACCTTTCTCCGGGTGGAGTCACCCGCGTGGTGGAAAGCGCTTCCCGCTGCCTCACCGCCGCCGGGGTTCCTCATGTGGTGCTCAGCGGCGCGGCCCCTCCCTCCGTCACCGATCTGCCGGTACGGGTGGTGGAAGGCCTCGGCTATCTCAATGACGTGGGCACCCATACTCCGCTGCGTCTGGTGCATGCGATGCGCTCCGCCGTTCAAGACGCCATCGGCCTCGGCCCGCACGTCTGGCATTTCCACAACCACTCGCTGGGCGTCAATCCGCTGATGGCGGAGGCGGTCAGCATCCTTGCCGAGGCAGGCGAGAAGATGGTCTTCCAGATCCACGATCTGGCCGAGGACGGTCGCCCGAAAAACTATCCGGTGATCGCGGATTCCGAGACGCTCTATCCAATCGCTCCACAGATCCGCTACGCCTTCCTCAATTCCCGCGACCGCTCGTGGTTCCAACATGCGGGCCTGCCGCTGGAAAGCTCGATGGTGCTGCCGAATCCGATCAGCGCGCCCGCCACTCCGGCGGGCAATCCGCCTGCGGACGGTCCTCCCCGTGTGCTCTATCCCGTGCGTGGCATCCGCCGGAAAAACCTCGGCGAGGTTTTCCTGCTAGCCGCTCTGTCACCGGAGGGCACCCGCTACGCGGTGACTCTCGCGCCGGTGCATCCGCGCTGGAAACCTTACTTCGATGCATGGATGGCCTTCTCATCCGATTCCGGTCTGCCCGTGGATCTCGCGGTGGTGGACCGGATCTCGCCCCATGCTGGCGCGAACAGTTCCTTCGAAGCCTGGCTCGGCCAAGCCACGCACCTCATCACCACCTCGGTGGCGGAAGGCTTCGGTCTGGGATTCCTCGAATCGGCCGCACTGGGCAAGCCCTTGCTCGGACGCAATCTGCCGATGGTCACGCAGGACTACGCCATGTCTGGAATCACCGCCGGCCGCCTCTACGATCGATTGCTGGTGCCAATCTCGTGGGTGGGCTTGGAAACCCTGCGACAGCATCTGACCCGCTATCTCCAGGACGTACTCGATGCCTACGGCAAGCCACTGCACAACTCCTGCGTCGACCGCGTGTTTGATGCGATCCGCTTCCGAGGCAACCTCGACTTTGGCAACCTGCCCGAAGACCTCCAGCGGCAGGTCATCCATCGCCTGATGGCCGGTGGCGACCGCGCCGCGCTGCAAGTGGAGATCGGAGGCAGCATCGTCCCACTGGTCACTTGGCTGGAAGAAACGCTGGCGATCCGCGAGCCCACCGCCACGCCCGATCAACTCTCTCCCTATTCGCCGGACTCCTACAAGGAACGGCTGGTTTCCCTGTATGCGGAGTTGGAAGCCACTCCTCCGGGAGGCCCGGCCTTTCTGCCGAAACACCGCGTGCTCGATGAGTATTTGAAGCCGGAGAACTTCAATTTCCTGCTGACCTGAGATGCGGCTTCCGCCCGTGTTCTCCCCGTCCGGCATGGAGCCGCGTTTGAATGCACTGCACGGCATCCGCGCGGTGATCTTTGATGTGTATGGAACGCTGTTGCTCGGCGGTGGTCCCGTGCACCCCGATCCGGAGGTCGATGAGGAATTGGCGGTATTTCTCCATGAGCACGGGATCCATAGCGAAGGCTCCATCACCACCGCCTTGGCCCATGCCGTCCAACGCTCCCACGCCGCATCCACCAGTCCCTTTCCCGAAGTAGATCTCCACAGCTTATGGTCGGACATACTGCATCGGGAGATCGGGCAGGAGTTGTTCATCTCCCTTGAAGACATCCGCCAGCCGGTAGCTCTCATGCCCGGCGCGACGGATCTCTTGCAAGCGCTTCCACCGCGACCGCTCGGACTCATCTCAAACGCCCAGGCGAATACCCTTCCCCTGCTGGAGAGATTGACCAGCTTGACGCAGCCGTTCGCGGAGGAACTGTGCGTGCTCTCGTATCGCCACGGTCAAGCGAAGCCCTCGGCCCTGCTCTTCGAATGTCTAACCGGAGCACTGGGTGGCCGCGGAATCCTTCCTTCCGAGGCCGTGATCGTCGGCAATGACCCGCGCCATGACATTGCCCCCGCCAAGCTTCATGGCTTCCGGACCATCCTCGTCATGGCCGACCGCGATTCACTGCGACCGGGAGATACCACGGCCGCCGATGCCGTGGTGACGGATCTCATGCAGATCGCGGAATTGATCTGAAACCTACTCCGGCCCGGGTGCCTTCGGCCGCTCGCTGAGAGCCTTGTGCCCCTTCGAGGCCAGCTCGTGGGTCTCCTTCACGATGACCTTCCCCTCGGCATAGCGGATACGTTCCTCCTTCACGATTCCCGTGCCGGGGGCAAACCAGAGGGTGCGGCGAGTCTCGATCTTGCCGTCCAAGCCATTCATCAACATGCGGACCGATGGGAATGTCCCGGCGGGCACCACGCAGTCTTCCCGACCAATGATCGCGCAGGAACGTTGGGACACCGCCGTGCTACCCGGAGCACCCACCGTTGGCATCGGCAGCGTGTCACCGGCCTGCAAGCCCGCCTTGAAAAACACCACTGGCACAGGGAAGACGATCGGGCGGCTCTCCGCGTTTTTCATCATCAACTCCCCGCGCAGTTCCACCCGATCCTCATGGATATTCACGAACTCACGGGTGGGCGGCGTGTTGGGAGCCACCACTTCGAAACAATCGGCCTCCGGTGATCCCTCCACCAATGGCATCTTCCCGAGAAACGTCCGGACCCGCTCGTGCGTGGTATCCACGGAGGCAGCCTGTTCGCCGGTCACTCCCGCAGGAATCTCGACCCGGACCCGGTAGCTCCAATAATCGCCCGGCTCGATCTTCAGCACCGGTATGTCCATTCCGGTGGGAGTCAGGTTCGTGGAGGTGACGGCATTCTCTGAAGCTCCCTTCTCCTCCTGCTTGCAGGAAGTCGAGAGCAGGCAAAGACCGGAAACGAGAGCGAGGCACTGGCGCGTGTTCATGAGGAGGAGCGTGAACTTCCGAGATCCACAGTAGCATTGTTCCCCCCTGTGTAGGGGGCTCCGAGACGACGTGACCAGATCACCTCGGGAAAACGGCGTGCCCGGCAGCGCCAGATCACGGAACCGATCAGGAACAGGGTGCCCGTCACAGGAACCAGACTGCAGATGGCGGCGATGAGGAAGATGCGCTTCCGCTCCAACGACCTCTGCATGTCGAGCCGGACCTTCATCCGTTCGCTTTGGTAAGCCTCCATCTGGCTCTTCACCTTGCCCTTCATGTAGCGCAGGATGTCGGATGTCTGGACTGCGGCGGAACGCAGGCAGGATTCGCGATCCGGTTCCTGACGGGCAAGCCGCAGGGCGCTCTTGGTCATCCGCGGAATGACATCCTTGCGGTCGCTGTTGGTGACTTCGCCACCAACCAGAATCCACGGGCCATCGTTGCGCCCCGCCACGTCCAGCACCACCGCGTGCAGCACGTCCTTCCCCCACGCTTCGTCAAAGCGCCGCGCCACATGCTCGGGCGGAAGCTCGCCGATGCCGGGCAGAAGCACGATCATCACATCCGCACGGTCGCGGGTTCTGATCCCGGTCAATTCATCCGCCAGCCGCTTCGCAGTCTCCGGAGAAAGCGATTGCTCGGGATCATAGATCGAGTTCTCCGGTCGCGGACCATACTCGAACGCAGGCTCATCCGCCCGGGCTGGCATCGATGCCAGAAAAGAAACGAGCAGGAGAATGACCGCATGCTTCATCATCAGCCTTCCTGGAACCGGAGTTGCCGACGGGCACGCTTGCACGCGCGGCGGAGCACCCGCTCGGTGGAATCAAAGAACCGCACCAAGGCCACGGCACGTTTGCCACGTCCCCATGCCACCGTCATCTCAAGCAACAGCTTCTGCCATTGGTCATCGCTGAGCCAGGGCTCCACTCCGTAGCCGGGCACGAGGGCTGCCTTGCCCGTTGCTCCATTGAAAAGCAGCAGCACGGTCCACGCCCGCTGATCCGCCGTCTCCCCTTCCGCGAGTGGACTCGCATTGAGCATCCAGAATCCGAACAGACGGAGATTCTCGATCGCAGTCGCATCCACCGAGCAGACGCTCCAGTGGATCTGCGGAAAGCGGTGCCGGATCTTCTTCACCCGCCGGGCGATCGTCGACTGCTCCGACCCCGACCACAAACCTGCCGCATCCAGCATCCCCTGGAGCGGTGGCAACGCATGCGGGAACATCTTCATCGTGTCCTCCCCGCTGAAGCGACAAGAAGGGCACACCGCCGCATTCTGCGGCAGACGCACCAGGCAAGCCGGACAGACCGTCGACCCCACCGCAAACCGTTGGGCGGAATAGCGCGGGGTTTCGTCGATCCGGGTGCTCATGGAATCTCAGCGGGCTTCGAGGCGGATGGCGGTCGAGCGGCCGTGGGCATCGAGACCCTCGATCCGTGCGAACTCCTCCACCACATCCAGTGATTTGCGGACCGCCTTCTTGTCCAACTTCACGATGCTGGTGCGGCGCTGGAAGTGATCCGCTCGCAATCCGGAGAACGAACGACCGGCACCACCGGTGGGAAGCGTGTGGCTGGGTCCGGCGAGGAAATCCCCCACCGCCACCGGCGAGTCATTGCCGACATAGATGGCTCCGGCGGTGCGGACCTGGGCGACACGCTTCTTCTCATCCGCACAGATCAAGGAAAGGTGCTCGGGCGCGAAGTCATTCACGATCGCGATGCCTTCATCGATCGACTTCACGTGCAGCACGAAGGTGCCGCTCTTCAGGACATCCCGGATGTACTTGCTGCGGGACAGAGTCAGAATCTGTCGCTCCACCGCCTTGAGCACCTTGTCGAGCAGCGCCTTCGAATCAGTAAGGAAGCCGACCACGCTGTCTCCCGCGTGCTCGGCCTGAGCCAGCAGGTCCGCCGCGATGAATTCCGGATTGCCGGTTTTATCGGCCAGAATGAGAACCTCGCTGGGCCCCGGCAGCAGGTCGATCGCCACCGCACCCACGAGCTGGCGCTTGGCCTCGACCACGAAACGGTTGCCCGGTCCCACGATCATGTCCACCGGTCGGATGGTTTTCGTTCCGAGCGCGAGCGCGGCCACCGCCTGGGCACCGCCTACCTTGATCACTTCGGTCGCACCGGCCTTGCGGAGGGCATACAGCACCGCCGGATTCACCGTCCCATCGGGACCGCACGGCGTGGCACCGATGATCTCCGGCACGCCTGCTGCAAGAGCGAAGCCAGCCGTCATGAGCGCGGTGGAAACCAACGGAGCCTTGCCACCGGGAACGTAAACACCCACCCGGTCAAAGGGAGTGAAACGCTCTCCCACCAAAGCACCCTCGGCATTCCGGTAGGACCAGTCCTTGCGCAGGCTGTACTTGGCGAAGGCCTTGATGTTTTTCAGCGAGCGGGCGACCGCGCGGCGCGTGGCCGGAGTGACCGCCTTCTCCGCAGCCGCGAACTCCTCTTCGCTCACGAAAAGCTCCTTCGCGGTCAGGGTCGCGCCATCGAAACGCTTGGTGAAAGCCAGCAACGCGGCATCGCCCTTGGCGGCCACCTCGGAGATGATTTCACCGACCAGATCCCGCACGCCCGGATCCGGGATCGCGCGGCGGTTGAGACGTTTGACGAAGGACGCGTAACCGGGGTCGCTGTGGCGGAGGATCTTCATTCGGGAAACAGCCGCACTATCAGAAGAAAACCCGCCGCCGCCAAGCCTGATTCCTCGGAGAGCAATCACTGGGAGTGGCTCCTTTCGAGGAGCCATGGCAAGGGGGAAGAGCCATCATTCCTTTTCCCGCCATCGAACGCTCAGAATCTCTCCGCAAGCGCGCTTTCTCCCCGGAGATACTCTCCTTCTTTCAAGCCCGCCTTCTCCGGATTCCGTCGGATGTATCGCACACAGTTTCCAAAATGCTCCCAGCCTCGGAGCACCCGATCGAAATAGCTGCGCTGCCACACCGATCCGCTGTGCCCCATCATTGTGTTGAGTCTTCTCGCCGAAAACCCCTTCCACGATTGAAGCAAATCCGGCAGCCGAACCTCTTCCAGAGTCTCCACTACCGTATGAACGTGGTTCGGCATCACCACCCAAGCATGCAACCTGTGCCGGATGCCATCGTGATAGAGCAAAGCCCCTTTCACGATTTCCGCAGCGGCCGGGTCCCTCAGCATACATCCCCCCATGCCTTGATCCAGCCACCGCTCCAACTGGCCGGAGAAGAGACGGTGGTAGTCCTTGGTCGTGGACTCATCCCAAGGTTCCGGATGAGCCATCCGCCATGCCACTTCATTCTCAGAGTGGTTCTTCAGTAATTCCGTGGGCACGGAATCCGCCAGACGGAAGGTGATGAAGTATGTCGCTTTCCTCTGATCCCAATGCGGCAGGCGGTTTTTACCAACCAACGTTTCCCCTGTGGGATCGTAGAACTGTGGTCGTTGGTCCATCGGGTGGACTGTTAGCTGTTGCTGCAACGGGAATCAAGAATGCGGAATTTCGTGAATCCACGAACATAACTCATCTATCCCCCCCTTCCATGGCTCCTCGAAAGGAGCCACTCCCAGTCAGTAATACGGTCGCAGCATCAGCCAGCAGATCGGGCCGGTCACGGCGACGTAGAGCCACAGCGGGAACACCCACTTCGCCAGGCGCCGGTGGGCGGCGAAACGATTCGTCCAACCGGCCGTGAAAGTGAACAGGATGAATGGCAGGCTGATCCCCGCGAAGGAAATGTGGGTGATGAGCAGGAACAGGTAGACCGTTCTCATCCAACCGGTGCCACCATAGCGGGTTTCCTCCGTGGTGAAGTGATACGCCACGTAGCACAAAAGGAACAGCACCGAGAGCCCCATGGCCGCGAAGATGAACGAGCGATGACGCCCGATCTTGCCCTGCTTCACTGCCACCAAGGCTCCGACGAGACAAACGGCGACCAACGAATTGAGCAGCGCATGGACCGGTGGCAGAAACGAGAACGACCATCCCTCCGGAAGCGGAATCCGCAGTTCAGGGCGCCGCATCAGTCCCACCAGGATGAGCACCACGGCGGTGAGCACCCAGGTCACGATCCCGAGTTTCTTCGAGAGCGCCTCATCGGGCGTGCGGGACAGCCACTGCTTGCGTTCGTCGTTCATCGTTCGACAGTCTGCGGTGCCTTGGAGAGCTCGGTGCGGATGCGGCCGTAGAGTTGGGTCTTCAGCTGTTCATACAGCTCCGGCTGGCGCTGCATCGCCTCCTCGGAGCGCGCGTCCGCCAACGGCCACTTGCCGACGATCTGCCAATCACGATCCACAAGCTGGAACGCAAGATCGTGCGCGAAGCGACCATTCGATTCGATGTCCGCAGGATCGCGGCGCTCGCGGATGCCCATGAACTTCAGCTCGCGCTCGAGGTATTCGTGCACCTTCTTTTCGTCCCCCGCATTGAAGAACCACCAGTTCTTCGCATCCGCACCGTAGGCGGACGCGTAGCCGCTCAACTGCTCCGGCGTATCGTTGGTCGGATCCACGGAAATACACACGATGCGGAAATCCGGATTGGAGCCGAAGGCATCGTAGATGGCTTTCAGCTCCACGCCATTGCGCTGGGCGCAATGCGGGCAGACGGCGAAGAACTCCGCCACCAGCACGACCTTCCCCTTCAGATCGGAGAGCTTCACCTTCTCACCGAGCTGGTTGACGCCCTCGATATCTTTCTCGATTGGAATCCACTTCTCCTCGGTGGCTTTACCGGCATTCACCACGAGAGCGCCCGATGGGTTTCCCTTGACTCCCTGGCGCAGCCACATGGCCGTGCCGAGGATGACAGCGCTGATCACGGCGACCGCGCCATAGATGACTACCAGTTTTCCTTTCGAGTTCATCAGTCTTTCAGAGGCTCCTTACGGAGCTGTTCAATGGTGTCCTGCAGGACCCGTTCGAGTTCCTGCACATTGGTCCGGTCGGTGCCGGTCTTCACGCCGCGCGTGTCCCACTGCGCGGCTTGGTCGAAATCGAATCGTGCCACGTAGGGCTCGCCGCCCCGCTTCTGGGGGATCACCGCATTGCGGACATGGCGGTTGCGGTCGATCAAAACGATCGAGGTATCGAATACCCACTTTCCATTCTCAAGGTGTGGATAGAGAGAGGTCTTGAACTCGTTCTTGATGAACTTGTGCAACGTCTCCGGCTCCGTGGAGGCGACCGTCCATTTCGGCAGCTTCGCGCCGAGCAGTTCCGCCTGGGCCTTGAGCTTGGCTTCGAGCTGCTCCGGCGCACCCGGATCGATCACCAGCGTGGTGAACATCACATCCTCATCCGGCGCGTAGTGCTCCGCGAGGCGCTTCATCACGCCGGTGGAGATCTCCGCGGTCTCCGGCGCCGCGGCCGATACCGCCGCCACCACCCAGACCTTGCCGCTTCCTTCCGGGACACGCCCGCGGGTGCCATCCTGACGGAGCACATCCAGTTCACGTCCCGGCACGATGCGCGAGATGCGTGCCGCCTCATCGTCCTGCTGGTGGTTCTTCGACCACTTCTGGTAAGCGAGATGCACCATCACACCACCAAGGATCATGATCCCGACCAGCGTGAACGCGGTACGACGGAGCGCCTTCGGATCACGAACGGCGGGCTGGAGAGGCGGATTATCCACGGGCATCGGGCGGCGGACCGTAACCTAGCGCCACGCGATGGCAAGCAAACCGAGTGCCGCAGGAAGGTAGATCAGCGTGAAAAAGAACAGTTTCCGCGCGGAAGCCCGGTCCCCGGCCGCCCGGAAGCGCCAGGCAAGCCCCGCCATCATCAGTCCCAGCAGCGGTCCGAAGACGCCCCACAGCCAGGTTGCGAAGCCCATCGCCCACGGCATCAGCGAAATGGCGGCCAGCACCAGGGCGAAAATCCCGGACAGCAGGGCGCTCTTTTTTCCGCTGACGTCACCGTTCGACCACATCTTGTAGCCCGCCTCCTCGTATTCCTCACGGCAGATCCAGTTGATCGCCACGAAATGGGGCAACTGCCAGAAGAACAGCAGGGAGAACAGGAACGCCGCCCGCCAATCGAGCGCACCTCCCGCCCCCACCCAGCCGATGACCGGTGGAATCGCGCCGGGGATCGCCCCCACCAACGTATTGGTGGAGCTGAAGCGCTTCAGCGGCGTGTAGACGAAGACGTAGATCGCGATGGTGGCCGCAGTGAGAGTGGCGGCGAGCCCATTCACCAAGGTGGCCAGATGCAGGATGCCGAACGCCGAAAGCACCCAGCCGACTCCGAAGGCCACCATCGGGTCCATCCGGCGGGACGGCAGCGGGCGGTTCGCCGTGCGGCGCATCCGCTTGTCCAGATCGATCTCCATCAACTGGTTGAAAGCTGCGGAGCCAAAGGCCGCGGCCGCGGTGCCCAGCAAGGTGTGAATCATCCGCGCCCAGTCGAAAGCATGGCCACGCGAGGCGAGCAGGAAGCCGAAAAAGGCCGTGATAAGTACGAACACGTTCAGCCGCACCTTCATCAGCACGGCGAGATCCTGCCGCAGGCCGGGGACCGGCAGCAGGGGTTCGTGTTCTTCCACAGGGGGCACCGGAGTTTCTTCGGCCATCGTCTCGGGGGCGGATCATGCGGACCGGCAGGCGCATGCCAAGCGCCAAGCTGCCGGACCGCCTATTGCGAGCGTCAGGCCAGTCCCACCGCCTTGCGAACGCGGGTCAGCACCTTCGAGGCCTCTTCACGGGCGCGCTCGGCACCACGCTTCAGCACCGCATCGACATACCCCGGATCGGCCAGGATCTCCTCACGGCGTGCGCGCATCGGTGCGAAGAAGTCCCAGTAGGCATCTGCCAGGCGGGTCTTGAAGTGACCGTAGCCGAAGCCGCCGCTGAGATGATCCGCCACCATCTGGTTGTAATCCGACTCGCTGGCGAAAAGTTTGTAAAGCGCGAGAACCGTCGAGCCCTCCACCGGCTTCGGATCCTCCAGCGGAGTCGAGTCGGTGACGAGGTTCTTCATGATGATCTTCTTCGAAGGCTTCTCCTCGCCGAAGATCGGGAGCGTATTGTGGTAGCTCTTGCTCATCTTCCGGCCATCCGTGCCGACGACCACCGCGGTATCCTCGCGGATGATCGGCTCCGGCACGACCACCGTTCCCTCGCCGTAGGTCTCATTGATCTTCCCGGCCAGATCACGGGTCATCTCGAGGTGCTGCTTCTGGTCCTTGCCCACCGGCACCTGGTTCGAATCATAGAGCAGGATGTCCGCCGCCATCAGCACCGGATAGGCGAAGAGAGCGTGGTTCGGAGCGATGCCGTTCGCCACCTTGTCCTTATAAGAGTGCCCCTTCTCCAACAGGCTGAACGGGCACACGGTGGAGAGAATCCACGCCAGCTCATTCACCTCCGGCACCGCGCTCTGGCGGAAGAACACCGCGCGCTCCGGATCCAGACCGCAGGCGAGGAAGTCGATCGCCAGTTCGCGGACATTTTCACGCAGCGCCGCCGGATCCTGCGAGGACGTCATCGCATGGTAGTCGGCGATGAAATAGAACGCCTCGCCCTTGTCCTGCAACTGCACCGCCGGCTGCATCGCGCCGAAGTAGTTGCCGACATGGAGTTTTCCGCTGGGTTGGAGCCCGGTCAGGATTCGCATGGCGCGGAACATGGACGCGTGGCGATGGAACGGTCAAGCCCAGCCAATGCAGCCTGAACCTCCGCTGGGAGCCTTTCATTCGAGGACATCAGCTACTGCCCGAGGCATCCCCTTTGAGATGCGCTTCATCCATGACTCATGGATCCACTACAAGGATTGAAACGTACGATCCGTACCTCAACACGGAGCCAATCCTTTACCATACAAGCCTTCGACAACGAGACATCGGCACTACTCGTGGCTTTACATAGACCGCTTGAAACCAACGATCTTTAATAAATGTTAAATTCTTCTTGAGCTTTACTGAATTTTTGAAAAACTTCAAATCATGAAGGCGACCACGCTGTATGCCACTCTCGCACTGGTGCTCGGAGCACCGGTTGCATTTTCGAAGTCCGAACTGGAAACCCTGCGCGAGCGCCGCACGGAGCTGGATCAGCGAATCCGCCAGCTTGAGCAGGAGAACAGCCGTTTGAAAGACTCGAAGGAAGCAGCCAAACCTGCTGCCACCGAGAAGGTTGCCGCCGACAAGCCTGCTCCTTCCAAAGCTGGCACCTACACGGTCCGCTCCGGGGACACGCTGGAAAAGATCGCCCGCAAGACCAACACCTCCGCCCTCGCGCTGGGCAAGGTCAACGGCATCAAGAGCGAGACCATCATTCATCCCGGTCAGGTCCTGAAGCTTCCAGGTGCCACTTCTGCCACCGCCTCCAATCGCTCCGAAGATTCCAAGCCGGACGCGAAACCCGCCAAGGAGAAGGAAACCAAGACCGCGAAGAAGGAGACCAAGGACAAGGAACCGAAGGCCGAAACCGCCAAGCAGGAATCCAAGCCCGCCAAGGAATCCCCCACCCTCGCCTCCAACGAGTCGAAAACCATTTCCAATCCGGCCCCTCAGCCGAAACCGGAGCCCAAGCCCGAAGCCACCGCGGAAGCCGCGAAAGGCCCGGTCACCGGCGGCGGTGCGAAGTCTCCCACGATCCGCTCGATCATCATTCAGAATGAAACCAGCTACGGTGCCTTCGCCTCCCAGCACGGCACCACTGCGGAACGCCTGAACGATCTGAACGGTCTCTCTCTCAGCACCAGCACGGTCCTCGCCAAGGGTTCGGAACTTTATATTCCCGCCCAGCCTTAGCAACCGAGTCTTTGGAAAGGACTAAGAAAACCCGCCTGGGGTCGCTCCCCGGGCGGGTTTTATCTTTTCAGGAAATGAGCTCCGGGATGAACCCGGCTAACAGCGCCGACAATCCGCCGGCTCAGAAATCAAAGGTCGCCTGTGGTCCCTTCGCCACAACGGCATCTCCACCTTCCAAGCCATTCCGCAGACCGGCGGCAGCGAAGCGCGTGAAGCGTGCAAGGGTCGTTTCAATCGTTGGATTGCCGGACGCGCCTTGGGAAATCATCTGCAGGACATCTTCCTGAGCCATCGCATGATACATCGCGCCTACCACGAAGTGCATGCGCCACAGGATCTCATCGGTCGCGAGACCCGGCAGAGCCTTGGACAAGGCCTTTACAAACCGGGTGCAGACCACCTTGAACTGCTCGATCAGAGCCGGGGGCATCGCATTCCCCTGTTCGCCGAAGGTGCGGCCCACCAGCTTGAGAAACAAACGTTCGGATAGCTCGGAACGCCGCACCTGGGTCACCATCGGGCGGACAAAGGCCTCAAGGACTTCTTCCAGCGGCACGGTCTTGCCGGTCCAACGGCGCTCGGCGGTATCGAGCCGGACAATGCGCTCCTCATTGATCGGAGTCACATAGCGGGTCATCACCGCAGCCACGAGACCATCGCGGCTGCCAAAGTGGTAGTTCACCGAGGCGATGTTCATCGCCGCCTTCTTGGTGATGTCTCGAACCGAAACCGACTCGAAGCCGCGCTCGGCGAACAAAGCTTCCGCAGCCTCCACCAGCTTCAGCTTGGCACCACTCTCGGGAACACTTGTGCGATCCATTGGTAGGATTTCTTACGCGTCACCCCATCCGGTGTCAAACGTTCGATTAACCAACTCACGCAAATATCTCGTTTCTGGAAATCACTCTGATTCAGCCAGATACTAAATTCTCAATTATTTCATACATCTGATCCAAACGATCGAATAAACCTATTCACGACGGCAGGTCGGTTATTCCCGGTTTCTCACAGGTTATTCACAACAGCCGCTGAGAACCGGCCACGGAAAAGCCAGCCTGATGGATGAAAGCTCACTCTTCGGCTCCGGTCACTTCTTTGGGAAGCTTCAGAATCCAACCTCCGGTGAACATGGGCTTGAGCGTGCAGGCCCCCAGATCCCCTTCCACCAGTTTACCGCTCGCCAGATCATACCGGAGATGCTGGGTGAAGTATTGATCCGGTTTCAGCTCCGTGGATTCCAATTTTTTCCACCCTGAGAACATGGGCCAAGGTTTTGCCGTGCGGTCGAACATGCACGTTACATCGATTCCGCGCCCTCCGTTCATGGCATCGGTCACCACCATCGACCAGCAGGCGAGCAAGAGATCCCGATGATTTTCGGGAGTACCATCCGCCCTCATCCAGATGGTCAGGCCAAAGCCAGTCTCCGGAGTTCCGTCGATACGGTACGAGTCCAGATTCGAATCGCTCACCGGATTCACGTTCGCTCCCATCTTCACCGAAAACGCGTTGGTCAGGCGTGAAAGCGAACTCCATGTGACTTTGAGCGCCGCCGCCGGATCACGCTCCCAGGCCGGGATCAGAGCTGCAACTTCCTCCCCCTCCCCTCCCAGCATGACTGGCACCATGGCCTTTGCTGGCGGCGTTGCCTTCTCCCGGCGCGGCTGTTTCACCTGAGGAAATTTCACCCGCAGGATTCCATCCTGGTCCCGTTCCCAATTCACTCCCGGCAAACTTCCGACTGCCAGCTGGGCGCGCGAGGAACTGAGCGCGTAGCTCCCGGCAAAGCGGGAAAGCGCCTTTTGCTCCGCTGGGTCGTCAATCCGTACCTTCAACTGCAAGGGACGGTCGACGGAGCTACCGCATCCAAAAAGGAGGCTGAGAATCGCCGCAGCAGCGACCTGTTCCTTTTGATAAGGACTGTAGATTGGCCGTGGCCATGCCTTCACGTGAAGAATCACTTCATTTCCCAGGACATCGGTGGAATCGGGATACTCCAGCGAGATCCCGAACTCGCTGGCGAGGTTGAGATTGGTGACGACTCCTTTCTTCCATTCCCATCCCAACAGCGGCGTGGGCACAGGTCTGCTAATGAGATCGGTGAGCCCATAGCCGTGATTCGCCAAACCCGGAGCCTGACCGATCGGGATCACCGCCGGATCGGCCGCCGCACCCAGATTCACGGGATACGACATCAATCCCAATCCAACCACACTCGCATCCCCCACTGCCGGAGCCATCCAGCCACCTGCCACCAACACTACCGGAAGCATCCGGCGAAATAGGACTTTCATATGATTCCTGAACTCGAGGCTGAATACGCAGCGGAGTTCCCGCAACTTGCACACACCGGTTTCTTGATTTTGCCAGCGCCATGGACCTAACTCCCCTCCCCGATGTCCACGAAGTCCGATTTGATCGAAGGTATCCGCGCCCAACTGAGGGCACGGCTGGAACTCCTTTCCCACGCGGCCCGGGAGGCTCATGCCGCAGCGACGGATGTGGGCAGCAAGGCGGAGAGCAAATACGACACCCGCAGCCTGGAGGAATCCTACCTCGCGAAGGGACAGGCCCGGAACGTGGAGGAAACCGCGGATCAGGTCCGCATCTTCGAATCGTGGTCACCTCCCGATTTCGACATCGCGGCGCCCATCGACGCCGGTGCCTTGGTGGAGGTGGATCTGAACGGAGATACCCTTTTCTATCTCCTCGCACCGGCTGCGGGCGGAATGACCGTGGAGTATCTCGGCAGCGAGTTGACGGTCCTCACGCCGGAAAGCCCGCTCTATCAGAAGCTCCGCGGACTAAGCACGGGCGATTCCCTGGACAGCCCGCCGCTTCTGGTCACGGAGGTGAGTTGAAATCGCAGTCCCGTCAATCGCGGGACCTGCTGCACCACGCGATCACGAAGGAGATCAGAGCGGCAGCGGCCAACCCGCCGATTACAAACAGCGGCGTGAAATCCGGGCCGCCGTCTCCGGCGGAGCCTCGACCTTCCAGCAACAGGAAATAGGCAGCCCCTCCTCCCAACAGGAGCAAGCCCAGCACGGTGAAAGCGGAAGAGAGTTTCATCGGCGCCCCAAAAAAAGCATTCGGGAAGGGACTCCGATCGGAATCCCTCCCCAAAAGAATACACACTACCTCGCTTACTTGCCGAGGTAGTTGGACACGCCCTCGTGGTCAGGGGTCATGGCGTCGTCACCCTTTTCCCAGTCCATCGGGCACACTTCACCGTGCTGCTCGAAGTGCTGGAGGGCATCGATCACGCGCAGGGCCTCGCGGATGGAGCGGCCCAGCGGCATGTCATTGACGACCTGGTGGCGGACGATGCCAGCCTTGTCGATGAGGAACAGGCCGCGGTAAGCGACGAGTTCACCGGTGATCTCGATGTCGCCTTCCTCGGTCTCGGCGTAGTCACCGGCGAGCACGTCGTAGTCGGACGAGATGGTCTTGTTGATGTCAGCGACCAGCGGATAGGTCACGCCCTGGATGCCACCCTTGCTGCGTGGCGTCTGGAGCCAGGCCCAGTGGGAGAACTCGGAGTCCGTGGAGCAGCCGATGACCTTCACGCCACGGGACTCGAACTGCTCCAGCTCCTCCTGGAAGCGATGGAGTTCGGTCGGGCAGACGAAGGTGAAATCCTTCGGGTAGAAGAACAGCAGGACGTAGTTCTTCCCGAGGAACTGGGAGAGGGTGAAATTTTCGATGATGGTTTCCCCTTTCACCGCCTTTGCGGTGAAGGCCGGAGCTTTCTTTCCAACGAGAACGGACATGGTATCGGTCCCGGACCTCGCCCGGGCGGGCGCGGGGTACTGGCTGGCGGGGCGGGAGTCAACCCACGGATGTTTCGCTGGAACCTCACGGGACAATCTTGTCGCAACCGCAGGGATCTGAAACCATCTGCGTATGAGCATGCCGTTGGTCAGACGTTACCACGTCGCACGCATCATGCTGTTTGGGGCTTCCGCTTTGTTCGCCATCGCCCAATTCCTGCAGTTCCAGACGTTGGCCGATCAAACCGCAGTCTCCACCTATCGGCTGTGGCGCGAACTCTACCAGGATGTCGCTCTTCACTTTTCGACGGAGCCCGGAATCATGCATCCGTCTCTGACTCTTCCTCTTACAGCACTGTTGGCCGCCACCTTCGTGATGATCGCCCCATGGCTATCCCGGCTCTTCGCTCGATTCGACTTCCCGCGCTGGTCATGCGCCATTGCGATGACCTGTGTTAGCTGGCTGCATGTTTGGAAGGTATTACGTGTGATGGATCTCCCCGGCACCACCATAGGTCCCGGTTGTTGGTTGATCGGCATCGCCCTGTGGTTGAACACATTCGGCACCTTCCTGATCCCACCTCTCGACATTGGAGTGCGGGCAATCGAGTGATCGGAACGCCCTACTCCTCCGCCGCCTCCACGTGGCCGCTGACGTCCGCGCCATCGTTGCGCTTCAGTGTCAGGAACGTCACGGCGCTGACGATGCTCACCGCCCCTAACAACCGGTAGGCCCGGTGCAGCGCGGGAATCAGGGAGGCGGGATCGGAGCGCTCGATCCCCCCGAGGA
Source organism: Luteolibacter sp. (assembly GCA_049840755.1). Taxonomy (GTDB): domain Bacteria; phylum Verrucomicrobiota; class Verrucomicrobiia; order Verrucomicrobiales; family Akkermansiaceae; genus Luteolibacter. The sequence continues at coordinate 147,160 of JASGJM010000020.1, read as the reverse complement.
ACCACGCCGTCACCAGCGAGGCGAAGGCGATGCCAAAGCTGATCGAAAGCTGCTGCCCCGTGCTGGCGATGGTACTCGCATCGCTGGCCTGCTCATCACTGGTATCCGCGTAGGCCAGCGTGTTCATCGCCGTGAACTGAAGCGCGGAGACGCTACCCTGCATGAAGCTGAACAACAGGATCACCCACACCGGCGTGCCGGGACCTACCTGTGAGAAGGCCGAGATCATCAGCCCGATGACCAGCGTATTCACCACTAGCACCTTCTTGTGGCCGAAACGGGCGAGGATGCGCTCCACTAGCAGCTTCATGCCGATCGCCGCCAGCGCCTGCGGCATCACCAGCAGGCCCGCCTGCCACGGCTGGAATCCCATGCCGAGCTGATAGAGCAGCGGCAGCAGGAACGGCATGCCGCTGATCCCAAGCCGCGTGACGAATCCTCCTGCCACCGACACACGGAACGTGCGGATCTTGAACAACGAAACCGCCAGCAGCGGATCACTCATCCGCCGCGCATGCCATGCATAGCCGCCGAGCAAGGCGAACGAAAGTAGCGCGAAACCACTCACCCACACCAGGTTCATGCGGTGCTCACCGAAGATCTCCAGCACCCACGACAGCAGCGCGATGCCCGCTCCGAAGAGGATGAAGCCCCACGTATCCAGCGGTTCGGACACCTTGCCCCGATGATCCGGCATGTAGCGCCGCATCAACCACAGGCCGAGGATGCCGAACGGCAGATTGATCAGGAAGATCCACCGCCACGGCAGCACGTGAACGATCACCCCGCCCATCAACGGCCCCAGCAAAGGACCGAGCAGTGCGGGGATGATCACGAAGTTCATCGCCCGCAGGATGCCGGACTTGGGAAAGGTTCTCAGCAATGCGATGCGCCCGACGGGCATCATGAACGCCGCACCGATCCCCTGCATCACCCGGGACGCCACCAGCATCGGCAGGTTCAGCGAAACCCCGCACGCCAGCGAACCCAGCGTGAACATGGCGATGGCGAAGCCGAACACGCGCTTCGTGCCGAAGTGGTCGGCCAGCCAGCCGCTCAGCGGAATGAACACCGCGATGGCGATGGTGTAGCTGGTGAGCACGGACTTCAGGCTCAGCGGCGTGACCTTCAGCGAGGCCGCGATGGTCGGCACCGCCGTGTTCACGATCGTGCCATCGAGCTGCTGCATGAACAACGCCACCGCCACCACCCACGGCAAATAGCGCCGGGTGGTTTCGAGGGCCGGATCCGTCGTCACCAACGGAATGGCGGGATCGCTCATGCGTTGAACGTGCGGTAGAAGGTGATCGCGGAAATCGTGAAGCCGATGACCAGCACCAGCCGCCTCACCCACACCTGTGGGATCTTCTGCGACCAGTGCGCGCCGACGAAGTAGCCGATGATCGCACCCACGGTCATCACGCCGGCCTTCTGCCAATCGACCATACCACGGGAGATGAACATCACCGCAGCCACCACGTTGATCAGCGAGCCGAGGATGTTCTTCAGCGCGTTCATGCGATGAATATCGGTGAGGCCGATGAAGCCCAGTGTCGCCAGCATGAGGATGCCGATCCCCGCGCCGAAGTAACCGCCGTAGATCGCCACGCCGAATTGGAACAGCACTGCGGGCCATACCCGCCGCTTGGACGCCGGTTCCGCGACGGAGCGCTTCACCATCCGCGCGACCACACCCTGCACCAGGAACAGCAGCGTCGCGAACAGGATCAGGAACGGCACCAGATGCTTGAACGTGGAATCATCCGTGACCGTCAGCAGCCAGCTCCCGATCAATCCGCCGAGCAAACTCACGGGCACGAAGCGCCACAGCCACGAACGAATCGCGGGGATGTGCTTGCGGAATCCGAAGACCGATCCACCGGTGCCGATCACCAGCGCCACGGTGCTCGTCGCGTTCGCCATCACCGGCGGAGTGCCGACTGCAAGCAATGTCGGGAACGTGAGAATCGTGCCGCCCCCCGCCACGGCATTGATCGCTCCGGCGGCCATCGCCGCCCCGAGGAGGGTAAGATTCTGCGTCACCGTCATCGCCGCGCCCCCACCTTAACCGGGGTCCGCCATCCGGCAACCGTCGAGTCATTGGAATCCACCGGGAGTAGCGGGTTTCGAGCCGCCATGGGGCGAATGACGACCTTCGCTCTCAAAGATCCGTCAGCGGGCAACCTCGTTCATGGCGAAAGCAGAAGGAGATCGGTCCCCTTTTCATGGCTCCTCGAAAGGAGCCACTCCCAGTGCACTGGTCTGCCATCAAGACCACTCACGCCGAATCGCCACCTGCCCGGGCACGCCTAGCTTGCGGATGAAACCCCGCAACCATGTCGAATCCGATTCCTCCCGCTCCCGGTTCCACAGAAACACAGAAACCCACCGTGTGGAGAAAGCTGGGCGGCGGTTCGCTCTCCATCTCGCTCATGGTGCACGCACTGCTGCTTGCGCTCGGTGTCTTCTGGATCTTCCAGGTGATTCCGGAGAAAAAGCCGGATGTGAACTTCATGCCGCAGGGTGGTGGCGGTGGTTCTCCAGGGGTGAAGGAAATCAGCAACAAGAAGCAGCGCGCCACCATGTCCACCCCGAACACTCCGCGCATGGCGGCGAAGGGCGCGACCAGCAGCTTCACGCTCCCCGAGCCGGATGCCGCTTCCTCCATGTCCTCACTCGGCTCATTGAGCGCCGGTGGATTGTCCGGTGGCCTCGGCGGCAGTGGCTCCGGTGGAGGAAGAGGCGATGGCCACGGCAAGGGCTTCGGCTCCGGATCGGGACTCGGGCTCGGTGGCAGTGCTGCGGGACTGAATCCCTTCGGCATGATCAGCCCGAATGCGAACGCGATGGTGGGCGTCTTCTACGATACCAAGCAGGATGCGAAGCACCATGACACCGGCATGACCCCGGAGAAACTGGTCGATCTCATCGGCGACTTCAGCCGCGGCTGGAACGAACTCCTGCTGGAGGGCCGCTACTACCAGGCACCGCAGAAGCTCTATCAAACCAAGCTCTACATCCCGGTGATGCCCGCAGACGGCGCGCCGAAGGCCTTCAACTGCGAGAAGGAAGTGCAGCCGAGCCGCTGGGTGGTGATCTATCGCGGCAACGTCACCCCACCGAAGTCCGGCAAATATCGTTTCGTCGGCGCGGGCGATGACGTGCTGATGGTGCGCTTCAACCGCCGCACGGTGCTCGACTGGGGATACATCTCCGGCACCACCGGCCTGCATCGCACCAAGATCTCACCCGTGCTGGCAGGCACCAGCACCGACAAGGATGCCGAGCGCCGGGTGCGTTCCGAGTTCCCCACGAAGACCAACACCACCTTCTACACCTACGCCTCCACTAGTATTTGGAACCGTGAGTTGAACGGCCTCGCCTGCGGTGCGGAGTTCGATGCGATAGCGGGCAACAGCTACCCGATCGAGATCCTCATCAGCGAAGTTCCGGGCGGAAAGTTCGGCGCGGCATTGCTGATCGAGGAAATCGGCGCGACCTATCGGAAGGACTCCACCGGCTCCCCCATCCTGCCGCTGTTCCGATTGGACAACAACCAGCCCGCCGCCAACGCGCCCGAAGCCCCTCCCTTCGATCCGCAGGGCGCGCCATGGAAGCTTGTGACGAACGGCACGCGGGATATTTGAACCCACCACCGGCCAGCCCAAATGGCGGATTGCCCTCAAGCCGAAGTATCACAACCTCGGACAAGGAAACAAAAAGCCCGCGGGGATCGGTGATCCGCCGCGGGCGTTTTTTAAGAACGGGACAGGAATGTCCCTGATCCTTGGTTAAGCTTGATCCTCGTCCTCGCCGCCGTGGTTGAGGATGAACTGGAGGTCTTCCAGGCCCAGGTTCGAGGCGAAGCCTTCGTCGCCGAGCACGTTGGTGACGAGCTGGGTCTTCTGGTGCTGGAGGATGCGGATCTTCTCTTCCACGGTGTCGCGGGTGAGGAGACGATACGCGATGACCTTGTTCTTCTGGCCGATACGGTGCGTACGGTCGATGGCCTGGTTTTCCACCGCCGGGTTCCACCACGGATCGTAGAGGATGACGTAGGAGGCGGAGGTCAGGTTCAGACCGGCACCACCGGCCTTCAGCGAGAGCATGAAGACGGACGGATCCTTGGTCGTCTGGAAGCGCTCGATCTCGCCCTTGCGGTCTTTGGTCTGGCCGGTGAGGTAGTGGAACGGGCGGGCTTCCAGTTCGAGGCGGGCCTTGATGAGGTCCAGCATCGAGACGAACTGGGAGAACACGAGCACCTTGTGGCCTTCCTCGTGGAGCTGATCCAGAAGGTAGAACAGGGACTCCATCTTCGCCGACTCTTCCTTGAGATACTTCGGATCGATGAGGCCCGGGTGGCAGCAGATCTGGCGCAGGCGCATGAGGCCCTGGAGAATGGCGAAGGAGTTCTTCTTCACCGCCTCGTCCGAGTCCAGACCGAGCAGCGCCTTCTGGATGCGCTTGAGCTCCGCCTTGTAGAGCTCCTGCTGGATGTTCTCCATCTTGGAGTAAACCTCCTCTTCCGTTCGCGGCGGCAGGTCCTGTGCCACCTGCAGCTTGGTGCGGCGGAGCAGGAACGGACGCAGGCGGGAAGCCAGGCGGTTCTGCGAGAGCGGATCCTTGCGCTTGTCGAAGCGCTTCTTGAAGTAGGCGCGGCTGCCGAGCACGCCGGGCATGGCGAAGGCCATGAGCGACCACATGTCGAGCAGGCGGTTTTCGATCGGCGTACCGGTGAGGACCAGGCGGTTCTCGGACTCCAGCTCGCGGGCGCACTTGGCGGCCTTCGAGTCCGGGTTCTTGATCTGCTGGCCTTCGTCAAGGATGACGGTGAGCCACTTGATCTGGTTCAACAGGTCGCCGCAGACACGGAGCTGGGCGTAGTTGAGGATCAGGACGTCCACCTCGTTCTGGATCTTGTTGATGTCCAGTTCCTCGCGGTTACGGAGGATGTGGGCGTGCAGTTCCGGGGCGAACTTGTTCGCCTCGCTCTGCCACACATCGAGCACGGACTTCGGACAGACCACGAGCACCGGCATCTTGCCCTTCTTCGCGGCCTTGGCCTCATCGCGGAGCCAGAGGATGTAGGTGATGGACTGGATGGTTTTACCCAGACCCATGTCATCGGCGAGGATACCGCCGAAACCGTTGGTGGCGAGATAAGCGAGGAACCGGTAGCCATCCACCTGATATGGGCGGAGCGTGGCGTTCAGGTTCGTCGGCACTTCCGGCATCACTTCGAGCTGGATGTCACCGGCACGGTCCTTGATGCGCTTCCACGCCTTCGGATCGAACACCTCGGCCGCCTTCGGATCGGCAAGCTGGAGGGCGTGCATGCGGTGGGTCTCACCGGAAAGGTCGAACGGATCGAGACCGAGACGGGTAACGGCCTCGCGCTGATCGGCATCCAGCTTGATCTCCAGACGCATCCAGGAGCCGTCCTCCATGCGGACGTAGCCACCGCGTGCGGCCACGAGCTGGCGGATCTGCGCCTTGGAGAGATTGACGCCCTGCACATCGATGACGATGCGGAGGTCGAACCAGTCGATCTCCTGATTGACCACCTCGAAGCGGACTGCGGCCGTGACCGGGTCGTTGAGGATGGACTTCAGGCGCAGGTCGATATCGAGATCCACGGACTCCGGCATCGCCTTGATCCATTCCGCGAATTTCTCTGGGAACTGCTTGGTGATACGGGTCTTGAACGAGATCAGCTTCTCATCATAGGTGAGGCCCATCTCATCCAACAGGCCCGGCACCGGATAGAGGTCTTCGCGGGCGAAGCGCAGGAGCTGCTTGCCCTTGACCGACTGCTGCTCCACGAGTTCCCAACCTTCCTTGGTCAGGCGCTCGGTGCGGCGGCCCTTGGTTTCGATGGCGGTGACGTCGATGACGAGGTGCTCGGTCTCGGCGGCGGTCAGACCAGCCACCAGCTTCATCTCGAACTTCGGCTTCAGCTCCAGATCGAGCACGCGCTTCTTGAGCGACTCGGGCAGCGAGGCACCGATCTTGCGGAGGAATTCCACACCCTCCAGCGAGTCGATCACACGCCGGGGAATGAGGTAGCGCGGCATCACATCCGTCTCCTCCAGCCAGCGCGGCGGGCCGGGGAACACGGTTTCATCGGATTGATAGAGCTCCTTGCGGCCGGGCAGCAGGCGCACCGAGTGGGAGACATTCTCCCCGGCGGCGGTCACGAGTTGCAGCGCGAAGCTGTTGGAATCATACGGATCATCCTCGCAGACCCAGCTCAGAGCCTCGGTGACGACCTTGAAATCCTTGTCGTCCAGGTTCACCAGATAACCCTTGAGGGCTGGCTGGCGGAACAGACGGTTCATGAAGCGGCAGGATTCCTCCTGGTCGAAATCGAGCGTCGTTTCGCCGTGCTGGCGGTAGAAGGCGAGGAAGTGCTCCCACAGCACCTGGCTGGAGGCATCCATGCGAAGGGCGGCTTCCTGATAGAGGGAGACGTAGGCTTCGATGTCGTTCTTCTCGCGAAGCTGGACCCACACGCCGGCCTTCTCCTCTTTCACTTCGAGGCGGCCTTCGTTGATCGTGGCGACGAGGCGGAACACGACATTCAGCGGCGCATCCTGCGGCGGGCGCTCGTTGACCTGCTCGATGCGGTCATACCAGGCGGCGACTTCGCGCTCCTGCTCCCAATCCGCCATCTTCTTCTGAACGGCGGACAGGTCCGTGATCACGTTCATGAACTCCGGATACGGCAGCTTCCGCTTGTAGAAGGCGTAGGCGATGTAGTTCCAGAATTCGAGGATGTCGCCCGGCGGCATCGGCCACAGCTCCAGCGGCTCGTAGGTGGTGATTTCCCAGCGCGGCGTGATGCGGACCATGTCGTGGTCGTGCAGCTCGCCTTCGATCACGTAACGGCGGTAGCGCTTCTCGATCTTGGTGACGAAATCCGCCTCCTTGTCATCCAGCTCGCGGCCGAGCTTTTCCTCGATGATGTCGAGCACCGGCGTGTCATCGAACTCATTCGGCGACTCCGGCAGGTCCTCGCCGCGGTGCATGCGCTCCATCATCGTGGCGTATTGGCACGCGCCGGCGATGATCTCGTCCTCAGCGGTACAGGAGCCGAACCAGCGGTTCCCCTGCAAGCGAAGGCTGGTGCGGAAGGTGCCGCTCTCGTCCTCGACGCGGCCCTGGATGAAAAGATGGTTGCCGAAAATCTGCGTGACGGCGCCTTCTTTCTGAAGCATTTCGCCGCGTTTCCGCGCCTCTTCTGGGAAGCTGTTGAGGAAGTTTAGAGTCGCTCTGTCTGGATTCATCGCTGGAAGTGTCGAAGCCGGGGTGGAGACGCAATTCCCCCGGGACGACCATATACGATCGTCCCGGAGGAATTGCGGGGGCGCAACGATAGGCACTTGTTACGGAATCCCGCAACAAAAAGTCGGTGCACTTCTTGTGCGGGAAAACCCTTATGCCGCGAATGGAACGAAGCGCGGCCTCAGAACCGGTAGGTGAATCGCTGAAAGACCGAGAAATCCGCAGGCAATCCCGGCATTCCACTCCAACAGAATGCCGTGCGCCTCTTCTCCGAGGGTGAACACCACAGAAAATATCCGGGCCTCCCTCGCCGCTCCCTGCTGGTTCCCGATTTTACCCCGGGCTAACTTTACTAGCCTCGGGAACACTTGCCCATCTCGGAGCAGGATCACCTGCGGAATCCGCAAAAATCAGCCTCCTCCCAGCGCCTTGTAGAGTCCCACGGCGGTCTGGAACTGCCGCTTGCGAATGTCGATCTTCTCGATCTCCGCATCCAAGGCCGTTTCACGGGCCGCAAGCAACTCAAGGTAGGTCGCACGACCGGAATTGAAGAGATCCATGGAGGTGTTCACCGATTGGTTCAAGAGATCGCTCTCCGAGGTCTTCATGCTCTCCAGACGCTCGAGCACCCGCCCCTTCGCCACCTGGTTGTGGACCTCGACGTAGCCGTTCAGGAGCGTCTGATGGTAGGTATAGAGGGCCTCCAATTCCGCTGCCCCCGCTTGCTCATACTGCGCCTTCAACGCTCCACGGTTGATCAGGGGCGCAGCCAAGCTGCCAGCGATCGAACCCGCTGCCGACCGCGCGTCAAACAACTTGCTCGCGTGGAAAGCCTGCAATCCCAGCAAGCCATCGATGGTCACGTCCGGATAGAACGCCGCACGCGCGGCCTGCACATCCGCCCGCGACGCGGAGAGCTCGAACTCCGCCTGACGCACGTCCGGGCGGTATTCCACATACTTCGAGGGCACCCGCAGGCTGAGCTGCGGAATCCTCGCCTGATCGATGGGCACGGAACTTCTCGGAACCTTCCGCACCCCTGTGCCGCAAAGGGTGTTCACCACCGCCTCGCTCTCAAGAATCTGGCTCTGCGTCTCCAAACGCAGACTGCGGATGTTCTTCAGGTGGGCTTCAAATTGCTCGACGGCCAGCTTGGTGACCTGCCCTGCCTCCAATTGCGCCCGCACCGAATCCACGGCCGTCTGTTGCAGGCGCTCGTTGCGATCCAGAACTCCAAGCGTGGTATCGAGAGCCTTGAGCTCGTAATAGGCGGTCGCCAGATCGGCGATGAGGTTCGATTGCACGACGCGGCGCGCTTGGGCGGATGCCAGCAACCGGTCGAGCGCCGCACCTTTCTCGCTCCGCAGCTTGCCCCAGAGATCGATCTCCCATGTGGCCTCAAGCCCCGCGCTGTAGCTGGAGCTCCCGTCTCCGGCTACCCACTTGCCCGCGCGGGTGCCGGAGGCTTGCGCGTTGCCACTTACCGTTGGAAGCAGGCTGGCTCGCGCGGCCTTCGCCTGCGCTCTGGCGGCATCCATCCGGGTCAGTGCGATTTTCAAATCCAGGTTCTCCTTGAGCGCCAGGTCGATGAGTGACGTCAGCTGTGGATCGGAGAAGAACTTGTGCCACTGCACCGGTGAGCACGCCCTGCCCCCCATGGTCCGCCATCTCCATCCGCTGTCGGAGATCCTCTTGGAGAGAATTCCGGCATCCGGTGATGGCAAAAACGAGGGGCAGGGTCAAAAGTATGGGACGTGTGTGCATGTTCAGGCGCCTTCGGCGGTAGAGGGATGTTCTTCGTCATCGATCGACTCGGACTCCGGTGCCCTGCTGAAGCGGGCGGACAGGGACGCGAAGACCACATAGAGTCCGGGCACGAGGATCAGGCCGAAGATGGTTCCAAAAATCATTCCGCCGACCGCCGTGGTGCCAATGGTGCGGTTGCCCACGGCACCCACACCCCGGGCAACCGTGAGCGGAATCACACCCGCCACGAATGCCATCGAGGTCATGACGATCGGTCGGAGCCGTTGTGCGGCACCTTCCACCGCGGCCTGCAGCGGAGTCCTGCCTTCCTTCTGCCGGTGGACGGCGAATTCCACGATCAGGATGCCGTTCTTGCCGAGCAGGCCGACGAGCATGATCATGGCGATCTGGGCGTAGATGTCATTCTCCAGACCGACCAGCTTCAGCAGCAGGAATGCTCCGCACAAACCGGCGGGCAGAGTCAGCAGCACCGGCAGTGGCAGCAGGAAGCTCTCATATTGTGCGGCCAGCAGGAGGTAAACGAAGAGCAGGCAGATTCCGAGAATCAGAACCGTCTGATTGCCCGCCTCAACCTGGTCATAGGTGATGCCAGCCCATTCCAAGGTGTAGCCGCGGGGCAGCTTCGCTTTCGCCGTCTCCTGGATCGCACGGATCGCGTCACCACTGCTGTAGCCGGGTGCCGGCTCACCATTGAGCTCGGCGGAGTTCGCGAGGTTGTAGCGGGTGATCTGGTCGACCCCCATGCTCTTGTCGAGCGAGACGAAGGCGGACAGCTCCACCATCTCGTCCCGATCGTTCTTCACGCTCAGCTTCAGCAGGTCCTCCGGCTTCTCACGATACTCGGGCAGAGCCTGCACCATCACTTTATACATGCGGCCGAAGCGGATGAAGTTCGTCGCGTAATCGCTGCCGAGTATAGGTTTGCAGTGAATCCATCACGTTCTTCACCGTCACGCCCCGCTTCGCCGCCTGGTCGTAGTCCACGTTCAGGACATACTCCGGGTAGCTCACATCGAAGATGGTGAACGCGCTCTCGATCTCCGGCCGTTTCTTCAGGTCGGTGATGAAGTTCTTCACCACCGTTTCCATCTCCTTGAGGTCCTGCTTGCCGGTCTTGTCCAGCAGGCGGATTTCGAAACCACTGGCATTGCCGTATCCGGGGACCACGGGCGGCGGGAACAAATCGATGCTGGCATCCTTGATGTGTTCGATCCGCTTCTGCACCTCGGCCATCACCTCCTTCACCGTCTCCTTGCGCTTGCCCCAGTCCTGGAGGTTCATGAGGCAGGTGCCGTAGGTCGCACCGGTTCCATCCGAGAGAATGTTGGTGCCGGCGAGAGTGGAGATCGACTTGATGGCCGGAATGTCACGGCAGCTCCTTTGGACCTCATCCACCACCGCCTTCGTGCGTTCCAGAGTCGCGCCGGAAGGTGTGGTCACGCTCACGTAGAACGTCCCCTGGTCTTCTTCAGGAATGAAGCCGATCGGCAGCTTCGACCCGATCTTCCCCGCCGCCAGGCACAGCACTCCCAGCAGGACGAAGGTCACGAGACGGCGCGAAACGATCGCCGAGATGAACTTCCGGTATTTGCCCGCAAAGCCTTCATAGATCCAGTTGAAGCCGTAGAAGAAGCGCCCCATCAGGCCTCTTGGCTTCTCCGATCCGCCGTGATGCTTCTTCAGCAGCAGCGCGCACAGGGCCGGGGCCAGCGTCAGAGCCACCACGCCGGACAAGACGATCGCGGAGGCCATCGTCAGGGCGAACTCGCGGAAGAAGACCCCCGTGGGACCGGAAAGGAAAGCCACCGGCACGAACACCGCCGCCATCACCAGCGTGATCGCCACGATCGCACCGCTGATCTCCCGCATCGCCGCCACGGTGGCCGCACGCGGTCCCATCGAGCTGCCCTCCATCTTCGCATGGACCGCCTCCACCACGACGATGGCATCATCCACCACGATGCCGATCGCCAACACCAACGCGGAAAGGGTGATCAGGTTCAGCGAGAACCCCAGGAAGTGGACGAAAAGGAAGGCCCCCATCAGGGAAACCGGCACCGCAAGCACGGGGATCAGCGTGGATCTCCAATCCTGGAGGAACAGGAACGTGACGATCGACACCAGGATGAACGCCTCGATCAGGGTGTGAACCACCGCATCCACCGAGGCATCCAGGAAACGGGAAACATCGTAGCTGACCTCGTAGCTCATTCCGCTGAGGAAGGACTCCGCCTTGAGCTCCTCCATGCGCTGCTTCACGCGCTCGATCACCTCACGGGCATTCGATCCCGGAAGCTGCTTGAGCATGATCGCCGCCGCAGGGCGACCGTTGTACTTCGCCTCCACGTCAAAGTAAGACGTGCCGAACTCCACGTCCGCCACATCACTCATCCGCAGGATCTTCCCGTCCGGATCGGTGCGGAGGGGAATGTTCCGGAACTGCTCCTCCGTATTGAATTTCCCGGCATAGCGGACCACGTATTGCAGGCTGGGATTCCGCTTGTCCGCGCTCTCGCCGATTTTACCGGGAGCCGCCTCGACGTTCTGCGCCTCCAAGGCATCGAGCACATCACCGGAGGAAATCTTGTAGGCGAGCATCTTCTCCGGCTTCAGCCAGATGCGCATCGCGTATTCCTTCGCGCCCATCACGTCCGCATAGCCCACCCCCTTGACGCGGGTCAGCTCCGCCAACACATGCAGGTCGGCGAAGTTGTACATGAACTTCTCATCCACCTCCGGATCGGTGCTGCTGATGTTGATGTACATCAGCATCGCGTTCTCCTCCTTGGAGACCTGCACCCCGTTCTTCACCACCTCCTCCGGGAGCTCCCCCATCACGGCGGAAACGCGGTTCTGCACGTTGACTGCCGCCATGTCCGGATCGGTGCCGGTTTCAAAGAACACCTGCAACGTGCCCTCCCCGTCATTGCCGACATCCGCGGCCATGTATTTCATCCCCGGCACGCCATTGATCGCGCGCTCGAGCGGGATGATCGTGGAACGGGTGACGACTTCCGCATTCGCTCCGGTGTATTCCACCGCAACGTTTACCTTCGGTGGAGCGATGCTGGGAAACTGCGCCATAGGCAGCCTCTTCAGGGCGAAAAGGCCGAGCACCACGATGAGAATGGCGATGACAATCGAAAGGACAGGCCGATGAATGAAACGTGAGGTCATCTGGATGAACGAAAGAAGAATCCGGCGTGGCACCTGACTGCGCGGTGGCACAGCCGGGACCGAGAGATCCGGGAGAGCGGAAACACCTCAGAGTGCCGGTGGCAGGGAGGTTTCAGACGAAGCGGCCAATGCCTTCTCTCCGTCTTTCACCAGTTGGATTCCCTCATAGACCACGCGGTCGTTCGGCTGCAGGCCGCTCGCCACCACGAAGGAATTGGCGAAGCGGAAGGATGGAACGATCGTCCGCATCCTCACCACATTGTCATCGCCCAACAGATACACACACAGCTTGTGCTGCACCTCGAAGGTGGAACGCTGCGGGATCACCATCGCATCCGGCACCTTCGCCCGGAGCGTAATGCGGCCGCTGGCCCCCTCCTTCAAGATCCCCTCCGGATTGGGGAAGCAGGCACGGAAGGCGATGCTCCCCGTCTCCTTGGTCACCATCGTGTCCCGGGAATCCACCTTTCCCTGCAGCGGGTAGCGGCTGCCATCCGCCAGCTCCAGCGTGGCTGCGCCCTCCTCGAAGAAACGGGTGTTCTTCACCAGGGAGAAGTAGTCCTTCTCGGAGACATAGAAGTAGGCCTGCATGTCACCATCCTGGGAGAACTCGGTGAGATCCTCCCCCTCGTCCACACGGCTGCCCGCGCGGTGCGGGATGCGGCTGATCACTCCATCGGCGGGAGCGGTCACGAGCGCGTATTCCAGCTTCAGTTCGTTCTGGGCCACCTCGGCGTCCGACTGCTGGACCTTGGCCAAGGCTGAATCGAGCTTGGCAACCGCCATATCCAGCTCCGTCTGCGACACGATCTTCTTGTCGTACAAAGCCTGGGTGTTCTTCAGCTCGATCCGCGCGACCTTCACGTCCGCCTCATCCCCCGCGCGTTCCGCCTTGCTCTTCGCCAGATCCGTCTCGATCTCCCGGCCGGCCACGGTGAAGAGATGCTGGCCCTTCTTCACCCGCGCACCCTCCTCGACCAGCACCTTCTCCACGACTCCGCCCGTGTTCGCCTTCAGTGGAAAGTGGGCCGAGCTGCGGATGTCCGCCACGAAGCTCAAATCATAGGGCACCTCCGTCACCTGCGGACGGATCACCGGCACGGTCGGCTCTTCCGGGCTCGTTTCCGTCGTGCTCGCGGCATCCGCCTGGCGGCACGAATTCATGGAAAGCACCGCGAGAGAAAGCGCGAGAAGCAGACTGACTTTCGGGAAAAGCAACGACGATGGATCCACGCTGTTATGCATGGGTCGAGCATCCCCCGGTTCCCTCCACCTGTCATGTCAGGCGGGTGCTGCTTCCTTTGTAGGATTCCACCCTACACCAGATCCGTTCCCCCACCGGCACTGGCGTCATTCCAGCGGATGGCCTCACGCAGCAGCTCGGTGTGGTTCGCAAGCTGGAACTTCTCCTTGATCCTCGCACAATAGACTTGGACGGTCTTCACGCTGATGCTCAGCGAGCTCGCGATCTCCTTGGTCTCCTTGCCCTGGCCCAGCATCTGGAACACGACCAATTCACGGTCACTGAGCTGGCCGATTCCGGGAGCCGCACGGTTTCCGATCCATTTCTCGGCCATCATCCCCTTCATCTCGTCACTGAGATAAATGTGGCCCGCCAATACCATCCGGATCGCCTCGACGATCTGGCGGGTCGAATCCCGTTTGCAAACGTAGCCGCGGGCACCAGCGCGCAACGCCCGCTCGGCATAGGTCAGCTCGTCATGCATGCTCAGGATGAGGCAAAGGCTGCGCTCTGAAACGCTCTGCACGTCCTTCACCAGCTCCAGGCCGGAGCCGCTTTCCAGAGTCAGATCGACAACCACCACATCCGGCTTCAAGCGCTCGATCCCGCTCAGCGCCGCAGGTGCGGACTCCGCCTCTCCACAGACGCTCAGATCAGGCTGCTGCTGGATGAGCGTGGTCAGCCACTCCCTCACCAGCGGATGATCATCGACAAGAAAAATCCGGTGCTTCTCATTCATGGCGACCCTCCTCCAAGGGCACGCGGACCTTTACCTCGAATCCGCCCTCCGTCACGCTTGCATGAAACGTGCCGTGGATCATCGAAGCACGGTACTTCATGATGTGCAAGCCCATGCCCCCCCTGCCACCGGGGCTGCTCTCCTTCCGCGGGCCATCGTTCCGCACGGTCATTTCGAGCCCACCCTCCACATCGTGCAGCGAAATGGAGATCACATCCCCCACCCCATGTCGGGCCGCATTTCGCGCCGCTTCCTGGGCAATCCGGAAGAGCTGGGTGGTCACCTGCGGATCGTGGATCACCGCATGGGAGGCAATGTCCACGGCACACCGCAGCCGGTGCTGCTCCTGGATCTGACGTGCGAGTTCACGGAGCGCAGTGGCCAATCCCTCCGTATCCAGCTCCACAGGGGCCAAGCCACGCGCCAGACGCCGCGACAGGTCGATGCCATCTTCGATCAGCTCCACCAGCCGCCCCGCGTCCTTGGACTCCTGCTGCTGCTTCGTGGTCAGCTTGTCGGAAAGAACCTGCGCCGCCATGGCAGTGGCGGTCAGATGCTGGCAGACGCTGTCGTGCAGATCGTGCCCGATCCGCCGCTGCTCCTTCTCACTCACGTCCAGCAGCGCCTTCTCCAATCGCTCCCGCGCGGCGATCTCCTCCATGAGCTCCGCCGTCCGCTCCTTCACCCTCGCTTCCAGACCCTGACGGCTGGCCTTCAATTTCAGCACCACGGTGACCATCGAGAGGTAGAAGCAGAACAGGATGACCATGTTCCACCAGACCACCAGGATGCTGCTGTAACGCGCGCCATCCGCCACGTCTCCGAGCAGCGAGCACGCGACACTGACCATGGATACCACGCAGGCCACGGACCAGCGGGCATGCCAGGCGGTGATGACCACCGGGATCAGGTAAAAGACCGCAAAGGACAGCTCGTAACCCGAGAAGTAGTCGAATGCCGTGACCGTGACCAAAAGGGCCGCCACCGTGATCTTCCAATGTTGGCCCACTCTCCGCAGCATTTCCCCGCAATCCACCAGAACCGCCGAGGAGTGCAATCTAACAAGATCTCAATCCCCATGCCACCGCCAGCCACCCCGCCGGGGCCGGTACCGGCATTCCTCCTGCGGCCGGATCTGTGACCGAAGGACAGATTTCGTGGCCAAAATGCCATAAGGTTCGGCTGCTATGCCCATCGCCAGCACCGGCGGAAAATGGTTTACTGCACCCAATTCCATGAATCTCTCGCGTCGTTCCCTCCTCAAGCAAGCCGGTCTCCTCGCCACCGCCCTGCCCCTCAGCCGTGCGCTGGGAGCGGACACGCCAGCTCCTGAGCCGCTGCCGGACGTCCTGCTGCCCTACCTTCAGAACCCCGCCCCGGATGGCATGACGGTGTGTTTCCTCGCCCAGAAGGCCACCGCCGTGAAGGTCGCCGCGGTGAAGGACGGACAAACCAAGCTCGTGGAGCTGGAAGCCACCGGCACCCCGATCCCGGGCACGCCCTGGACCTTCTGGAAGACCCGCCTCTCCAAGCTCCAGCCCGGCACCGCCTACCGCTACCAGGTCCGCTACGCCACCGGTGACGCCAAGGAATCCACGCCGACCTATACCTTCCGCACCTTCGATCCGAAGGCCCCGGAACTGAAGGTGGCCATCTTCAACGACATCCACAACCACCTCGATACCTTCGAGGCGGCCCTGGCGAACCTGAAGAAGGACGAGTTCGAGTTCAGCATCTTCAATGGCGACATGATCAACGACCCCAGCGCCTCCGATGGTGCCTCGGTCGTGTTCCGTTTGTGGAACGACTACGTCCGCCTGCTGGATGGCTCGCAGAAGCCGATCGTCTTCATCCGTGGCAATCACGAGCTGCGCGGCAGCTTCAGCAAGAAGCTCGCCTACATGTTCGACCTGCCGCACCTCGATGCCGCCGCTCCGGAGGCGGACCAGCAGTGGCAGTTCGCCTTCAATGCCGGCCCGGTGCACTTCACCTTCATGGACACCGGTGAGGACGACTCCCCCACCACCGATCCCACCAGCTACAAGCGCCCGCGTTTCTGGGAAGCCTTCCGCCGCAAGCAAACCGCCTGGCTCGACCAGCACCTCGCCACACCGGCCGTAAAGGATGCCAAGCACCGCGTCTTCGTCGCCCACATCCCGCTGCACGATCCCACCGGCGATTACTCGATCGTCTCACGGGATGAATGGAGCCAGCGCATCGCCACCGCGAAGTTCGACCTCATGCTGGCCGGCCACGACCACGCTTGGAAATACCTGCCGGAGAAAAAGACCTTCACCATCGAAAAGGGACCGGAAACCGACACCCCGCCGATCCCCGTGCTCATCGGTGGCGGCCCGGCCATGAAGCAGGGCACCGTGATCCTGCTCACCGCGGACTCGAAGGGCCTGCGCACCAAGATGTTCGCCTCCGAGGGCGGCAAGGTGCTGCACGAAGGCAACTACAAGGCGTGACCTCCGGAGCGCCACGCTCGGGATTGCGATAATCCGGTATCTATAGATATACCGGAATTATTGCAACTGACTCCCGTATTGCGGAAATGGCTTTTCGCAATTACCGCAATTATCGCAATTTTGCGGACGACTGCTGGAGGTGGCGGGTTCCGAGCCGCCATGGCAGGGGCTGGAACCGCTTGCGCCCGCGCACCATCGGAGTGTGAAAGGAGGACGGCGATTGCATCTCAAAAGACCGCGCCCGCCCTTTCATGGCTCCTCGAAAGGAGCCACTCCCGGTCCTACGGCTTCACCTCGATCGGACGCACGGACTTCCGACCGTTCACCTCGATCTCGAAGGAATACTTCCCGCTCTTCGGATTGAATGACTTCACCGGCGAACCGCCCTCGGCGGACACGTAGGTCTGCGGATTGAGCAGGATGCGCTTCCCCTGCCCCGGAGCGATCTCTTCCGTGCCGCCGCTGGGAGAGGTCGCGTGGCCTCCACGATATTCCGCCGCATTCACCCACCGCTCCTTGCGGCCGTTGAGAGCGGTGTAGATCACGGCAGGCGGAGCGGTCTGCACCTTCACCGGCTGCTTACCTTGGTTGGCGATGTCCACCAGTACCCAGCCGTCCTTCACGAAACTCCCCTTCGCGGAAATGTTCCGGCTGTTCGGGTTGCGGGCAGGCGCGGACGCACCCGGTTTTTGCGGGGATGTTCCTTGGTTCGAGCACGCCACAGCACCCAGCCCAAGCACAAGGGCCGCCATCCGGTTCATCATCTTCATCATGAGTTTGAGAGTGGAACTTCCCCACCTCGCGGCAGGGACACCCTTTCCTAACCGACCCACCGCCGAAGCAAAGCCATCGGCATTCTCAATACGGGAGCGCGAGAGCCGCTGGGGTGGCGGCTTTCGAGCCGCCATTGCGACGAGCGACCACCTTCGCTCACAAAGGTCCGTGGACGGGCAACCCCGTTCGTGGCGAAAGCGAAAGGAAATCACTCCCCTTTCTCATGGCTCCTGGAAAGGAGCCACTCCCAGCCACCACGCACTCACTTCTAACACCAAGCTGACAATACCACGCTAACTGCTGGCACTTTCCCGTCCTCCCCCTCAATCTCCGTGCAATGGCTACCTCCCGCTCCCTGCCTGCCAAGCTCCTCCTGTGGCTGGCCGTGCTCCTCATGGGCATCGCCCAATGCCTGCCGTGGGATCACATCCCTCTGAAGGCTCAGATTTATTACCAAAACTCGGAGCCTACAGCGTGGGTCAGCAATACCTCGCTCATCAGCCCGATGCTCCATCGGTGGACCGTTTATACACGGCCTCACTCCGACGAGCGCACCATCCATTCGGTCCAATTCCGAATGATCGATTCCTACACGGTCTCCGCCCAACTCCCGCCTCAGGAGGTGCCCGTCTATTTCCTACGGGATCTATGGGATTTCAGTCTCGACCAAGCCCACAACCATCGTTCGTTCACCTCACTCCTTGCATCCCCTTGGCCGGAAGTGCTGCTGATCATCTGGCCCGTCGCATTCCTCGTCATGCTGGCGATGCCCTTTCTCACTCGTCCGCTCGGTCATTCGCGCGCCACTCTCTGGGTGGTCCGCATACTCGCACTGACCATGCTCATCTGGCTGATCCGCTGCCATAGCCTGCCTTGGGGCCGTCTTCCCGACGCGGCGGCCTATTCCCGCATCGGCATCGGTTGCTGGCTCACCCTCACCGCCCTCGTCGTGGAAATTATGGGGCTCTTCCTGATCCCGAATCTGCTCCGGGAGTCCTTTCCAAAGGCCAGCGACGGATGACGGTGAAGCCCCTTAGAAGCGATAGCTGAGCCCCTGGAAGATCGAAAAATCCGGGGCCGAATCTGTCAGCCCGTGGGTGACTCCCACATCCAGCATCAACCGATCGGACACCGCCCACGTCAGTCCCGTGCTCGCAATCGCCTGATAGGGAGCATCCCCGGCGATGCCGATGTATTCCACGTAAGCTCCGATCGAGTCCGTAAAGTCGAACCCCAGCGAGGCACTGTGAAGCAGCTCCCAATGGTGGCTGCCCGAGTCCGCGTCCCACGTGCGATCGATCTCCAACTGCGTGGTGAGACCGAGATCCTCCCCCAGCTCGAAGGCCAGCGGCGCGATCAAGCCCCCCTCCCACTCCCCCGTGCTGATGGCGGTCTGGGTGGGAATGTTCACAAACGGCATCAAGGCCATCGCGCTCTCTCCGCCATCATTGCCCCATAGATTGTGCTTCCAACGCAGCGTGACGTCACCAGCACCCGAGTCGCTCGACCGGATGCCGAATCCCCGCTGGTGGTCTTCCTCCCACGGCGTGAAGACGAACTGGAGGTCGTCCGAAGGAGTGAGACCGAATTTCAAATTCGCCTGACCGAAGATCCAGGACTCGCTGAGGACGCCACCGGATTCGTCCCGATTGTATTCCCATAGACTGGTTTCGATCTGCCATACGC
The DNA here is from genome assembly GCA_049840755.1 of Luteolibacter sp. Classification (GTDB taxonomy): domain Bacteria; phylum Verrucomicrobiota; class Verrucomicrobiia; order Verrucomicrobiales; family Akkermansiaceae; genus Luteolibacter. The sequence continues at coordinate 128,019 of JASGJM010000020.1, read as the reverse complement.
CCGGCTCCACCGTGATCGGGCACTCCGTGGTGTCCGGGCGATCCGGGGTAAGATCGCGCTGCATTCCCAGTGCCGTTCCGCCGGTCAACAGCCCCATCCCTATCCACAGCGTGGTCATGCGTCTCATGCGCCTTGGTTAGGCGGCCCCCCAGCCATCCCACAAGATTAATTTTAGCTCGAACTAATTTTATTAGCACTTAGAATCATTCATAACGTATCCACAAACCTCGTTTGGCGTGGCTGTTTTGCCCCAATCGGCGGTTGTCGCTGCCTCTGGGAATCCCTAGATCTCAGCATATCCGGGACTCCTCCCGGCCATCCCCAGTGAAACTCCGTCACGCCTTCTCCGCAGCCGCCGTGCTGGTCCTGTCCCTTGGTTCCGCCCGCGCCCAAACCACACTCAAGGAAGCGTTCAAGGACCGCTTTCTCATCGGCGTGGCGGTGCGGCCGGACCAGCTCACCGGAGATACCACGCTGCTGCGCACCCAGTTCAACAGCCTCACTCCGGAGAATGCGATGAAGTGGGAGGCGCTGCATCCGCGTGAGAGCGAGTATCGTTTCGAGGCGGCGGATCAGATCGTCTCCTTCGGGGAGAAGAACGGCATGTTTGTCATCGGGCACACCTTGGTCTGGCACTCGCAGGCTCCGGCGTGGCTGTTCAAGGATGCCTCGGGAAATCCGGTGGACCGGGAAACGTTGCTCGCCCGGATGAAGGCCCACATCCAGACCGTGGTCGGACGTTACAAGGGCCGGGTAAAGGGCTGGGACGTGGTGAACGAAGCCCTCGAGGAAGACGGAACCCTCCGCGATTCTCCGTGGCGGAAGATCATCGGGGATGACTACATCGCCAAGGCCTTCGAATACGCCCACGAAGCCGATCCTTCCGCCCAACTCTATTACAATGACTACGGCATCGAAGGCGGCCGCAAGCGCGATGGTGCGGTCAAGCTGCTGACCCAACTCAAGACCTCCGGTGTGCCCATCACCGGCGTGGGCATCCAGAGCCACATGACCCTCACCTGGCCCGCCATCCCGGTGTTGGATGAAACCCTCACCGCCTTCGGTCGGGCGGGACTGAAGGTCATGATCACCGAGCTGGACATCGACGTGCTGCCCTCCCGCACGAGCAGCACCAGTGCGGATGTCTCCCGCAATGAAGCCGCCGATCCCGCGCTCAATCCTTATGCCAACGGCCTGCCCGATGCCGTTCAGCAGTCTCTTGCCCGGCGCTACGCGGAGCTGTTCAGCCTCTATGGGAAACACCGTGGCACCGTCACCCGCGTGACCTTCTGGGGCCTCACCGATGGGGATTCATGGCTGAACCACTGGCCGATCCGTGGTCGCACCAGCCATCCGCTGCTCTTCGACCGCGCTGGCAAGCCAAAGCCCGCTTTCAAGGCCGTCCTGGAGACCGCCACGGCGGGAAAATAAGCCCAACCGCCCCCACCTGCATTCAGCGGTTGTCCCGGGGCCGATCCGGGTCTAAATCTTCCGCGTGTCCGAGAGCGCATTGGAATTCAGCCCGATTGAGGAAATCATCGCCGAGGTGGCTGCCGGCCGGTTGGTCATCGTGGCCGACGATCCGTCCCGCGAGAACGAAGCCGACCTGATCGGGGCCGCCTCGCTCTGCACCCCGGAAATGGTCAATTTCATGGCCGTGCATGCCCGCGGCCTGATCTGCGCGCCGATCACCGCCGAGCGCGCACAGCATCTGGAACTTCCGCAGATGGCCCGCCGCAACCGCGAGGGTCAGAAAACCGCCTTCACCGTCTCCGTGGATGCCGCCCGAGGCATCACCACCGGGATCTCCGCCCCGGACCGCGCTCTGGCCGTGAAGCTGCTCGCGGATGACAGCGTGGGACCGGATGACTTCGTCCAGCCGGGTCACGTTTTCCCGCTTGCCGCCATGGAAGGCGGCGTGCTGCGCCGTGCCGGGCATACCGAGGCGGCCGTCGATCTCGCCCGGCTCGCCGGATTGCCCCCCGCCGGAGTGATCTGCGAGGTGATGAATGACGATGGTACGATGGCCCGCGTCGGCCAGCTCGGCGACTACCAGAAGAAGCACGGCCTCAAGGCCTGTACCATCGCCCAGCTCATCGAATGGCGGCGCAAGTCCGAGAAACTCGTCGAGCGTGAGCAGACCATCAAGCTGCCCACCGACTACGGTGATTTCGACTGCCACCTCTACAAGGTCCACACCGATGGCTCACACCACCTGGCGCTTTCCAAAGGTCCCATCGATCCGGAGAAGCCCGTGCTCGTCCGCGTGCACTCGGAGTGCCTGACCGGTGACGTGTTCCTCTCGAAGCGCTGCGATTGCGGCGGCCAGCTTGCGAAGGCGCTGGAGCGCATTTCCCAAGAAGGCGGCGTGCTGCTCTACCTCCGCCAGGAAGGCCGTGGCATCGGCCTCGCAGCCAAGATCCACGCCTACAAGCTCCAGGAGCTCGGCCTGGATACGATCGAGGCGAACGAAAAGCTCGGCTTCGCGTCCGACCTGCGCGACTACGGCATGGGAGCGCAGATCCTCTGTGACCTCGGCGTGCGCCGCATCCGCCTGCTCACGAACAATCCGAAGAAAGTCGTCGGCCTCGGCGGCTACGGATTGGAGATCGTCGAGCAACTGCCGATCAGCCTGCCTGCCAACCCGCACAACGAGAAATACCTCGAGACCAAGAAGCTGCGGATGGGCCACACGCTCTAACAGCGCCGAGGTAGGAAGATTTACCGGCTCGGATAGCGGACGAGGAAGGAGCTTCCCTTCCCCGGTTCGCTTTCGAGCTGGATGGTCCCGCCATCCGCCTCCACCACCGCGCGGCAGATGGCGAGTCCGAGACCGAACTTGCCGTCCGCACGGGAGCGGGCCTTGTCGGCGCGGAAGAAGCGTTCGAACACCTGCGCCTGCTCCTCCTTCGAGATGCCGATACCCGTGTCCTCCACGAGAAGCTCCGCCATCTCCCCGCTGCGGCGCGTAATCACCCGCACCGTGCCGCCGCGCACGTTGTAGTGGATGGCATTGGAAAGCAGATTGCCGACCACGAGGCCGAAGCGCTCGACTCCGCCCTCAATCTCCACCGGAGACAGATCCAGCTCCAGGGTCAATCCGCTCTCCGCGATCATCGGCTGGAAACGCTCGGCCACTTCACGCGCGCAGATCGAGAGATCGAACACTGCCCTCTCCGCACCCGGCGCACCGTCCGTGCGGGCAAGATCAAGCAAGGCTTCCGTAAGCCGCCGCATCTGCTGCGCGGCATCCAGACAGCCGGCCAACGCCTCACGATAGTCTTCCGGTGAACGCTCGCGCGCCAAGGTCGTCTGCGCTTCTGAAATCATCAACGTGAGCGGCGTCCGCAGTTCGTGGGAAGCATCCGCAGTGAACTGGCGCTGGCGTTCGAACGCCTGCTCGAGACGGGAGAAGGTGGTATTGAGCACCACGGCGAGATCCGCCAACTCGCTGTCACCGGTCACCGGGATACGCTGGGAGAGATCACCATCCGAAATGCGCCGCGCGGTGGTGCCGATCTCCTCGATGGGCCGGATCGCCCGCGTGGTCAGCCACCAGCCTCCCGCCAGTCCGGTCACGAGCACGCCGATCCCGATCAAGGCCAGCGGCATCACACGCTCGGTGAGAGCCTTGCGCTGGGCATCCAGGGAGGTCCCCACGAGAATGCAGTGCCCGCGCTCGGTGAAATGATAGGCTTCCCTCACATTGTCGCGCTCACGGTAGCGGACGGTGGTTTCCCGGCCCATGCGCGCCGGAGCCGGCACGTCCGCAGGAGCCGCACCCGAGCGCATCTCCTCACGGTCGCCACGCCAGATGCAGTAATAAAAGGCCCCTTCCGATGGCTGGGTGGCGAAGAACTTCTGCACCTCATCGGGAATCTTCGGCAGTGCCGGCATCGACCGGTCGCGGCCATGCGGACCGCCCGGACCACTGCGGAAAGGAGAAGGCCCCGGTCCCGGACCCGGTGGCAAGGGTGGTGCATACACGTCCGGCGGAGTCCAATCCACATACGGGATGCGGATCATGGAGTCTTCCCCACCGCGCACCGTGACACTGAGGAGGGACACTTTCTTTTCCAACTCCGAGTCCACCCTCCGCATCATGCCGAGCCGTTCGAGCTGCCACACGCTGGCCCCGAACCCCGTGAGCAGCAGCACGAGGAAGAGCGCGAGCCAGGCCTGGAGACGCCAGCGGATGGAACGGGATGCCATGAGGGTGGGATCAGGATTCGATCAGATAGCCGTGGCCGCGGCGGGTGGAGATCAGGTCGGAGCGGAGCTTCTTCCGGATGCTGAAAATGTGGACGTCGATGAGGTTGGAAAGCGAGTCGTCGTTTTCATCGAAGAGATGCTCGTGGATCTCCGTGCGGGTCACGAGCCGTCCCCGGTGCAGGGCCAGGTATTCGAGGATCGAGTATTCACGCGCGGTGAGATTCGCCACCCGCCCGCCATGCGTCACCACCTTGGTCCGGGTGTCGATCGAGACATCGCCGAGTTCCACCGTGGAGGCGGATTGTCCCGCATGGCGGCGGACGATGGCGCGCACACGGGCGAACAGTTCGGAAAGATCGAAGGGCTTGATCAGATAATCGTCCGCCCCGCCATCGAGCCCGCGCACGCGGTCAGGAGTGGTATCACGCGCGGTGAGCATGAGCACGGGAGTGTTCTTCACCACACGCAGGCGGCGCAGGATTTCCCAGCCATCGAGCTGCGGCAGCATCACGTCCAGAACCACGGCATCGTAATCGTAGTTCTCCGCCTTGAACCATCCCTCGTCTCCATCGGAGGCCGTATCGACGGCATAGCCCTGCTCCCGGAACGCCTTTTCCAGAGTCTTCAACAGCCGGGGCTCGTCCTCCACCAACAGCACGCGCATGCGCGAGTCTGGCAGAATGAAAATGAAGGAACGATGAAATCCAGCCTCTCAATTGGGAAATTTCATCTCATCCGAATGCCCTTTTTTTCAGACCGATCATTATTTTTCCACGCTTAACCGGAACTTAATGGACCCCGTGCGAGGATCGCCCCATCACGAAAGATTCCATGAGCGATCCGACTCCACACCTCCCCTCACGCCGCGGTTTCCTTGGAAGCCTCGGCCTCGGAGCCGCCCTCTTCACCACCCGTGGGTTGATGGCGGAGGAGCTGGAGAAGAGCCCCGCCCTGGTCATCACGCCCCGCATGACGGAAGGTCCGTACCATCCGGACAAGATGCCGCTGGATACGGACAACGATCTGCTCATCATCAACGATTCGATCAACCCCGCCGTCGGTGAAATCACCTACCTCACCGGTCGCGTGCTGACCGCCACCGGCCAACCGCTGCGCAATGCGGTGGTGGAGATCTGGCAGTGCGATGCGAAGCAGTCCTACATCCACACCAAGGGCCGCAATCCCGGCGGGGACGATGGCAATTTCCAAGGCTACGGACGCTACCTCACGGACTCCACCGGCCAGTATTTCTTCCGCACGATCAAGCCGGTGGCCTACACCCTGAACGGCATGTGGCGCGCTCCGCACATCCACTTCGCCGTCAGCAAGGGCGGCCAGCGGATCTACACCACCCAGATGATGGTGAAGGGCTTCGCGGACAATGCGAAGGACGGAGTGCTCTCCGGCGTGCGCGATGCGAAGGCACGTGAATCCGTGCTCGTGGAATTCAAAGCGGTGGAGGGCTCCAAGGTCGGAGAGCTCACCGCGAAGTTCGACATCATCATGGGCCTCACGGCCGAGGAGGTCGAACATGGCAAACTTGTAGGCGGTATCGGCAAGTCCGAGATCAGCCGTGGATTTGGTGGCCCTCCAGGCCGTCGCACCGGTAACCAGGGCGGCCCGGCTGGCGGATCAGGAGGGCCACCCTCCTTTCCTCCCGGAGGTACTCCTCCGGATGGCCCCCCGCCGGAAGGCGCTCCGCCGCCTCCTCCCGGGGAGCAATGAAGGCAACCGCCTTCTCCCCTCCTCCCTCTCCCGCACCCTGGGATTTCGTCATCAACTTACCTGGTGGAACCGAGCTACCCGGCCTGCGGCGGGTTCATGGCAAAGGGGACGCTCGTCGCCCGGCCGGGCAGCTCACACCGCCGGGGATGCCTTCCGGCGGGAATCGGGGACAACTACTGGATTCACCGTAGTCCATCCGGTCGATCGGCAAGGAACTCCATACTTGTCAACATTCCTGAAATAATGGAGCGTCCCATTGCGCTTTTGCAATGAGCCCCTCCCGCCAGGACGCCCATAAACACCGGTCCCGCAAGAACCCGGCGGCACGGGCGCGCTCGCTTCCCTACCGGGCCCCGTTCATTTCCGCCATGTTGTGGACGGCGGTCTACTATCTCTGCCTGATCGGCTGGGTGACGTGTGCGGTCCTGTTCGGCATCTATCGGAACGAGCTCACGTCGCGCCTGTTGATCGGCGCCATGCTGGCCTGCATCGCCGCCTGGATCTGGGCGTTCTTCAAGCGCCGCGCGGCACGCTGCCCCCTGTGCAAGGGCACACCGCTCTTGAACAGCGGAGCCCTTCCTCATGGCCGTGCGGTCCGGCTCGCTCCGCTCAATCACGGCACCACCGCCTGTATCAGCCTGCTTTTCACCCAGCAGTTCCGCTGCATGTACCTGCGGCAACCTGTATGACCTCATGAAACCCAACCACCTGAACCGCCCGCAAGCGGAACCGGTTGCGGAGATGGATGGGCAGGAGCCGTGAGACCCCAGTCATAACGCGTTGATTTTGTATAAGCCTCACCTCCGCGATCGCGTGGGAGAGTTGATTTTACGTTGATGCGGACCTTCCGGGGGAGCATTCTAACAACGCTTCGCCACGGCAGCCACCGGGCCAAGCTGTTCTCCCCCATCCCCCCGTCCCCCCATGAAAGCTGTCGCAGCCCTCGCGGCTGGCCTGTTGGCCGTCGCGTGCTTGCCCGTCTGTGCCCAATCCCTGACCTGGAACCTCACCGGTTCCGCAGGAGTGCTGGATGCAGGTGACAAACTGATCTTCACCAAGAGCAACGTCACCGTCACGGCCAGCGCTTGGGCCTACACCTACGGCAGCAGTGACAATGCCTTGGAAGCCGCCTCGCTCGGCCAGTGGAATGTGGGCATGGGAGTCGTGAGCGGCACCGAGGACCCGTCCGGCATCGATCACCAGCTCGACAATGAAGGCCCCGATGAATGGGTGCTCTTCATGTTCAGCTCGAATGTTCAGATCACCGGCGTCACCATCGACCCCTACGGTGTCTACGACCGGGACGTCACCTATTGGGTCGGCAGCGTCTCCCCGAATCTCAATCTCACGGGTAAGACCTACGCCGATCTCGCCTCGCTCGGATTCAGCGCGGAAACCGCGGATTTCTCCACCGCCAGCGAAAGCGCCCGCACGGTATCCATCAGTGGCAGCGGCACCATGAATGCCATCCTCTTCGGCGCGAAGCGTGGCGAGTTCTCGGGCAGCGACATCGACCGCTTCAAGATCACCGCCATTTCCGGCACCCCGATCGTCGCCGTCCCGGAGCCAAGCGGGCTTCTGCTCGGCGCGCTGGGTCTGGTCACCCTTTTCAAGCGCCGCCGCTGAGCCGGCAGGAGGCGGAACATTCTCCCCCCAAAACATGAGCCTCCGTCCCGAGCTTGGGGCGGGGGCTTCTTTGGTGGCAGCCCTTCAGGCCCGCTGCTGGAAAGGATAGTCGAGCGTGGGATCGCGCTCCGTCGGCCGGGCCGGCATCTCTCCCGGCGTGGAAGCGGGAAGCTCGCCGATGAGGATATAGTCCTCGGGCGTTTCCAACTCCCCGGAGGTGTAGCTGCCGGGAGCAACCGCCTCCGCCCAAAGTCCGCCCGCCACCGCGCGACCGGACCGGACCAACACCGCGCGCAACTCCGGCGGGGTCATTTCCGTGCGGGAAATAACGATCAATCGCGCCTCCTCCATCTCCGGCGGCTGCCACAGATGGGTGAAAACCTTGTAGTGATACCACGGGTCGTTTCCTCTTTGCTGGGCCATACTGTTATATTCGCCGTACATCGACGGAACGTCAAGGAGCCGCTGGTTCCAAAGCCCCGCGCAAGATGCCCTCTCCGGGCCCCCGCGTTCCTGTTGGAGCACTCCGCCCGTCCTTGCTTTTCGCAGGACCTCCGGGAAGAATAGAAGCCCTGTGACCGCCGCTCCGAAGCCCCTTCCCGCCTGCCTCCTGCTCGCCCTGTCCGCCACCGGCATGGCCGCCGAGGAGTTCTCCTACGACACGCTGCGCGCCGAGGCCCGCACGCTGGCCGCCGCGCCCTATGAGGCTCCGAAGGACAACTTGGCCGACTACTGGAAAAACCTCACCTACGACCAGCACCGTGACATCCGCTTCAAGATGGAGTCCGGCCTGTGGTGGGACCAGAAGGCGAACTTCTCCGTGGACTTCTTCCACCCCGGCTGGACCACCAAGCGCACCGTCTCCGTGTCCGAAGTCGTCGGCGGGAAATCGACGCATCTCGATTTCAACCAGAGCCTTTTCAACTACGGCAAGAACGTCATCCCGAAGGGCACTCCCGCTCCACAGGGCTACTCCGGTTGGCGTGCCCGCACCCACCTGAATTCCGAGGACTACATGGATGAGTTCCTCGTCTTCCAGGGAGCGAGCTACTTCCGCGCCATCCCACAGAAGACGGTGTATGGCCTCTCCGCACGCGGACTTTCGCTGAACAGCGGTCTGCCCGGCGTGCCGGAAGAGTTCCCGGACTTCACCGAGTTCCACCTCCAGCGGCCGACCAAGGAAGACAAGTCGCTCAAGGCCTGGGCACTTCTCAATGGCCCGAGCGTGGCAGGCGCCTATCAGTTCACCGTCACTCCGGGGACGGAAACCGTGATGGACGTCGAGGCCGAGCTGACCTTCCGCAAGCCGGTCCAGCAGATCGGCCTCGCGCCCTTCTCCAGCATGTTCTGGTTCGGCGAGGGCACCCAGCCACGCCCCTACGACCATCGTCCGGAAGTGCATGACAGCGATGGCGTGCTGATGGAGCTGGGCAGCGGCAATCTCCACTACCGCCCGCTGGAACATGCGGCGGATCGTTTCCGCCACTGCGTCTTCCGCTTGGAGAAGCCGCGCTCGTGGTCGCTGCTCCAGCGCGACCGTTCGTTCTCCTCCTATCAGGATGCCGAGGCCGGCTACCACAACCGCCCGAGCGTGAAGGTGGAACCGGTGGAAGGTTTCGATCTCGGCAAGCTCCACCTCATCGAGATGCCCACGCACGATGAGACCGATGACAACGTGATCCTGCTGTGGGAGCCGGAGCCGGGCCTTGAAGTCGGCAAGGCCTACCACTTCCACTACCGCCTGCGCTGGATGCGTGATCCCGCGCCCTCCGGCTTGTTCGAAGTCAAGGCCACCCGCCCCGGCATGCCGGTGAAGCAGCCGGGCCAGATGCTCGTGGCCGTGGATTTCGCCAAGCCGCTCTACCCGCAGAAGAAAGTCGGCGATCCGAAGTGGGATGACGCCACCAAGATCAAGCCGGTGGTGACCCTGAACAATCCGGACGTGAAGCTCGTCCACGTGGGCCTCACCGACCTGAGCATGCCGAATGTCGATGACATCGCCGTGGCGGACGGCCGCAACCCGGCCATTCACATGCCGCAGGTGCTGCGTGCCTTCTTCGTCTTCGAGCCGAAGGACGCGAAGGACATCGACATGACCTGCGAGCTCCAGGACGAGACCGGCAAGGTCGTCTCCGAGCGCTGGGTGTATCTGTGGAGCAAGTGAGCTTCCACGAATCTTCACCCGCTTTTCATCCCATCCGCGCCGGACTTTCCCATTCGCTTGGGAACGTCCGGCCCAGATGAACATCGACCACTGGATCTCACACTTCCGCCGCAATGGCATCGAGCGCCCCGAACCCGATTGGAGCGCGCCGCTCGATCTGCAAGGCAAGCGCCTCGCGAAACTCACCCGCTCGATCCAGCAATTCCAGCTCGGCGATGGTGGCGGCCCCGCCTATCTGATCGCTTGGAACCGGGAAAGCCTGCTCGCCTCCGATCCCGGCATCCGCACGCTGGTGGATCTGTGGTTCAAGGAGGAGGTCGAGCATTCCCGGCTGCTCGGGGTGATGCTGGCGAGACTGGGTGGCACACCGATCGAAACGCATTGGAGCTTCGGCCTGTTCTGCGGCCTGCGGAAGTGGTTGGGAGTGGGATTCGAACTCTACGCGCTGCTGCTCACCGAGATCGTGAGCCACGTTTACTACAAAATGCTGCACCGCCACGGCGGCGATGAAGCGCTGCGCGGCATGTGCCGCCTGATCATCCGGGACGAGGCCGGTCACATCGCCTTCCATCGCGCCCGTCTCGGCAGTGACGCACATCGCACGGGCAGACGCTACGGACGTGTCTGGGAATGTCTCTTCCGCCTCCGTGGTCTGGCTGCGGGCACCGTGCTCTGGATCAATCATCGCGGCGCGTTGATCGCGCTCGGCGGCACGGATCGTGAATTCTACAGCACCATCTGGCGGGACATGGGAAAATTCATCAGCGGCCTGCGGGAGGACATCGCACGCGAACGAAGCGTGGATCCCCATCCGGAAAGGACGGCTCACCAAAGCCTGGGCTGATCCCGAACAACCCGCGAAGCGTAGTAGCTGCCAAGCTCCCGCTTGGCAGACATCTGGCGGACCTCCTCGGGACAAAGGCTACCCTTATCCCCGATCGCGCCGCACCCAGCACGCGAAGGAGGACCTTCGCGCTACTACGCTTCGCGTCCTCAACGGGACGATGCACACGCTCTTCGTCCTGAAGGGACGCCTCATCAAAGCCTGGGGTGAAACCCCAGGTGGGCTCGGTCGGAATGTCCGCGTCCTGTAGGGACGCATCATGCTGGGACCGCACCGGATCTTCGTTGGCGCTCGAATCATTCTCACGCCCCAACCCACATGAGGTGTCCCTTCAGGACACGGATCACGGCGGCCACAAGACCTGGGACTTCGTCCCAGGCTTTGATGAGACGTCCCTTTAGGACGGAGATCAACGTTCGTCGCACCCCACACGAATCGCTTACTTCAAATCCTCCGCGAACCGCCACGTCGGTTTCCAATCCTTCGGCAGCTTCTCGCCTTTCAGCGCCGTCCGGATCATTTCGATCGGAACGGGGCCTTCATGGAGAATGCGGTCGTGAAAATCCTTCGGCGTCATCTTGCCGCCTGTCACCAGCTCCTTGTAGAGCGCCCGCAATTGCAGACCACCCGTCATGTAGGCGGCCTGATAGAGCGGACCGTAATCATCCCCGATGTAGCGCCTCACTTCCGCCGTCGCACCGGAACGCTCGTGGCCTACGCGGTCGACCAGAAAGTCCACCATCTGATCCGGCGTCATCTCACCGAGGTGGAACTTGAGGCTGATGATCACCCGCGCGCAACGGTGCATGCGCCAGAACAATGCCCCCACCTTCTCCTGCGGCGTGGAAACATAGCCCTGCTCCCACAGCAGCATCTCCCAATGCAACGCCCAGCCCTCGACTAGGAACGGCGTCGAAAACATCTGCCGCTCCGTCGCATAACGGCGGGCCATGAAGCTCTGAAGGTGATGGCCGGGAATCAGTTCGTGCGGCGTCACGATGTGGAGGAAGGCCGCGTTGTTACCACGCATCGCCATCAGTTTGTCCTCATGTGACATCGACTCGTGGGCATAAGCCACGGCGATGTTCGGCCGGGAGTAGGCCGCGTAAGGCAGGCTCTTCTGCGTGTCCACGCCCAGCATGGAGACACCCCAGCACTCCTCCGCCAGCGGTGGCACCGTCACCAGCTCCTTCGCTTTGAGAAACCGGATCACCTTCTCCGCCTCCGTCTGCGCGAGCGCCGCCTGTCCGCCCGGAGCCACGTGGTCGGCCTTGATCTTCTCCAGTGCTTCCTTGCCATCCTTGCAGCCCATCGCGGAGGAGGCCTTTTTCATCTCCGCATCGCACCAGGCGAACTCCTTCTCCGCGATCGCGATCAATTCCTGTGGGGAATACGCCACCATCTCTCCCGCAAGCAGGGTGCCGAGCGCCTCCGCACCCACCGATTCTCCGATCAGCGGATCTTCCTCTTCCCCTTTCACCCCGGCCAGATCCTTGCGGAAAAACCCGGCGGTGGTTTCGAGCTCTTTTGCCAGAGTCTTCTTCGGTTGGCTCGTCCACCAACCGAACTCCGGCTGGAATCCGTCATAGAACTGGAACCAGCGGTCGAGGCCGCTTCGCAGCGCATCCAGATTCGCAGCAACCCGTACCGCAATGACCGGAGTCGGCTTCAGGTTCTCCGTATTGAAATGGCCTTGCTCGAGCTTCTTGCGCAGCTCCTTCAATTGCTCCGCCGCTGCCGCCAACGTCGCCGCCGTCTTCTCAGGATCGACTCCGGAACGGGCGGAGCGATCGGCAATCAGATCCCGGACCGTCCCCAGAAAGCCGATCAGCGGCTCCATCTCCTTCAATCTCGCCCGATGGAGGCTCTGCAAACGCTGTTCCGTGGCCAGATGCTCGTGCAGCAATTGCCAATCGATCCGATCGCCGACGGAGAGCGAATCATAACCGATGCCGTCCAGCTTTTTGAGCCACTCACGATCGAGGGTGTCCTGCCGATCCAGCGAGGCGAACGACACTCCACCTCCGGACAATCCGGCCACATCCCCCGCATCCGCCCGATAGCCGGTGATGAGAGGCTCCATTACCTGCGCCCGCAAGGGACCGGACAGGGCGACTCCCATCAACAGGGCCTTCGGAAACACGGATCGGATCATCATAGGGCACACAATCCGGAATCCTACGGCCCAACAAGGAGCAATCTTCCCGGAAACCGGGCGGATCACTTCAGGGACTTGATGTAGAGGATCAGGCTGTCGATGTCCGTATCACTGAGCACGCCCGCGTAGCTGCCCATGCCGAGTTCATAGCCTTTCACGATCTTCTTGGCCGGATCGAGAATGGACTCACGGATATATGCCTCATCCGCCGTCAGACTGGTGCCATCCTTGAAGGTCCGCTTCTCGCCGAGCAGCCCCTTCCAGGTCGGACCGCTGTGACCCACTGTCGCGCCGTCCACGGAATGGCAGGCGATGCAGCCGTAGCGCGTGGCCAACTCCTTGCCAGCGTCCGCGGAGGCTGGGCCGGAAGCAGCCTTCTCATGAACGGTCGCCACGCTGGAATCGAGCTTCGGAGCATCGAATCCAAGCGCGCTCCAATCCGCTGCCGGAGGGGCATCCACGGTCAGATAAACCGTGCCAGGCACGACCTTGGCACCCTTCAGCCCGAAGCCGGTATTGATCTCCATCTGCATCGTCGGCTTCAAGCCGGGGATGTGCGACGAACACCGACCGGTTGTCCTTCGAAAGGAAAACGCCACCGGTCGCCACCGGATCGGCACCGGTCTTGCCATCCCGTGTGAGACGCGGCGAGCCGTAGCTGGAACTGCGGCGGTACTGCCACTCCTTCGCCTGCACATTGGCGGGAGTGATGGTGGCCGGATCCAGCTCCCCGGCATAGCGCAGGACCACGCCGTCCTTCACCAGCTTCACATCCGCCGCCGTCGCGAGCGGTTCCTTGGTGCGGCGCAAACGGCCGATCCCTTCCAGGTCCTGCACCTTCGAGTCGTAGATGCGGAATCCCGCCATCCACAGGCTGCCATCGCCGGGATTCACCCGCATGTGCAGCAGCGGCAGACCGGTCTCGATCTGGAGCGGCACCACCGCCCCCTGCTTCACCGGCCAGCCATCGGCGGGCCTCACGAGAAACAGACGGCCGGTGCCGTAGGAAAGATCCATGATCGCGCTTTCCCACTCCGGGAATGCCGACTTGCGGATCCACAGCGGAGAAGCGGACGAAGTGTCGTCCTCATGGGGAATCCAGGCGACGGGAGGCGTGAGGCCTTCGTTCTTCTTGTCACCATATCCATAGTAGGAACCCTCCACCACCGGGAAGATGCCCGAGGCCGGAATGAAGTTTCCCTGCTGGTCGGACATGGCGATGTGGCCCGTCACCGGATCGATGTCGAAAAACGGTTCGCGCGCGTGCTTGCCCACGATCTCCAGCTTCTTCCCATCCGCCGATACCCGCACCACGGCACCGCTGTGCGGCACGGTGGCGGCATCCTGCGTGATGGCCTTTTCATTCGTCACGATCCCTCCGATGGCGAAATAGGTTTCACCACCCGGGCCCACCTTCATGTCCAGCGGATAGCCGCGGGCGCTGGAGGTCTGCACCATGAGGTTGCAGAAGTTCTCATAGCTGTCGATCTCCCCATCTCCGTTTTCATCCCGGAGCCGAATGATCCCGGTGCGGGTGAATACCTGGAGCACGCCGTTCACCTGGGCGATCGCCATCGGTTCGCACAGGCCTGCGGCGATGCGCCGCCATTTGCAGGACTTGCCGGAAACCTCGACCATCCACACATCTCCCTCGAAGGTGACGACCGCCATCTTGTCCCCACCGAGGAACGCGATGTCCGCCGGACGAACCCGGCGCTCCCAGGGATTCTTGAGCGGCAGCGCTACCCGGTCGATCGCCCAGCCCGGACCACTCTGATCCGCGTTTCCGATCGTGGTCTCGGTCGAGCGGTTCCACTTCCCCGCCTTCACCACCGGCAGCGCCGGAGTGGGCTTGGTAGTGCCACCCGTGGTCGTGTAGCTGAGACTCACACGGCGCTCGTTTTTGGAGGCCTCCAGCCGGGCCACCAGCAGGTTGCCGGATTGCTCCAGCTTGAGCCCGGGATGATTGGAGAGGATGGTGAGATTGTCCGTGCCACCACTGGCCTGCTGGGTCCCCTTGAGCGTGAACGAACCTTCCGCCACCAGAAAATATCGGACTTCACCCGGTGCCACCACCAGATGACGCAACAGACGGGCACCTCCGCTGCTACGATCCGCCTCGTACCATTCCTGCACCTTGGTGCCATGGTCCTCGGTGGTGAGAACGCCCGCATCGTCCGCCACCCGATAGCCGGTGAAGGTGCGGCCGCTTTCCTGAAGGCCGCCTCGTCCCAGATCGGGCGGGTAGCTGGGACGCGGATCGCTCGCCAACTGCGCGGCATCCGCAGCGATGCCCGGCAGTCCGGGCACGAGGTTCACCCCCTTGGCCGCAGGCAGCGGGTATTTGACTCCGCCTTTCTTGGTCGCCTCATACCAAGAGGCCTGCGCCATCGTCTCCAGTGTCAGCGGGTCCTTGCCCTCTTCCGAAGAAAACCAATACGCCGGGCGCAGCAGCTCCGGATCATAGATCACCCACTCGCCCTTCCCGGCTTTCAGCAACAGGCTGCGAGCCATCACCTGCCCGTCCGCCAGCTTCACCGGAGAGCCATACACCGGCATCGAGGGATCAAAGAACGGAGCCTGCTTCGCCGACGCTCCGGCTGAAAGGAGCATGCCCAGAGCGAGCGCCCGGACCGTGGATTTCACACCAGGAAAAGATACGATGACTTGCATTTGTTGCAGGCAATTATTAATAGCGGATTCTCTGAAAAAAGATAGTCCAAACCCGTGCGCTTACGGAGAATTCGCGCCGTGGATTTCTACTGCGAACAAGTCCTAAGCGGAAAGCTCGGCATCAAGCCGATCCTGGAAACGGAACACGTGTTCGCCTTCCATCACACCAATCCCTATTGGCCGGTGCACGTCGTGGTGATCCCGAAACGCCACATCGGATCACTCGCCAGCCTGTCCGCTACTGACGTGCCGATCGTGAATGAAATGCTGGCAGTCGCCGCGGAGCTCTGCTGGAAGCTGACCGAAGAATACGGTGGCTGCCGCCTCTCCACCAACTGCGGAGATCACCAGACCACGAAGCACCTGCACTTCTACATCCACAGTGGAGCACGGTTGCGGGACGAACATGGCAATCCCCTGCCCCCTGCCTGAGCCTGCGGATCAGAGTGAATCCACGAACGCGGCAACGGCCCGGCCCGCCCGCCGCTCCACATGCCTCAGCATGGTGAATTGGCGCTCCGGCAACGGCCACCTCACGCGCTGGATCGATCCTGACTTCACCCGCGAAGCAGCGGCCAGATCGGAAACCGCGGCGATCCAATCGCCTGCTTCCGCAGCTTCGAGGGAGGCTCCGTTCGAGGGAAGTTCCAAGCGTATGCGCAGTGAGGCCGTCTCGACTCCCGACTTGGCCAAGCCGGAGATCGTGTGATCGCGCGTGCCGGAGCCGGGCTCGCGCATCACCCAGTCGGCATTTTCGAGCTGACGCTTCGTCACCTTCTTTCCAGCGAGCGGATGCCCCATTGCCACATACAGACTGATCCGGTCTCCACCCACCACGCGCTTTTCCAACAGCGCATCCTCCACCTCACCTTCCACGAAGCCGATATCAGCCTCTCCTTTCAACACCCGCTCGGCGGTGCGGGCACTGTTACCAACCGCCAATGAAAGCTGGATGCCGGGACGATCCGCAGTGAACCGCGCCATTCGACGTGGAAGCCAATAGGTGGCCACGGTCTGGCTGGCTGCGATCCGGACCTCTCCCCGCACCAACCCGGCCAGCTCCTCCAGAACCCGGCGGGCTTCATCCACACGGGCGAGCACGGCCTTCGCCTCCGGCAGGAAACATCGCCCCGCCTCGCTCAACTCCAACCTGCGGCCGATCCGATCAAAGAGACGGGCCGAATGACGGTCCTCCAGAATCGCGATCGCCGCGCTGACCGCAGGCTGCGTCAGATACAACCGCTCCGCCGCCCGCGTCATATTGAGCGTTTCAGCGACCATGGTGAAAATCCGGAGCTGCTCGAGAGTCATTATTTTTTCTTATCATAACTACCAAATCAATCAATTGGATCTATTTTTTGGAAAATGAGAATATTGCGGCATGAATCTCGTCCGCATGCTCTGTCGATACCTGCCCGGTCTGGGCCTTTGTGCGGCGGTGACCTTCGCAGCGTTGCTGTTGGAGCAATGGCAGGTCCGTTGGTTGGGCAAGCCGTGGATCGAAGCCCTGGTGGTCGCCATCCTGCTGGGAGCTCTTGTCCGCACTTTCTGGTCTCCTCCCCGTTCATTCGACCGTGGGATTCAATTCACCACCAAGACGGTGCTGGAGCTCGCCGTCGTGCTGATGGGAGCCACCGTCGGCTTTCATGAGATCCGGGCGATCGGTCTGCCACTCGCACTCTCGATCATCGTCACCGTGTTTGGCACCATCGGTGCCAGCTTCCTCCTCGGGCGGGTGCTCGGCTTGCCACGGAAGATGGCGATGCTGGTGGCGTGCGGGAACGCCATCTGTGGGAACTCGGCCATCGCCGCCGTCGCACCGGTCATTGAGGCGGACAGCGATGAAGTCGCCACCTCGATCGCGTTCACTGCCGTGCTCGGAATCGGCGTGGTCATCGCCCTACCGATCCTCGCCACCGCACTGCATCTCAGTCCGGCAGCGGGTGGCGTCTTCGCCGGACTCACGGTCTACGCGGTGCCGCAGGTGCTGGCAGCCGCCGGACCGATGGGCGGGCCCGCGGTTCAAATCGGCACGCTGGTGAAGCTGGTGCGGGTGCTCATGCTCGGTCCGGTCGTCACCGGTCTCTCGGTGATGAAGGGGCGGCGCGGTGTGCAGGAACATCCCGCCAAGCCATGCACCGCCCTGCGGATGGTGCCGCCATTCATCATCGCGTTTCTCGCATTGGCCGTCGCCCGCACCTGTGGATTCCTGGCAGATACCGTGGTGAACCAAGCCCATGCGGCCAGCGGCCATCTCACCATCCTCGCGATGGCGGGGCTTGGACTGGGCGTGGATCTCCGCAGTGTCTCCAAGGCAGGACCACGGGTGATCTTCGTGGTGACGGCCTCGCTGATCCTACTCGGCGCGACCGCCCTGCTGATGCTGCGGATGACCGGCTTCGCCTGAAATTCAGAGCTGCGCCCACGCCGGAGCCTCCGCCGTGAACTCCATCCGTCGGCCATCGTGCGGATGGTCGAAGGACAGCTTCCACGCATGCAGGCACAGCGGCGGATCCGTGAGATCCAGTGTCTGCTTCTCTCCATGACTGCCATCCGCGAGATAGGCGGGATCGCCCTGCACCGGATGGCCGAGTTGCCAGAGATGCACGCGGATCTGATTGGTGCGGCCGGTGAGCGGACGGGCCTCCATCAATGTGGTGCCATCGGCGTCGCGGGAGAGCACCTTGAATTCCGTGCGCGCTTCATGGCCATCCTCTTCATCCACGGTGCGGGCACCGAGACGCGAGGATTCACGACTGATCGGTGCGTCACAGGTGATGGTATCCCACTCCGGATGCCCTTGGGCACGGACCAGATAAAGCTTTTCCACGGCCCCTTTCTTGAAGCCTT
This sequence comes from Luteolibacter sp., assembly GCA_049840755.1. Taxonomy (GTDB): domain Bacteria; phylum Verrucomicrobiota; class Verrucomicrobiia; order Verrucomicrobiales; family Akkermansiaceae; genus Luteolibacter. Next base: position 109,767 of record JASGJM010000020.1, on the reverse strand, counting down.
CCTGCATCTTGCCCGCATGGCGGCGGGTGCGGCCGAAGACGATGACGCCGGTGGTGTTGGCATCCAGCCGATGCACGGCACGCGGGCGCTCCGGGTCCCAGGCCGCATTGACCAGCCATTGCAACGTATGACGATGGTAGCGCCCGCTCGGGTGCATCGGCAGCGGTGCAGGCTTGTGCAGGACCACGATCGACTCGTCCTCATGGAGCACACGGATGTCCGTGGAAACATCCGGCTCCACGGTGCCGGGCAGCAGCCGCAGGTAGCTCTCACCGGATCTCACGCGGGTGTCCGGAGACACCGGATCACCCTCGCGCGTGAGCAGCTTTCCTTGGGCAAACAAACCTTCCCAGAACGACCGCTCGACATGGGCGAAAAGATGGCACAGCGCATCAAGCAAGGTCATTCCATCGCACTCCGTGGAAATGCGGACCGGGCAATGGTTGTCATACGGCACGCTGCCGGGCAGCGGCGAGCAGACCTGTTGCAAGGCGGCCTGACGCAGCTTGATCTGCTCGGCCTGACGTTCCTCATCGGGACGATAGCAATGCGGGCATGAAACTCCGGCGACGTATCGCGGGTCCTGCTGTTCCGTCGTTTCCAACGGAGTCTGGCAGGCGAAGCACACATCCGAAGCGGTCTCGCGCAACGCCGGGTCCACGCCCACGCGCTGGTCGAAGACGAAGCACTCACCATCGTAGTGATCTCCACCGACTTCCTCGAAGTATTTCAGGATACCACCTTCCAGCTGATACACGTTCTTGAAGCCCGCGCGCTCCATGAAAGGTGCCGCCTTCTCGCAGCGGATACCGCCGGTGCAGAAGGTCACCACCGGAGCATCCTTCATGTTCTCCGGCAGTCTCGCCACGGCAGCGGGGAAATCGCGGAAGTGATCGATGCCCGCGGGAATGGCCCCCTTGAAGGTGCCGAGCTTCACCTCGTAATCGTTACGGGTATCGTAGAGGAGCACCGGTCGGCCTTCATCGAGCCACTGTTTCAGCGTGCGGGCCTCCAGACGCGGCGAGGTGTATTTCGCCGGCTCGATCCCCTCCACTCCGAAGGCGATGATCTCCTTCTTCAACCGCACCAGCATCCGCGAGAACGGCTGGTGATCGCTGAGGCTGATCTTGGGCTCCAAGGCCTCCAGCCCGGGAATGGAACGAAGCTCCACCAGCAGTTCGTCGATTTGCTCTTCCCCACCGGCGACGAAGAGGTTGATCCCCTCGGGAGCGAGCAGGATCGTGCCCTTCAGATGGCGGGCCTTGCAAAACGCCAGCAATCGCTCACGGAGCGTCTTGAGGTCCGACAGCGAGGCGAAGAGGTAGGAAGAAATATTGGTGACAACGGCCACGGCGGCGGAAACGTGCGGGTGCGCGCCCCGCCTGCCAAGCCCGAAGAACACCGCGCCGCTCACGGGCGGCGGCCTTCGTCCACATCGTAGAAATCGTAGAACGTCACCACGTCATCCCGATCGCCCAGTCCGGCGGCCTTTTTCATCTCCTCCAGCTTCTCGGTGCCACCATCGATGTCCCGCCAGCCCCGCTTGCGGGCGAAGCCATTCCAGACGATCACGTCGATCTCGGCGAGGCGGCGGCCCTCCTGCTGGCACCATTCCAGGGTCTCCTCGTCACTGGCTCCCGAGAGCACCTTCTCCCGGACGGCGGCGTAGTCGACCTTCAGATAGCCGCAAATCCGGCCATCAAAACCCGCTCCGAGAAACGGGTGATAATCCTCCGGGAGTTTCCCGGCATGATGCAGCCGGATCTTGTCGCACATCCGGGCGAAATACACGAGTCCGCCGGTCAAATCGAAGGCGCTGCGCGGGGTCTTGGGCATGACTCCACGGCTAACGGCGGGACCCGGGCGATGCAAACGGGATCTTTGCAACAAACGAACGATTGACCCTCTAGGTGTGGAATTTCACCAAACCCGATATTGCGCCTCATCCGGAGCTGAAGCATCCTTCGGGATTCATGAAATTCACCGTCCTCGCCCTTTCCCTGTTGGCCGCGCACACCGCCCGGGCCCTGGCGGTGGCGGATGCCGTGACCATGTGGAACAGCCGCAAGGCCCGGATCACGGTGCTGGCGAATGACACCGGCTACAAGAGTCCGCCGGTGGTCGCCATCACCAAGGCTCCCACCAAAGGCACCGCCACGGTCGATTCCGGTGGCCGCGTGCTCTACACCAGCACCAATCCGACGGCGACGGGTGACAGCTTCGAGTATTCCATGAAGCGCACGAACAACCTGCTGTCGAAGGCGACGGTGACGGTGAACTTCACCAACGCCACGCGGGCAGCGGGTTCGTTCAATGTCCCTGCCACGCCTCCGCCGCTGGCCGTATCCGTCACTCCGGCCTTCGGTTCGCTGGCCTTCTCGTCACCGGTCTGCCTCGCTTCCCCGCCCGGAGACACCCGGCGTCTCTTCGTGTGCCAGAAGGGCGGGCTGCTGCGCCTGATCCCGGACGTGACCGCCACCACCCCGGTGGCGAATACCTTCCTCAATCTCCCCGATCTCCTCACCTCACGCGGCGAGAGCATCGCCACCGGCAGCGAGATGGGCTTGCTCGGGCTCGCCTTCCACCCGAACTACGCCGTCAATCGTACTTTCTTCCTCTTCTATTCGGTGAACAAGGGCGGCTCGCAGTATGAGCGCGTCTCCCGCTTCACCACACAGGCCGGCAATCCTGCTGCGGCGGACACGACCTCCGAGACGATCCTGATCGAACAACTCGACGAAGCAGGCAACCACAACGGCGGTTGCCTCCAGTTCGGCCCGGACGGCTACCTCTACATCTCCGTGGGCGATGAGGGGGACCAGAACGACTCGTTCCAGAACGGCCAGAAGATCGACAAGGACTTCTTCTCCGCCGTCATGCGGATCGATGTGGACAAGAAGGCAGGCAATCTCACCCCGCACCCCCATGCTTCCATCCCCGCTGGCACGCCGAACTACTCGATCCCGGTGGACAATCCCTTCGTCCACACCTCCGAGGGCGGCACCTGGACCGGCACCTTCAATGGTGCGGCCATTCCCGACCTCACCAAGGTGCGCAGCGAATTCTGGGCGGTGGGATTCCGCAATCCGTGGCGCTTCTCCTTCGACTCCGCCACTGGCGAGCTGTGGCTGGGCGATGTCGGCCAGGACTCGTGGGAGGAGATCGACATCGTGACAAAAGGGGGCAATTACGGCTGGTCCTCGCGCGAGGCCAAGCACGCCGGGCCACGCCCCGTGCCCGGAGCCGTCACGATCGACCCGATCTGGGAATACGGCCACGGCAGCGGAGCCACGCAGGGGAATTCCGTGACCGGCGGCATCGTCTATCGTGGCACCCGCTTCAGTGCGTTCAGCGGCGCGTATGTGTTCGCCGATTACGTCTCCGGCAATATCTGGACCCTGCGGCGCGATGCAGGCGGGAACCCGACCGTGACCCGCGTGGCGGGTGAAGGAAGCCTCTCGGCGTTCGGCACCGATCCCTCCAACGGAGACATCCTGATGGCCGACCTGAATGGCAGCATCCAGCGCCTCATCGCCACCGCCGGGACCGGCACCTTCCCGCAGACGCTGACCGAAACCAACATCTTCTCCGATCTCACCGATCTCTCACCGTCCACCGGCCTCTACGATTACACGGTAAACGTCCCCTTCTGGAGCGACTACGCGAAGAAACGCCGCTGGTTCTACGTGCCACCGCCTTCCACCCTCACCTGGTCGCAGGATGATCCGTGGACCTTTCCGAGCGGCACCTTCTGGGTGAAACATTTCGACGTGGAAATGCAGCGCGGCGTGGCGGCCAGTGCGAAGCGGATCGAAACACGCTTGTTCGTGAAAACCACCGACGGCGCATACGGCGTCAGCTACCGATGGAACGACGCAGGCACAGAAGCGACACTGGTGCCGGACGAGGGCGCGGAATTTGATCTCAACATCACCGACGGCGGCACCCCTCATGTGCAACGCTGGCACATTCCCAGCCGCTCGGAATGCATGACCTGCCACAACGCCCAGGCGGGCTATTCGCTTTCGTTCAATACCCGCCAGCTCAACCTCTCCGGCACCATCAACGGCACCTCCGGGAACCAACTGAGCTTGCTGCAAGCGGACGGCTTCTTCAGCAACACCCTCCCCTCGCCCAATCTCCTGCCACGCCACCTGCGGCCGGATGAGACCACCCAGTCGCTGGAGGCCCGCGTGCGGTCTTATCTCGCGGTGAATTGCAGCTATTGCCACCAGCCCGGCGGCGCGACCAGCGCCTCATGGGACGGCCGCTCGCAGGTCACTCTGGAAAACACCGGCCTCATTCTTGGCACCGCCACCAACAACGGCGGCGATTCCCAGAACAAGCTGGTCGTCCCAGGCAGCATCGCGCACTCGGTGGTCTACAACCGCGTGGCCGCTTCCAACGGCTTCACCCGCATGCCGCCACTCGCCACCAACGAGCTGGATCAGACCTCGATCGCGTTGCTGGCGGATTGGATCACCAATGATTTGCCTTCACGACAGACCTACACCCAATGGCGGCAGGCGAATTTCGGCAGCTCGTCCGATGGCGATCCCTTGGCCGATCCCGATCATGACGGACGCAGCAATCATGACGAATATCTCGCAGGAACCTCCCCTCTCTCCGGAAACGGATTTTTGACCCCAACCGTCCAGCATTCCGGCAACAATGCCACCGTTTCCTTCTCCCTGCCTGCGAACCGGTCGTTCCAGATCCAGATCTCGCCCGATCTCACCACTTGGACACCGTGGGACATTCCGGGAAACGCGGGAATCGCCCACCCCGGCGGCACAATCACCCTCACCGGCCCGATCACACCTCCCCAACGGCATTTCTTCCGCATCGTCTTGAAGGAGGATTGATTGCAACACTCTGGCAATTGACCGGGGGGCCGGTTGTTGTACGGTGCCGCGCGGATGCCCCCGGCGCGTGTCATTGCCATACTCCTGCTCGGAGCAGCCTCTTTGCTGCCATCCGCGCGGGGAGTCGCGGTGGATGACACGGCTGTGGTGCAATATGGTCAAAAAGTGCTCATTCCGGTGCTGGCGAATGACACCGGTTACCGCAAGCCCGCGACCCTTTCGATCGTCACTCCGCCCTCCCACGGCACCGTCACGGTGGAGCCGTCCGGGCAGCTGCTCTACACCCACACCACCGGCACGCCCGCCACGGACACCTTCCGGTATGCGGTGAAGCGCACCGCCACGCTGACCTATCAGGCGAATGTCACGGTCACCCTGAGCGGCGAGCTGCGGATCGAGAACCCGGCGCTCACCATGCCGGTGGACCCGCCGCCGACAGACTATTCGCTGGTGAATGCCTTCGGCACGCTGGTGTTCAAGAATCCGGTGTGCATGGCTTCGCCTCCTGCGGACAAAAAACGCCTCTTCGTCTGCGAGAAGGCCGGGGTGATCAAGGTGATCGCGGATGTTACCGCCAAGGCTCCGACTTCGAAAGTCTTCCTCGATCTCAATGCCGCGCTGGCTGCCGGTGAAAAGCTGGAGACCACCAATGAGATGGGGCTTCTCGGCCTGGCCTTCCATCCCTCCTACGCCACCAACCGCTACTTCTACATCTTCTACTCGGTGAAGGTCGGAGACGTCTTCTACGAACGCCTCGCCCGCTTCACCGCCAAGTCCACCGATCCCAACAGCGCCGACCCGGCATCCCAGTATATCCTCATCAACCAGCTCGACCACGCCAACGAGCACAACAGCGGCTGCCTGCAATTCGGAGCCGACCGTTACCTGTATTTCGCCGCCGGAGACGAGGGCAACCAGAACGACTTCTACAACAACTCTCAGAAAATCACCGGCTCGTTCTTCTCCGGCATCTTCCGCATCGATGTGGACAAGAAGCCCGGCAACCTGCCGCCCAATCCGCACCCCTCCCTGCCTCTGGACAATGGCAACGCACGCTTCTCCGTGCCGGTGGACAACCCGTGGGTCCCCACCACGTTGGGTGGTTCCTGGGATGGCAACTTCATGGGTGCCGCCATTGGCAACCTATCCACCGTCCGCACGGAGTTCTGGGCCATCGGCCTCCGCAATCCGTGGCGGTTCTCGTTCGATCCTCCCACCGGCGAGCTGTGGTGCGGAGATGTGGGTGGCGCGGTGATGGAGGAAGTGGACCTCATCACCAAGGGCGCGAATTACGGCTGGGCCTTCCGCGAGGCGACCATCGATGGACCGAAGATCAGCCAGATGCCGCCCGGGACGGTCCTCACGCCACCGGTGTATTCGTATTCCCACAACAATGCATCGAGCGCGATCGTGGGAGGGCTGGTCTATCGCGGGGCGAAGATCGCCTCGCTCTATGGCAAGTATGTCTTCGGCGACTACGCCACCGGCGGAGTCTTCACGCTGGAGCGCAATGGCGGCGATCCACCGATCGTGAAGCGCATCGCCGGTGAGTATCTGCTTTCCGCCTTCGGCACGGACCCTTCGAACAGCGACCTGCTGCTCGCAAACATGGCTACCGGCCGCATCCATCGCCTCACCGCCACCACCAGCACCGGCACGTTTCCGCAGACCTTGTCGGAGACCGGACTGTTCGCCGATCTCGGCACCATGTCCCCATCACCGGGCCTGCTGCCCTATTCGGTGAATCTACCCTTCTGGAGCGATCATGCGATCAAGCGCCGCTGGTTCACCATTCCGAAGGGCACCACCATCGGCTGGTCCCAGGATGGACCGTGGAGCTTCCCTGCGGGAACGTTCTGGGTGAAGCATTTCGAAATGGAGATGACCCGTGGCAATCCGGAGACGCGCAAGCGGCTGGAAACCCGCGTGCTGGTCCGCAATGGCACCGGCATCTACGGTGTCAGCTACCGGTGGAATGACGCCGGCACCGAGGCCACGCTGGTCCCGGATGAAGGCGTGGATTTCGATCTCAACATCTCGGAAAACGGCACCGCCCGCGTGCAGAGATGGCACATCCCCGGCCGCTCGGAATGTATGAACTGCCACAGCGTGAACGGTGGCTTCGCCCTGGGTTTCGATACCCGCCAGTTCAATCTCGATGGAGCCATCCACGACTTCACCGGCAACCAGCTCACGCTTCTCCAGAACGCCGGTTACTTCACCGAAACGCTGCCCTCGCCCAACCTGCTGCCGCGCCACCTGCGGCCGGAGGAAACCGATTTCCCTCTCGAAAGCCGCGTCCGTTCCTACCTCGCGGTCAACTGCTCCTACTGTCATCGTAACAACGCGATCCCGACCGCCAACTGGGATGGACGGGCCTCGCTCACCTTGGACGAAACCGGGCTCGTGGGCGGGCTGCCATTCAATGCCGGCACCGATCCCCTCAACCGCCTGATCGTTCCCGGAGACACCGGTCGCTCCGTTCTCTTCAAGCATCTCACCGCCAGCGATGGCTTCAGCCGCATGCCTCCCTTGGGAAGCAACGAGGCCAACCAGGCCTCGATCGACATGGTGAGCGCGTGGATCAATCAGGATCTGCCCAGCCGCCAGAACTATGCGAGCTGGAGACTGGCGAGCTTCGGTTCCGCCACCTCTCCGCGCGGTGAAGCCACCGCCGATCCGGACAGCGATGGACAGAACAACCGTGAGGAATATCTCACCGGCACCTCGCCCACCCACTCGAATGCCAAGCCCGCGCCGACCTTGAAGATCACGGGCAACGAAGCCTCGCTGAGTTTCGACCTGCCCACGAACCGCGCGTTCCAAATCGAGACCTCTCCCGATCTCAAGACCTGGAAGCCGTGGAACATCCCGGGCAATGCCGGACTTCCATCGAAGGGGGGCACCGCCACGCTCAGCGGCCCCATCGATCCCGGCAACCGGCACTTCTTCCGCGTGGTCATCCGCGAGAATTGAAAAAGTGCGGAAGCCGTTTCTTTTGACATCGATTTGACCCAAGGTGGTCCTGCCGGATGGCATGATGCAGGGGTCATGAAGAACAACCTCACCATCACCTGCCTGGCCGCCCTGTTCGCATGCGCCACGGCTCATGCTCAGAATGGCTCGCGCGATCCATTAATGAACGGGGAGCAAAACAAGCCCCAGGAGGGCGACATGGCTGTCCATCCCAATCTGGCTGTCCGCTACGAATCGTTTTCACTGAGCCTCGCGGACGCCGCCGCCCTCACTCGTGAAAATCCCCGCGACAACGAGCTATATTCGAAGCTGGTTGCGATGGTCGCGAAGAAGGAAGCCAAACAGGAGGCACTTCTGCTACTGAGATCCAAGAGTGGCCAGAAAGCCACTGCGGAAAGCATTCAGGAACAAATCTATCCCACGGAGTTCGAGACACCCAAATTGCCGGAAGCCGTAGGTGCCAGCTTCATCACCAGAAAAGGTCCGGACGTTAAAGACGCCGATGACACCACCGTCAAACAGCCCGTCCAAATGCCGAATGCGACGGCTCTCGCGAATGCTCCTTCCATTTCAGAGCTATCGGGACTCATGACCCCGGTCACTCCCCAGGCGTTCGAAACGCGCAATGTGGGCGACACGTTGGAAATCGAACCCATCTTGGCCGAAGACAATCGCACCGTCGATCTCCGGCTCGTGCCCGAGCGGGTCACGCGAACGGGAGACAGCATTTCAGGCCAGGGGCTTTCCCGCTGCGAAATGCCGGTCTTTGAAAGCCAGCGGGTCAATACCGCCATCTCCGTCGAAATCGGCAAACCTTTCCTGATCGGCACGGTCAACCGCCCGCCCGTCTCAAAAGTGGATGGTGACTCGGCCAACCGGATCTGGTTTGCTTTCGTAACGGCGAATATCGCCAAATGATGCGAGGGATCTCCATCACCCTGCTGCCCATGCTGGCCGCCGCCGCCCTGGTGATCTGGGGGGGCGAGCGTCTGGCCCGGCGTGAGGTGACGAACCGTACTCCGGCGGACCGGGTGCGGTTGTTGGATTTTTCCGCAGCCCTGCAGGAAGAATTGGCCCGTATCGACCGGCTCTATGCTGGTCATCTGGAGCTGCTCGCCAAACGCAGCCTCTTCACTCCTGCATCACGGCTCTCCCTGGACATCCAGGAAATCGCCGCGATCCGCGAATGCCACCTTTTCGAAGGGAAGGAGAAACCGGTGCTAGTGCAGGGCAACATGCTGCGCCGGAATGAAAAGCTGCCGGAGGTTCTCATGGAAGGAGGCAAGCGCCCCTTCAATCCTGAACAGGCGGTCATTCTCCCCAAAGATCTTGGAGTAAAGGAAGACGGAGAGCACTCCGGCTGGGTCACGGCACCGGACCGTATCCACCGGATTTATTGGGAACGCCCCGCGCCGGATCACCTGATCGCCATGGTGATTGATTTCACCGAACTCCACGAACGCATGAACCGGCACCTGACCGAATGGATCACGGTGCCCTTCTCGCCCCTGCATGATTCCGGGGAGTTCGTCTCGGTCATCGGGCCGGATCAACACGACCTCGCGCGCTCGCCCATCACTTCCGATCGCGGCCCCGCCGCACTCGTGATTCCCTACCGCACCCACTTCGGCGAATGGCAGGTGCAGGCCTGGGATAAGAAGCACGTCACGCTCACCCATGATGCCGCGACGCTATCGTCCGCCATCGCCATCGCGGGTATCCTCGTGATGCTCGGCATCTTCCTCTGCGTCCAACAGAACCGCGCGATCCGCCTGGCGGAAGAACGCGTTTCCTTCGTCAACCGCGTCTCCCATGAACTCGGTTCCCCGTTGACCAACATCCTCCTCAATCTGGATCTCGCCACCGAGGCGCTCCACCAACAACCGCATCAGACGGAAAGCCGCCTGAAGCTCGTTGGCGAGGAAGTCCAGCGGCTCGCACGCTTGGTTTCCAATGTGCTCACCTTCTCCCGCAGCGAGCGCAAGAATCTCGATCTCAAGCCACAGCCCTGCATCCCGGACGAGGTCATCGCTGGCATGCTCGCCCAATTCCAACCCTCGCTCGACCGGCGCAAGATCCGCGTGGAGTGGCAACGCGATGCCGCTGACACCGCCATGCTGGATCCGGATGCCCTTTCCCAGATCGTGGGCAATCTGATCTCCAATGTGGAAAAATACGCCGCCGCCGGAGGGTGGTTGGGATTGGAAAGCAGTTGCGCCAATGGTCGCTTGAAGATCCGCGTTTCCGATCACGGGCCGGGTATTCCACCCAAGCACCGCGCCCGCATCTTCGAGGCCTTCGAACGCGTGAAACAAGAGGTCAACGAAGGCTCCAGCGGCACCGGCCTCGGTCTGTCGATCGCCCGCGAACTCGCACGCCGCATGGGCGGAGATCTGATCCTGATCCATGCCGAAAACGGCGCGGTCTTCGAATGCGAACTGCCGCTGACCGCCCATCTCACTCTCGTAACTTCCGACTCCAGCGCTGCATGACCATTCTATTGGCAGAAGATGATCCACTGACTCTGGAAGCGCTCTCCGCCTGCCTCCAGGCGGAAGGCTTCACGACCTTGATGGCTGCGAATGGACGGGAAGCACTCCAACTCTGGAGCCGGCATCGTCCCCAGCTGCTGTGCTTGGACATCATGATGCCGGAGGCCGATGGCTTCGAAGTCTGCCGACAGGTGCGCGCCTCCGATTCGGCGGTGCCCATCCTCTTTCTCTCCGCCAAGAACGAGGAAGCCGACATCGTGGTGGGGCTCGGACTTGGAGCGGACGATTTCATCCGCAAGCCCTTCACCCGCGCCGAGGTCATCGCACGCGTCCGCGCCGCCCTTCGCCGTGTCCACCCGGATCCCGCCAAGGACAAACGATTCCGGATGGCGGACCTGACCATTCTTCCGCAATCACTCATCGCGCAGCGCGGCGAACTGGTGATCGATCTCACACCGCGCGAGGTTTCCATGCTGGAACTGCTCCACCGCCACAGTGGCGAACCGGTGACCCGTGATGCGTTTCTCAATACCTGCTGGGGACTCGATTACTTTCCGGACTCCCGGACACTCGACCAACATGTTCTGTTGCTGCGGAAGAAGATCGAATCCGAACCGGCGAGGCCCGTCATCATCGAAACCGTGAGGGGAATCGGTTACCGATACCGTGGGCACGCGGGGTAAGAAGCTGCTGGCAAGACCCGGGCATCCATAGTTGAATCGCGGGAGTTGCCCTTGCCGCCATGAAGCTTGTCTTTCTCGACGCCTCCACGATTGATCGCGCGGATCTCGATTTCGCGCCGCTACGCACCTTCGGAAGCCTGACGCTCCATCAGGTCACGCCACCGGAGAAGGTCGGCGATCGTATCGCGGATGCAGACATCGTGATCACGAACAAGGCGCTCGTGACCAAGGAAGCGCTGGCCAAGGCACCGAAGGTGAGGCTCGTGGTCTCCGCCGCAACCGGGGTGAACCAGATCGATCTGGAAGCCTGCAAGGAACGCGGTGTCACGGTGTGCAATGTCGCGGGCTACTCCACGGAAGCGGTGGCCCAGCACACCTTCGCCTTGCTTTTGAATCTCGTGACCGCAGTGGACCGCTACTCGGCCCACATCGCCCAGGACTGGCCCGCCTCACCGATCTTCACCCGTCTCGATCATCCGGTGACCGAGCTCGCCGGGAAGACACTGGGCATCGTCGGGCTCGGCACCATCGGCCAGGCGGTGGCGCGGATCGGTTCGGCCTTCGGCATGCGGGTGGTGGCCTATGCCCGGAATGAAGCCGCGCCGGACGCCCCGATCCCCCGCCTCGCGGGCGATGACTTCTTCTCCTCCTGCGATGTGATCTCACTCCACTGCCCTCTCACGCCGCAGACCGAGCGCTTCATCAACCGCGTGAGCCTGGCGCTGATGAAGCCGGACTCGCTGCTCATCAATACCGGCCGTGGCCCCCTCGTGGACGACCACGCGCTCGCGGACGCACTCCGCCACGGTGAGATCGGTGGAGCCGCGCTCGATGTCCTCTCGGTGGAGCCGCCGCCGAAGAATCATCCGCTGCTGGCCTCGGACATTCCCAATCTGATCATCACTCCCCATACCGCCTGGACCAGCCAGGAGGCACGCCAGCGCTTGCTGGCCGGAGTCATCGCGGACATCCGCGCGTTTCTGGACGGACACCCGATCCACCACATCGTTTGAGATGCGGCCCCGGAGTATGGCGACTCCGGGGCCGTCTCTTGGGGTGCCAGCACCCTTTCCCATGACAAAAGGCGCGTCCTTACGCGCGCACGGCGGGTCTCTTCCGCCACCATAGCAGCAGACAGCCCACCATCACCGGCAGACAGCCGCCGGGCTCCGGCACGGTCAGGCTGTTCCCGTCATCACCGGCTCCGGCCCAGTGGTACCAGCCGTTCCGCATGTAGCCCGCATCGGAGGTCATCGCATAGAATCCTTCGTGGCTTCCGCCATCCGCACTCCTCGCCCGCCCGCCGAACGCCAGAGCCTGCTCGTCCAGGGTGGACGCATCTCCTATGGCCGCCGTAGCAAAAGACGGAGCGGCACCGCCGAACTCCTCGCGGGCGGCAGCGACCAGCGCCTCCTTCCATTCATACACCGGCGTGATTCCTTCCGGGGCCGTATCCGTGGAACCACCCTGCTCGGACCGGGCGACCACCGGCACCTCCACAGCCGATGCCGGAGTCTCTGCTTGGGAGCTCAGTGGAGTGGCCACCGGATGAGCCAACGTCGGTCCATGAGAAGAGCTTCCACCAGTCGAAGCTCCGGACCGTTTCCCTTCGCTTCCTGAAACCACTGTGGCCGTGGTCCCACCGGACTTCTTCCATGCAACCTGCGGCACCAGCATCAGGGCGAACGCAGCGGCCACCGCACCGGCGAGGATACCTGCCACACGCCTGCCACGACCGGGAACGGCAGCGACCTGCTCGGTTCCGTGTGCCGCCGGAATCCTCATCGCCGCCCGCAGCTCGCGGAGGAACCCGTGCTGGGCGACCACCGCGGCAAAAAACTCCGGACGGCTGACAAGGCGGTCCATCAGCGGGACATCCGCGCTCCGCTCTCCCATCAGCCAGTCGAAGGCCGCCTGCTCGTCGTCATTCACCACCGGGAATGGCACGACATTGTCCGGAGCCTTCACCGCCCCGCCTGCGGCTGCGAGCAGCGCGTCACGCCTCGCATCACCCAGATCGAAATCCGGCACCTCCAGCGAACTCTCCAACAGATCGAGGAAGGAATCGCTCACGAGTCACCTCCTTCCGCCCGCCAGCGCTGGCGCAGTTGTTTCACCGCAAGATGGAGGAAGTAGCCGACATTTCCTTGTGAGATGCCGGTGACCTCCTCGATCTCGCGGTAGCTGAGGCCTACTTGGAATTTCAAGCGCACCAGTTCACGCTCCCGCTCCGGAAGCTCCGCCACCAACTCGGCCAGCCTGCGCTCCCGCTCGCCACGGTCCAGATGGAGATCCGGCGACAGCCCTTCATCATCCGGCAGATCGAACCGCTCCAGATCGAGGCCGAAGCTCACTACCTTCTGGCGGCGCAGGTGGTCGCTGACCACATTGCGGCAGACGGTGAAAAGCCAGGCGGCGAGGTTTTCCGGCATGCCTTTGTCACGGTGACGGATCAGGCGGAAGAAAGTCTCCTGCACGACATCGCGCGCCAGCTCACGATCCGAGCACAGCGTGTAGGCATGCTTCAGCAGCGGCTTTTCATAGCGGACAAGGATTTCCGCCAGCCAGTTGCCGGACTCCAAGGGCGCCGCTTCGCTCACGGGGGCGGTGGCGGGGGTTCGGGGTTCGCCACCAGCCGGGACGCGATCTCCCGGGCCTCAGGGGTCTCCGACCACGAGGGCAGCTCCAGGAAATCCGCCGCTTCCCGGCAGGCATTCGTTTCAGCGGAATCACTCATCAGGGTGGCAGCCAGGCGCAACGCCGCGATCCCATCCGGCTCTCCGAGCTGGATCAAGCCCTCCCGTGCCGCGCTACGTAGTTCCCGATCCGGACTGGTGAGAAAAGGCGCGATCACCTTCACGGCGGCAGCCTCATAGGTGATCACCGCGTCACCGATCTGTTGCATGGCATCCTCCCGCTCACCCTCCGTGAGTTCAGGCGTGCGCGACACCTTGCGGGCCGGGTCCAGCTGCCGGGAGGTCTGAGACCTTTCCGGGAGGGACGGCCGGAGCGCCACAACCGGACGCGCCTCTTCCTTCACGGTGTCCTTTTGGCTGACCAGAAAGCCCAGGACGACCGCGAGCCCTACAAGAGCGATGGCGAGACGATGTTTCATCGGTCGGGAAACAGGATGCCACCCGGCCACCATGCGGGCCGGATGACATCCTGGCGCGTTTCAGTTCAGGGAGTGGTGCTACCCGGGAAGAACGGCGCGAGATTGAAGGGATTCGCGCGCTGGATCTTGTAGGTGCCGGTGTAGATCGCATTGCCGGTCGCGGCCTTGCCCGTGAAGTCGTAGGACTCCGTGCGGGTGAGGACCGTATTGCTAGAATCGCCCACCTTGAGCACGGCGGACTTGATGTTCAGCGTGCCGGTCGCGGAACCCGCACCACCATTGAAGGAGAACGTGGAATAAGCCCGGCGGGTGAGGCTGGGAAGTTCCGCGCTGTTCGAGGTGTTCTTGGTGGTCGTGCCGCTGTCCGCCTTGCTCTGGACCACCGGCTGGGTCAGCAGCGAGACAGGCACCGCCACGGCGGCCTTGCCCTGCTTCGCCGCGTAGAGATTGCCCACGTCGTTGGCATTGGTGAAGCGGGTGATGATCCAGCCGCTCACGCTGCCATCGAGCAGGTTCGAGGCCCGCATGACATCGAGGATCTCGCGGTTGGTGAAGCGCACGGAAGTCACCGCGTAGGTCTTCTTGTTGCCTCCATTGGGAAGCTGTTGGACCACGGGAGCCCCTTCCGTCACCACGGTGGCGGAAACAGTGACCGGAGCATTGGAACCCGGCTTGACGGCCTGGGCATGGGCGGACGCGGCGGCGAGCACGCCGGCGGAAACGAGGATGAATGATTTCATGAGGTAATCGGATGTTTCAAGACGAGCGCCGCGGACCGCTCGCTATGAACATCGGATGACCGGAGGATTTCTTGGTGATTTGCGAAAAAAACACGCGTGTCGTTTTCGTCACCGGCTTCCTGGCATCCACCTCATGAAAAGAGGGCTCCGTCCATCCTATCGCCGGAGGGACCACGGATTACACAGATGGAACGGATTTTCAAAGAGGCGGAGAGGACCGTAGATTGAAGAGATGACTCTGAATCTAAAAAATCTGTGTAATCAGCGAAATCTGCGGTCACGTCCCTCTTCATCCGAAGGAGCCATTCGCTCTTCTTTAATCCGTTCAATCCGCGTAATCCGTGGTCCTTCTCCCGATCCATCGTGGACCCGGAATTCTCACCCGGCTCACTTCAAATAGACCTCGCGCGGCTTCGCGCCATCACCCGGTCCCACCACACCGCGTGCTTCGAGAATGTCCACCATGCGCGCGGCACGGGTGTAGCCGAGGCGCAGGCGGCGCTGGAGCAGCGAGGTGCTGCACTTCTGCTCCTGGCGGGCCACCTCGATGCACTTGATGATGAGTTCCTCATCCGCATCGGAGACTTCCTCCGCATCGTCATCGCCGCCGCTATCGATCGAGGCTTGGATGTCGGTCGCGAAATTCGGCGAGGCCTGAGCGGCGCAGTGATCGACCAGACGCTCAACTTCCTGGTCGGATACGAAGGCCCCCTGAGCACGCTCCAGCTTCGCGGAACCCGGCGGCAGGTAGAGCATGTCGCCCTTGCCCACCAGCTTGTCCGCGCCCTTGGTATCGAGAATGACGCGTGAATCGAGCGCCGAGGAAACCTGGAACGCGATGCGCGAAGGAATGTTCGCCTTGATGATACCCGTCACCACATCCGCACGTGGAGTCTGGGTGGCGATGATGAGGTGGATGCCTGCCGCACGGGCCTTCTGCGCGATACGGGCGATGCACATCTCCACATCCGCCGGAGCGGTCTGCATGAGGTCCGCAAGCTCGTCGATGAGGACCACGATGTACGGATAGCGGTCCGGCATCTCGTCCTCTTCCGGGATCAGATCCTCTTCATCCGCCTCAGGACCGAGCTCACCGGACTCCAGAGCCGCGGCGATCGATTCGATGGCCTCGAGATCCACCTCTTCATCCTCGGGTTCCGGCTCCGGCTCGGGAGCCGCAGTCTTCTCAGGCCGCACCCGCTGGTTATAGGCATCGAAGTTGCGCACGCCCACCTTGGCGAAGACGCGGTAGCGCTTCTCCATCTCATTGACGACCCACTTGAGCGCGGCCACCACCTTCTTTGGATCGGTGACCACCGGGACGACGAGGTGCGGCAGCTTGTTGTACATCTGCATCTCGACCACCTTCGGGTCCACCATGATGAACCGCAGTTCATCCGGGCCGAACTTGAAGAGCATCGAGGCGATGATGGAATTGATGCAGACCGACTTGCCCGATCCGGTGGCACCGGCCACGAGCAGGTGCGGCATCGCAGCGAGGTCGGCGATGACCGTCTTGCCGTAGACATCCTTGCCGAGCGCGAGCGGGATCTTCTTCTTCGCGGACTTGAACTCCGGATCGTCGATCAGCTCGCGCAGCGGCACGGCGACCTTCTTGGAGTTCGCGATCTCGATGCCCACGGTGTCCTTGCCGGGGATCGGAGCGAGGATGTTGATGCGCTCCGCCTTGGTGGCGCGTGCGAGGTCCGCCTCGAGCTGGGAAATACGGGACACGCGCAGGCCGGTGCTCGGATAAATCTCGTAGCGGGTGATCGTGGGGCCGCGGGTGATATCGCCCGCCGTCACCTCGATGCCGAAGGCCTTGAGGGTGTCGATGATGATCTGCTGGTTGGAGAACAGCTCCTCGCGGTTCGCGGCCTCCGGTGCGTCATCCACCTCGATCTTGTCGAGCAGGTCGAAGCCCGGCGTTTCATAGTCCTCATACCCCGTCGGCGCGGAGAGCGATTGATGCCCCGGCTTCTTGCGCTCGAAAGGTTTTGCTCCAATGGGCACATCCACCACGCGCCGTTGCGAGGCATCGATGATCTTCGGCACCGGTGTCTCCCGCAATCCGAGCTCCGGTTGGCCGTTGTCCTCCGGGACTGCCACCTGGGCTGCGGACGATGCCTTCGCGGCTTCACGTTCGCGGCGGCGCTGCTCGCGCTGGCGCTCGCGCTCGGCATCCAGTTCCGACTGGCGGGCCGAAGCCAGGCCCTCGGCCTCGCGACGCTCAAGAAACTCGTGATACCGCAGACGGGCCAGACGATAGCACGCCCGCACGAAGTGGATCGGTGGCAGCCCCGTGAAGAGGATCAAGGCCACCAGATAGCCGGTGCCGAACAGCAACAGCGTGCCGATCCGGCCGATCAACCGCTCGAACACATAGCCGCCTACTCCGTAACCAACCACACCGCCCGGGCTGATGATCCGGCAGCGTGCGGCCCAGTCCGTGAAAAAGTAATCCGCCGCGTGCAGCCAAACGGCGCCCACCACCAGCAGCGTCAGAAACCCGAGCACCTTGCGCGGCCACAGGCGGCCGTCCCGGACCAGCTTTACCACGCCGAACCACATCAGCGTCACCGGGATCAGCCAGGCGGTGGCACCGAACAAAAGGATCTGCACGAAAGCCAAAATCGCCCCCACCGGGCCGATCAGGTTCCCCTCGCGCGGCCCGCTCTTGTCCGAGAACGGCTCCAGAAAGCCGAACTGCGGCAAGCCGGAGGGCGAATAGGACACCAGCGAAAGCGCCAGCAACAGGCCGACTGCGAGCAGGATGATCCCGGTGATCTCATTCGACCACTTGGAGGGTTCCGGCTCCTCGCCTCGCTTCTTGTTCTCGGGCCGTGCCATATCGGGGGTCGGGGGAGCATCCCCCGCCGGACCTCAACCGGCAAGATTGTTTTCTCAACTGGAATATTGGGGATTCCGTAGGATTTTCCCGAAAACCGGCGCTGAGTGAGGGGGAACCCCTTACTCACCTGCGGATTCGACTGGCGCGCCTGCCATCGACAACACGGGCACCTAAAACCCGACGCTGATGGGGTACCGAGGAATCAATGCTCCTTTTCCAGCACCACAATCGTCCGATCCAGCCCTAGACCTTCCCAAATGGACGCCCAATAAAACCAGCAATCCTGGAAGTCCTCCAGACTGATGTCCGTCCTCCGGGGATCCGCGATACGATCCTTGGCCTCGCCCTTCCAAAAGGCGAACCTGTCCTGCTCAGGAATCCACCGGAACGGATCGCCGATGTTGGCCACCACAAAGGAAATCACACCTCCTTTCAACAGCTCCCGGATCTCCGGAGCGTCCACGTATTTCGCCCGCTGGATCGGCACGCCACTTGGAGTTTCCAACGTCTCGAGCGGCAGACGCGTGATGATCCGGCTCATTGGAAGGAATGGTATCCGACCCCGGAATCTCCCGGTCCCATGCCGTAGTAGCCGCCGGCCATGCCGGTCTTCATCACCGTGGCTCCCACGGCCTTGCCATTGGCGACATGGATATCCACTTCCTTCTCCTCGCCTCGGTAGTGCCAGATCTCGCCGCCATCCCGGGACGGACGTTTGGAGTCCGGCTGGCCCCAGCGCGCGAGCACTTCACCTGCGGAAGGAGTCTTTCCGGAGGGATCTTCAGCGATCTGGCCCTTCCGGCCGATGCGGAAGGAGGAATATTGCTGGTCGCTGAAACGCACGATCCCCCCACCCACGCAGCCTGAGAGAGAAATGGCGAGCAAGGCGGGCAGCAGGAGTCGGAGCGGTTTCATGAAACAAGTGGAGTGGATTGGCTCCCTATCGCTCTCATACCTTCGGCGAAGATCAATGATCTTTTCAAGCGCGCCTGCGGTCTGACAGCTTCGGGCGTGGCTCCTATTACCTTCACTCCCCTCTACATGGATCGCGTCTGGGGCGGTCGTGAATTGGAACGCGTCTATGGCCGCACCCTCCCGGATGCCACCACGCCTTTCGGTGAGGCGTGGGAGATCGTCGACCGCGATCCGGAGCAATCGGTGGTGAACTTCGGAGCCTATGCGGGCCGGTCGCTGCACGAGCTATGGACCCGCCACCGCGAGGAAGTGTTCGGTTCCGGTCTGCCGGACTCGGAACGGTTCCCGATCCTGATCAAGATTCTCGATTCTCGGGATGATCTTTCGATCCAGGTGCATCCGCCGGTTCATCTTGCAGCCGAGATGGGAGGCGAACCGAAGACCGAGATGTGGGTGATCGCCGCCGCCGATCCCGAGGCGAAACTTTATGTGGGACTGAGGCATGGAATCACACGCGAGCATTTCGAGACCGCCATCGCCAATGGCACCGTCGCGGAAGTCGTGCACGCCATCGCACCACAGGTGGGCGAATCCATTTTCATCCCCTCCGGTCGTCTGCATGCCATCGGCGCGGGCTTGTTGATCCATGAGATCCAGCAGAACTCGGATACCACCTACCGCGTGTTCGATTGGAACCGGATGGGCCTCGACGGCAAACCACGCGCCCTGCATGTTGAGCAATCACTGGCGAGCATCGACTTCGAGGACTTCGAGCCGTGCATGGATGCCCCGCAGGGTGAAGCACTGGCGGAGTGCGAATACTTCCGCACCTCACGGCGTGCGCTGGCAGATGGAGATTTGATCGCGAATCCCGACCCGGAACGTTTCACCATCGTCGGCGTGGTGGAAGGCGCACTGGTCAGCACGGATGACCGGCGCTTCGTCAAAGGCGATTACATCCTGCAACCGAAAGGTGCCTCGCCGTTGGTGGCGGAAGGCGATGCCGTGGTGTTGCAGGTGGAGATGCCACGTTGAAGGAGTTGAGGCTTCAGCCGAGGAGGGTCTTTAGAGGGAGGCGGAGTCTCGGGAGTTTTTAGCCGCAAAAAAGCGCAAGAATCGAAAGAGACAGGGCTGTACCGAAGATAGTCTCGCAACTCTCCAGACTCCGCCTCCCTCTAAAGACCCTCCTCGCCTAAAGGCTCAACTCTCCAGAAGGGTCACCTCGAAATCCCCCGGATCGAATCCATCATCCAGCGGATAGAACGGTCGGCGGATGCGCTTGAAGGCCAGCTTCGGGATGTCCTGATTTACGGCACCTGCCGTAAGTGCGAGGAAGGCGTGGCTGGCCGCCGCATGCAGTTCCGGCTCCAGGTAACCGATCTTCACCACCGTCAGTTCATGCTCCGCCGGGTCCAGCCCGAGGCGGGTGAACTCACGGATCACGTGGAAGGGCTTGCGGCGGCTGGTGAGGATGATGTTCACACCACCCACCCGCAGCACTGCGAGATCCCCACCGATCGGATCGGCTGGAGAAAGCAGAATCACCTCCCCCTCCACGTCCAGAGGCACCGCATGAACCGGATCGAGCTTCCCGCCCAGAGAAACCGATACCCGCGCGCCCACACCGGCTTCGTAGCAAACACGCACAGCCGCCGGGTCCGGCATGCTGGCATAGATTGCAGTGGCATCTCCCGAGGCAAAGTCCGGATGAGCAAGCAGGCGGCCGATGAAGGTGGGGATATCCCCCGCCCCACCCGCCGTGGGATTGTCTCCGGAGTCGCTGATGAAAACGGACTTCTGTTTGAGCGCCGCCGCCTTCGCGATGCAGGTGTCCGCATCATGCGCTTCCACGCAGAAATCAAAATCACGGCGCGCATCCCAATACACGCGCGCGATCCTCACCGCCTCCTCGCGGCACGCGGTTTCATCGGTGCCGGTCACCACCACCGTGGCGGAGGTGCGCGGTTCATCCGCCCACACGTAGCCCACCCACAGCGAGGCATCTAGAATGCCCGGGCGGACATCGGAGAGCTTCAATGTCTGATAGACGCTCTTGCCGGGCTCCACGAAAGTGCTGGTGCGCTCGCCGGGAAGGCCCACCGGAATGCGAGCCCACGCCCGAACCGGACGCGTGCCTTCATCGAGGCATTGCAGCAGCAGGCGGCAGGCTTTCTCGCGGGTATCGAGGTAGTCGATGTGCGGCGCTTCACGATAGGCGGTGAAAATATCCACCTCCTTCACCAGCTCCGGCGTGACATTCCCATGCAGATCCATGCCGGTGGTGATGAGGCAGCCTGCACCGACCACCTCACGGATCGAGCGGGCGAGATCCGCTTCCGCATCATCCATCCCCACCACGTTCATCGCGCCGTGGATGTCGAAGTAGAAGCCATCCAGCGGCAAGACCGCGCGGATGCCATCGAGCAATTCGGCCTTCAGCGCGGCATACACCTCCGCCTGCACCGAGCCACCGGGAATCGCCTTCGCCTGGAGAATCGGAAACCACTCGATGTCCTCCCGCCCCTGGAACTTCCATTCCGGCATGAAGAGATAGCGGGCCTGCATTTCCTCCCCACGCAGGACGAGGAAATCCTCCATGCCGCTGGTGAGCGGAGAGAAGGTGCAGCTTTCAATGGCGATGCCGCCAATCGCGATACGTGGCATGGGACGAAGCAAAGATTAGGAACCGGGAGAAAGGATGCCGCGGATCGCGGACTCATCGGCGATCTTGCGGGAGAACTCGGGAGGATACAGCGCGGCGCCCATCGCCGGGCGGTGGTTGCGCCATGTCATGCCGCTGTCGAGCGTGCGGCGGCAGCTCAGATGAAACTCGGACGCTTCTGTTAGAGCCGCGATCTTGGAAATGTTCCGTGGCGTGATGCCGCCGCCCGGCAGGATGATAAGGCGTTCGCCGGCTTTCTTCACGAGCTCCCGGATCACCTCCGCCCCCTCCAGCACGCTGGCTTCCTGACCGGAGGTGAGAATACGCTGCACGCCCAGTGAAGCGAGAGTCTCCAGCGACTCGAAAGGATCACGGGAAACATCGAAGGCACGATGGAAAGTCACCTGCAACGGACCAGCGGCGGCCATCAAGGCACGCGTCTTCTCTTCATCCACCCGACCGTCTGCCAGCAGAGCGCCGATCACGATGCCATCCGCACCGAGCTTCCGCGCCACCGCCACGTCCTCCAGCATCACCTCCATCTCCGCATCGTCGTAGAGGAAATCCCCACCGCGCGGGCGGATGATCACCATCAAGCCGAGCGACACCTGCTGGCGCACCGCGCGGATCATGCCCGCGCTGGGCGTGATGCCGCCCTCCATCAATCCGGCACAGAGTTCCACTCTCACCGCCCCCGCGCGCTCCGCGGCCACGGCACTTTCCACCGAATCAATGCAGATCTCCAACTTCACACCACCGAGTGAACCTCATTGGCCCCGGGATGCCAGCGGGAATCTCACCAACCTATCCGTGGCATTTTCAAACTGCGGATTACGCGGATTGAACGGATTCAATAGGAGCGGACGCGGCATTCAGAGACAGGATGGATTTTGACCGCAGATTTCGCTGATGACGCAGATTGAAGAAATGATTCTTAAATCAAAATCTGTGTAATCTGCGGTCCCTTTCCGCCTCTTCAAAAATCCGTTCAATCCGTGAAATCCGAGGTTAAAAAATCTCCGCCCCGTTGACCTCAATCACAGAACTCCAGTGAGAAGCGCGGCTCCTCCACCAGCGACCACCATGGCGAAACCCCGCTGCACGCGCAATGCAGGCTCACGTGTCCGTGTCCCGCGCGTTCCAGCGAATAGCGGATCGCGGAAATCGCCGTGTCCGGATGATTGCAGTCCTGGCTGAGATGCCCGAGCACCACCCGCTTCAGGCCGGGATGCGCCAGCTCCGCCACCAGCTCGGCGGCCTGTGCATTGGAAAGATGACCATGTCGCGAGCTGATGCGCTGCTTCGTGGACCACGGACGTTTCGTGTCCGCTTCCAGCAGGGCATCATCGTAGTTTGCCTCCACGAAAAGACCGTGCACACCACGCAGGCGATCCACCATCCCACGGGTCACAAAGCCCGCATCACTGAGCAGACCGAACCGTGATTCCTGGTGATGAAACACGAACCCCACCGGATCAACCGCATCATGCTGGATCGCGAAGGCTTCGATCTCCAATGAACCAATCCGGAAGCCCTGCCCGGCGGTGAAAACTTTCCAGGTGGCCCCTTCAATGCCCGTATCCTTCACCACCCGTGCGGTGGCGGCAGTGGCATAAACCGGCACCGGCATCTGCTTGAGCAGCACGCGCAGACCACGGATGTGATCGCCGTGCTCATGGGTCAGGAGAATGCCATCGAAGGCACCGGGCTCGAGGCCGATCGATTGGAGCCGGGAAACGAGTTGCTTCGCACTCAGGCCCGCATCCACCAGCAGGCGCGTGCCTCCCGCCTCGACCACCGTCGAGTTTCCAGAACTCCCACTACCCAGCACCGCAAACCGCATGCCGGTGGATGCTAAGGGGCCGGACCGGCGGCGGCAATGCCGGACGCCGGGATGATTGCAATCGGTCCGCGCGGGCCTACCATGGGGCAGCTCGCACCGCATGACCCGCCTCCACTTTTTCCGTAACCTCCGCACAGCCATCCTGTTGCTGATGGTGTGTGCGGTGGTGGCTGGTGCCGGCGGCCTGTGGTGGGCGAATGCCACCGGCCTGCCGGAGACCTGGCGGCAGATGATCGAGCACGAGCTGCAAAAGCAGGGCCTCAATGTCACCGTGGCCAGCTTGAGCTACCAACCCTTCCATGGCGGCCTCATCGCCACGGAGATCCGGGTATTCTCGGATGAATCCCACACCCGCCAGATCTCGCGGGTGGAGCGGGTCGTCATCGACTTCGACAAGAGCCTGCTGGCACGCGGCCAGATGAAGCTCACCAAGTTCGAGATCAAGGACGGCCGACTCGACCTGCCGGTGGACCCGGCCAATCCCCAGGGCCAGATGCTGGAGGCCAGCCATGTGAATGCCACGATCGCCATGCCCGGCGGCCGCGTGCTGGAGCTGCGGGACGCCAGCGGGGAGATCGAGGGCATCGAGGTCAGCCTTTCCGCCCGCATCCTCGGCTACCGCCCCGCCCTCTCCGCGCAGGCTGCGGACGATCCGAACCGCAAGGCACGGCTGGAAATCCTGAAACGCTGCCTGGATGAGGCCCGCAACTGGCACTTCGATGAAAAGGAGCGACCCAAGCTGAGCATCGCCATCGATGGCGACTTCGCGGACCGTTCCACCCTGCACGGACGCGTGAAGTTCGGTGCCAAGGACGTCGAGCGTGGCGGCCACACCTTGCAGAAGGTCAATCTGGAGGCGGAATGGACCGGCACCCTGCTGACCGTCACCTCGCTCAAGGCCTCCGATCGCCGTGGCGATCTCGATGGCCGCGTTCGACTACGATCTTGCGGGGAAGGAAGGACGCTTCGGCCTTTCCTCCGGCCTCGATTTGCCGCGCCTGCTCCGCTCCTGGTTCGGAGTGGATGCCACCCATGATGTCACCTTCGCAGGTGAGCAGAAGGTCGAGTGCAATGGCAGCTTCCGGCTGGTCGATGAAGGTCCTCCGGAGGTGAAGCTGACCGGCTCCGCCCTGTGCAAGGCCCTGATGATCCGGGGCGTCACGTTCGACTCCTTTGAAAGCGCCTTCGCCTGGAGCAAGGGCAACCTGTTCCTGCGTGACATCAAGGTCATGCGCCGCGACGGACAGCTCACCGGCAAGATGCTGCTGCAGGACAACTACGTCCGCATCGCCCTGCGGTCGAATTTCCCGCTCGCGGTCGCACGGCCGTTCTTCGTCGGCCAACCGTTCGGACGCGTGCTCGGCGACTTCGTCGAGAACGACCACACCAAGGTCGATGCCAATCTGGAATGCGGTTGGGACATTCATGATCCGCACGCCTGGGTGGTCGCCGGTCATGGCAAGGTGGAGAACTGCACCTATCGCGGCACTCCCTTCCTCCTCGCCGAGACCGATCTCGACCTGAGTCACAGCCAGCTCGATTTCCAGAACGGAGCCGTCACCTTCGACTACCGGAACTACGCCCTCCAGCGCGCCCATGACGGAGCCCGCACCGGCGCGCTCAAGGTCAAACAGGTCCGCTACGACTCGGATGCGGACATCGTCGCCATCTCCAATGTGGAGGGCAATTTCTGGCCCGCGCCATTGGTCCGCATGTTCGCACGCGGCATCGCCGAGGATCTCGAACAGTACCGCTTCCACCAGCCTCCCGCGATCCAAGGGTCCGGTGTGGTCGACACCATCGGCAAGGGCCGCACGGACTTGAAGATCTCCTTCAAATCCAACGCGCCGGCCACCTACGAATTCATCGACAAGGATCTGGTGCTGGAATCCCCCGCCGCCAATGTCCGCATCCAGAATGAAAAGGTGGTGGTGGATGGCCTCACCTTCCAGACCTTCGGCGGCCCCGTCACCGGCACCATCACCCGCAATCCCGGCCGGGAAGCCGGACTGAGCGGTGAGTTCAGTTGGACGCGGCTCTCCTTCAATGACGTGGGCGAGCTCTACGGATTCGATCCCAAGGGCGGCGGCGTGCTCACCGGACGCTTGGAATTCACCTGCGGCACCCGTGGCGTGGAGAAGCTGAACGGCCGTGGCCTGATGGCCTTGGAGAAGGGCGAGCTGTTCTCGGTGCCCATCTTCGGTCCCCTGTCGCCGCTGATCGCAGGCATCCTGTCTGACAAGAAGGCCGGATTCCAACATGCGAAGGACGCCCTCTGCACCTTCGTCATCCAGGATGGCGTGCTGAAGACCAATGATTTCCGCACCGCCACCTCCTCCCTCGCCTTCAGCGGAGACGCCCGCATCGATCTCACCAAGGTCACGCTCGACATGACCATGCGCATGAACGCACGCGGACTGCTCGGCGTGCTCACCCTTCCCCTGAGACCGTTTTACGGACTCTTCCAGTTCCACGGCAGCGGCCCGCTGCGGAACCCGGAGTGGAACAACGTGATGTTCACCTCACCGCCGAAGGATCAGGAGGACGCGCTGATGAACCCACCCAAGGCCACGATCATCCGCGAGCCTTAGATAGGTCTGAAGGTAGGGCGCTCTCGCCGGGAGCGCAGGGTCGATCACCCACATCCGCTCCTAGCGGTGAGTCCATGCAGGGTATCCGCCCTCGTACTCCTTTCATTCCATGGAGCAAGGAAACCACGGATTTCACGAATTGAACGGATTTTTCAAGAAGCGGAGAGGACCGCAGATTTCGCAGATGGCGCAGATTAAAGAGATGATTCTGAATCTAAAAAATCTGTGTAATCAGCGAAATCTGCGGTCAAAATCTCTTCTGTCTCCAATCCGTTCAATCCGTGGTTAAAAATCCCATCCCCTGCGTGGACGAACCATCGGCAGCGACCGCAGGCATCCTTCCCCTGCGCCCTCGGCGAGGTCGCCCTACCTTTCCATCCTACCACTTTCTCTATCAGCCAGGGAGCGCAGTGCGTGGAAACCAACCGCATTTCCATAACGCCGATCGCGAAACGATACCTTGCGCCGCCGCCATCGCGGTGTCACCCTAGCGCCAACGCGGTCGCGTCTGGCGGCCGCACTTGAAATTCAACCCCGTCCAACCATGTCAGACGCATTTTCCGCCACCAACGCCCTGGACCCTGAAGCTGGCTTCACCCGTGGACCGTCGGTCGGCCAAGCCGCCAACGACCTGCGCGCCGCCGCAGGCGAGAAGGCCCGCGAACTCGCCAATACCGCCACCGGTCAGGCCCAGGCATTGAAGGACAAGGCCGTGGAAACGGCCCAGCACCTCAAGGAGGTCGCCTCCGACAAGGCCGTGCAGTTCAAGCAGGTCGCCACCGAGAAGGCCGAGGCCTTCAAGTCCGCCGCCACGGAGAAAGCCCAGCAGCTCCGCTCCGCCGCCAGCGACCAGTGGCATGACACCCGCGACAAGGCCAAGGAGATCCACGTCACCGCGGAGGACTACATCCGCCAGCACCCGACCAAGGCCGTGCTCGGCGCCCTCGGAGTCGGCTTCCTGATTGGTCTCATCGTCCGCCGATGAACGACGTTCCGGAACCGAACACCCGTGACAACCGGGAAGCACCTCCTGCCAACTGGCGGGAGGCGGCTGCGGATCTCGTATCCGCGCGCATCGCCCTGATCGAGCTGGAGGCCCGTGATGCCGCGCGCAATGCCGGTCGCAAGGGCGTGCTCGGCGGCATCCTCGCCGGTGCCGCGTTTTTCACCTGGGCATTGATCCTGGCCGGATTGATTCCGCTGCTCGCGTCCGCCTGCGAGGTTTCGTGGGGCTGGATCGCGCTCGGTCTCGCCGCGCTGCATGCGATCGTGGCCGGAGTCTGCTTCGCCCTGATCCGCAAGCCCGTTCCACCCGCGTTTTCCCTTACCCGCTCCGAATTCCAACGAGACAGCGAATGGTTCAAAAATCTGTGACCAGCCCGGAAATCGAGGCGCTGCTGAAGCGCAGCGAAACGGCGCGCCGCCGTCTCGCCTATGACATCTCCATGCTGAAGCACCGCGTGGACGTGCCGGCGCGGGTCAAGGAATCGCTCCAGAACAACCCCACCGGCTGGCTCGGTGGCTCGCTGGTTACCGGCCTCTTGGCCAGTCTGGCCCTGCGCCGCCGCAAGCCGAAGAAGACCGCCGAGGAAAAAGTCCGCAAGGCGGGCCTTGCCGGTCTGATGCTCACCGCCGGAGGTGCGCTGGTGCGGCCGGTCGTCAAATCCCTCGTCACCGGCTATCTTCAGAAGACCCTGGCCAATCGTGTCGGCCACGGGCGTGACGGTATTTGACCGCCCATCCTCCGCGTCCCTTGCAGCCGGTTGGAAAAAGAGATGCTCCCGCCCCAACTGCGCCCTTGAGGAATTCCGCGGAATATTGATCTTCCACCGGTCGCTCGACTCTGGAGAGCCTGTCCACAGGCAAATCCGTCGTCCGGTGGCGTTACTACCAAACCCGACTTACACGTCTCAAAACCCTTGCCATGTCCGCCCATCAGGTGCTCGACCACGTTGACCAGTATCTTCAACTCGGTCGTGAATACGACTGCTCGGATATCCATCTTCCAACCAACTATCCACCGGCATGGCGCCGCTTCGGCCAACTTTCCCCGATCTGGGAAGACCATCAGCCGCTGTTGGCGACGGACACCGAGCGGCTGGCCCGCTCGTTCCTGGGTGAGCGCGAGTGGAACCGCCTCCAGGACAAGGGTGACGTGGACTTCGCCTACGCGAACACCCACGGCCGCTACCGCGCCTCCGTGGTGAAGCAGCGTCTGGGCTATGACATGGTGTTCCGTATCATCAACACCAAGATCCGCGCGATCGAGGACATCGGCCTCCCGCTCGATCACCTCATCCCCCTCACCCGCTATCAGAACGGTCTGATCCTCGTCACCGGTTCGGTCGGCTCCGGCAAGTCCACCACGCTCGCCGCGCTCATCGACTTCATCAACCGCGACCGCGACGACCACATCCTGACCCTCGAGGACCCGATCGAATACGTCTTCGAATCGAAGGGCTGCCACATCAACCAGCGCGAGGTCCACCTTCACACCGAGTCCTTCGCCAAGGCCCTGCGCGGTGCCCTCCGTGAAGACCCGGACGTCATCATGGTCGGTGAAATGCGCGACCTGGAGACCATCCAGCTCGCCCTCACCGCAGCGGAAACGGGCCACCTTGTGCTCGGCACCCTTCACACCGGCAATGCACCGCGAACCCTGGACCGCGTGCTCGACGTGTTCCCCACCGACCAGCGCGACCAGATCCGCATCATGGTGTCCGAGTCGCTGCGTGGCATCCTTTCCCAGCAGCTCGTCCCACGCGCCGATGGCACCGGACGCTGTCTCGCACTCGAACTGCTGGTGAACACCCCGGCCGTTTCGAACTGCATCCGCGAGGGCAAGACCTTCATGCTTCCGGGCGTCATGCAGACCGGCAAGAACGTCGGCATGATCACCATGGATGAGTCCCTCCGGAAGCTCTACATCCAGGGATTGATCAGCCGTGAGGAACTCCTCTACCGCAGCGAGGACAAGAATCAGATGAAGGCCTTCCTTCAGTCCTGACCGCCTCCCTCCACATCCCTTGCCAGCAATCCAGCAAAACCCGTTTTCCCATGGCTCAAATTGACGCCCTTTTCCGCTATCTCGTTGAGAACCGCGGCTCTGACCTCCACCTCTCCGAAGGCCAGCCGCCCAAGACCCGTGTCCACGGCTCCGTCGTCGCCATCCCGGACCAGCCGGTCCTCAGCAAAGAGGAATTCAAGAACCTGCTCGCCGAGATCTGCGACCCGAAGGCCTTCGAGCGTTATCTGGAAACCGGTGACCTCGACTTCGCCTACGCGATGGACGAGCAGTCCCGCTTCCGCTGCAACTATCTCAAGCAAAGTCACGGCCTCGCCGCCGTCTTCCGTCTGATCCCCACCGAGATCGCCTCGCTGGAGTCCCTCGGCGTGCCGGAGGTGGTGAAGGAGTTCGGCCGCATGCGCTCCGGCCTCGTGCTGGTCACCGGTCCCACCGGCTCCGGCAAGTCCACCACGCTCGCCGCGCTGCTCGATTACATCAACAGCAACTACAACCGCCACATCATCACGGTTGAGGAGCCCATCGAGTTCGTCCACCGCAACAAGAAGTCCATCATCACCCAGCGTGAGGTGCCGATCCAGACCCCGTCCTTCGCGGACGGTCTGCGCGCCGCCCTCCGTGAGGACTCGGACATCGTGCTCGTCGGTGAGATGCGGGACCTTGAAACCATCTCGCTCGCGCTGACCGCGGCGGAAACCGGCCTGCTCGTGTTCGGCACCCTGCACACCAACAACGCCCGCAAGACCGTCGACCGTATCATCGACGTGTTCCCCGCCGACCAGCAATCCCAGGTCCGCACCATGCTCGCGGCCTCGCTGCGCGGCGTGCTCGCCCAGCTGCTCTGCAAGCGCGTCGACAAGCCCGGCCGGACCGCCGTCCACGAGATCCTCTTCGCCACCCCCGCCGTCTCCGCCATCATCCGTGAAGGCCAGACCCAGAAGCTCTATGACGTCATCACCGGCGGCAAGGGCGAGGGCATGCAGTTCATGGACGAGTCCATCTGGAGCAAGCTCCGCGAGGGCATGATCTCTCCGGAAGAGGCCTACATGAAGGCGATCGACAAGACCCGCTTCAAAAAGTTCCTGCCTGCGGAATCCGCCAACCTCGGCGAGGCCTCCGGCGAGAGCCCGATGAGCCACTGATCCGGCATTTCCCCTTCTCCCAAAGCCGGTGGCCTCACGGTCACCGGCTTTTTTCATGCTCTGCCGGACCTTACGGCATTACGTAATTCTAATAAGGTTTGATTCCTGTCTATAGTCCCCACAGGATGAGTTGTCTTCCGTCTCTGACGGACCCCCCTCGCCCCCCCGGAATTGTTCTGAGCAGTCGAATATTGACTGCTCTTAAGTAATTTCGTAAATACACGAAGCGCGGAAAAGCCATGTTCCCGGAAACTCTGACATTCGCCTGCCCCGTCTGTAACAGCCGCTTGACTGTGCCAGCCGCCTTGGCGGGAGTGATCGGACCGTGTCCGAAGTGCCAGACCCGTATTCAGGCCCCTGCTCTCCCGGCGATCCAGCCACCTCCGGCCGCCGCCGCTCCTGCGCCAGCGCCGCCTGCACCTCCGGTCCAGCCGACGCCACCTCCGGCTCCCGCTCCGGCACTTGTCCCCGCCCCTGCTTACCACGCGCCACAGCCGGCCCCTGAAGCTCCGCCGGTATTGGAAGTGCCCGTGATCCACGGAGCGGATGGCAAACCGGCCTACAAGCCGGAGCCGCGCCAGCTCCCGAACCGCCGCGAAGGCATGGAGCCGATCGGCAAGCGCATGCCGGACTCGATGTGGGCTCCTCAGGAAGGCTCCGAGCGCCATGCCGGTGCCGGAGTCCTGCGTCTCCTCGTGCCCGTGGTGTTTCTGGGTCTGGCCGTGGCACTCGTGCTCGGCATCCTCGCCTTCCTCAACCACCAGCAACAGCCTCCGGCCCAGCTCAAATCCCTGCTTCCCGTCGCCGCGGCCAACGCTGCTGCGATGCCAGGCAGCGATACCGCGCCCAAGCCCAACCTGCCACCTGCGCCTCCCGAGCCGGACGAAACCGCGCCTGTCGCCCCTCCCACCCCGGACGCCCTCACTCCGCCGGACCCATCGTCCAGCCCGGTCAGCAAGCCGCAATCCTCCACATCCGCCTACCAGATTCTGGACCGCTTCCTCTCGATGAAGACCCTGGAAGAGCGTCTCCCCCTGATGGAGACCTCCACCTCCCAAGCGGATCTGCAGGCGAGCTGCCTCTCCTCCTCCCTGCCGCCGCGGGTCTCGGTGACACCCTCCATCCAGACGGAGAACACGGTGGAGCGCTCCACCGATTACTTCTTTCAGGTGAAGTTCAGCCGCCCGGTCGGTGGTAATCCGGAGACCTACAACATGCTGGTCCGCCAGCGCGGCAACCAGGAGCCGAAGGTGGTCGCCGATCCATTCCTCGACCTTTACGGCGAGAACAGCCGCCTCCGCCGGTTCGCTGCCGCCGCAGTCGAAAAGCCCGCCATTTTCCGCGTCTACGTGGAGGCGATCTACCTCTGCAACAACCCGAAGATCCCGAACTACGACAAGAAGTTCACCATCCGCCTGCGCGGTGAGGACAGCGGGGATACCCCGGACAAGGATCGTGGCATTGCGATCGCCTATTCCGGCAAGGCTTCCGCCATCGGAGAGCTGCTCCAGGACTCCGACTCCGGCCTGCTCTGGGGCCGTGCGAAGGCCTGCACGATCGTCCTGAACTGGAATACCAAGGACGATCCGGCCCACCCCTACATCGAGGCGAATACGATCAAGTCCCTCAGTTGGAACCCTTGATCATCCCATCGGCCCGCAGCGCGCCGACACCGCCCTTCAAGGCGAAGACCTGATCCGTCACCCCGAGCTTGAGGATCCGCTCGGCGATCTGCGAGCTCACGCCGCAGTTCCCCTCGCTGCAATACACCACCACCGCAGGCGGTGCATCCACGAGCTTCTCC
Organism: Luteolibacter sp.; assembly: GCA_049840755.1. Lineage (GTDB taxonomy): Bacteria > Verrucomicrobiota > Verrucomicrobiia > Verrucomicrobiales > Akkermansiaceae > Luteolibacter. Next base: position 78,063 of record JASGJM010000020.1, on the reverse strand, counting down.
ATGACCGCCGCTTCGAATGCGTTCGCATCCTCATGGGGGTCCAGATTCCACAACAGCGAGCCGGGCAGACCATCGATCTCCCACTCCCGGCGCGGGCGCGCATCGATCCACAGCACCTTCCCCTGCCAACGCTCCTTCACCGTGACGAGGCAGATTTCATGAGGCTTCAGCTCCTCCTGCCGGCACGGCACATCCCGGGTCGGCGGACCGCTGATCCGCAGATTGGTGACCGCAGCCAAAGTCGAGATTCCCGCAATGAGGGCGGCCTGCAGAACGGGGTTCACGGCTTGGCGGGTTTGGCTTCACCCGGCGTGGGCCTCTTCACCACCGCATAGGCCATGACCTCGTGGTATTTCTCCAGCTTGCAGTCCGTGTCGATGTGGAAGACCGCGAGGTTCGGCTCCTTCGAGCCCAGCGGAGTGATCACCAGCTCGTACTTCTTCCCGTCCTCGATCGTCTTCAACTGATGGCGGAAAGCCGTGCTGGAAGTCGTCACCTTGGTGAGATGCACCGGCTCCTTCCAGTTGACGGAAAAGGTGATCGACTGCGATTCCACGCCGCCACCCACGTCCCACTTGACGGTCTTGGGCTCGATGGAAATGACCTCCGGGATCTTCACCGTGAGGGTCAGCGTTCCAGAGGGCTTGTCCTCCGGATCACCGTCCACCCACACCGCGATCTGCTTCTCCACCGTGCCGGTCGCGGCACCCACATCGAAGGCCGCCTGGATGGTGCCGGACTCACCGGGAGCATAGTCGAGCTTCTTGCCATCGGCACCGGATGCCAGGCAGGAACAGGAGGATTCAATCTTCTGGATGGAGACCTTGGCATTGCCCTTGTTCGTGAAGGCGAAGGAAGCGTTCACCACCGTATCGGTCGGGGATGCCTCCATCGTCTTGGAAGTCTCCGTGAAAGTCAGTCCCCCGGCGAATGCCATCGGCATCCCTCCGAGCCACAACCATACAAGCCTGCGCATGGAGGGACTAAGAGCCGCCTTTGCGGGCGAGTGCAACCGAGATCAGCAGACGACCACCACGCCAGGCCGGTCCCAGCACGTAAAGGGGCTTGTCCGCGGATACCTCCGCGTCCGTTTTCAGGACCTTCTTGCGGCTCAGCCACAGCTCCAGACCGAGGCGTGCGGAGCCACCGGATGGCTTGCTCTGCGCCTCGAAACGGACCATCACCTCATCGGAGCCACCGAGCGGCTGCGCCCAGTTTTCATAGCTGCGGTAGAGCGGCTTGGTATCCACACCGAGCCCGCTGTAGTGGGCGAATTTCAGGTGCTCCTCCTTGCGGATCTTGTCGATCGCGGCCTGGGCCAGCGGCTTCGACTTGTCCCCCGCCGCCTTCGGATCGCCATCGGTGACATGGAACACGCGCACCACCACGGTGCCCACCACTTCCTTGCCCGGATCATCCTCCGCCCGCGCGAGAGGCGCGGCGAGCAACATCAAGGCAGCCATCCAGCGGAGAATCATTGCGTGAAGTCAGATGACGTTTCGAGGGACGCCGTGGAATCGATCGTGCTGCCGGTGGAATGGTACGCGGTATCGCGGAAATCGATCGAATCCGGAATGGCCGTCACCCCATCAAGCACGATCACCGTCGAGGCACCATTGTTACCGGTGTAATACTTCGCCTCCACCTCGCTGTCCGGGGTGTAGACCACCGGGCTGGAGGCTACGGCACCGCCGGAGTGCGTGGCCGTCGCATTGGTGCGGGTGCCGCCCCAGAAGGCCAGCACCATCCCCGCTGCGGCGGCAGTCGGCATGAACCACGCGGCGCGCCACCAGGAGGTCTTCTTCTCGACCGGCTGGGGCGCCTCGCTCTGGCTCGCAGAGATCGCAGAGCGGATGCGGCTGTTGAAAAAGTCGGCGTAGGGCGGCTCCGTTTCGCGCGGCAGCAGCAGGGCCGCCTGCTTGCGCCAGCGGCGGGTCTCCTCACGGGCGGTCAGTTGCTCCGGCTGGGTCGCGGCCCACGCCTCGACCTGGGCGAACTCGGCACCATCCAGTTCGTCCTCCAGCCACAGGGCCAGTGTCACGTCATCGGGTTTCGTATTCATCCTTGAGGAGGGTTTGGAGTTTCTGGCGGGCGTAGAAGAGACGGCTCATGACCGTGCCGAGCGTGCAGCCCATCGCGTCGGCGATTTCCTTATACGAAAGTCCCTGGGCATCTTTCAAGATCACGGCTTCGCGGTGTTCCGGAGAGAGCTTCGCCAGGGCGGCCTCGATTTTCACCCGGAGCTCCCCATGCTGGAGGGACTCATCCGGAGCCTCCGCCCCGCTGGGAGCGGTGGAAGCGGTCGGATCGATCCGGTCCCGCTCGAAAATCTCATCATTCAGCTCTCCGGCGCTCTCCGGCCGGCGCTTCCGGGTCCAATCGTAAACCGTATTGTGGGCGATCCGGAACAACCACGTCGAGAAACGCGCCTTCGCCTCGAAGCGGGGCAGGGCGTTCCAAGCCTTGATGAAGACCTCTTGGGCGAGGTCCCACGCATCGGCTTCGTTGTGGATCATGTTTCGGACCATGGCGTAAATCCTTCCCCGGTGCCGTGTGACAAGTTCGTCGTAAGCCCGCAGATCCCCGGCTTGCGCCCGGGAAACGAGCACGAAGTCCTCGTCGGACTCCGCCCCGCCCTGCGGTTCGACGGCCTTGAGCGGCCCCTTCACGGGATTTGACGCTGGTCCGGAGGATTTATTCATGCGTTTCCATCCCCCGTGCCACCCTCCAGCCCGCCACGACACCGCCCGGACGGCAAAAGTCGCGGACATCGGGCAGGCGGATCATGACAAGATGTTGAACGTGCCAACGCTCCGGCGCAATGCAGATTTGGCAAACCGGAATGCTCATAAAATTCCCCGGTCATGACCAAATGTCTCGCGGGCGATCCGTGCGGAAGCCAGCATCGGATGCGTGATCCCCGCGCTTCTCTCCACCGCCCGTCACCTCCCCGCAGCCCTCACTCCGGAGCAGGCTGGCGAATACACCTTCTACGCCCTCCTGGCGGTGGGGGTGCCCACGCTTTTCATCGTCTCCCTGGTCCGCCTGATCACCACCAAGAAGCTCGGCTGGATCGTCGGATTGGTCGTCAGCGTGGTGCTGGGGATCGGCGGGATCTCCGCCGGATTGATGGCCATCGGCAAATCGATCCAAGCGAAGAACGGCACGCCGCAAATCGTCACCAGCAAGGACAACCGCGTCACCGCCCGCATTCCGGGGCACTGGAAGACCATGGAGGACGTCAACAAGGACGCCTCGCTCCAGGTCGGGAGCATGACGCGGGGTGAATATTGGATCGTCTTCTCGGAGCCCAAGGAAACGGTGGGCCTGTCTCTGGAAGAGTTCGCCGACCTCGCATCCGATCATATCACCACCGGCCTGACGGGCGGTGAGCGGAGCCAGAAAACCATCACCACCGTGGACGGCCATCCGGCGATCCAATACGAGATCACGGGCACCCTGCAGAAGATCCCGCTCTCCTATCTCCATACCAGCGTGGAAACCCCGGAAGGACTCCACCAGCTGATGATGTGGACCATCCAATCGAAGAAGGCCATCGCCTTCCCCATCTTCAAGGACGTGCTGGAAAGCATCAAAATCGAAGACCCCCGCCCGCCCGAAACACCGTGAGAATAGGGCAGGAGGTAGGGCGACCTCGCCGAGGGTACCGGGGAAGGAATGTTCACGTTCGCTGCCAGCGGTGTATCCATGAAGGACCACGGATTGAACGGATTGAACGGATTGAATAAAAAGAGGAAGGAAACCACTGAGTTCACTGATTCCACTGATTTTAAGATCAGAACCCTCTCTTCCATCAGTGCTCTCAGTGAACTCAGTGGTCAAAATTCCCCTCTTCGAAAAACCGCCCACGATTGGAGTCGCCATCTCCCGGATCCTCTGACAGCCTGATGGCATGGGATGGATGAGAACCATACTGTTAGGGGATATCGGCAACCGCCTCGATATCCAGGACGCCGAAGATAACATCAACGCTCTGCAATCGCACGCCGCCTCGGTCGCGCGCGCCGCCGGTGATCAAACGGCCAAAATCGCCCAACTGGAAGGCGAGCTGGCACGCCAGAAACTGGCTGTCACGGCCCTCACCCGCTTCCTCATTGCAAAAGGCCTCGTCTCGGAAACCGAGCTCCAGGAATTCATCCACGATGTGGACTTCGAGGACGGTGTCGTGGACGGCAAATTGAAGATCGAGATGAAGCTCGATACCGCCAACGGCCGCACCCGCCTCGTCCGCCACGAGATCCCGGCAGGCACCTTCCGGAAGATCCCGTGATCCGGGCAAACGGTTAGAGTTCCGGTGGACTTCCGTTCTTGCGGAAGTCCGCCTCCGATGGCACTCCTACCGCGATGAGCCGTTTTCCCGTGATCGTTGCCCTCGCCGCACTGGCCACCGCCGGTGCCGCCCACGCGCAATCCCTGCCTCAGTCCGTGTCCACCCTGACCGTGTCCGGGACCATCACCATGGCCTCCGCGGTGACCACCTCTGACAACGGCAAGACCGCGACCATCAAGCAGAGCCTCACCAGCTACCGCTTCGGCAACAAGGAGATGCTGCAATTGATGGCGGACAACGCGCTGATCCCCTCCGTCACCGGCTACACCCTCGTCCAGAAGTTCAACAACGACGGCACCAGCGCCGGCTACTTCGCCTGGAACTCCTCCACCCACGTGGAAGTGAAGGCTCCCGACGATGTCTTCGGCTTCACCCAGACCGGTGAAGTGAAGGCTTTCAACCAGACCACCACCCAGCCGAAGACTCCCGGCGGCGCGGTCACCGTCACCAGCAGCAGCAACTCGAAGACCTTCGGCACCCTCTCGGTGGACGGCAGCGCCTGCTCGCTCTTGAACACCATCGCCACCAAGACGCCGACCACCGGCAAGATCGGTTCCACCACCTACTCCTTCACCGGTGTGACCTCCAGCGCGGTGCTCAATGGCATCTTCCAGGGAGACTCCGCGACCTCGATCGAAGGCACACTCAAGGCCGCAAGCCCCAAGCCATTCCTGGCACCCTGACTCTTGCGCAAGAGCGTTCACGTCATCATCGGCCTGCTGATTCTGGTGGGAGCGGTTATCAGCCTCAAGTGGCTGACAACCTCGCCGTTTTCGCAACCGTCCAAGCCGCACTATCCCACCCCGGCTCCGGTTCCCAAACCTGCAGCTACGCCTCGACCCGTCGTGGCTCCGGCTGCCAAGGAAGTCTCACCCGTCATCGTGGATGAGAACGTCCGCGAGGACATCGAGAAAGCCGTCGGTGATGTATTCACCGGACGCCCTGCCGACCTTCGAGCGGTTCCTGGCCAGCAATGAGCCGGACGTCCGCGAAGCCGCCCGCGATGGCCTCGCCCGGCTGGAAGAAAAAGGTGGAGCCGCCCTCCTGCGCCGCGCCACCGCCCGCATGACCGATCCCGAGGAGATCAAGCGCATGAACGAAACCGCCGACTGGCTGGACCTCCCCTCCGCCACCGACGGACCGATGAAGAAGAAGTAGCGCGAAGGTCCCCCTTCGCGTCCACGAACGACGCCGCATCCTCCCGGCAGTTTCCCTCCGTTCATCCAGCCGTCAGAAGCACGCCAAGCAGGAGCTTGGCGGCTACTTCGCTTCGCGCGACTCCGGCATCGATCCGCGACCTGCCGCAAACTCCCCTTCCCTCAAACCCGCTTTGCCCGGGTTTCCCCGAATATAGCGCTCGAATCCACGCAACGACGCACCATCCCGCACCAGATGATCAAAGCTCTCCCGCTGCCAGAAATGTCCACTTCCGCCTGTGATCCGATTGATAGCACGGGCGGAGAATGTCTTCCATTACCGGACAATCTCCCGGCTGTCCAGACCACCGCGGGGAGCCATCAGGACATGAACGTGATTCGGCATGACCACGTATTCTCCCAGCAAATACCGCTCACCATCGAAATGACGCAACGCCTGCTCGACTACTGCGGAGCAAGCAGGATCGCGTAGGCAGCAGCATCCAGCGCACTCATCCAGCATCGAGTGGAACTTTCTCCCGAACTCCCGGAGATACACCTTACGTTCGTCGTCCGACAATCGCGAGAGCACCTCATCAAGATCACCCTGTGTGGTTTGACCATGCGCCACCAGCCAGCGGCGGCGCTCACCATCCCACGCCGTCAAACGTTCACGGGGAATGGAATCGGCAAGACGGAAAGTGATGAACGTCACTACCGATTCCTGACTCCAATGAGGGAGATTCCGACGATGGCGTTGGACTTCCCGCTCGGGATGAAGAAGCGTGGCTGGGGATCTCCCTCCATCAGCGGCTTCTAACACAACGCCGTATCTCCGCAAGGAAACGCAACGCGAAGTAGCGCGAAGGTCCCCCTTCGCGTCCACGAACGACGCCACATCCTCCAGGCGGCATCCCCCTCCATTCCAGCCGTCAGAAGCACGCCAAGCAGGAGCTTGGCGCTACTTCGCTTCGCGTCACTTCAGCGCCGCGATGATCTGATCCGTGAGCTGCTGCACGAGCTTCTCCGCTTCCGGATCGAGGCGACCGCCGCCGGACGGAACCGCGGCATCCGGCACCTGGCAGACGGCACCGGGCTGGAACGACGTGTTGTCGCAGAGCTGGCATTCCTTCCAATCCTCGCGCGGATCCACCATGCCGAGCTGGCGGCGGATCTTGAAAATGTCCTGCATCTTCTCGAAGGGGATCGAGTGCAGCTTGCCGCCATTGAGCTGGCTCGCCACCCAGATCGTCTGGCAGGCGGTTTCCATGTTCTCCAGCTTCCAGTAGGCATCCTCGACATCGCTGCCCCAGGTCATCACGCCGTGGTTCTGGAGCAGCACCGCCGGATTGTCCTTCGCCACCTCGCCCACGGATGTGGCGTTCTCCGGGCTGCCGGGGGTCTGGTAAGGGATCAGCTTGATCGGACCGGTGAAGATCTCCGCCTCGGAGCAGAGGCAGGTCGGCGGCTCGATGCCAGCTACGGCGAATGCAGTAGAATACGGAGGGTGGCCGTGGATGCAGGACTTCGCCAGCGGCTGGCGCTTCATGATCGCGAGGTGGGTGTTCACCTCGGACGTGCGCTTGCGCCATCCGGCCTTCTGGTTGCCATCGAAATCGACGAGCGCGATGTCATCGGTCTGCAGCTCGCCCTTCGAGCGCAGGGTCGGTGTGCACAGCACGAGATTGTCGCCGACGCGGACGGTGATGTTGCCACCGTTGCCATCGACCATGTTGCGGCCCCACATCTTGTGACCCACGTGGACCATCTGCTTTTTGATCTCCACGATCTCCGGGCTGTAGAAAAAGCGCTGGATATCCTCCGGCGTCACCGGATCCCCACCCGGCACCCAGGAGTATTCGAAGGATGGCACGATCGGCACCGGCGGCACCTTCGGCACGCCCGGCGGCAGCGGCGGGAAGCGGTCGGAGCCCTTCGCCTTGCCACCCGTGGCGGCACCGGTCACCGGCGCGGGCTTGCCAGCCACCACCTTGCCCGGACCATCGCGCAGCGCGTCGCGGGCCGAGGGCGTCAGGACGGCGTCCTTCGGCAGATCGGCGGCGGTCTTGCCGGATTTCAGGAAGGCCTCGATATCGGCTCCGGTGAAAACTTTCTTGGTCATGGGAATCAAAACGGTTGGTAGGAAAGGCTGTCGAAAATGGCGATGTTGAGCGCGTCGATCGGGATCGGATGGTCGAAGGGCGCGGTGGCTTCCGCCCCCTCCACGAAGCCGATGATGTCCCCTTCTCCCGCGCCGAGGTTGTCATAGACCACCAGCGTGGCCTGGGCGGAGAGAGCGGGGCGTTTCGCGCAGGCGTCGTTGAACTGCTCGGCATCGAGCGGGTTCACAAGCAGCCAGCGCCCGCCTTTGAAGGAGGCTTGCTGGATGACCATGGTGGCCCTGCCGATGACGTGTCCGATGCGCATTTAATGGAAGAGGATCTGAACCACTGATTTCACTGAGGACACTGTTTTGACGACTCTGATTCAGTGTCTTCAGTGAAATCAGTGGTTAAAATTTTCAATCGACAACACCCTGGATGAAGTTCCGGATCGGCGAGCTGTCATCATCCACGAGATGCCGTGCACCGAGGCCGTCCGTGGAGACGAAGACCTTCGAATGAAGGCCGGCACCGAAGAGGTCGATGGCGATGCAGGGCGCGCCGATGGGCTTGTCATCTGCGTCGACGGCCTGGCAGAGCATCAGCTTGCTCCCCTTCAAGGAAGGATGGCAATGCGAGCTGACCGCGTGACCGACGACCCGTGCGACAAACATGAATGGCGGTGGTTAGATGATGCGGAGGTTCTCGACCATCACGCAGCGGCGGATGCGCGTGAAGGTCTTCGGAGTGGTGATGCCCTCACCGGTGGTGGTGGCGATGGAGTAGGAAAGATAGCCTTCACCGCCGAGGCCGAGACCGGCGACGGACGGGCCGTTCTTCACGAAGATGGTGGTGTCCATCTCGCGGGCCATGTAGGTCATGTGCTCCACGTCCTTCGAGTGGATGATGGCGGAGTGGCGGTAGCCGTGCTCGGCGCGCTTCGCCTCGCGGACACCGGTCACGAAGTCCGGCACGGCGACGATCGGCAGCACCGGCATCATCTGTTCTTCCTGGACGAAGGCGTGGTCCGCATCCGTCTCGGCGAAGAGCAGCGGCGTGTTCGCGGCCACCGAGGTGCCCGCGACCTGAGCGAGCTTCGAAGGATCGGCTCCCACGAACGCGCGGTTCACGACCGGATGCGAGCAACCACCATCGGTCTCCTTGTAGGTGAAGGCGGACTTGGTGAGTTGTTCGAGCTGCGGTGAGGTGAGGCGCGCGGCACCGGCTTTCTGGAGTTCCTCGCAGAAGCGGTTGAACACCGAGCCGACCACGAACACCGCCTTCTCGCCGATGCAGAGCAGGTTGTTGTCGTAGGCCGCCCCCTGGATCACATCGCGTGCGGCCTTGGCAAGGTCCGCGGTTTCATCGACGACCACGGTGGGATTACCCGGACCGGCGCAGATCGCGCGCTTGCCGGACTTCATCGCGGCGCTCACCACGGCCGGACCGCCGGTGATGGCGAGCAGCGGGATGAGCGGATTCTTGCAGATGAGTTCGAAGGATTCGAGCGTCGGCTCCTCGATGGTGGTGATGAGATTGGCGATGCCGAGCTCGCGCTGGATCGCCTCATTGTAGGCGCGCACCGCGAGCGCGGCGCTGCGGGCACCACCGGGATGGGGATTGAAAACGATCGCGTTGCCGGCGGCCACCATGTTGATGACATTGCCGGTCAGCGTGGGCACCGAGTGGGTGACGGGAAGGATCGCGCCGACGACACCGAAGGGCGCGTATTCCTCCAACGTGATGCCACCGTCCCCGCTCATCGCATCCGGGCGCAGCCATTCCACACCGGGAACGTTCTTGGTGATCTGGAGTTTCTCGATCTTGTGATCGAGGCGGCCGATCTTGGTCTCCTCCATCTCGAACTTGCCCCACGCTTCCGCATTGGAAACGGCGAGGGTCTTCACGATCTCGACCACCTTCGCGCGACCGGCCACGCCGAGCTTCTTGAGCTTCAGGTGCGCATCGTTCGCGGCTTCCGCGGCCTTGTCCACGCAGGTGAAGACACCGGCCTTGCCGGAGTCACCGGGGCAGCCGCAGCCACAGCCGGACTTGGCGGGAGCGGATGCCGGTGCGGGAGCAGCGGCACCTTGCGCGAGCTTCGCCACGACGCTTTCAACGACGCTGCGGAGGGTTTCGGGATCGAGAGTTTTCACGGGAGAACGGAAAGAATTTGAACCACTGATTTCACTGAATTCACTGGGTGGAAGAGGAAGATCGGTGGCTCTTCAGAGCAGCGATTCTCTTCACTTGGATCGTGGCGTGTTTGAAATTGAGAAGCAGGCCAACCTGCATGCCGGTGATGTTGAGGTAGCCCAATATCTGGGCGATATGAGCATCGTTGAAGGATTCCACCACCTTGAGATCCACGATCACCGTGCGCTCCACCAGGAGATCCGGAATCAATTTCCCGACGATACGCTCGCGATAGAAGACCGGGAATTCACACTGCTGTTCGAAGAAAACCCCTCGCTCGGCGAACTCAATGCACAGGGCGTTTTCGTAAACCCTCTCATCGAGCCCAGGACGCAGGGCTTGATGCACCGCCTGCGCGCAGGCAATGATCCGCCCTGTCAGTTCCGAGTGTGGATGTGAGGCCTCTTCAAACATCTTCAATCAGTGCCTTCAGTGAAATCAGTGGTTCGAATCCCTGCTCAACCGCCCTTGTAGATCGCCTTCCCCAGCACATCCACGCGGTCGATGATCGCGACGATGGCGGCATCGACGGGGACTTGCTTGAGGCCTTCGGCGGCGCGGGCGGAGCTGCCTTGGCAGAACATCACCAGCTCCCCTTCCCCTGCACCGACGGTATCGATGGCCACGACCGTGTTCTGGCCGTGCTTGAACTTGGACGGGTCCTTGTCGTCCACCAGCATCGGACGGAGCAGCAGCAGTTTCCTGCCGGTCATCTGCTCGTCCTTCTTGGTGGCGACCACCTGCCCGATGACTTCCGCGAGGAACATGGTGCGAGGGAGTGGGAGTGATCCGGGATGCCGGTGATGGCACCCCGGCGATGATTACTTGCGGGCGCGCTCGGCGGCGGGAGCCTTCGGCAGGACGCCTTCGATGGCTTCGTCCGGACGGGCGATGACGTGGGCGCTGACCACCTCGCCGGAGGCGGAAGCGGCGGCGGCACCGGCATCGAGCGCGGCCTTCACGGCGGCGACGTCACCGGTGATGACGGCGTTGCAGAGGGCGGAGCCGACCTGCTTCATCGGACCGGCGAGTTCGACATTGGCGGACTTCAGCATCGCATCGACGCCGACGACGAGGCAGGCGAGACCGCGGGTTTCAAGGAGTCCAACTGCTTGTTTGGCCATGGTGGTGTCTGGTTAGGTTGTGAGTGTTTGGGAAAAAGGAAATCAGGGAGGGAATCAGGAAAGCTTGCGATACACTTCGCGGGCGAGGACGAGCTCCTCATTGGCCGGGATGACGATGACCTTCACGCGCGAGTCCTCGCGGCTGATGATGGTTTCCGTCGCACGGCAGGCGGCGTTCTTTTCGGGATCGAGGATCAGGCCGAATTCTTCCAAGCCCGCGCACACCGCGGCGCGGACCGGAGCCCCATTCTCGCCGATGCCACCGGTGAAGGTGAGCACGTCCACACCGCCCATGCGGAGGAGGAACGATCCGGCCCAGTGGCGGATGGAGTCCACCAGCACGTCGATCGCGAGCGCGGCATCGGCATTGCCCGCGGCGGCCGCGGCATTCACATCGCGGATGTCATTGGAGACGCCGGAGAGTCCGAGCAGGCCGCTTTCCTTGCAGAGCTGGCGCTGTGCTTCATCGAGCGTGATGCCGAGCGTCTTGACCGCATAGGGGATGGCCTCGGGATCGAGATCGCCCGTGCGGTTGTTCTGCGGCAGGCCGCTCTGCGGGGAGAAGCCCATGCTGGTGCCGATGGCGATGCCATTGCGGATGCCGGTCACGGAGCTGCTGCCGCCGAGGTGGCAGGAGATGGCGCGGAAGGGCGCGCCGGAGCTGTCCCCCGGACCATCGAGATACAGGCGGCGGGCCACCTGCGCCACATCCTCACGGCCGCAGAGTTCCGCGGAACGCTCGGCGATGAACTTGTGGCTGGCACCGTGGAAGCCGTAGCGGCGGATGCCGATCTCGTACCAAGTACGAGGAATGGCGTAGCGGGATGCCGCCTCAGGCACCCACTGGTAGAAGGCGGTCTCGAAGAGGGCGACCAGGCGGGCCTTCGGCAGGCTGGTGCGGAACTGGCGGATGCCATTCGCATACGGCGGATTGTGGGCCGGTGCGACCGCGGCGAAGCCCTCCAAGGCTTCGATCACGCGGTCATCCGCCTCCACGCAGCCGCTCAGGTCCTTGCCGAGCACCGTCTTGAAACCGACCGCCTCGATCTCATCCACGGAGGTGATCACGCCATCGTGCTGCAAGGTGGCAAGCGCGTCGTCGATCACCGCCGCATAGTCCGTCACCCGCTCGTAGCCGCCCTTCGCCAAGACCGCCCCGCCCTGCTCCTCCATGCGGAAGAGCTGGTACTTGAACGACGTGGTCCCTAGGTTGGCGACGAGGACGAGCATGGAAACGGACGTGTGGGATCAGAGGATCAATCAGGCGATCCAGGAGCCGAGCTTGCTCAGGTCGTCATGCGGGCGCGGGATGACCTGCACGGAGGTCACGGTGCCGATGCTCGACGCGGCGGACGCGGCGGCATCGAGACCAGCCTTCACCGCGGCGACATCGCCGGTGAAGAAGGCGGTGACCAGGCCGGAGCCGATCTTGTCCCAGCCGGTGAGCTTGATGTCCGCAGCCTTCAGGGCGGCGTCGGACGCTTCGATGAGGGCCACGAAGCCCTTCGTTTCAATGATACCAATCGCTTGTTTGGCCATGGTGGTGGGAAGTTGGAGGGTGAGGGATCAGGCGATGCCGAACTGGGTGAGCAGATCCGGATGCGGGCGGGCGATGACGTGGGAGCTGACCAGTTCGCCGACACGACCGGCGGCTTCCGCCCCGGCGTCCACGGCGGCCTTCACGCTGCCCACATCGCCTTTGACGAGGACGGTGAGAAACCCACCGCCGGTCTGCACCTGCTTGATGAGTTCGACATTGGCGGCTTTGGCCATCGCGTCGGTCGCTTCCACGCTGCCGACGTAGCCTTTGGTTTCAATCAATCCGAGTGCGGTGCTCATGATTTACAGGTGTTCGATGTTGAGAGGTTTACTTGAGAAGTTCGCAGAAAGTATTGGCTCCGAGGCCGCAGGCATTACCCTCATCGGTATCGATGTGGACCTCCAGCTTGAAGGACGGGTCCACGCGGACGACGAGGTTGTCGAAGGTCATGCCGAGCGCGCCGTGGACCCTGAGCTTCATCTGGTCGAGGTGCTTCACGCCGTAGAAGGCGGCATCGTCCGGGTGCATGTGCACGTGCGGCTGGGCGCGGATCACGCCCTGTGGCAGCTCGAAGTAGCCGTTCGGCCCCATCAGCATGCAGCCAGGGGTGCCCGCGATGTCTCCGGACATGCGGACGGGAATGTCAAAGCCCAGTGCGATGGCGTCCGTGAACGCCAGCTCCACCTGGTTCAGCGTGCGGCAGGGGCCAAGAATCCGCAGGTTGGAAATGACGCGGCTGCGCGGCCCGATCAGCGTGACGGACTCCTGCGCGGCGTATTGGCCCTCCTGATAAAGGCCCTTCATCGGGGTGAGCTGGTGGCCCTTCCCGAACAAGGCCTCCACGGCCTCCTGGGTGAGGTGGCAGTGGCGGGCGCTCACATTCACCAGCAAGGCATTCGGCGCGCTCGCAGCCCGCGGGAGGGACAGTCCCAGTTTTGAATAGACTTGTTCGCGCACGAGGTGTTCGATCACCGCCCGTGGCGTGTTAGGTGTCAGCGGCGCTGCCATGTGGCACCAACTTGCTCCTACACGATTGGCACGTCAAGGGAAAACAAAGATATTCCCAGAAGAATCAAGATTTCCAAAATCCCATGTTAGCCGTTGAACGTCATCGCCGTATCCTCGAATTGTTGCAGGTCCACGGCTCCGTCCGGACAGTGGAAATTGCCGCTGGATTCGGGGTCACGGATGAAACCATCCGCAAGGACTTTGAATTTCTGGAACAACGTGGGGATTTGATCCGAATCCACGGTGGAGCCACCCGCCCCGCCCGGGCGAAGGAGGAGCTGCCGCTAACGGAGCGCCAGCTGATCCGCCGCGAGGAGAAATCCACGATCGCCCGCCTCGCCGCGGCGCGGATCCTGCCGAATGAGACGATCTTCCTGGATGCCAGCTCCACCACGCTGACCATGACGGAGTTCCTCCCGGACGTGCCGCTCACCATCCTGACCAATGCGCTGAATGTCTTCACCGCGCTGGAGGGACGCTCCAATCTCGACCTGATCTGCACCGGCGGCCTCTACGACCGCCGCTCGCGCTCGTTCATCGGCCTCCCTGCGGAGACCGCGCTGCGCCGTTACAACATCCACCGCATGTTCTGCTCCGGCAATGGCATCGATCTGGAGCGCGGCATCAGCGAGACGAACTCCCGCCAGGCATCCTTCAAGGAGCGCGTGATCGCGAATGCGGAAGAGGTCGTCTACCTCGCCGATCACAGCAAGCTGGGTCAGAAGGCCTCGTTCTTCTTCGGCGATCTTTCCGCCCTGAATTGCCTGATCACGGATGGCAATGCCGACCGCGATTTCCTCCACGCCCTGCGCGAGCGCGGCCTGGAAGTGCAGACGCCGTGAGGGGTCCCCTCTTCCGCGATAGCGAAGTAGCCGCCAAGGTCCCCCTTGGCGGGCATCTGGCGGTGCTTTGCAGGAAAAGGGTGCCCTTGGTCCTCATCGCTCCCACCCGGCACGCGAAGGAGGACCTTCACGCGACTTCGCTTCGCGATCTGTCCGGGCGTGAATGACCTATCCGGGTTCTCGGTCCTGCAGGAATCGCTCATTCTTGGTCCTGAAGGGACCACTCATCATAGCCTGAGACGGAGTCCCAGGTCTCATGGCCGAGGTGATCCGTGTCCTGAAGGGACACCTCATGCGGGCGGGGGCACCGCCATGGAGAATGAGGGAGCCCTTTTCCAACAAAGCACCGCCAGACGCCCGCAAAAAACTAGTCCAGCCGATCCCATTCACTCGTCCTCCCCGCATGGGCAGAATGGCGTTTGTGAAATCCAACAACACTCCCTCCTCCATCCAACCCTTCATCCTCTCCGCCTTGGATGATCTGGGGCTGGGCTGCCACGAGTTCCGCGTGTATTGCCACCTCTGGCGTCGCCACGGCAATGGCAGCGGCGGTGGTGCGTTTCCATCCGCCAAACAGATCGCAAGGACCTGCCGCATCCATGCCGATACGATCTGGCACATCCTCGCCCGATTGGAGAAGAAGGGCCTCATCCGCCGCGAAACCCGCTTCAACGATCACGGCGGCCAGACCTCCAACCGCTATATCCCGGTGCCCCTACCCGAAACCAAGGGGTGCCCCCCACCCGGAAACGAGGGAGGGGCCCCATGGGAAAAGGAGGGCTACCCCCCACTGGAAAACAGGGGGTGCCCCCTACCTGGAAATGAGGGGCACGAAGGTATTCCCTCTAAGGATATCCCTCTGAAGGAAATACCCCTAAGAGCAACCATCGAAGGAGCCGCAACGATCGAAACGAGGACCGCACGCGTCGGAGGACGGGTCGGCACCATTCACATTCTCTCATGAGGATGATTGGGATCATTCGGAAAGAGCTGGGAGAGGCCCATCTCCGCGATAGCGAAGTAGCCGCCAAGCTCCTGCTTGGTGGATCGGAAAGGAGCCCTTCGTTCTCCGGGCAGCCATTTCCTGAAAACCTCCGTCAGAAGCCACGCGAAGGAGGACCTTCACGCTACATCGCTCCGCGCACTACATCCCTAGTAGAAAACTCACTCCGCGTCCCGCTCCGCGATCTTCGTGCGGATGCGTTCGAGCAGCTTCTCCAGATGTGGCATCGGGATGCCTGCGGCCTGTCCACGACGCAGCGGCTCCGCCCAGATCGGGCCGACCTCCACCTCCCTGCCCTCCACGAAATCGATCATGCTCGATGGCCGGTAGGGGCCCATCGGGCGGGTGCGCTCGATGTTGAAATCGATGAGCTCATCGGAAAGGTCCATCCCCAGCGAGCGGGCGGTGGCCGTCACCTCCCCCATCAGCGCGCGGATCTCATCCTCCACGCCCGGCGTTTGCAGCAGCACATCGGTGGTGACGCCGCCTTCCGCGACCGCGAGGCCATTGAAGGGCACGTTCCACACCAGCTTCTTCCACTGCGCCTCCTCCAGCGGTTCGCCGAGCTCCGCCGGGATGTTCGCGGCCTTGAAGCGGCGCACGACCTCCGCCGAGCGCCCGAGGTCATCCGGCAGGAATTCCCCCACGCTGATGCGCCCGCCCGCCGTGTGGCTCACGAAGCCCGGCGAGAGCCGGTTGAGGCACACGAAACACAGCGCGCCGAGCACATGATCCGCACCGGCGATCTCCGCGATCGTCTCGCAATTCCCCAGCCCGTTCTGAAGCGTGAGCACCTGCGTACCCGCATGCAGCAGCGGCGGCAGCACCTCCGCGAGATGCGCGTTCGACGTGGCCTTCCACGAAACGATCACCAGATCCACCGGCCCGATCTCCTCCGGCGTGCGGAAGCCCCGAACCTGCGGCAGGTGGAAATCCCCATGCACGCTCTCGCAGCGGATGCCATCGCGAGCCACCGCATCGTAATCCGAGCGCATCAGAAACCGCACGTCCGCCCCGGCCTGCGCCAGACGGCCACCATAATACAGCCCGATCGCTCCCGATCCCACCACCGCCACCGATTCAAAGGTCCAGCTCACCGCGGCAGCAAAGCCCATCGGCGCACGGAGACAAGGCGCGAGTCACCGCGCTTGCCAGAAAGTTCGATCATCATCGAATTACCGTTTGACGCCCTGCGGAGCCTCGGTTCATTGTTCGATCAAAGGCGAACAATTGCGTCCGCCCGACACCCAGACCCACACCATCATGGAACATCGACTCTTGGGCGGCTCCGGCTTGAAAGTGCCCGTCTTCACGCTCGGCACCGGCACCTTCGGCGGGAACAATGAACTCTTCAAAGCCTTCGGCACCAGTGATGTGGCGGAGGCCACGCGGTTGGTGGACATCAGCCTGGAGGCCGGGCTGAACTTCTTCGATACGGCGGATGTCTATTCAGACGGCCGCTCGGAAGAGATCCTCGGCGAGGCCGTCAAGGGCCGTCGCGACAAGGTCCTCATCTCCACCAAGGCCACCTTCCGCACCGGCGATGGGCCGAATGACGTGGGCTCTTCCCGCCACTATCTCATCCGCGCCGTGGAGGCCAGCCTGCGACGCCTCGGCACGGACTACATCGATCTCTTCCAGCTCCACGGCTTCGACGCGCAGACGCCGGTCGAGGAGACGCTCAATACGCTGGATGACCTCGTCCGCGCCGGAAAGATCCGCTACATCGGCGCATCGAATTTCTCCGGCTGGCACCTCATGAAGTCGCTCGCGGTCTCGGAGAAATACAATCTCAGCCGCTACGTCGCCCACCAGGCCTACTACTCGCTCGTCGGCCGCAGTTACGAATGGGAGCTCATGCCGCTGGGCCTCGATCAGAAGGTCGGCGCCATGGTGTGGAGCCCGCTAGGCTGGGCCCGCCTCACCGGGAAGATCCGCCGTGGCAGCCCGCTGCCGCAGAGCAGCCGCCTGCAGAGCCAGCTCGCGGTGGATGTGGGCCCACCGGTGGATGAGGAGTATCTCTACCGCGTGGTGGATGCCATCGATGAAGTGGCGGCGGAGACCGGCAAGACCGTCCCGCAGATCTCGCTGAACTGGCTGCTGCACCGCCCCACCGTCTCCAGCATCATCATCGGTGCACGCAATGAAGAGCAGCTCCGGGCGAACCTCGGCGCGCTCGATTGGTCGCTCACGCCGGAGCAGATCGCGAAGCTGGATGCCGCCAGCGAAACCGCCCGCGCCTATCCGTATTTCCATCAGGCAGGCTTCGAGCGGAACCCGAAGCCCGTGTGATCTTACGCGAAGCGTAGTAGCTGCCAAGGTCCGCCTTGGCAGCCATCTCGCAGAGGCACGCGGAACAAAAGCCTCGCTCATTCCCCATCGCACCGCACCCTCTTCGTCCTGTAGGGACGCCTCATCAAAGCCTGGGGTGAAGCCCCAGGTCGGCCCGCTCCGGATGTCCGCGTCCTGTAGGGACGCATCATGCCGGGAACGTGCCGGATCTTCGTTGGCGTTCGAATCATCCTCACACCCGCCCCCACATGAGGTGTCCCTTCAGGACACCGATCACGTCGGCCATGAGACCTGGGACTTCGTCCCAGGCTTTGATGAGCGGTCCCTTCAGGACCAAGAACCCGATGGAGCAGTCACATCCGAACAGATCGCGGAGCGTAATAGCTGCCAAGTCCACCCAATCCCTCACGGAAGCCTCACTTCCGGCGACGCAGCATCAGCATGGACAACACGCCGAAGCTGCCGGAAAGCAGCGCGGAAGGTTCCGGCACCGGCGCGATCGCCATCGCATCATTGCGGAAGTACTGGCGGTCGCCCAATCCTGCGACGATCGTGATATTCCCGCTCGAGTCCGCGACCGCCGAGCCCAGCAGCGCGAAGCCCTTCGTCTCGGCCACCGTATCGTTCAGGTCATTCCACGCCGTGAATCCCGTTCCCGCACCGGAGGAGACATTTTTCTGGTTGAAGATCCCCAGCGAGGTCCCGTTCGCCGTCACACCCAGAGCGCAGTTGTCGGTGCCGTTGCCATACCAGTTCGCATACAAATTATACGTCTGGCCCACCACCAGCCCGGTGAAGGTGTACGTCACTGCGCCGGTAGTCGCGTAGCCCGCCAGATCGCCGAAGGCGTTCGCATCGCCGTCGTTGCCCATGCCGCCGCCACGGGTGCTCACCATGGAGCCGACGCCGTTGGTGGTCGTGCCCGTCTGGGACTCATAATCGAGGAACACAAACGTGGAGGAGCTCAAACCCGTGTTGTTCGTCACGATGGTGGCCGCACCCGCCTGGCTGGCTAACAGCGTGGCGAAGGACAAGACCGGGACGGTTTGCAAAAAGCGATACATGCGATGCGTATTCAATGAGGTTGTTCCAAGGGCAGCGTGAGCAAAGGTATGAGAAGGCCGGAGCGACTCAAGTGGGCCGTTTTGCATATGTCGGATGCCAATGGCACTTTTCGGCATCACGCACCGATCCTAACAGGCGGAGGAGGACCTTCGCCCCACCCCACTCCCAGGCCAAACTCTCATGGCGCGGCTCCCTTTCCTGTGAAAAGGGTATTCGAATGGAGTCGCGGCTTCACATTCGAACGCTCGTTTCAGGACGACGGGAAATTTTCCCGAAAAAATGTCCGGGACGTGTCCAGAACCGCGTCCGCCGTTCGTCGATAGGGTGAAGATCGGAATTCCGACCCACTTCGAACCCCGAAACCAAACATCACCATGAGCACCGCCCAAACTCCCGAAGCTCCCGCCACTGGCATGCCACAAATGCCGTCGCCCGTCGCCGAACACGCGTGGTTGGAGCGCCTCGCCGGCGAATGGAAGACCGCCGCCGAACTCCAGTGCATGCCGGACCAACCTCCGATGAAAACCGTGGGTCACGACAGCTCCCGCATGCTCGGTGGCTTCTGGCTCATCAGCGAGACCAGGAGCGAGTCCCCGGAGATGCCCTTCGGCGCGATCTTCACCATCGGCTACTCGCCGGAGAAGCAGAAGTACATCGCCACCTGGGTGGACACCATGACCAGCCGCCTGTGGACCTACGAAGGCGAGGTCACGGACAATGGCACCGTCCTCACCTTCCACACCGAAGGCTCCTGCCCGATGGAGCCCGGCAAGACCATGCGCTTCCGCGAGCGTATCCAGCTCATCACTCCGGACCACAAGCTCTTCACCAGCGCGATCCAAGGCGATGACGGCGAGTGGCGCACCTGCGTCACCGTCCATGGCCACCGCGTGAAGTGATCCACCCTCACCACCAACACCCACGACCATGAAACACCAAGGAACCTACGGCGTGGAAGACGCCATCACCGGACATGCGGTGGTCCCACACGAGCAGTGGATCGCCGCCCGCAAGGAACTCCTGAAAAGGGAAAAAGAACTCACCGCCCTCAGCGATGAAGTGAACGCCGCCCGCCGCGCCCTGCCATGGGAAAAGGTGGAGAAGGATTACACCTTCGATACCCTGGACGGGAAACAGAAGCTCGCCGACCTCTTCGGCTCGAAGCGCCAGCTCATCATCTACCACTTCATGCTCGCTCCCGGTTGGGAAGAGGGTTGCGTGGGTTGCTCCCACTTCGCCGATCAGGTGGAAGGACCTCAGCAACACTTCGAGCAGGCGGATGTGAACTTCCTCTGTGTGTCCCGCGCCCCGCTCGCGGAGATCGAGAAGTATCGCGCCCGCATGGGATGGAAATTCAAGTGGGTGTCCTCCAACGGCACCGACTTCAACTACGACTACAAGGTCTCCTTCACTCCCGAGCAGGTGGCGGAAGGCTGCAAGGAATACAACTACGGGACCTCCCCCTACCCCTTCGACGAACTGCCCGGCATCAGCGTCTTTTACAAGGATGAGGAGGGCCATGTCTTCCACACCTACTCCGCCTACGCCCGCGGGCTGGATGTCCTGATCGAGACCCATCACTTCCTCGATCTCACGCCGAAGGGCCGCTGCGAGACCGCACCGCCCCCGGCCCAGAACTGGCTGCGCCACCACGACAAGTATGAGTCCGCGGAAGCGACCTCGTGCTGCTGCGGCTCGAAAAAGGAAACGGAGGCCGTGGCATGAAAGCGGGCTGTGCTTGCCGTGACAGGGGCTTCCTCGGCTTCCTCCGGTGGGCGCTCCCCGGCTCCGTGCTGATCCTGATCCCGAAGTGCCCGGCCTGCTTCGCCGCCTACATCGCGCTGGCCAGCAGCATCGGTCTCTCCATTTCGACGGCCGCCATCCTCCGCCACTCGCTCATCGCCCTGTGCATCCTCTCGCTGGCCTTCCTCGCCGTGCAACGGTTCCGTCGCTTGCGCGGGAGGAAGCCGGTGTGAGCTTGAAACTCCCCTGCCCGTCCGCTTTGCTGTTAGCCCATCCCTAGCCAATCTTCCCCATGTTCAAAAAGATCCTCATCGTTCTCGCAGTCGTCCTGCTCGCCCTGATCATCGTCATCGCCACCCGGCCCGCCGATTTCACGATCACCCGCAGCGCCGTCTTGAACGCGCCGCCCGCCACCGTCTTCGAACAGGTCAACGACTACCACAAATGGCTGGCATGGTCGCCCTGGGCAAAGATGGATCCGGCGATGAAACAAACCTTCGACGGCCCCGCCTCCGGCACCGGCGCGTCCTATGCCTGGGAAGGCAACAGCCAGGTCGGCTCCGGCCGCATGACCATCACCGACAGCCAACCGGCGAAGCTCGTGGCGATGCGCCTTGAATTTCTCAAGCCCTTCACCGCCACCAATCAGGCCGAGTTCACCTTCGTCCCCGATGGCACCGGCACCAAGGTCACCTGGACCATGACCGGTAAGAACAATTTCATGTCCAAAGCCTGCGGTCTGGTCATGGACATGGACAAGCTCATCGGCGCGGATTTCGAGAAAGGGTTGAGCAACCTCAAGGAAATCGCGGAGAAGAAATAAAGCATCCGAACACCCCACCTCCATCCAACCATGAAATACCTCCCCACCGTCGCCAGCATCTTGCTCGGCCTGCTGTTCCTCATGGCCAGCGTCACGTTTTTCCTCGGCATGATGCCTGCGGAAACCCTGGAGCCGGGCTCACCCAAGGCCCTGTTCACGGGAGCCTTCGGCCCCACCGGCTATCTCGCCTTCGTGAAGGCGTTCGAACTCATCGGTGCCGTGCTCGTGCTCATCCCGAAGACACGGAACTACGGCCTGCTCGTCCTGGGACCCATCATCCTGAACATCCTCGCCTTCACCATCTTCATCGCGAAGGGCGAAGGACTCTTCAACCCGATGCTCATCCTCATCTGCGTGGCCGCGCTCTACCTGCTCTGGGATGCCCGCAAGGCCTTCTGCGGACTCCTGCGCTGAACCCTCTTCCCGCTTCATCATGCAATTCGTCCTTCTCATCATCCACGCCGATCCCGAGCGCTGGAACAGCCTGACCACCGACCAGCGCAACGAGGTCCACGAGGCCTGCGGAGTCTGGCACCAGGATCTCGTCGACAAGGGGATCGCCGTGCACGCCATCGGACTCCAGCCGCCGGACACCATCAGCGTGGTCCGGCAGAAGGGAAGCTCCGTCCTCGTCACAGATGGACCGTTCTCCGAATCGAAGGAGGTCATCGGCGGCTTCGAGATCATCAACTGCGCCAGCAAGGAGGAAGCGGTCGCCATCGCGGAGCGTTTCCCCGCCCTCGATGCGGGTGCCGTCATCGAGGTGCTCTCCACCGTCACCGGCCCGTGCCGGGATTGATTCATCCAGACAGAACATGAACAAACTCATCTTCATCAACCTGCCCGTGGCCGACCTGCCACGCTCGAAGGAGTTCTTCTCCGCTCTCGGCTACACCTTCAACGCACAGTTCACCAATGATGACGGGGCCTGCATGGTCGTGAGCGACACGATCCACGTCATGCTTCTCACCCATCCGCACTTCTCGAAGTTCGCGCCGAATCCGATCAGCGATGCGAAGACCTCCACTGGAGTGCTGATCTGCCTGTCCTGCGACAGCCGGGAGGAAGTGGATACCCTCGTGGCCAAGGCAGTCGCCGCCGGAGCCACGACCTACAATCCTCCCCGCGATTACGGCTCCATGTATGGCCATGAATTCCAGGACCACGATGGTCACGTGTGGGAGTTCATGTGGGTGGACCCCGCCTTCATCCAAAAAGACTGAACCGCTCCGCTCATGAGCACGCCCGCCCTCTCCGACACCGCCGACCGCGTCCTGTCCGTCTCCCGTATCCTCGATGCCCCGCGCCCGCTTGCCTACCGGGCGTGGACGGAGAAGGAACACCTCGATCAGTGGTGCGCGCCGCATGGCTTCACCATTCCGTTCTCGGAGGGGGATCTCCAGGTGGGAGGAGCGTGGCACTCGTGCATGCTGGCACCGGATGGGACGCAGCACCGGCTCGGTGGCGTCTATCAGGAATTGATCGAGGACCGGAAGATCGTCTTCACCCACGTGTGGGAGGAGGACTATGGCCCGGGACCCGAAACACGCGTCACCGTCTTGTTCTCCGATGAAGAAGACGGGCGCACACGGATGGAGTTCAGCCACGGGGTGTTCGCAACCGTCCAATCGCTGGAGGGCCATCGCGGCGGCTGGAGCGAATGCTTCGAGCGGCTCGACGGACACCTCCAGGAGATGAAGGTGCGGGAGGTCGCGTTGAGCCGCCTGCTGGATGCCAGCGCGGAAGACACCTTCGATGCATGGACCGATCCCGCACGGCTCGCCGAATGGTGGGGACCGCAGGGCTTCACCAATCCCGTCTGCCAGTTCGAGGCGAAGCCCGGCGGCATCATCCTGATCCGCATGCGCGCGCCGGATGGCACCGTCTATCCGATGACCGGCGTGGTTCAGGAAGCCAGCGCCCCGGAGCGGCTGGAGTTCCTGAGTGCCGCGCTCGATGCGGAGGAGAGACCGCTGTTTGAGATCCGCAACATCGTGACCTTCACCCGTGAGGAGGCTGGCACGCGGCTCAAACTCCACGCCCGCCTCAATGGCCCGCCGACACCCGAGACGCTTCCTTACCTCTCCGGCATGCAGGCCGGATGGGCGCAATCGATCGACCGGCTGCAACGCCATCTCGAAACCCTCTGATCTCCTTTCCAAACTCCAACCACCACACACCATGATCATCCCCACCCACAGCACCGGCCACCTCATTCTCTTCCGCGGCACCGACTGGTGCAACGAGCTCTCGATGGACGAGATCCAGAACGTCATGTCCCGTTGGAACGACTGGGTCGAAGGCCTCAAGAAAGACGGCCGCCTGATCGCCGCCAGCCCGCTGGAGAATGAAGGCCGTGTCATCACCGGCAAGAATGCCAACGTGGCCGACGGTCCCTTCGCCGAATCGAAGGAAGCGGTCGGCGGCTATTTCTACGTGAATGTCGAGAGCATCGACGAGGCCGTGGAGATCGCCAGGCAATGCCCCGGCCTGCCTCACGGCATCATCGTGGAGGTCCGCCCCGTCGCCCCCTCCTGCCCGATCGAGCGCATGAACCTGGAAGCCGCTGCGGCCGCACAAGCCTGAACCATTGGGTGCCCGCCGCATGAGTCACGAAATCCCCGTCCTCACCGACCACCTCTTCCGCCACGAGGCGGGGAAGCTCGTCTCGGCGCTGACGGGGATCTTCGGCATCCACCGGCTCCAGCTCGCCGAGGATGTGGTGCAGGAGGCGATGGTGCGGGCACTGCAAACATGGCCGTATCACGGCATCCCGGACAACCCCGCCGCCTGGCTGATGCAGACGGCGAAACGACGCGCACTCGATTTGATCCGCCGCGAGAAGTTCTTCCACGACAAGCTGCCCGAGATCACCGCCACCCTCGAACAATGGCCGGACTCCGGCGAGGAAACGCCACGGTTCGAGGATGAGATCAAGGATGGCCGGCTGCGGCTGATGTTCGCCTGTTGCCATCCGGACATCCCTCAGGACGCCCAGACGGCGCTGGCCTTGAAGACGCTCTGCGCCTTCAGCCCGGCGGAGATCGCAAGCGCCTTCCTCACCACCGAGGCGGCCATCACCAAGCGGCTCACCCGCGCCCGCCAGCGCATTGCCGAGGCAGGCATCCCTTTCGAGATTCCCGCCGGAGAGGAGCTTTCTACGCGCCTCGATGGCGTGCTGCGCATTCTCTATCTGCTCTTCAATGAAGGCTACAGCGCCTCCACGGGAGACAGCGTGATCCGGGCGGAACTGTGTCATGAAGCGATCCGCCTGGCCGACGCATTGGTGCAGCACCCGGCGGCAGCCCATCCACGGATGCATGCCCTGCTCGCACTGATGTTGTTGAGCGCGGCACGCCTGCCCGCCCGCGAGGACCTGCAGGGAAACATCCTGCTGTTGAAGGACCAGAACCGCGAACTCTGGGATCGCGCCATGATCGGCCGTGGATTGCGCCACCTCGCCCTCGCGGCCCGTGGCGAGGAGATCACCGAGTATCACCTGCAGGCGGGCATCGCCGCCTGCCACAGCACCGCACCCGATGCAGCGTCCACCAACTGGCAGGGCATCCTCTCCCATTACGACCGTTGGCTCACGATCAGCGACTCACCCGTGGTGGCCTTGAACCGTGCCGTCGCCTGCGCCGAGGTCCGTGGACCGGAGGCGGGCATCTCCGCTCTTGAAACGATCTGGAAAGGCGGCCAGCTCGAGCGTTACTACCTGCTGCACGCGGTACTCGGGGATTTCCAGGAACGCCTCGGCGACCACGAAGCCGCCGCCGCATCCTTCACCCGTGCCCTCCAGCTCACCGCCGTGAAAGCGGAACAGCTCTTCCTAACAGACCGCCTTCGAGCCTGCCTCGTGAAGTGACCCCCAGGGAGCAAGGACATTCCTGTCCTTGTAGGGAAGATATCGCTATGCCGGGCGATTCCGATGAACGGAGTCTTTTCAAACCAGGACAGGAATGTCCTTGCTCCCTGATCGCCCCTACAACTGCGGCTCCCAATCCACGGCGGATGGGGGAAGCACGCCTGTAGCGATCAACCACGTGCGCCGCATGACACGGAAGACCGTTTCGTGCTCCTCCGGGGTCGGGACCACGATGAGTGGAAAGATCCGACGCAGGTCATACCCGTGGGTCCAGATCCCAATCCCTTGGCCCCCTCTTCCGAATCCAGTTGCCTGCTCTTTGATCTCGCGGATGTCTTCGTAGTTCACCGGTGTGACCTCGCCATGATCCCATCCGGACGGAAGCAAAACCCGCAGGGTGGTGAATGCCTGGAGCGCGTTTCTACGGCGGAAAAGACTGAACCAAAGCTTCACCAGCATCAACACCGCCACCACTGCCATCGCAACCAAGGGTGCGCTGTAAGATGGCTTCGGCTCTACGAACAGCGAAACCTTCGGATGATGGTTCTCGTTCATCAAAGCCGCGCCCGCACCCGCCGCAATCGGAACCATCAGCGTGCTCCAAAGCATCGGCCGGACCGCAGGCTTTCCCACCCACAGGACCTCTTCTCCGGGCAGGAGGAATCCACGGAGGCGCTCCGGAATTTGGTCGGGTTGCAAAGGCATGCCTGTTTCCTTCTAGCAGAGGAACGATATCGCACGACTTCAAACCATCTCGATCAGGGAGCAAGGACATTCCTGTCCTTGTTTGAAAGGACTCCGTTCATCGGAATCACTCGGCATAACGATATCTTCCCCACAAGGACAGGAATGCGAAAGGTTCAATCAAACGCGAAGCGCCAATCGGCATGGCCGCAAGGCAATGTCCTTGCTCCCTGATCAAAACAAAAAGCGCTCCGGCGTGAACCGGAGCGCTTTTTGAAAAACAAGTTCAGCAGCCGGTCACTTCACGGACGGCACGCCGATCGCCGGATTGGTGTCGGCGGCGTAATCCACGCCTTCCAGGCCGAAGCCGAAGAGACGCAGGAAGCTCGACTGGTAGCCCGCGAAGTCGCCGAGCTCGGAGAGGTTCTCGGTGTTCACTTCCTTCCAGCGCTCGCCCACGAGGGACTGCACGGCCGGGGCCATTTCCCAGTCGTCGACGCGGATGCGACCGGCTTCATCCGGCTGCGGGTTGCCGCTGTACATCCGGTCGCGGAAGAGGCGGTCCATCTGCTCGATGGTGTCCTCATGGGTGCCCTCGTCCTTCATCACCTTGTAGAGAAGGGAGATGTAGAGCGGCACGACCGGAATGGCGGAGCTGGCCTGCGTGACCAGCGCCTTGTTCACGGACACCCAGGCCTTGCCCTTGAGGGAAGCCAGCTTGGTATCCAGTTCGCGCTGCACGCGCTCGAGGTCTTCCTTGGCCTTGCCGATGGTGCCCTGCTTGTAGATCGGCCAGGTCACTTCCGGCCCGATGTAGGAGTAGGCGACGGTCTGCACGCCTTCGGCCAGCACACCGGCTTCGAGGAGGGCATCCATCCAGAACATCCAGTCCTCACCGCCCATCACGGCCACGGTCTGCGGGATGTCATCGCCCTGCGCAGGCTCGATGGAAACCTCGTTCACCACACCGGTGTTGGTGTTGAGGTTCTTGGCGGTGTAGCTCTGGCCGATCGGCTTGAGCACGGAGGAATAGACTTCACCGGTCTTCGGATCGGTGCGGCGCGGGGAAGCGAGGCTGTAGACGACGCAATCGACCTGACCGAGGTCGGCCTTGATGGCGGCGATCACTTCGGCCTTCATGGCATCCGAGAAGGCATCGCCATTGAACGAGCGGGCATAGAGACCGGCTGCGGCGGCTTCCTTTTCAAAAGCGGCGGAGTTGTACCAACCGGCGGTGGCGGGGCGGGTTTCCTCACCCGGACGCTCGAAGAACACGCCGATGGTGGCGGCATCCGAGCCGAAGGCGGCGGCGATGCGGGAGGACAGGCCGTAGCCGGTGGAGGAACCGATCACGAGCACCTTCTTCGGGCCGTTGGCGATCGGGCCGCGGGATTTGATCACGGCGATCTGGTCGGCCACGTGCTTGGCGCAGCCTTCTGGATGGGCGGTGGTGCAGATGAAGCCGCGGACCTTGGGAGAAATAATCATGGTGGTGGTTCGTGTGTTCGGAACCGGACGCGGGAACCCCGCTGCCGTCCGGCTGGGCAAATCGTGAACCGGAACACTGGACGGTGTGCAAGCTTTGAACAAGCCGAACCATTCCCCCGCCCTGCCAGCAACCCATCCTATTGACGGTAAACGGGAAGCGTTCCCGGAGAATGGCGGTGATGCGGTCGCGCTCCGGCTTTTTCAGGTAGCCGTAGCCCTCGATTTCCTCCGGAGCCTCCAGGATGGCGCGCAGGCGCTTCACCACGGCGGTCTTCACGCGCGCCGGCAGGGACTCGAAGACCTGCGAATAGACCATGTGGGAGCAGCGGTTCTTGAAGAGCTTCGTGCCGAGATGGAAGTCCGCCAGGGAATCGCCCTCGCGGGTGACCGGGAAGCGTTTCGCAAAGGCGGTCTGGAATGCCTCGTCCCCTCCACCCCATCGCCCAGCGGCGCGGCGTCTTTGTAGAGCAGCGCATCCACGATCTTCAGGGCATCCTCATCCGCGAGCTTGCCAGCGGTGCCGGTATCGGGGTCCGCATTCGGATCGAAGGCCTTGGCCATCCACTGCATCCGCCGGTAGCGGTAGGAGGCGGTGGTCATCAGGTTGTAGACCTGGCATTGGTGCTCCAGCACGAGCAGGGCGACGATGTCGCTGGTAGCGCGCGGGTATTTCGTGGGATCGACACGCTCGCCCACCTGATCGAGATGGACCGCCCCGGTGGGCGTCTCCGGCTGCTCGCCGCTGCGGAAGAAGCGGTTGCCCAGGTGCGGGAGCGAACTACGACCGGTGACGTAATAGCCGCCCCAGCGTTGTTCCAGCGGTGTGGTGGCATTCACATCCACGCTGCCGAATTCCAGCAACGGCCGCCCGTCTGCATCGGCGAAGACGGAGCGCACCAAAACACCAGGCACATCCAGCGTGCGGGCGGTGCCATGACAGGACAGGCAATCGGCGGTGCGGCGCTGCATTGCGGGGATCTCCGCCGGACCGCCGAGATCGATGACCTGGAACACCGGCCCCAGCACCGGATCATGCGCGATGATCTCCATCTGACCGCCCGGCACATAACCCGCATAGGCGTTCTCGGAAAAATACAAGGCACGCGGATTGCCGGGATCGATCAGCGGGTTCTGCTTGCTGGTTTTAGAGAAGACCAGCACCTGCGACTCCACCGGGATCTTCAACAGGCCGAGCAGCTCCTTCACCCGCTCCAGCGGTGTGGTGGCGGACAGCTTCAGGGAACCATCGGCCAGAGATCGACCGATGGAGGCCGCCGGATCCTTGGAGACCGCCTTGGAGTATTCGATGGGAGGTTGTTCCCACACGTCCTGGGCCGAAGCATTGCCCAAGGCCATGCACGCCGCGCCCAGAAACCCGAATACCCTCATGCCTACGGTGGCTCCATACGCCCCGGACAGCCCCGCCCTTTCAGCCACCACGGTCGAAGCCGCTCCTTGAGAACCCTTCATCTCGTGTCAGAATTGCATCCGCATGATCCACCTGTTGCTACCTTTGGCCGTCGTCCTGATGATCGTTGGCCTCGGTCTGGCTATCGCCGGTGCGAGCCAAAGGAAACGCTCCGGCAAAATGTGGCCACTGATGAGCGGGATTTGCACACTCGGCATCGGCGGAGTGCTCTTGTGGATCGCCAATCTCGCCTACGCTTCCGTTTGAACAGGCGCCTCCGGCGAGCGTCGGAATGCCCGCCACGCCAGCCCTGCGGCGGCCAGTGACACCAGCCCCGCCACGAAAAACGGCAATCCCGGCAGTTCGAACGAGCGCTTGTCATCGATCGCGATAGAGAACAGTCCGGTCCAAACCAGCGGAGCGAGCACACCGGAGACGCTGGTGATGCTGTTGAGCGCCCCTTGCACGGCCCCCTGTTCATCCGCAGGCACCGCTTTGGAAATGATCGACTGTGTGGCGGGAGAGCCCACCCCGGCCAGCGATCCGACGAAGATGATGCCATACACCATCCAGCCCACGGGTGCCACGCCGTAGCAGGTCATGGCCACCGCCATGGCCAGCAGGCCCACGAAGACCCCACGACGCTCGCCGATCACCTTCAGAATGCGCGATGCCAGACCACCCTGCACGATGGCCGCCAGCACACCGACCAACGCCAGCGAGATCCCCACTTCGCGGCTTCCCCAATCGTAGCGATGACCGGTGTAGAGCACCCACAGGCTGGGGTAGATGTTTCCAGCCAGCATGGTGAGGAAGTGCGTGCCCGCAAGAGCAGCGACCAAGGGCCAGCGACCGAGCGCCTTGAGGGCCTTCAGTGGATGGGCGCTTTCCCAGTGGAACGGGCGGCGGTTCTCCGGTGCCAGCGATTCCGGCAGGACGAAGGCTCCGTAGAGCCAGTTCAGCAGCGTGATCCCGGCTGCGACGAGGAATGGCACACGCAGCCCGTGTTCCCCGAGCAAGCCACCGATCGCAGGTCCGGCGATGAATCCCAGTCCGAAAGCGGCACCAATCATGCCGAACCCGGCGGCGCGTTTCTCCGGCGGAGTCACATCCGCGATGTAGGCACTGGCGGCGGAGAAATTCGCCGCAGTGATCCCGGAGACGATGCGTGCCAGGTAAAGCCAACCGATCGTAGGTGCCCACGCCAGCACGAGGTAATCGATCCCGGAGCCGAACAACGAGAACAGGATGACCGGTCTCCGCCCGAAACGATCCGAGAGATTCCCGAGCACCGGGGAGAACAGGAACTGCATCAGCGCGTAGAGCGCTCCCAGCCAGCCGACCGAATGCGTGGCGGCCTGGAGATTTCCGCCCTGGAGCTGCTCCACCAGTTTCGGCAGCACCGGCACGATCACGCCGATCCCGAAAATATCGAGGAACAGGGTGATGAAGATGAAGATGATCGCGGGCTTCGGGCGGGCCATGTGCGGACCATAACCGCCGCCGCCCGGAGGGGAAGTAGGAGTTGAGGCTTCAGCCGAGGAGGGTCTTCCGGGGGGCGGAGGCTCCAGAGATTCTTCGCCGCAAAAAGCTCAAAATACGCAAAAGGGACAACAGCTCGCAGCCGCTCGGTGATGGCCCGCTTTCCCCTTTTCTTCCTGAAAAACGGAGCATCAAGACCTAACGAACATCCAAAGCCTCCGCCCCCTCTGAAGACACTCCTCGGCTGAAGCCTCAACTCCCTCACTTCGCCACCACGTCCGCCATCCGGCGCATCCAGTCCATGAAATGCGGCGAGACGTAGGGACCGTAGAAGGACATCGCACGCGACTCGTATTTCGTGAAATCGAAGTAGTGCTGCGGAACCACGTAGCCGATGTAGTCGCCATTGAAGCTCGTCACCGTGGCATGGTAGCCGCGCAACTCCAGCGGAGCCTTCAGATCCAGCGCCAGCTCGCCGCTGAAGTCACATGGCGTGGAGAACCACAGGCCATCACCGAGGCGCACCACCTGCAGATAGGTCTTCTTTTCCACCGGGATCAAACGGCTCGTCACCATCGGGCGCAATCTCCAGGTATCGGTCACGCGCACCTGGGATTCAGGCAGCGAAAGATCGAGCCCGAAGGCTCCCAGGGTTGTCTCCGGCACCAGTTTGATTTCCGGCAGCCTTGCTAGAACATCCTCTGCCAGGGCCTCGCCCATCTTCTGCGCGCCCTCGAATCCACGGTAGCCGTATTCCGGTCCGTGACTACCGACAGCACCCGCCATGTACATCGCGAAGCCGCCGGTCTTCTCCTCGATACGACGTTCCCAGTAGCCGGGATAATCGGCGCTGAGCTGCATGTTCTCTCCCGGCAGGCAGGTCGCGTGGGCGTTGTAGACGCCGATCACTCCGCTGGCCCCTCCCTGCTGCTTGATCAGCACGCAATCGAACTCGTCATCGATCCGGCCGCAATCCTTCGCCAACCGGTTGCGCACGTAGTTCGGCTCATGGAACCGGTCCGTGCCGATGGAAGCCGGGGCCATGTGCGCCAGAGCATCATCCGCAGCCGCCACCAATTGGCGTGCGAACCACCGGGGAATGCCGGGATTGAACCCACCGCCGAACGCCCGCGAGATCGGGTCCGGTCCCCAGCCGCCGATGCCGCTGTGGGTGTGGGTGGCGGAAAAGTAGATCTCCTCCCGCTTCAGGCCGTGCTTTTGGGCAAGCTCCTTCACCACCGCGTCCGAGACCTCGTGCGGGATGATCAGGGCATCGAGCCGTAGCATCACCAAGCGGCGGCCATTCACCTCCATCGCCACCGCCTTGGCCCACAGGTCGTCATGGACTCCTTCCGCCGGTTTTCCACCACGTGGATTGTAGCCGGCCAGCGGCACCCATTTGAATTTTCCCTGCTCCGGATCGTCCTGCGCGGCTCCCAGCTCCGGCGAGAGCTTCGCTTTCCCGAACCCCGCCCGCAGGCTGCCGGTCACCGGTTGATAGGCCTTCGATTCGGTCTCAAACCCGTTCTTCGTGGCCTTGTAGTAGTCGGTCGTGAAATACGGCTCACGGTCCACCGGCTTCACACTGACCGCGACGATCACGACCACGAGGCCCAATCCATACAGCGCCATCCGGCCCAGCCGCGCCAGGCACCCGCGCCGCGGTTTCGCGGAGGGTTGCTCATCCTGACCGACAGGCTCTTCCATGGGGCTGCTCACGGGCAAGAATCCTTCCTCCGCCCCAAGTCGGCTGTCCAACGCAATTCATGCGAATCCGCGAACCTGCCTTGATTTCCGCACAAGAGGCAGCAGCCTTGTGACATGCCCGCCGCACCGCTTTCCGAACCGACCTTGCAAGGGCTGATCCTCCAATTCCACGGCTTGCTGGACCGCCACCCGGACAGCCCCTCGGAGAAGGAAATCCAGGATGTCTGTGACACGCTCTATTCCGCCAGCCTGCTCAAGGAAGAAGGCCGGTCCGTGCGCACCCGCGTCATCCTCGCGCCGCCGGAAGCCTTCGCCGATGCCGAGGGACCACCGGATGGCATCCACGCCGTCCGGTTCAATGTCCCGGCCAAGCTGACCGCCAATGAGATCAAACGTCTCAGCCCGGCCGCCAGCTTCTTCCACTCCGTGGTCGCCATCTGGCCGGACCGCGACAAGGGCCTGCGCATCTGGGGCATCCTCAATACCGGACCGCGCTGGATGAACCTGGTGGCAGGAGGACGGAAGCCGCTCGGAAACGATGTCCCCTATCCCATCATCCACGTCCGCGACCCCGGCTGGCTGTTGTTTTACGAGGGCTACAGCCTGCTCGCGGAATGGCGCGGCCGGGAATTCCACGGCCCCCGCATGGACGTGTTCCAATCCCGCCTGCTGAGCGATCGCTTCGCCCATCTGCGGCGCGGTCTGGTCTCCGAGTTCGATGTCGGCTGCCTCGTCTCCACACTGGACGACGAAGCCTATGCCGAGCTCGCCCATCTGATCTCCCTCCAGTTCGTGAAGCGGATCATCAATCTCGTGCGCACCAGCGGCCACGGTGGAAGCCTGGTGTTCCTGCCTGCGGGCGAGGAGGGATTGGAGGCCGCCACCCGCTGGATCGATTGCAAATACACCGCCATGCCGGATGTGGCGGGCATGCGTTTCCGCAAGCTGCTCCAGGCGATCATCCGCCGTGTCGGCCAGCTCTGCACGGAGAACTCGACCGTCGAGGATGCCTGGCACGTCTTCCGCAACAGCCGCGATCCGGAGCTGGACCGGCTGGAGGAAGCCTTCTTCGAGCTGGCCCGGTTCTTCTCGGACATGATGCAGGTGGATGGAGCGCTCGTGCTCGATCAACGGCTGTGCGTGATCGGCTTCGGCGGTGAGATCCGCGTGGATCGGAACGTCTTCCAAGTCGGCCAGGCCCACGATCTGGATGGCACCCATGTCAGCAGTTGGAACGTGCAGAACGACGGCACCCGCCATCGTGCGGTTTACCGGCTGTGCTCCGTCGAGTCCTCCGTGATCGGCTTCGTCATCTCCCAGGACAGCCAGGTGCGGATGATCGCCAGCATCGGCGAGGCCGTGACGTTCTGGGCGCACACGGTGGTGTGATCCCAATCAGGAGTCGAAGAAATGCCAGCCCACCCGGCTGGCCGCCGTGTCGTGGTCACTCTCCCAGTAGACATCCTTCATCACATCGGCGATCTCCGGAGCGGGAGCATCCCTTGCGAATGCACGGGCCGCGATCGATTCCGCCTTCGCCTCTTCTGAAATACGCTGCGCGGACTCCTCGCTCAGAACTCCTTCCGCGATCAATTGCTGCCGCCAGATCACGATTGGATCGTGATTGAGTTTCCTTTCCTCAATCTCCTCCGGGGTGCGGTAAAGCTTCTGGTTCGCATCGGCGATCGATTGTCCGTAGAACCGGTAGGTGGAGACCTCCAGCACAGTCGGGCGGGATTCCTGATAGGCACGCTCGAACGCAACATGGGCCTTGGCCCGGATCTCGTAAACGTCATCCCCGTTGATCAGATCCCAATCGATATCGTAACCCTCGGCACGCTTGGCCAGACAGTCGCGATAGGCGGATGCCCGTTGCACCGAGGTATACATCCCGAACTGGTTGTTCTCGATGACGTAGATGACCGGCAGATTGAACAACCCGGCCAGATTCAAGGCTTCATGGAAGCACCCTTGGTTCACCGCGCCGTCGCCGAGAAAACAACACACGGCTCCCCGCACATGGCGTTGCTTCAAGGCGAATGCCAGGCCTGCGGCCAGCGGAGTCTGGGCTCCTGCCACGCTGTAGCCACCCCAGAACCTGCCGGCCGGATGGAACATGCCCATCATGCCGCCCTTGCCCTTCGCACAGCCGCTGGTTTTTCCGAAAAGCTCCGCGAGGCACGCCTCCATGCTCACGCCGGACGCCACGGCATGCCCGATGGCACGATAGCCGGAAATCACATGATCCTCCTGTCCCAGCAACGAACGGAATCCCGCCGCGATGGCCTCCTGACCGATTTGCAAGCTGAGCCAGCCGCCCATCTGTCCTGCGGCGTATTCCAACATCGCCGCCTGCTCCAGCCTCCGCGTCCGCACCATCAGCCGATGGAGATCGATCTTCTCGCCGGGAGTCAGGGCGAGATTGATGGCGGCATCCGCAAAAGGAGAGCTCACCCGTCGAACATTCCGGAACGGCCCTTTCCCCACAAGCTGGAACACGGATACGCCTCTCTGAGGGTGTGCCGAAATGGGGAAGCGCCCGGCGTGGGCTCTGGATTTGGAGTGCGCCGAGGCATCGCCGCTTTGGGTGCCGGAGAGAATCGACGGATTTTGTAGCGGAACCGTAAAAGAGGAGCCGAAACCAGGAAGGAAGTGGCTCAGAAACGAGGGCGCGGACCGGCGAATGCAGGTGTTGCCCCGGGCGATGTCTCGCCTCCGCTCAAAGCGGCGATGCCTCGCCGCACTCCAAATCCAAAGCCCCCTCAATGATAAATCATCTTCCGCGTCATGCCGCCGTCCACGATCAGCTCGGCACCGGTGATGAAGCCCGACTGCTCTCCTAACAGGAACGACACCGCCGCGGCGATGTCCGCAGTCGTCCCCACACGTCCCGCCGGATGCTGGGCATGATCCCGCTTGGATAACTTCTCGTCGCTCACGTTGATCCATCCGGGTGAGATGCAGTTCACCCGCACCTCCGGTCCCAGGCTGATGGCCAGCGAGTGCGTCAGTGCGACCAGGCCGCCCTTCGTCGCCGAATAGGCGTGGGTATCCGGCTCGGACATGTGCGCCCGTGTGGAAGCCATCAGAATCATCGCTCCCTTTGCCTGCCGGAGAGCAGTCTCCGCCTCCCGCGCCAGCAGGAATGCGGGGGTAAGGTTGGTAGCGAGGATCCGATTCCAGTCCGCCAGGGAAGTCTCCTGCAACGAAGCAAATCCACTGATCCCGGCATTCGAAACGATGGCATCGATCCGGCCATGCTTCTTGAGGACGCCTTTCACCAATCGTTTCAGATCCGCTTCCTTGGTGACGTCCACCTTCACGGGCTCGATGTCCGGTTCTTCGAATGAAGCCACCGCCTTGTCAGCCGCCACCACCTTCCATCCTTCCGCAGCCAGCCGGGTGACGATTCCGTGACCGATGCCATGCGCGGCACCCGTGACAATCACAACCCGGGCAGGACTTGTGGAAGCATGCATCCGTTAGATGTCA
Source organism: Luteolibacter sp. (assembly GCA_049840755.1). Taxonomy (GTDB): domain Bacteria; phylum Verrucomicrobiota; class Verrucomicrobiia; order Verrucomicrobiales; family Akkermansiaceae; genus Luteolibacter. The sequence goes on along the minus strand of JASGJM010000020.1, from coordinate 42,709 downwards.
TGCCGAAATCCCTGCGCGTCAAGGAGAGGCAAAATCGAGATTGCGCCAGCAGGCCGGATCCCTCCGAATGCAAGCATGTCCGGCCTCCTGCCCGAAGCCCTTGTCGAACGCATCCTGGAGAAGCTCGGCTTCCAGCAGCGTCCGGAACTCACGTTGGAAGGACTGGCCACCCTCTATGACGCATGGGGTCGCAAGGTGCCTTTCGACAACGTCCGGAAGATGATCCATATCCGCACCGGCAATCCCGCCCCCCTCCCCGGCAGCGATCCGGTCGACTATTTCGAAGCGTGGCTCGCCCATGGCACCGGCGGCACCTGCTGGGCGGGTGCGGGACCTCTGCACGCGTTTCTTTCCTCACTCGGCTATCCGGCGGTGCGCGGTATCGGCACGATGATGGCGGCACCGGACATCCCACCCAACCACGGCACTGTGAGCGTCATCTTCGATGGCAAGCGCTACCTCATCGATTCATCGATCCTCTGCGGTGAACCGCTGCTGCTGGATCCGGCAGTTGAGACCGTGATCCCCCATCCCGCGTGGGGCCTGAAGGTGGCGATGAAAGAAGGCCGCCATCACATCTCATGGCGGCCCATCAGCAAACCCCAGGGCCTCGAATGCCGCCTTGAGACCTTCGAGGCCACCGACTCCGAGTTCCAGGAGTTGCACGAACGCACCCGCGCGTGGAGCCCCTTCAACCATGAACTCTCGGTCCGTCTCAACCGGGGTGACGAAGTCGTGGGCATTAGCCTCGGAGAGCTCGTCACATTTCACGCGGACGGCACCGTCACCCGGATGCCCGCGACTCCCGAAAGCCGACGCGACTTCCTATTGGACACCATCGGCCTCAGCGAAGAGATCGTGGACCGGCTGCCTGCGGACCAACCCACTCCTCCTCCGCCCGGATCACGCACCGCGGCGGCGATGGAGCAGGCGTGATCAGCCCTTCTTCACAGCCGTGACCACGCCCTTCACGACCGTGAAATTCAGCCGCTCCGGCCGGTAATCCATGGTCGCAGGCCGCGATTGGCCATCGAGTGAGATCACCCGATGAGGCACCTTCGCCTGGTCCGCCAGATCCTCCGCCTCCTTCAGCGGCAGACCGATCAAGGTCGCCGGTGTCGACACGTCCGGCAGCGGCTTCGCAGGCTGGGAAGCCTCCGGGGTTCCCTTGTTCGAGTCCTGCTGGCAGGACACCAGCAGCAACAACGGAGCCAGAGCGATCAAAAGCAGCTTCATTGTAGGACAATCGTGGTGCCAGCCCCGGAAGTCAAGGAGCCACCGGCAGCATCCGCTTGCGAGACTCCCGGTTGCATGCACGTATACCCTCGTCATGCTCCGATCCTTCCTTCTCCGGTCCATCGCCCTCCTGGCATTCACTGCTGCCGCTTCCGCCGAGGAACCGGCCAAACCCGCCTCCCGGCTCTACGAGCTACGCACCTATCATGCCGAGCCCGGCAAGCTGAACGCGCTCAATGCCCGCTTCCGCGAGCACACCACCGCACTCTTCACCAAGCATGGCATGACCAATGTCGGCTACTGGGTGCCGAAGGACAACGCGGACAATCTCCTCATCTACCTGCTCTCCTTCCCCGATCGCGAAGCCCGGGACAAGGCGTGGAAGGAATTCGGCGCCGATCCCGAGTGGAAAACCGTCCAAGCCACCTCCGAGGCGAAGGGCAAGATCGTCGGCAAAATCGAGAGCCGCTTCCTCACCGCCACCGATTTCTCGCCGGAGCCGAAGGGCGCGGCCGAGGGCACGCCCCATCTCTTCGAGCTCCGCACCTACACGGCCACGCCGAACAATCTGCCGCTGCTCCTGAGCCGCTTCCGCGAGCACACCCTGAAACTCTTCGAGCGCCATGGGATGACCAACTTCCTCTACACCACTCCGGTGGCGGGCGATCCGGGCGCGGACAATACGCTGGTCTACCTGCTCCAGCACGCCTCGGCCGAGGCGCAGGTGAAATCCTGGGCGGACTTCCGCGCCGATCCGGAATGGGTGAAGATCAAGGCGGACTCCGACAAGGCCGGTGGCGGTTCACTCACCGTGCTGCCGGATGGCGTGAAGTCCGTCCTGCTCGTGCCGACCGATTATTCGCCGGTGAAGTAACGCAGTAGCACGCTATCGCGCAGTGCGGTTACCAATCTCCTTCGTCTCCGGGCTCTTTTCCGCCTTCACGCGGAACCCGGTGGCGGATGAAACCGCATCCACATTCTCGACCAGCACGGTGCACGGGCTGCACGAGAGGCTCACCGGTGGAGATTGCTCCGCCTTGTCCCGCCAGAACCAATTCCGGGCCACCAGGGCACCATCCGCGCTATTCAGCTTGAGATCGCGTCCCAGGAAACTGTTCGCGGAATAGGTGATCCCATGGAATCCTGGCACGGAGCCGTCCCCGCCCCACTTGGAGGTATCCGCATAGGTGCCCTCGAAAAGATTGCGATGGGTGATCACATCGGACGTGATGCCCGCCCGCTCGAAGTTCGCGTCACTGATACCAAGGTGGTAGTAGCTGTTATGAACACGGTTCCCGACGACCGTGCCGTGATCCGCGTAGATCATGACCCGGCCGTAGTAGTCGTGGAAATAGTTGTTCCGGAGAATCCAATCACGGGTGTGGTGATCCCGGTTCACCAGCACCGACTTCGCCGGAATGTCCGCAGGCAGATCGCGGTCCAGCGTCAATACCGGCCCATCCGCCTGCACCACCTTCGCCTTGTAGCCGGTCGGCACGTAATCGGGCCCGAACAACTCGACCGGATACCCCGCACGGATGCTCTTGCCGCCGTAGTCGAGACGGCGGTCATCGATACGCTTCAACGTCGTCCAGATGTCATCCTTGATGCTGACCGGATCATCATCGGTAAGCGCGATCTCGTTTTCCTCGAACAAGATCGATCCCCGTGTGAGATGGAAATGGTAACCATCCGCTCCCGCCGACAGCGGCCGGTCCGCCGCCGTCATCCCCGGAGGCAGGCCGATCTTGCAATGGACCACATGCAGGTGATCGATGGCGGAGGATAGGAACACCATGCCGAGCACGGCGTGGTAGTTCACGCGATCGAAGGTGATGTGGCTGCTATCGTCCAGGCTCACGGCATTGCAGGAGAAGTCGCCGTTGTTGATCATGTAGAAATTATCGCCCTTCTGATACCCGGCGATCTCCTTCCACAGCTTGTCGGTCGCGGGCACCCTCAGCTTGAAGTTGATCATGCCCGGACCTGAGGTATCCGCCTCGGGCTTCCGTGCGTAGGTGCCGGATTGGAAATAAGGGCCGCTCTTGGCCAGCCGCAGTGTCACCGGATCATGCGGACGCCAGCGCCAGTAGCTCGCACGCTTCGGCAGGTCCTTCACCGGTTTGCCATCGCGACCATTCACCACCTGGGCCTTCACCTCGCCGCTCGCGGGATCCGCGCTGACAATCTTCGCATACATGCCGACCCGCGCGTATGCCGGATCGATGTCGAACGAGAGATTCCGCACCGCGGCACGGGTGCAGTCCTTCATCAGGAGATAGCGGGCCATGTTGTCCGCAAAGACCAGCGTGCAGCCATTGCCATCCAGCTCCACATCCGTCTTGCCCTGGAGAATCATGCCCGCCCACTCCGGTGCCGCCTTCAGGCTGCGGACATGGAAGCTTCCTCCCCCCTTCCCATCCGCTCCGGCAAGCTGGAGACGTTCACCCGCATTCAACGCGGCCAGAGCCTTCCGCAAGGCCGGGCCATTGTCTGCTGCCGGGTTGGGATCGAGCGCGAGCTTCACCGTTGTGGTGATGACGGGTTCCTTCACCTCCACCGCTTCCGCAGCCGGAGTCGCCACGGTCACCGCGAGCTTTTGATTGCCCGCCAGTGCCGCCGCCTGATCGGAGATCGCGAGGGGAAATAGCAGCGAGTCATACACCGCGAGCGAATCGATCTCCCCATGGAATCCCGCTCCACCCACAGACGCCTTCGCAGCAGTGACCGCACCCGCATCCGCCACCTCAAAGCTCGCCAGACCGGCTGGCACGCCATCGAGGTAGAAGCGCACCTGGTTGCTCTTCCGGAACAACGGCACGCGATCGTAGGTGACCGCGAGGTGATGCCAGGCCTTGTCCGACCAACGATCCCCCAGAGCCTCCGACGCCACCAGCTTGTCACCGAGCTTGAACGTCAGCGTGCCATCCTTGAGCCCGAGGTTTGCACCATTCGCACCACCTGAGGCAAACAGCGTGCAATTGCCGGAACCGCCATCGGCCTTGACCCGGAATGCGATGGAAAACGAATCGACCGGGGTTTTGAGCAGCGCTCCCAGAGACTGCGCGTCGCCCTTGAGCTCGAAGGGTTCCGACTGCGGTTGCGACCACGCGGGGCGTGCGGCCTTGATCAGCACCGCGGCATCCTGCACCAACGGCCGATCTCCTTTCTTCACGGAAATGGAGACCACGCCCGGCTGGTTGTAAACATGAGTGGCCGTTCCTCCCGCCACGGTCTCGGTGGCAAGATCCCCCCAGTCCACCAGACAACCGCCGGGAGGAACGGCCAAAGTGTAGGGCCGTCCCACGATGGCGAGATCCGGCCCGGAAAATCCTCCCACCTCTTCACCCCACGCCGGAGAACCGAGCACCACGAACCAAAGGGATGCGCCGGCAACCACGGCGCTGGGCCGGAAGGAGAGAATCTTCATGACAGTTCAAAAGCGCGGAGACGATGCGCCACGCGCAAAAGTCATTTCGTCTCAGGACGGACTGTTCCGCATTTTTCGTAATACTACCCCGGGTCCGGGTCATGGGGTATCGGCGATTCGGCGTGCCGGATCGCTTCTTGCACAAACCCAAAAACCCCATGAAGAAAACCCAACTTGCGGGAGGACTCGCCGTGCTCGCGCTGTGCCAGTCCGCCTTTGCCGCCAATCCCACCACCCTCTACCGCTTCGAGACCGCGAACGGCACCACCACGCCGGAAACCATGAGCGTGGGAGCGAATGTGGCGAACCTAGGCCCGGCCGCCACCATCGCCGGAAACAGCCGCCGGCTTGGAATCGCCTCGCTCCGGGTGGCCGCAGATCGCTCTGTGACCGGCACCGCCGCCGCCACGGATGCGGCGGTGACCTCCAATACCTATTCGTGGCCATCCAGTGATGTCCGCACCATCGCATTCTGGATGAGGGCCAATCCCAAGCAACCTCATGCCTCGCCGACGATGATCGATCTGGGCGCGACCACCACCACCGGCGCCCGCTTTGACATCCGGCTCGATCTCGGGACCGGCACCGATGGCAATCTGCGCCTGGAGGTGCAGGGAGGATTCGTCTGCACCACGGCAGCGGACTTCACGACCGCCGGACTATCGTTCACCAGCCTGCGCGACAACCGCTGGCATCATGTGGCCGTGGTGGTGCCGAACGTGACGACCACCGTGCGCTCGACCCTGTTCTACATCGATGGCGTGCCTGTATCGCACTCCAACCAAGGCACGGACGCTGCGATCAATACTGCCGCGGGCCCGCTGCGCATCGGTGACAGCTATTGGGACGCCACCCGGAACTTCAACGGCTATCTGGATGACGTGCGGATGTATGACGTGGCTCTGACCGCCCAGGAAGCACTCGATCTCTATAACGAAGGAGTCGCGAACGCCTCCGCCATCGCCGCCTTCGATGCCGCTGCCGAGATCTTCGGCCCCGGTGATTCCACCAGCCTGACGTGGGATGTGACCAACGGCATCACCATCGCGATCGACCACGACATCGGTGACGTCAGCGCGCAGACCTCGGTGACCACACAACCCTCGGAGACTCCCGGGACGGTCACCTACCTGCTCACCGTCACCACGCCGACAGGCACCGAAACCGCGGAACTGACGCTGACCGCGCTCGGCTCTCTGAGTGCAACCACGCCTGCGATCTCCGGCACCAATCTCACCTTCACCGCCAGCAACCTCGTTCCCGGCCGCACCTACCAGGCCGAGTATCAGATCGGCAGTCTGGATGGCACGTGGACACCACTCGGCGCCACCTTCACCGGACCGCTCTCGACCACCAAAGCCATCACCGATGCCGCCGCGTCCGTGACGGCCAATCCGAGGGCATTCTACCGGGTGAGACAACTGCCCTGAGTCCGCCGCGTTTTCCTCAACCGCGGCTCACCGAAACCGGTGTGCCGCGGTCCACCCATTCATAGAAGCAGCGCGCGGCGTTCTTGCCACTCAGCGGCATGCGGATGCAGCCATGGGACGCGGGATAGGAGGGCACCGAGGTGAAGCCATGGATGAACACGTGGCCGTTGATCTGCACCGCCCACGGCATGGGCGCATTGTTGAAGAGCCGGGAATAGTGCATCCGCTCCTTGTCCGGTCCGGCCTTGAATTCCCCTGCGGGGGTTGAGCGGCCACTGCGGCCGGAGCTGATGTTCGTCTGGAGGATGAGGCGGTTCCCCTGCCACGCGCGCAACTGCTGGCGCTTCAAGCTGACCTCCACGCGCTTGGGAGCCACCGTCACGGTGAAGTGCCGGGTCCATGACCACACCTGGAGTTCTCCGGGTGCATCTCCCGGCAGGATCACCGCTCCGGCATCCGCCAGCAGCGGCACCGGGATGAGACTGGCCCCATAGAACGCCCGGGAACCCGTCTTCGGCGGAATCACCACGCCATTGAGTTTCACCGTCCCCTTCTTCTTGTCCCGCTCGACTCTCCAGCCCAGGCGGCGGGCGGTCTCGGTGAGTGGCAGATAAATCGTGGGACTGCCGTCAAAGGTGATCGCATCCACGGCCAGCGCCCTTGGCAGGGTGGCCCAGATGGCTACGGCGGCAACCGCCACCGGGAACCACCGGTGGCTCGGCAATCGGACAGGGCGGCCCGGATCGAATACCACGATCAGAGACTAACCTGCTCTCCCTGAAAGTGAAAGTCCCAAGTTTGCAATCCCCCGCAAGACGGTCACCGGGACGCCTCGCCCAAAGGCCAAAACCCACTCACGGTTGAAGAACTACCCGGAAAGAAACTCTCACCATCCCGCCGATAGAGATACAGTTTGCCAGCCCGCTGCTCCACCATCATCACCGGCCAATTGCTCCTCTGTCCGTTCATTTGAAGAGTCACCATACCGTCCCTGGTGATCGTGTAAGTGCCCGTGTGTCCGACCGGTCCGATGCCAAGCTCGGTCATCTCCACGATTCCACCACGCTTCAAATGAAGGATGAAATCCCCATCGGTTCCCATGATCACGCCTGAATGGGAGATCATCTTGATCCCACCGTCGCGCACGATCCGCCTCGCCATTACCAGCCCCGATTCCGATGCCCTCACATCGCCCACCCCGATCGGTAAAGGGCCCGGACCTTTGCAATGGCAAAGCCCCAGGCAGGAAATCGTCACACCGGTGAACAGGATGGCAGGCAGTTTCGTTCTCATGTCAGAATCCCTAACAGATCCCTTTTGCCACGCCGGATGGCCCGAAGCAAGATCGCCCGCCCTGTCCGCCCATCCTTTGAGCCGCCTGATTCTCCAGACAAATCCCCGCCCCGGAGGCATTGGCAAAAGGAAAGCCCCGAAACACGAAATGGCCCTCATCGACACATTCCTCAAACTGATGGTGGAAAAGCGCGCCGAGCGCCTCGTGCTGGTTTCGGACACCGTGCCTTACCTGCTGAAGGCCGGTGAGAGCATTCCGCTGTCCATGCCCTCGCTGGGCGAAGAGATCCTCAAGCGCCTGTCCACGGAGATCTGCGGCGAATCCCATGCGGAAAGCGGCAAGGCACGCCATGAGGGCACCTTTCGCGCCGCGGATGGCTCGGAGTTCGGCTATTTCATCGATGCCACCGGTCCACTCCGGATCGAGGTTCAGGGACTCGATGCGCCACCACCTGCGGAGAGTCCGATCGTAGAGGAAGCCGTGGCGCGGGCCATGGCGCGACCCGCCCCGGATTTTGAAGCGCCCGTTCCATCGGGCGCCTCTTCAGGGATGCAGCCGAGTCCCGATCTGCTGCTCATCATCGACAAGGCTGTGGCGATGGAGGCCTCGGACATTTTCCTATCCTCGGGGAAGCCACCTCGGGCCCGTGTCAAAGGAGTCATCACCCGGATCGATGCCTATCCTCCGCAATCCGCGGAGATTCTCCAGTTGCTTCCGAATGAAGAGGCACGCCACGATTTTGAGAAGACCGGCAGTGCGGATTTCGCCGTCCGCTGGGAATTGCCCGGTGGCAGCCGCCGTTTTCGGATCAATGTCTTCCGCCATGTCAACGGAGTGGCCGCGGCAGTGCGCCCTATCCGCCAGCGCATCCCCACGCTCGCCGAGCTGAATCTGCCGGATTCCCTGCTCGATCTGGTTTCCTTCCACGGGGGTCTGGTGCTGGTCACGGGGACCTCGGGTTCCGGGAAGTCCACCACCCTCGCAGCCCTGATCGACCATCTCAACCGTTCACGACCACGGCACGTGATCACCATCGAGGACCCGGTCGAGTTCGAGCATCGCGAGGTCCAGTGCCTGATCCACCAGCGGGAGGTGGGCGCGGATGTGGAGAGTTTCAGCAGCGGGCTGCGGGCTGCGCTGCGCGAAAATCCCGACGTGATCCTGCTGGGGGAACTGCGCGATCTCGCCACGATCTCAGCCGCGCTGACTGCCGCCGAGACCGGACACCTTGTGCTCGGCACGCTCCACTCCGGCAGCGCCAGTTCGGCCGTGAACCGCATCATCGATGTGTTCCCGGGTCACCAGCAATCGCACGTACGCACGCAATTGGCCGCCTCACTGCGAGCCGTGGTGTCGCAACGGTTGGTGCCCACCCGCAACGGCGCGATGATCCCGGTTCTCGAAAAAATGCTCGTCACCCCCGCCGTGGCCAATGGCATCCGCGAAGGCCACGAACACTACCTGCGCAATGCCATGCTCACCGGCAGCGATGAAGGCATGATCACCCTGGAGCGCTCGCTTTCAGCCCTGGTGCGAAAGGGCACGATCGATCTGGATACCGCCATGCGCCACGCCGTGGACCAGAAGGCGCTGATGAACCAATTGGAGTAAACGGCACATGGCATGAACGATCGAGGGCCATCCCCCGTATCGTGGGGCGTCTTCCGGCATTCGTTCATCCTGCCCATGTATCAGACCCTCGCTTTCTCCGTCCTGCTTTTTTGTTCCATGCCAATCACCTCCCTTGCGGAGGTGAGCGCCTATCCTGAACCCACCGCTCTCACCGCATCCCGGGGCAATGCCACTTACTACGTCAATCCGGTGGCGGGCGATGATACCCGCAGCGGGGACTCGTCCACGACGGCATGGAAATCCCTCGCACGGGTCAATGCGCTCAAGCTGTCTCCCGGCGATCGCGTGCTCATCGCACCGGGTATCCATGAGATCAGCCTGAAGCCCAATGCCCAAGGCACGGCCGGCAAGCCCGTCGTCATCGAGTTCCTGCCGGGCCGCCATGAATTCCGCTCCGAGAAGGCGGTGCGGAAAGCCTACTTCATCTCCAACTCCGCGGACTCACCGGAAAAGCCACGCCCCATCGGCATCCTGCTCCAGGAGGCGAAGCATCTCCGCATCATCGGCAAACCGGGAGCCACCGAAATCTGGTATGGCGGCGGCGAGCGCATGACCTATCTGGTCAATGAGCGCTGCGAGGACATCGGCTGGTCCGGTCTCACCTTTGACATGGTCCGCCCCACCGTTTCGGAATTCCGCGTCGAGGAAGTCTCGGCTGACAACGCGGTCATCCGCATCGAGGAAGCATCCACCTATGCGATCAAGGAAGGTCTGTTCACCTGGACCGGCGATCTGGGGCCAGGCTGGACCATGGTCCAACAGGCCGATCCCGTCACCAAGGCCTGCAAGCGCATCGGCCGCTGGGATCCCTTCACCAACTCCAAGGCGGAGGACCTCGGAAACCGACTTGTCCGCCTGACCTTCACCAAAGGCAACCCCGGCATGGCCAAGGGCGCACAGTATCAGTTCCGCAATGTCACGCGCGACACCAACAGCGGCTTCAACTGGCGCAGCAAGGATCTGGCCTTCAAGAACTGCACCTTCCACGCGATGCCGGGCATGGCGATCATCAGCCAGTTCTGCGAGAATATCACGTTCGATCATGCCCGTGTGATCCCCCGCCCCGGTTCGCTGCGGACCTGCCCGGCATGGGCGGACTGCTTCCACTTCTCCGGCTGCCGTGGCAAACTGCTCGTGGACTCCTGCGACTTCTCCGGAGTTCAGGATGATCCGATCAACATCCACGGCACTCATCTGCGCGTGATCGAAAAGACCGCGCCGAACCAGGTGCTGCTGCGGTTCATGCAATCCCAGACCTACGGCTTCGCCGCCTTCCAAGCTGGAGACAAGATCGAGTTCGTCAATCACTCCAACCTGCGCGGCTATGCCTCCGCCACCGTCAAGACGATCGAGCGGAAGACGGACAAGGACTGGCTGCTCACACTTGAGGAACCCGTTCCCGCGTTCGGCAAGGATGACGTGGTGGACAATATCTCATGGTATCCGGATGTGGTCATCCGTAACTGCACCGTCGATACCGATTCCTGCCGTGGCTTCCTCATCACGACCCGTGGCAAAGCCCTGGTCGAGGGCTGCACCTTCACCCGCACCGACATGAGCGCCATCCTGATCGAAGACGATGCCGAAGGTTGGTATGAATCCGGCCCGATCCGGGACCTGACGATCCGCAACAACCGCTTCATCGCGTGCAAGGACCCGGTGATTTCGATCAATCCGCACACCTCCTCCAGCAAGCCGGAGGAATGGGTGCATGAGAACATCCGGATCGAGGGCAACACCTTCGAAGGCGGCGGCATCTCCGCGCGGAATACCAAGGGTCTGGTGATCGTGAACAATCACTTCACGGACAAGACGCCATCGATCCGCATCGACCCTTCCTGCACGGAGGTGAAGATCGAGGGGAATGGGAAGTAGCTGTCCGCGGTCCGATCTGAACCGCGAGAGCAAGCAGCGGGCGGGCAGCCCAGTGAATCCCAACTTCGCGGGCAGTTTCCCTTCATATTAACAACCGGCATCCTCGTCCGCTACGATCCACCAGAGATGGTTGTAGCGGAGCTTGCCCTGATCATGCAGATCCCAGAATCCGGCAAAAGAGATCTCCCCCTGGATCCGCATGCGACCGCCGAATTGGTAATCCGTGGAAAAGGTGATCCGATGCCGGGGCGATGCGTCCAGCAATCGTCGCATCAGGTCCATGACGTCCTCCAATACCTCGGAACGAAAAACCAGCGCATGGCGCGGCTTCCATACCACCAACATACCTCCAAACCAAAATCCCCGCTTCGAGGCATCCGGCCCTTTTTCCGCGAGATGAAAGATAACTCCACCGAGCGACTTGAAAACGGGCTGGAAAAGAGCCCGGTGCGACAGCAACTCCTTCTCGCATATATAGTCGATCCCCGCATAGATCGGAAGTCCGGGAATTTCCGGGCAATCGATTGCAACCAGTTCGATCGTCGGCATGCGGTGGAAAACAAACGCTACCCCAGCACCGTCCGCAACAACCGCACCATCGTATCCGCCGCGGATTTCCCGGTGGCGAGCACTTCATGATGATCGAGCTCTGCAGGGGTAATTCCCGCAGCCCAGTTGGTGAGGCACGAAAATGCCGCCACCTTCATGCCCAGCGCCCGCGCTTGGATCGTCTCCAGCACCGTGCTCATTCCGACCGCGTCCGCTCCGATCGCACGCAGCATCCGGATCTCCGCGGGCGTTTCGTACTGCGGTCCTCGTAGTCCAGCATAGACCCCTTCGTGCAGCACGGTGCCGGTTTCCTCCGCAGCCGCCCGGAAGACCGCACGCCACTCCGGATCATAGGCCGTGCTCATGTCGATGAACTCCGGTCCATGGAGTGGCGAGGTGCCGGTGAGATTGAGATGATCGGCAAGCGCCATCCACGAACCCGGCTCGAAGTCCGGATGCAAGGTGCCTGCCGCATTGGTCAGGATCAAGCGATCAGCGCCCTGCGCCGCCATCCAGCGGACACCGGCCGTCACGGTGGCCGCATCGTGTCCCTCGTAGAGGTGGACACGGCCCTGCATGACGATCACCGGTGCGGAGCCGAGCGTCCCGATCAGGAAACGCCCGGCGTGTCCCGGAACCGACGACACCGGCAGCCCCGCATCCGCGAAGCCGACGGTTTCCTCGACCACCACCGCATCCGCGAGAGGGCCGAGTCCGGAACCAAGGACCAGCGCGATACGGCTCATTTGGCGTTCATGAGCTCTTCGATCTCATCGGCCTCGATCGGGATGTTCCCCATCAGGTCGAAGTTCGAGTCCTTGCCAATGAGCACGTCGTTCTCCAGGCGGATGCCAAGACCCTCCTCACGGATGTAGATGCCCGGCTCGATGGTGAAGACCATACCCTCCGCGAAGGGCTCGTGCGGCGGAGCCACGTCGTGCACGTCCAAGCCCATGTGGTGGGAGGTGCCGTGCATGAAATACTTCTTCACCAGCGGCTTGTCCGGGCCCTGCTCCTTCGCAGCCTTGGCATCGATCAGGCCGAGGCCGACCAGTTCGCCCTCCATGATCTCGATGACCTGTTTCTGGTAATCCGCAGGATTGTTACCCGGGCGGAGAATCTCATTCGCCCCACGGAGCACGCGGAGCACGGCATCATAGACCTGGCGCTGGCGGGCGGTGAAGCGACCGTTCACCGGGATGGTGCGGGTCAGATCGGAAGCCCAGCCGGCATACTCGGCGGCCACGTCCATGAGCAGCATCTCACCGTCCTTGCAGACGGCGGAGTTCTCGACGTAGTGCAGCACGCAGGCGTTCTTGCCACTGCCGATGATCGGACCGTAGGCGAAGCCACGGGACTTGTTGCGGACGAATTCGTGCAACAGCTCGGCTTCCACTTCCCACTCGCCCACTCCCGGTTTCACGAAGCCGAGCAGGCGGCGGAAGCCCTTCTCGGTGATGTTGCAGGCCTTCTGGATGATGTCGACTTCCACCGGATCCTTGGTGATCCGCAGGCGGTGCATCAGCGGTGCGAGGCGCTGGTAGGTGTGCAGCGGGTAGCGGAGCTGGCACTGCTTGATGAAGCGGTCGTTGCGGGTCTCCACGATCACGGAGGCACGCAGATGCTCGTTGGTAGGCAGGTAGATGTTGTCCGCCTGCGGCACCAGCGTGTGCAGCAGGGAGTCGAAGGACTGGACCCACTCGATGCGCTCGATGCCGGTGGCGGCCTTCGCCTGCTCCTTGGTCAGCTTTTCACCATCCCAGATCGCGATGTGCTCGCTGGTTTCCTTCACGAAGAGGATTTCGCGCTGTTTCGGATCCTTCGCATCCGGCATCAGCACCAGGATCGTTTCCTCCTGATCCACGCCGGTGAGATACATCAGATCGGCGTTCTGCTTGAAGGCCATCGAACCATCCGCGTTCGTCGGGTAGATGTCGTTCGAGTGGACGATGACGATGCTGTTGGGCTTCAGCAGCGAGCGGAGGCGTTCACGGTTGCGGACAAAAAGCTGGGGATCGATCGGTTCGTAGCGCACGGGTCCAAATTGCACCTCATTCCTCAGCCTCCGCAATGGCATTCCGCCGTTTTGTCCGAACCCGGTGTCTCCCGCAGGGATTTCGGTCAAAGCCCCGGCTCACCATTAACTTTTTGACACAAAGTTAATGAACTGATAGAGCTCGCGGCACCATGAAAACGCGGCTGTTTCCCCTCATTGTCAGCTTCGCCCTCCCCTTTTCCGCCACCCTCTGCCGGGCTGAACTGGCGGTGGGCGATACCGTGAAAGTCACCCTGCGCGGCGTGCCTACGAACGAACAACAGAAGGTCAATGGCGACTACCGCATCGGCGACAGCGGCACCATCCGCCTGCCGATCATCGACAGCCCCGTCACCGCCCGTGGCCTGACCGGCGACCAATTGGCCCGGGCGGCGGAGAAGGCCTACCGCGATGCCGGAGTCTACGACAAACCCGCCATCGAGGTCGAGGTGAAGACAGGAGCGGACAAGCCGGACGACCAGACGGTGGTCTACATCGGCGGGCAGGTCCGGAAGCCCGGTCTGGTCCCGTTCGTGAAAGGCATGACACTGCTCCAGGCCCTCAAGACCGCCGGTGATCGCAATGAGTTCGGCGGACGCAACATCGTCCTCACCCGCAAGGGCAAGGCCACCAAGCTCGATTTCCGCAAGCAGGAGGACAAGAATACCGCAATGGAGCCCGGGGATGTGATCACGATCGAACAAGCCGGAGCCTTGGAGGTGAACCGGGGGTGATCCCGTGGGAATTCCGACCTCCGTCCTTTCCCCCTTCGCGGGACGCACATTCCCTATCGTGATCGAGTGAACCGCCCTTCGGGTTGGGCTGAAGATTTTCACATTCCTCCACACGTTGCGGATTGCCCTTCCTCAAGGAACCACCGAGAGTTTCCCCATGATCGATATGGGCCTGCTGCGTCGCACCCTGACGTATCTCCGGCCTGCTCTTTGCCTGACCGGAGCGGCGTTTTTGACGCAATGCGCTCATCATGAAACGCTCGTGGCGAATCGCGATCCGGCATTGATCGAGAAGAAGAACGAAACCTTCGGCTATCGCAAGTGGCTGGCGAAGGATTCCGACCCGGACGTGGTGATCATCGCGCTCCACGGGTTCGATGGCGCATCCATCGATTACGAGAATCTCGGCAAGGATCTCCTCAAGAACCAGCGGAACACCGCGCTCTACGCCTACGAGGTCCGCGGGCAGGGCAGCGACCCGAAGCGCGATCGCCGCGGCGACATCGACGATCCCGCCGATTGGTACCGCGATCTGGACACCTTCACCGGCATCATCCGCAAGCGCCACCCCCGCGCCAAGATCGTGTGGATGGGCGAAAGCATGGGCGCGCTCATCACCGCCCACTCCTGGCAGCAAGCTCCGCTCGACCGGAAACCCTGCGATGCCCTCATTTTCTCCTCCCCGGTGGTGAAGATCCGCAAGGACGTGCCGCCGTGGAAAGTCGGCTTGCTCAACACCGCCGCCGAGATCGCACCGATGGCACGGTTTTCACTGGAGCAGCTCTCTGGTGGTCAGGACGTGCAGATGACGCACACCTCCAGCCACACCGAGCAGGCGGAGACGAATGCCTGGCACGTGGAAAAAAACACGCTGCGGCTGCTTTCCACACTGGGCCGCCACATCGAAAGCATGGACTCCTGCGCCACCACCTTCCGAGTGCCGGTGCTGGTGTTGCACGGGAAGAAGGATTTCTTCACCGACGAAGAAGCCATCCAGAGCTTCACCGGCAGCATTCCGAAAAGCGTGCCGGTGACGACGAAGATCTATCCGGATGCGTATCACCTGCTGATGTATGACACCCACAAGGACGAGGTGATTCGTGACATCGAGAAGTGGGTGGATGGCTTGAGGAAGTAATCTCTCCCGCGCAGCCGCAGCCGGGAGGTTGACCAGCCACGAAGATTTCAACTTCCGGCTGCTGGTGCTGAGATCGCGGATCCGCGCGTGGTGGTCCTGCGCGTATCAGGAACGGGGTGCGCTCCATCGGGGAACGGCAATCCGGAAAAAAAATCCGGCTCCTTTTTGTCGTATTCCGGGACCGTGGGCCGAATATGGGAAAAGGGATGATTCCTTCCCACCGTCCATGACCTCACCCGAGCCCAGGTTCAACGATCCGGATTTCACCGCTTACGCCAGTCAGCGGGATGAAGCCGCCTTCCACCGGCTGGTGGAGAATCATATCGGGCTGGTGAGGGGCACGGCCCTGCGGACGCTGCGGGCGTTTCCACATCTGGCGGATGATGTGACCCAATCCGTCTTCCTGCGGCTGGCGAAGAAAGCGCCCTACCTTCCAGTGAATCTCAACCTGCCCGTATGGCTGCACCAGCAGGCCGTGTGGCTCTCGCGGGATGTCGCACGCTCCGAGATCCGTCGCAGGAATCGTGAAGCCACCGCCCATCATATGAACGAAGAAGCCGGCACTCCGGACTCGGTCCCCACCGAGACCCTGGCCCCACTGTTGGATGCGGGCTTGTTGCTTCTGAAACCCCGCGAACGCGAGGCCGTGCTGATGCGTTACTTCCAGAACTTCAGCTTCCAGAAGGTGGGAGAGGCGCTGGGCATCTCAGCCGGCACCGCGCAGAAGCAAGTGGAGCGGGCAGTGGAAAAACTGCGCGGTCATCTGGCGGCCATCCTGAAGAGTCCACTCACTCATACCTCCCTCATCGCCCTGCTGGTGCTGGAGGGGAAGGCCGACGCTGCCGTTCCACCTCTGCTCGCCGGGACTATTTCCAGCCAGGTGCTCGCATCGAAAAGTGGAGTGCTATCCCAGATTTCAAGCATCATGACAACTTCCACCAAATTCATCCTGGCTGGCGCCGTCGCCGGCAGCCTCATCGCCGCAGCACCCTTGCTGTCCTCCAACTCCTCTGAACGAAGTGGCGGCACCCTTGGAGGAGATCACAACAATCGGGGCAATGAAGGCGAACGAACCACTTTCGAAAAGCTCCCTCCTTTCAGCCTCCCTGTCCCGGCAAGCACCGGCAAGGCCCTGCTGGAACAGGTGGCGCTGATTCTCTCGGAGCCGGATACCGAACGGACCCGGGCCCGTCTGGAGGCCTACCTCGCACAACTGACTCCGGAGCAATTGGCCGCCCTTTTCACCGAAGCGGACACCCACGGCTCCGATGCCATCGCCGCGCGACTGTTGATTCCACTCGTGAAAACATGGGTCGCGGTGGATGGACCGGGAGCCATGCAGGCGTGTGCCACTGCGACCAAATCTCTGGATTTTCCCGCGCTGGATTCGACAATATTGCTCACCAAAGCCTATCCGGCGTGGTTGGAAAAGCACTACGATGAAGCGGAGCAATGGCTCGTACAAAACCAGGCAAACCCGCTGCTGGAACACGCCCTCGTCGACATGGTGGGCGATGTTGCAAAGCTCTTCGCTGCGAAATCTCCGGACAAATTCGTAGCCTGGGTGCGTCAAATTCAAGGAGACGACCTGCTGGAAGTTGCCATCGAGCGAGGCCTCGCAGGCACGTGGACGATGGACCATGGTGATGAAAAGCAACGGGCAATCTTCCGCAGTCTATTCGATCAGTTGAGGGCGCAGGATGATCCTGATTTCGTACACACGACGGTCGCCAGCTTGCTGTCCGCGGGGCTCTTCGGCCTGCAAGGGCAGGAAGCCTCGTTGGCGGCGGATGTTTCACGGCTGCCACACTCACAGGATCTGCTGTGGAGGCTGCTGGACTCGGATACCACGGCCACACTCAAGGGGCTGGCCGAAGCCTACCCACCTGAGCAGGTGCAGGAGCTCATCCGAAACACCCTCCACTCCCTGACGAAGGAAGAATTCACCCTGCAATCCGATGACAGCAGGAATGAGGGTGCAGATCCGATGGCGCTGGCCAAGCTCCTTCCCGAACAGGACCGGGATGATCAAATCGCAGGCTTCGCCAACCTGATGCTGCCGAACGCCGATCGGGTCGGGGTGAGACCCCAGAACCAACGGGATGCGCTGCGCTGGACCGCATTGATCGGTGATGAAGCCCGGCGAGGTGAAATGACCGACAAGATCCTGAACTCCATTCCCGATGGTTGGCAGCGGGAGTCGATACAGCCGACGTTGGAAGCCCTGGCCCCTTCCCTACCTGCGGACATGCGGAAAAAAGTGGAGGCAACGCTCCTCAAGCGATGAACCTCGATCGCTTTTACCCTCCTGAAAAAATGAAACATCTCCCGGCACTCTTCAGCACTCTTCTCTCCGGTGTTTTGGCATACGCTCTGGTAACGGGTGCCCTCCATCTTTTCGTCCATCATCCGAACGCTCCGGTGGCATCGGTATCCCCACCAGCGGAACGGGTGGTCGTCCGACAGGCCCTGCAACCTTCCGAAGAGAAGATCGAATCTCCCGGAACTGCGGATGAGATGATCGAGCGCGCCGCACGATCCCCACTGGACAGGCTCCAGCTTGCGAAGTCGCTGACCCGCCTTTCCACCTCCGAACTGCAGGACGCGATCCAAGCCGCCAGCACCGGACACCCTTACGACGGTGAAGAGGTTCGCGCCCTGCTGGCTCAGGAATGGGCGGAGCGGGATCCACAAGCGGCATTGGCCTGGGCCACCGAGCGTCAAGACAGGGATCTACAGAAGGAGATCACGCTGACATGGGTGAACCGGTCTCCGGATGATTTCGGCCGGGAGATATTGCAGAAAAATCCAATCGGAGGCCCCGAGAATCCCCGACAGAGCATGCTCAGCTACAGCATCAGGGCCATCGGTCGTCAGGACCCGTTGTTGCTCGCGCACCTCATGACCTACAACCAAGGCATGGAGAAAAACCTCTCGTCCTCTCCGGGTCTGGAGTCGGCGAATATCACCCTGAGCACCTTGGAGGAAATCAAGCGCGTGGCACAAGGGCTTCCCCGTCAGATGAAATTCCCCGCATCAGGGGAGACCGCACTCCCCGAGATGTACACGTCGAACCAGATCCTTCAGGAAACCGCCCGACGTTACCAATCGGCCGACCCGGATGGATACAAAGCATGGCTCGGCACACTACCGAAAAGCGGCCGGCAGATGGCAGAGAATGCGGCGAGGTGACAGGGACGCGCGCATGAAGAACGCGCGCCAGCGGCCGGAGGGATCACACCTTCAAGCCCACCACCTCGGCGGTCCAGGCGCGAGTCTGGAGGTAGAGATCCGGGTTATTCGCCGTAGTCCGGAATGAGAGCCTTGAGCTTCTCCTTCCACTCCTGGGACTTCATCTCCGCCGGGAAGCACTTGCCGTTGAGGCGGGTATCGAGGTGCGGCACACGCCAGAGAAGTAGCCGCCAAGGTCCCCCTTGGCTGGCATCTGGCTGCGCTTCTCAGAGGAGAGGCCAACCCACATTCGTCATCGCGCCACACCCAGCACTGCGAATGAAAATCCACGCGCGACTACGTTTCAATGGGCCGAACAGTCCAGCCAAAACGAAAAACAAGGAGCGACTCGAACGGATTCCCCTTGGAAACTGGAGCCGGCTGCGAGAGTCGAACTCGCGACCTGATGATTACAAATCAACTGCTCTACCACTGAGCTAAGCCGGCATGCCTCCTTGCGGCGACGCCGGGAGTATTCCCATCCATCGTCGGGGGGAAAGAGAAATCGATGAGAGCATTCCGAAATGGAAACCTCTTTTCAGCCCGTAAGGGCGGCGCTCTTCCAGCCGGGGTGCGCAAGCCCCCGGTGGAAGACGCACGACGGATCGAAGCCCCGTGAGGGGCGACGCAACGCAGGCCGCGATATCTCCAAGGCGGGTGACGATGCGCGTTGAGGAAAGAGCTCCACCGGATTCAAAGCACCGGTTTCGTTGTGGCACGTCCGCGAGCACGGGGAGCGTCGTCCCATCCGGGACTTGAAACATCCTGCCGCCGTGATCCGGGGGCTTGCGCACCCCGGCTGAAAGAGCGCCGCCCTTACGGGCTGAAGAACCATGGCATCATCCGCAAACGAATGCCCGAGCCCCTGCGCCCCCTCTCGGAGAGGTCGCACTACCTTCAGAGCCTACCTCTGCTCCCGGCGCCCGGCCTCCACGGCACCGAAAAGCCACAGCCACAGGAACACCAGCAGCACCGCCGCAAGCACCACGTGCAGGACCTGTACGCCCGCGTAGAGGTGCACCTGGGACATGACCACGCCCAGCACCATCTGCGCGAGCACGATGCCGAGCACTACCCGCCCGATGCGGCCGGGATCGCCGTTCCTTCGAGCGATGCGGTAGATCCACAGCGTGACCGCCAGCACGGCCCACGAGAAACTACGGTGAATCAAGTAGATCCACTGGTGCTCCAGCTCGCCGATCCACTCCTCCTTCGGCGCGGCATGGTGGGCCTTCGCCATCTCATCGGTGATCTCCCGGATCTGCGCACCCATGATGCCCTCCGCGATCACCACGCCCAGCAGCAGCACGAGCCCCCATTTCAATCTCCCCACCGCAGCAGGTGAAATGTCCGCACGCCACGGCCGGTCCGTGCCACGCCACGCGCAATACGCCAGCAGGCCGAACATGGCCATGGCCAGCGCGAGGTGGGTGGTGATGATCCCCGGCTTCAGCCCGCTGTAGACGATGCGCGCACCCATCCACGCATTCACGCCGATGAGGATCACGCTGCCGAAGGCCGCCCAGAAGACGAGCGGACGCTTCTGCCGCTGCCAGAAGCTCATGATGAAGGTGGCCAGCGTGAAGACCGACAGCGGCGTGGTGCAGAGGCGGTTGAGATACTCCGTCCAGGCGAGGCGCGGGTTGAACTCCGCCCGCAGGGTCTCCGGGGTGATGGTGTCCGGATCACGCCCCTCGCGCGCGGCCTTGTCCTTGAATTTCTGGATCTTGAGCTTGGTGAAATCCACGTCCTCCACCTTCGTCGGCGGCACCAGGCAGCCCCAGCACGTCGGCCAATCCGGGCAGCCCATGCCCGCGCCGCTCACCCGCACCACCGCCCCGGCCACGATCAGAAGCAGCAGGGAACACAGCGCCGCAACGGCCACCTTTTGAAATCGCGCCAGAGGCATGCGCGGAGACTCGGGACCCGCGTATGGGGTTTCAAGTGTTCAGTTTCGGACCTGCTTCAGAAGGCGGCGATATTGACCACAATCGAGCGAAGCGAGATGGACCCACACTTCACTTCCTCAATGCTGGGTCAAATTTCACGGATTGAACGGATTAGGATGAGCGAAAGCGGTCTTGAGACGAGCAAGGGATTTGACCGCAGATTACGCTGATGACGCAGATTGAAGAAATGATTCTGAATTCAAAATCTGTGTAATCTGCGAAATCTGCGGTCCCTCTCTTCTTCATCAAATTTCTTCATCAAATCCGTTCAATCCGTGAAATCCGTGGTCATCGCTTCAAACGCCTTTGAAAGCAGATCACACCCTTCCCGGCAGCCAGGCTCTGGAGCCCATCGAGCGCGAGCCGATGGGGCGGAAGAATTCCTCCATGCCTTCGTGCGCGCGGAGGTCGGCGATGGCTTCCACGATGTGGCCGTGTTGCCAGCGGAATCCCGCTTCACGCAGCCGCCTCGGCTCGGCCCAGCGGCTCTTGAGGACCAGCTCGGTCTCCGTGCGCAGCACCTTCGCGCCCAGCTCCAGCATCCAGCGCGCTGCAGGCAGGCCGATGGGCATGCCGGCCGCTTCCCGGAAATGGCGCATCAGTTCCGCATTCGTGGGGAATTCCGGTGCGGTGATGTTCACCACCCCATCCATGAACGGCTCGTGGCGCAGGAAGTCGATCGCGCGTAGGAAATCGCCGATGTGGATCCATGAGACCCGTTGCGTCCCCTTCCCCATCGTGCCACCGAGCCCGGCGCGCACCAAGACGCGCAACACCTCGAAGACGGTCTCCGGCTCATTCGCCAGCACCATGCCGGTGCGCAGCGCGAGCTTCCGAGTTTCCCCCGGCACCTTTTCATCGAAGAACGCCAGCTCCCAACGCCGCGCGACATCGACGGAGAAGCCCTCGCCCGGTTCGCCGCGCCATTCATCCTGCGGGGCATCCTCAGCATCGCGGTAGTAAGTGGCGCTGGACGAGTTCATCCACACCTTCGGCGGCACACGGCAGCCGCGGATGGCCTGGCCGATCACGCGGGTGGAGTCGATACGGGAGTCGAGGATCTCGCGGCGGTTCCGCTCATTGTAGCGGCAGTTCACACTGCGTCCGGCCAGGTTGATCACCAGTTCCGCGCCTTCCAGCGCGAGCGCCCACGGGCCGAGCGTGCGGCCGTCCCACTCCAGGAAAACGCCATCGCCGCTCCAGCCGCGCTTGTGCCGCGCGATCGCCACCACCTCATAGCCCTGGTGGGCATAGTGGCGGGCCAGATAACGGCCGAGGAAGCCATTGGCACCAAAGATCACGACTGCGGGTTTCATCGATTGTGGGGAGTGAGGGGTTCGGGAAAGGAAACGCGTGGCAGACCGGGCGGCAAGCCGCATCCGCCTTGATTGCAGTCTGGGACTGCTTGTTGAGAAAGGTAACCGGCCAGCTCGGTGTCCTGAGGCAGCCGCAGCAGCGTGGAGAGTCGCAGGCGGTTCTCCGAGATGAGGTAGATGGCGCGCGCCACCAGCGGCTGCAGCGCGGGCGAGGCGAGACGGTAGGACCATGCGGCGTAGTCGCGGGTGGCCCACAGGCAGGTGAGCCATGCGGCCGGGCCCTGCCACCAGCGGCCGTCATCAGCGAGGACCACCACGTTTTGATCCGCGTGCACCTCACGGATGCGTGGGAAGAGCCGCAGCGCCTCCTCCGAATCATACGGAATGAAGCGGATCGACACCCGTGCGGGCCGGGTCATGAGCCACCGGCGGAACCGGTTGCACAGCCCGCAACGGGCATCGAAGAAGATCGTGAGCGATTTCATGGTTTCAAACAGGTTTCATATGAGCGGCCAGTTCCTCCGCCATCTGGCGCAACCGGCTCTCCTCCAACCATCGGGCGACAAGTGCGGTGATCAGCCCGTAGCCTCCGGGCACCAACATCACGACCAGTACCTCTCTTCCAAATTCTCCATTGAAGACGAGCCACCACCCGGGGAAGGCACCGATGAGGAGCCCGGTGATCCCCACCCTCCACATGCTCCACCAGCGGTCGTAACGAGGCCAGATCCAGTAAATGGGGAGTGCCAGCACCAGCCACGCCCCCAGGCAAACCATTCCCGTGAGGCATGCCCATGGGACCAGCAATTCCATCGCCCTCTCCACCTCGCTGAAATTGTAAACCATCACCACGCAAATGCCGATGAACCAAGCAACCACCATGCCGAGGAAGGAATGCCTCACCCGCCTTCCCTCGCCGTTTCCTCGCAGTTGCGCGAGGAGCTTCTCACGTTCAGAGGCTCTGGAAGTGTCACGGTTCATTCGTTCCTCATTTCCACGCGGCAGAGACGCCGCAGTTCAATCTCCTCCGCCCAACGGGTCACCAGCGCGCAGATCGCACCGGCCAGCGCCGCCAGGATGAAATAGCCGGGAATCGTCTGAAGCAGCACCGGTCCGAACAGCGGCAGCCCCATGCAGAAGGCCGCCCACGCCAGGCAGCCCCACAGCGCGCCATAGACCGCCACCACCATGGGGTGCCAGTAGGGGCTCCTGCGCGGCCACAGGCCGTATGCGGGCACCGCGATCACCAGCCAGCTGATGAAGCACACGAAGGCGGCACCGAGGCCAGGAACCCGCCACCAGCCCGGCTCGGCAGCGGCAGGGCCTGCCCACCGCAGGATCATTCCCCCACCCGCCAGCACTACCCACGCCACCGCCATCCCAAAGAAGGAATGGCGGACCCGCATGCCCTTGCGGGTCAGGCGCAGCCCTTGCAAGGCGGCCTGCCGTTTTTCATCCGTGCGGAGGTTCATGGCGGGAGAGGTTCGGCGTTTGAAACGATAAACCTAGTAGCTTTCAGCGTTGTGGCATCACCGGGGGCTGCGGGATCACTCCCGTGGGAGCGATCGGCGGTGGAGCCTGCTCCCAAGCGGCGCGGCGGCGCATGCGGGTGAAGACGAGCAGGTTGAAGAAGTGCATGCCGCCCAGCGCAAGCATCACGATGCCGATCTTCGAGCTCACGGTTTCAAAGACCCCGCGCGTGTCATTCACATCCCCGGTGATCCGCAGGTAGAGCGAGACGAAGCCGAGATTGATCAGGTAGAAGCCGACGACCAGCAGCCGGTTCACACTGTCCGCAAGGTGCTCATTGCCGTGAAAGCACTCCACCAGAAAGATGCGGCCGTTCTTGAAGAGCGTGCGCGCCACCCAGATGGTCAGCGGCAGGGCGAGGATGAGATAGGCGGCGTAGGTGGTGACGGTCGGGTTCATTTTATTCTGTTTTTTCAGTAATTAATGAAAATAAAGGCGAAATAAAAAGGCGGGATCAGCCCAGCAGTTTGGCGGCGAGCTGGATGGCGAAGCCGTGCTTCATGCGTGCCACCTTGTCGGTGATCTTGGAGGCGAAGCCGATGAACTCCTCGAGCTGGCGGATCTGTTCGTGGAAGGCCTTGCCCTCGGCGGACTTCATGTCGCTGGTGCTTTCCGAGCACTTCGCCAGCAGGGCCATGGCGGGCTCGATCTCGCGGCGCTTCCGCTCGCGGGCGACGGTGCTGAAGATCTGCCAGACGTCTTTCTCCGCCTCGAAAAACTCCTTCCGCTCGCCCTTCTTCGCCACGGTGCGGACGAGTCCCCAGGTGACGAGTTCCTTGAGATTGGTGTGGGCATTGCCACGGCTGACGTGGAGCTGCTCCATCACATCGTCCGTGGTGAGTGGATCGGTGGAGGTCATGAGCAGCGCGTGGATCTGCGCCATGGTGCGGTTGATCCCCCACTGCGTGCCGAGCGCGCCCCACTGCGTCACGAATTCCTCGCGTGCTGCTTTCAGGGTCTCGGCCTCGGCGCTCATCTTGTTTTCACTATTTACTGAAAATTCCGACAGACAAGAAAAATGTTCGTCGCTGCACTCATCGGACCGTGAAGCCGGAACCTCGCAGCATCACCTGATGCTGATGACGATCTTCGAGCCCGGCAGGGCGACGCTCTTCCAGCCGGGGTGCGCAAGCCCCCGGATCAGGCGTGCAAAAACTGAAGCCCCGGCAGGGGCGACGCAGCGGAGGCCGAGCATCATCGAAAGCTGTAGAGTCGTGCGTGGAGGGAAGAGTTCCGTTCGCATTCCAATCCGCCTGCATGGTGATATGACACGTGCGAGCGCAGGCAGCGTCGTCCCATCCGGGACTTGGAGCATCACACCATCGTCATCCGGGGGCTTGCGCACCCCGGCTGGAAGAGCGTCGCCCTCACGGGCTGGAGAAATTCCGCTGCGATCCATCCGAAGTCGCTCATGGCCTGATTCCACCCACCTCCGGCACCGTGCTTCCTGCGCGATATGAGCGTGCAATTCTCCCGCAGGCTGGCGGTGGATTTCCTGCGGGGGCCGGGTAGGTTTCCCGCATGCCCGGGAAATGGATGTCCGTGTTCGCTGCTTGTCTCATCACCACCATTGGCATGACGGAGGCGGCACCGCTGCGGATCCTGGCGGTGGGGGACAGCCTCACGGAGGAGTATGCGTATGAGCTCACTTTCAGCGCGCCGGACTCGGCCCCCTCGAACGCGAACGTGCGGAACTGGCCGGAGCTGCTGCGGATCTACCGCCCCACCGAAGCCACGCTGGGTCCCTACGAGGCCACAGCGTTTTCCTACAGCGACCTGCGCGATGCCGGGCACGAGTGGAACTTCGGCATCCCGGGGATGACGATCTGGAACTGGATGATCCTGATGGGCACGGACAATCCCTTCAATCCGCCCACCAGCGAGCCGCTCGGCTACGGCTACTATGTGACCCGTAGCGCACTGATCGGGCAGCTCCCGTCCGCGGAGGTGGTGGTGATCGTGCTGGGGGCGAACGATCTGAAGCAGGACTACAACGACATCTTCAACAGCACGGAGAAGACGGACTTCTACACCAACATCACCAAGCGGCTTGGCATCATCCACGACTGGATCCGCCAGCGGCGGCCCACCGTTCCCATCGTGATCGGCACCATCCCGGACGTGGGAGCCACGCCGGTGATCGCGAATACCTACAGTGATCCGGTGCGGCGTGCCTCGGCACGGGCGAAGATCGCCGCGCTCAACCAGAACATCATCAGCCTGGCCGCCACCAAGGGCGCGACGGTGGCGCGGCTCGACCAGCTCACGGACCGGGTCTTCGATGAGGTCCCCTTCCAACTCAATGGCACGGTGTTCACGCTGGCCGGGAGTCCGGAGAACCCGCCGGACCGCGTGTTCTGCAAGGACAACTTCCACGCCTCCACCGTGGCGCAGGCCTTGATCGCGAACAAGATTCTGGCCGCCTGCACCACCGCCACCGGCCGCGCGGTGACTCCCTTCTCGAACCGGGACATTCTTTCGCTGCTGGGACTGAATCCCGATGCACCCTATGCCACCTGGGCGGCGGCATATCCGGGGCTGGGCGCGCAGACGGCGGATGACGATGGAGATGGCGTCTCGAATCTGGTGGAATACGTGCTGGGCACCTCGCCCCGGCAGACCGGTTCGCCCTTCCAATTCATCGCGCCGTCCACCTTGCGCTTCAGCACCTCCGCGACCGCGCTTCGCTATGCCTCGCTGGCGGTGATGGAGTCCACCGATCTGAGCACGTGGTCGGCGGTGCCCGCAGGCCGGATCACGGTGGGAGCGGATGGGACATGGACAATCGCGCCCTCCGGAGCCGCGAAGACATTCTACCGGTTGACGGCGGTGCCGCGGCCGTAGTTCCGCGACAGCGAAGTAGCCGCCAAGGTCCTCCTTGGCGGATGGGAACAAGCGATTGGCTCTTTTGGCTGCCCTTTCCTGAGAACATCTACCAGATGTCCGCCAAGCGGGAGCTTGGCGGCTACTTCGCTTCGCGCCCCCTCCGCCCGTGACAGTGGCGCGTTTTCGGCTACGGTGCCGCTCATGCGAATCGTGCGATGGCTGTCCGTGCTCCTGCTGGCGAGTGCGCCGGTGCAACAGGTGCATGCGGCGGTGAAGATCTTCGCCATCGGTGACAGCCTCACGGAGGAATACACCGATGAAGCCACTCTCGCGAGCATCGGCACGAACATCCACAACTGGACGGAACTGATCCGCTCCAACCGTTCCACGGAGGCGAATCTCGGCACCTACAACGCGAACAACTACCTCGACTGGCGTACCAAGGGTGCGTCCGCGAACTTCGCCTTCCCGGGATTCACGACTTCGAGTTGGCTGGGCATCATCAATACCACGGCCACCACCGGCTACGATGGCAGGACGAAGACTGCGATGGTCAGCGAGCTGACGACCTCGAACGTGGCGGTGATCTTCCTGGGAGCGAATGATCTCAGCGGTGTTTACAGCAGTGTCTTCAACAACACCGAGTCGCCGACCGCACTGAGCGACATCGTCTCCCGCATCGCCACGATCCATGACTGGGTCCGCTCGAAGAACGCCACTATTCCGATCGTGATCTGCACCGTAGCGGACATCGGCGCGACGCCAGACCGGGCCGCGACCTACAACGATCCGGCGAAGCGCATCACCACGCGGGCGAAGGTGGCGGCGTTCAACCAGAGCATCATCACCATGGCACAGGGCAAGGGCGCAACGGTGGCGCGGATCGATCGGCTGACGGACCGGGCGTATGATGAGATCCCCTTCAATCTGAATGGCACGGTCTTCACGCTGGCGGGAGCGTCCGGGAATCCGGCGGGCCGGGTATTCAGCCAGGACAATTTCCATCCGGCGACGGTGGGGCAGTTCCTCATCCTGAACGAAGTGCTGGCCGCGTGCAAAACAGCGACGGGACAGACGCTGACAGTGTTCCCGAACCGGGAGATCCTCACCGTGCTCGGCTTCGACCCGGATGCTCCGTATAACACGTGGAAGGCCGCGTATAGCGGACTCGGCGCACCAACGGCCGACGATGACAAGGACGGCATCCCGAATCTGGTGGAGTATGCACTGGGCACCTCTCCGCAAGCTCGGACATCGCCATGGACCTTCACGCAGCCTATGAATGGCACGGTGAAGTTTCCCACCTCCACGATCAACCAGCGCTACGCGAGTCTCACGGTGATGGAGTCCGTGAACCTCACGAGCTGGACGGCGGTTCCGGGCAATCGCATCGCCATCGCCGGAGATGGCACGTGGACGATCAGCCCCGCAGTCGGTGCGAAGGGATTCTACCGCCTCAAGGCGGAGGTGAAGCCGTAAGGTGCCATGGGATAGCCCGGGTCAACACCCCGGGAATACGACACGCGATGCAACGAGCCCTTAAAAGGGCGGTCTCAACCACCATTCATTCCGCCCTTTTAGGGCTCGTCTCCCTCTGCCTTCCATACCCAAGGCGTTGCCTTGGGCTATCTCATGCGGCCCCTTCAGGGCCATGACAACCACCACGATGGCACGCGCAGCGTAGTAGCGCGAAGGTCCTCCTTCGCGTGCTTCCGACGGATGTTTTAAGGCAATGGCAGCCAAGAGCCCCAAGCGCCCTTCCCCACTCCGCCAAGCGGGAGCTTGGCGGCTACTTCGCTATCGCGATCCCATCAGTTCTTCACGTCCACCTTGTAGTCGCCGAGCGCCCACTGGATGCCGGCGAGGTAGTGCTTCAGCACGAGCGGATTGAAGTAGATATCGTGGTTGTGGCCGAGGGAACTGTAGAAGACGCGGCCCTTGCCATAGTGCTTCGCCCAGGAAACGCCGAAGTCGCCATCGGTGCGATGGATGTTCGGGCGGTTCATCGGGGACTTCTCGGTATCGAGGCGCAGGACGACATCGAGCTTCTTCGAGTCATACGGCGGGGATTTCATTTGATAGATCTCCTCCTTAAACTCGATGTTCTTGCCCTCAAACATGGCGACGAGCGGGTTCTTCTCCTGACCCGGCTCCACTTTGATGCTCACCGGCACGTCCGCGGTCCAAGGGTGTTGATCGAACTGGCCGCCGATCATCTCACCGTATTCGGGCCACTTGTAGAAGGTGTCCGTGGCGGCGTGGATACCGATGAAGGCGCGGCCGGACTTGATGAAATCCATCAGGTTCTTCTTGAGGCGGTCGGACTTCTCTTCCGCAGCCTTCACGTCTTCCGGGCTCATGGTCTTGAGCTTGTCCGGATGCGGAAGGAAGACCTCCATGGTGGTGCTGAGGAAGCAGACGCCATCGAAGGTCTTGAGCTTGTCGACCTCGAAGTTGTCGAGGTCATCGCTGACCACAGTCTCGAAGGCACCGGTCTTCTTGCCGAGCTCGGTGAAGGCCATGTGGCCGGTCGCGATGGAGTCGGTGATGGAAACCATTCGTGACGGAGAAGACGAGCAGCTTGCGGGCCTTGGCGGGCTTGGCAAAGGCCTGCTCCGGCAGCGCGGCGGCGATCTTCTGCGCGGCATCCGCGGGCGGCGCGGCGTGGGCGGAGAGCGAGAGTCCCGCGATCAGCGAGAAAACGGCGAGTGAGGTTTTCATGGGAGTAGGAGGCTCAAATAAAGAAACCACGAAGGACACCAAATTTCACGAAATGGAAAAGAGCACATGACTCCCCTCCTTTTCGTGGGCTTTCGTGTATTTCGTGGTTTCCTGTTACGGAAGCAACCGGATCAACCTTCCAGCGGAGTCCACGCGGCGTTCGCCTTGGAGGACTGCACCACGGCGTCGATGAACGCCATACCGCGCACGCCATCGGCGATGGTCGGGTAGTCGAGGATCGGATCGCCCTTCGCGACCTTGCGACCGTTCAGCTTGGCGCGGATGTGACCGGCGAAGTTGCGGTAGATGTTCGCGAAGGCTTCGAGATAGCCTTCCGGATGACCGGCGGGGATGCGGGCCGCGGCGGCGGCGTTCGCACCGAGGTAGCCGAGGCCGGTGCGGTAGATCTGCGCTGGCTGGTCGAGCCACTTCACGATGAGCGTGTTCGGCTCCATCTGGCGCCACTCGATGCCGCCGAGCTCGCCGTAGACGCGGATGTTCAGGTTGTTCTCCTCGCCCGCGGAGATCTGCGAAGCGTGGAGGATGCCCTTGGCGCCACCCTTGAAGCGGAGCAGCACGTTGCCATCGTCATCGAGCTTGCGGCCCTTCACGAAGGCGGTGATGTCCGCGGCGAGCTCCTTGATCTTCAGGCCGGTGATGTACTCGGCGAGGTTTTCGGCGTGGGTGCCGATGTCCCCGATGCATCCGGCGGCACCGCTCTTCTTCGGATCGGTGCGCCATGCGGCCTGCTTCTGGCCGCCTTCCTCGATGCGGTTGGAAAGCCAGCCCTGTGGATACTCGACCACGACCTTGCGGATCTTGCCAAGCTTGCCCGCTGCGATGAGGTCGCGCGCTTCCTTCACCAGCGGATAGCCGGTGTAGTTGTGGGTGAGGCCGTAGAGCTGGCCGGACTTCTTCACGATCTCCTGCAGCGCCTTCGCCTCGGTGAGGTTGAAGGTGGCGGGCTTGTCCGAGAGAACATGGAAGCCGTGCTCGAGCGCGTACCTCGCGGGCGGGAAGTGAACGTGGTTCGGCGTGACGATGGCGACGAAGTCCATGCGCTCGCCTTCCGGCAGCTTGGCCTCGGCCTCGATCATGGTCTTCCAGTCCGGATAACAACGGTCCGGCGGCAGGAAGAAGTCGGCACCGGAGTCCTTCGAACGCTGCGGATCGGAGGAGAAAGCGCCGCAGACCAGTTCGATCTGCCCGTCGAGATTGGCAGCCATGCGATGCACGGCACCGATGAAGGCACCCCGGCCACCACCGACCATGCCCATGCGAATTTTGCGATTATTCATTTCAATGAAGAGGGTTGGATAAAAGAACCCGCCCACGACGGGACGAGTTTTTTGAGGACAGGATTAACAGGATTTTTCAGGATTCACAGAAGAGGAATGAATTACCACATCCATCGTAAATCCTGAAAAATCCTGTCAATCCCATTTGAAAAAGCCAACCGGCCGGGGACACGAAGCCTCGGCCGATCAAGGCTTACTTATTGTTTGGATTTGTCGAACGCCGCATCGAACGCGACCTTGCTCGGTGCGAAGTCGATCGCGCGGACGAACTCGGCGGCCTCGGTGCCACCGTGGACGCGGTCCATGCGGATGTCCTCCCACTCGACGGAGAGCGGGCCTTGGTAACCCACGTCATTGAGCGCGACGATGACGTCCTCGAACTGGACATCGCCACGGCCCGGGGAACGGAAGTCCCAGTAGCGGCGGGCATCGCCGAAATCGGTGTGGCCGCCGAAGACGCCCACGGAGCCGTCACCATGGCCCCACCACGCGTCCTTCACGTGGCAATGGAAGATGCGCTCACCGAAGGTGCGGATGAACTTGATGTAGTCCACGCCCTGATAGCCGAGATGGGACGGATCGAAGTTGAAGCCGAAACGCTTGTGACCACCTACGGCCTCGATGGCGCGCTGGGCGGAGACGATGTCGAAGGCGATCTCGGTGGGATGCACTTCGAGCGCGAAGTTCACATCGTTTTTCTCGAAGGCATCGAGGATCGGCAGGAAGCGCTTCGCGAAATCCTTGAAGCCCTTTTCGTAGTAGGCCTGCGTGGTCGGCGGGAAGGCGTAGATGGAGTGCCAGATGGAGGAGCCGGTGAAGCCGTTCACCACGGCCGGGAAGTCGTCCTTGCCCTTGCGGCCCGGCTTGGCGTTGAAGAACGAGCGGGCGGCCTTGGCGGCGGTGGCCATGTTCTTGGCGGCGCGCTTGCGGACGCCTTCCGGGGAGCCATCGCCCCAGATCTCATCGGAGAGGATCGCCTTGTGGCGTTCGTCGATGTTGTCGCAGATCGCCTGGCCGACGAGGTGGTTCGAAATGGCGAAGCAGGTCAGGCCGTGGTCGGCGAGCAGCTCCCACTTTTCCTTCACATAGGACTTCGAGGAAGCGGCGGCGGTGACATCGAAGTGATCTCCCCAACAGGCGAGTTCGAGGCCCTCGTAACCCATGTCCGCAGCGAGCGGAGCGAGTTTTTCGAGCGGCAGATCGGCCCACTGGCCGGTGAAGAGTGTGACAGGTCTAGGCATATGGCAATGGATGGGATGAAGGCTGACGCTAAGGAGTCCCCCCGCACCGGCGGAAGCAAAAACGCAGCGGATGACTTGGTCCTTTCGTTGGAGATGGTCCTCGATAAATCGAAGAGGATGGAGGGATCTCCTTTCCTTGTGCGTGGAGAACAGTCTGACCGCGCAGCGTAGTCGCGCGAAGGTCCTCCTTCGCGTATTGGGTGCGGCGCGATGGGACGCGGGGTCCCCTTTTCCAGAAAACCTCCTCCAGATGCCAGCCAAGGAGGACCTTGGCGGATACTTCGCTATCGCGGGGATTGGCTCGCCTGCTCCCAGACGGTGCGGCAACGCGGACTGAGAATGGGGGCGGCGTATTCGCGGCCATCGAGACGGGAAACGGACACCGGGCCACGGGTGGCGGAGGTGAGGAAGACCTCATCGGCTTCCAACAGATCATTCCGCGTCACGCGGTCCTCGGTGATGGAAAGGCCGATGGCAGCGGCGCTTTCCAACAGCCAGCTGCGGGTGATCCCCGGCAGGCAACCGCTGGACAGCGGCGGCGTGAGGATGCGCCCACCCTTCACCACGAAGAGATTGGCGGTGGCAGCCTCGCAGACATCGCCACGGGTATTCAGGAAATAGGTCTCATCGTAGCCCTGGCGACGCGCATCGGCCAGGGCGATCAGATTCTCCGCATAGGAGGCGCACTTCAGGCCGGCCAAGGCGGAGCGCTCATTGCGGGGCCATTTGGAAAAGGTCACCGAGACGGTTTCCGCGGATTCCCCCAGCGGAGCGGCGGTGACGAGGAGCTTCCGGGACGAGCCTGCGCTGCAATCGTCCAATCCCCCCTCCCCACCGGTTTGGAAAACGCGCACACGCGCCCGACCGCTTGAGCAGCCATTCCCAGCCAACACCGCCGCGATCGCCGCGCCGATCTCCTCCTGCGCCGGGCATTCCCAGCCGAGCCTCGCGCATCCGGCGGCATGGCGGGCAAGGTGACGATCCAGAAACACGGGCCCGCCGTCCACCGCGAGAATCGTTTCAAACAAGCCGAGCCCTACCGTCAGCCCACGATCGAAGGGCGAGATCCGGAGCTGGTCCTCCGTCATCAATTCTCCATTGCACCACACTTGCCGGCTCATGCACGCCCAGCACGCCCTGCCACGGGCGGCGTGTCAATGCGGCGCGCTTCAGGATTGACCACGGCGCGCGGCGGGAAATGCTCCGCGCCATGCGTTTTCTTCTCTTTCTGTGCGGCGTTTCCGTGATCGCTCTCGGCGGGGCGGCGCTCAAGGCTCTTGAGCAAAACGACGCCATGGGATTCATGAACGGGGCGTTGGCCCTGGGCGGCGGTCTGGTCATCTGCGGATTTTTCGCCACCCGGTGGTTCTGGCACGGACTCTTCGGCGGTGGCGTGCTGGCCCTGCTGGGCTTCGGCCGCGGGGTCTTCAACATCCCGGGGCTGGTGAAATATTTCCGCGGGGATCAAGAGCACGGACCACTCCCGGTGCTGGAGGCCGCCATCACCGTGATCTGCCTGTTTCTATTGGTGGGTATAGTGAAAACGCTCAATGCCGAGCGCCTGCGCCGCCTGCTGGAGGAGGGCGAGGAGTCCGGGGACGACCCGGAAGGCGGCAGCGGGGACTGACAAGAGTCTTGCCCGGGGGGCGGGGCTGACCTTGGCTTGGGGCCGGGCGTGTCCTCCCGCACGCTCTTTCAGACACGGAAATCGGCTCCGATGCGACTCGCGAAGTTACTCCCGGTTCTTGCGTTGCGGCCAACCACGCGCACTCGATAGCGGCCATCTCGGTGAGCGCCTCGGCGATCCGGCCGCCGAAGATCCCGTAGCCTCCCAGGATACTCACGACCCGCGACGAGTCCTTCATTCGGGCTCGACCCACCCCTTGTAATGAACCAGTTCTCCGAGGAGCGGCGCTTCAATGCGCACCGCCAGACGCCAGCCGTCGTCGCCCGCATCCACGCGGCCTTCCACGAGTGGGGTGAGCCAATGGGGG
The DNA here is from genome assembly GCA_049840755.1 of Luteolibacter sp. Classification (GTDB taxonomy): domain Bacteria; phylum Verrucomicrobiota; class Verrucomicrobiia; order Verrucomicrobiales; family Akkermansiaceae; genus Luteolibacter. The sequence goes on along the minus strand of JASGJM010000020.1, from coordinate 9,250 downwards.
AGCGGGACGCCCATGACCCAGGCCCGTCGAAATTCGTAGCGGATGCACGACCCTTCCACGATCAGCACACTGGAAAAGGTCGACAGCCCGTACGACTCCATCAACAGGTCGCCTCGCATCCACTGGACCGTCTTCAGCCGCCGGCCCTGGAGGTGGCGGACCCACAGCTCACGGTCTCCTTCGATTTCGACTTCGAGTCGGACAGGCACGTCCATCCCGGCCCTGGGTAGGCCCAGCAGGGAGGTCAGGGCGTTGCGGAGTGGCCCGGCTGCCCGGTCGATCTGGAGCGTTCCCTGTGCGCGACCACCCCCTGGCGTGTCGTGGAACCGCCGAAGCACCTCGGGCAGCGCGTCAAATCGCGTGCCGAGGATTCGCTGATAGAGTGATGGAGGTGCCATGACGTTTCTATCAGAAAAAGCTGATCCAGGAGTCGTCAGGGAATTACGACGTGGCTCGCGATCTGCCCGCCACGATGCGGGCGGCGACGCGGACGGCTTCGATCAGGCTGGATGGGTCGGCGTGTCCGTGCCAGGCGATATCGAAGGCGGTGCCGTGGGCGACGCTGGTTCGCACGATGGGGAGGCCCAGCGTGACGTTCACGGCGCGGCGGAAGCCGGCGGTCTTGAGTGCGATGTGCCCCTGGTCGTGGTACATGGCGACCACGGCGTCGTACGCTCCCCCGAGCGCCTGGTGAAAAAGCGTGTCATTAGGAAACGGGCCGTGGACGTCGAGCCCCTCGGCACGGGTGGCCTCGACTGCGGGCTGAATGACCCGGCTTTCTTCATCACCGAACAGGCCGTTCTCGCCCGCGTGCGGGTTGAGTGCCGAGACGGCGATCCTGGGCCGGCGTCCTCGTGACAGGGGCCGGAGTGCATGGTCAGCCAGGTGAATCTTGCCGATGATGGCTTCGGTCGAGAGTAGCTCAAAAACCTGGCGAAGCGCGACGTGCAGCGTGACGTGGACGACGCCCAGCCCGTGGCGTCGCGCATCGGGGTCGTCGTTGGCCAGATAGAGCATCATCGCGTGATCGGGCACCCCGCAGGCGCTCGGCCAGGATCTCGGTGTGTCCCGGGTGAGCCACGCCGGCCAGGCGGAGCGATTCCTTGTTCAAGGGCAGGGTCGTGATCGCATCGATCCGCCCGGCCAGGGCCAGGTCGATGGCTTCCAGGAGGAACTCGTACGATCCGGCACCCGCCCGCGCATCGACGCGACCGGGAAGAACGTCGGCCAGTGAGCCGGCCTTGCGAACCGCATTCGGCACGAGGCAGGGGATAGTCTCAGGCGTTGCGTGGGCGTCTTCCGGACGCTCGATCCGCCGCACCTCGAATCGACGGCCCACCAGCTCGGCCGCCCGTCGCAAGACGTCGTCATCGCCGACCACGATCGGCCGGCAAAGCCCATGCAGGCGGGAATCCGCCCATCCCCGGACGATCACCTCGGGTCCAATCCCGGCCACGTCCCCCATCGTCAGGGCGACACTCGGGCGATGCTCGTTCGCGGCGGGTTTGGTGTGGCTCATGGATGCGTCGGTTGTTCTCAACAGGCTCCGGGTTGGTTGGAAGGATACTGCTATTTACGGAGGATATGGGGAGCGAGTTGTTCATCTCCTCTGGCTCGAAGTAACTGTCGAAACTCGTCCCATGTCAGGCCACAATCCCGCAGGATTTTGTTCATCAGCCCTGGGCCGATAGTCTCACCTGAATGAACCGGAACCACGGTGGTTCGTCCATCGAGATGTCTTAAGAGATGATGGCTACCTCTCACGCGGATCGAAACAAACCCAGCGCACTCGAGGACGCTGATGAGCTCCCTGCCGGTTAGCGCCGGGCGTTGGCTCATGGTTTCACCATGATCCGCTGGATACCGACGAAATCAAGAGCGTCTGCTGCGTAGTCTCCCGTAGCATCCAGGTAGAGTGCGATGGCTTCCTTGACTCGCTCGGTCAGCTCATCGAGGGATTTCGCCTGGGTGTGACAGCCCGGCAAGGACGGTACCGAGGCGACGTAATAGCCCTTGGAGTCTCGCTCGATGACGACATTGAAAGCCTGTTCCACGGCTGTTCTCCAGGTTGTCGCGTGCAGGTGAGACGTCTCTACACGATGCCACGAGCAATGGAAGGATTTTCTATTGCCTTTGTGTTCTTCGTGCCCTTGGTGGTTAAGTCTCTCAGGCCATCGGGCTACGGGACCGACTCCATCCTACACGTCCTTTCCACGATGGACCAGTTGAGCAGGAAGGCTGGGCTGTCGCATGCGAGGTGTCGCAGATTGGGGTCTCGTGTCGCCTGTTCATGGTTCCGGCGGGCCGGTAGAATCAATGTCGTCTCATTCCAGGACGGCCCTTCCGCTGACAGACGCAGACGGTGATCCACTGATCCGGACGCACCCGCGATCGTCGGGATCTGGGCCGCTTCGTTCACGCGAGAGTGGAATCGGCGATGCTGAATCAGGCATTCAAGGACCAGGTCGTTGTGCGGGTGCTGTCTCGTGTGCGGACCCCTGGGCAGTACGTTGGCGGCGAGCTGAACAGCGTGGTCAAGGACCACGCGACCGTCCGCGGCACGGTCTGCCTGGCTTTCCCCGACACTTACGCCCTCGGCATGAGCCACCACGGCATGCAGGTTCTGTATAGCCTCATGAATGCCAGCGGCTGGGCCTGCGAGCGCGTGTTCACGCCGCTGCCGGACTTCGAAGCCGCCATGCGGGAGCAGAATTTCCCGCTCTATAGCCTGGAGACGTTCACGCCGCTCCATCAGTTCGACGTCCTGGGCTTCTCGCTCCAATATGAGATCAGCTACACGAACGTCCTGACGATGCTCGACCTGGGAGGCATCCCCCTTCATGCCGAGGACCGTGGTGCTGATGATACGCTGGTCCTCGCGGGGACCCGGCGGGCAGAACCCTGAGCTGCTGGCTCCCTACGTCGACCTCTTCGTGATGGGCGACGGCGAGCCCAGCCTGCCGGTCGTCTGCGACCTCTGGCGAGAGATGAAAGGTTCAGGTCTCTCTCGCGAGGACAAGCTCGCTCGGATCGCCAGCGAGGTCACCTGGGCGTATGTTCCCCGCTTCTACGAGCCGGTCTACGCCGATGACGGGACGATCCGCGACATCGAGCTGCACGTGCGAGGACGTCCCCGCCGCGATTCGTCCCTGCGTGATTCAGGACCTGGAAGGGACGCCGCTGCCCGTCCGGCCGATCGTTCCTTTCGTGGAGACTTCGCACGACCGGATCGCCATCGAGATCATGCGCGGGTGCCCCTGGCAGTGCCGCTTCTGCCAGAGCACGGTGATCAAGCGACCCTTGCGTTACCGCACAGTCGAGACCATCGTCCAGTCTGTGCTCGAAAGCTATCACAACACCGGTTACGACGAGATCAGTTTGCTCTCGCTGAGCACCAGCGACTATCCGCACTTCGAGGAGCTGGTGACCCGCATGAGCGAGGTCTTCACGCCCCTGGGCGTGAAAATCTCGCTTCCCAGCCTGCGGATTACCGAGACGCTCAAGAAGATCCCGGCCCTGTTGCAGGAGGGGCGGCGGAGCGGCCTGACGCTGGCCCCCGAGGTCGCCCGCGACGACATGCGCGAGCAGATCCGCAAGCCGATCAACAATGATGATCTGTACGAGGGCTGCGCCGAGGCGTTTCGACGCGGTTGGCGGAAGGTGAAGCTCTACTTCATGTGCGGCCTTCCCGGCGAGCGGACCGCCGATCTCGACGGCATCATCGACATGGCCGAGACGATCGCCCGGATCGGTAAGGATGTGACCGGCCGCTTCGCCGAGGTCACCGCCAGCGTGTCCAACTTCGTTCCCAAGCCGCACACGCCCTACCAGTGGAACGGCATGAAGGACCGTGAGTATTTCCGCTGGGCCCATCGGTATCTGCGTTCGCGGGTGCGGCTGCGGTCGGTGACCGTCAAGGTCCACGACATCGAGCGCAGCCTCCTCGAAGGGATCCTCACCCGCGGCGATCGCCGGGTGGCCGCCGCCATGGAAGAAGCCTGGTGCCGAGGGGCCCGGCTCGACGCCTGGTCCGAGTACTTCGACGCGAAGCGGTGGTGGCAGACATTCGAGGACCTGGGTATCGAGGTTCCGTTCTACAGCCAGCGCGAACGCCCCGTGGACGAGGTCCTTCCCTGGGACCACATCCACATCAAGTACGGCCGCGACTACCTCGCCAAGGAGCAGAACCTCGCGGCGGTGGAGCCTGAGGCGATGGCCGGCGGTGTGACTTCGGCAGCCCGTGGATTGGAGGCGTGGAGGAAACCCATGGCGACGGCGACTCCCGTGAAGCTGATGACTGCCGAGGCGTTCATGGCCGCCGACCTCGGCGACGAACCCACAGAACTCGTGCGAGGGGAGGTGATTTACTTGCCGCCGCCAAAGCCAGAGCACGGTGCAATCTGCGGAATGATCGCTGTCCTTCTGGGGTACTTCGGTCGTCAGAGCGGGCTCGGTTACATCGTGACAAACGATGCTGCCGTCGTGACCGAGCGAGATCCCGACACGGTACGCGGTGCCGACGTGTCCTTCTACCGCGAGGACCGATGGCCGCGGTCGAAGGTCGGTAGTGCACTCCCCCCCGTGCCACCGACCCTGGTGGTTGAGGTTTACTCGCCCGGCAACCGGCGGGGCCAGGTTCTCCAGAAGGTGGACGAATACCTGGGTGTGGGCGTTTCGCTCGTCTGGGTCGTGTATCCCAAGAATCGAACCGTGGTCATCTATCGGTGGCTTGATGAGCCGCCGGTCGTGCTCCGCGAAACGGACCGGATCGAGGGCCTGGCCGACTGCCCGATTTCTCGTGCCTGGTCGCGGACTTCTTCGGCTGATGACGACCGACCGGACGGACTCCGACGCATGCGCCCGTCGATTGCACGCCTCCTGCCGTGGCTCTGCCTGCTGGCCGCCGTGGTGTGGACCGTCTTGCTTCGCGTCCCCCTGGTCGCGAACGCCCGCATTCACCTGGACAGTGACCTCGCGGTCGACGGCCTGACGCTATTGGAGGCCGTGCAGGGACACTGGCGCTGGCATTTTCCGGGAACGCCCTTCAGCGGCACGATCCCGGTCCTGTTCAGTTATCCGCAGGCGAGGATCTGGGTGCGACCCCTGAAACCCTCGTGAGCGGGGGCGTGGTCGCGCATGTACTGATCGTCGTCGCGGTCTTCGGCGTGGCCCTGCGTGGCTTCGGCCCGAAGGTTGCGATCGGCAGCCTGGTTCCCTTGACGTTCGCCTCGACGGGGATGCTCTGGCTCTCGGGCCGGATCACCGGTGGCCATCTTCCTGTGGTCGCCTGGAGTGCCGCGGCCTGGTGGCTGCTGCTGGAGACGCTCCGCGGCAGAGGTTGGCCTTTCCTGGCCGCGCTCGGTCTCTGGTGCGGGCTTGGCCTCTACCTCGACTCGATGTTCGTGATGACCCTGGCGGGCATGGCCGCGGCGTCGCTCGTGACGCTGGCGGTCTCTCCCGCGATCCGTCAGGCCGTGGCCATCACTCCGGCGCGTCTCCTCACGCTGGGTGTTGGCTTCGCGATCGGCGTGACGCCCGCCTACCTGGGCCGCAAGCTGGAGCCTCACGACGTCTACAACGAGCAGTTCACGCCCAGCTTCGAATCGCCCATTTTGAAGAAGCACGCGCGGATCCTGTTCGCCGAATGCCTGCCGCGCCTGATCGCCGGGCACAGGGTTCCTGGACTCGAAGCGGATCCCGATCCCCGGCTGCTGGGCCTCGATGCGCCGGTGCGGCAGGCGACGCCCTCGGCGAAGAGGTTCGAGCCCATCGCCCTGCTGACGACGGGCCTCTCGCTGGGACTTTTCGCCCTGGGACTTCTGGCGCTGGCCTGGACGGCCGTACGCCGTTCCGATCGACCGGCGCGTCGGGTCGTCGCGGCCGGCTTGCTGGTCAGTACGCTGGGCGTATTGGCGGGCTTCCTGGTGAACCGCAACATCTTCAACTCCGACAACTACCGCTACCTGGTGTTGCTCCTCATTCCCTGGTCGCTCGGGCTGGGCCTGCTGGTCGAGGCCGTGCTCAGCCGGCCCAGTCTCGATCGCTGGCTGGGCGGGACGCTCCTCCTGGCATTCGCGGCGCTGTTCACGGCGGACGCGGCGGCATGGTATCGTCGCATGGACTGGATCGACGCCCGTCTGATGCCGGTCCGCCGGCCGCTCGACGACGTGACGCTCCGGTGGCTCGGCGATCACCCCGACGTTCGTGCGATCCTGGGCGGTTACTGGGACGTCTACCGGCTCTCGTTCCTGTCCGAAGGGAATGTGCGAGGCGTCCCGTTCGCCGTGTTTCCCAACCGGTTCCCCGAATGGTCGAAGGACCTGCCGGAGGGCCGTCCCGAGACGCTGATCGCACGTCAGACGCCGGAGGGCCGGCTTTTCCTCGACCCGTGCGCTCGGCGAGGGGGCCGAGGTGCTCTTTCGTCGGGGCGGCCTGACGATCGCCCGCTGGCCCTGGCCCTCGCGCTGAAGCTCAAGAATTCACACCGTGGCGCGAAGCTCGTTGAGGAGTCGCCGTGTCCGCCGTCCTGCCGTCAACGGATCGTTCGCAAGACTGGTTCGATCCACCGCCCTGGAACCGTGCCGACCTGCTGGCGATCCTCGCGTGGACGGCCGTCGTCGCCTGGCTCTTCTGGGACGCCGTCTCGCTCCGAGGGGCTCTTTTCTACTTCGACATCACCGAGATCAATTTCCCGTATCGTGCGTTTTTCGCCGAGGAGTCAGGGCCGGCCGCTTCTCTCGCTGGTGCCCGACCCTCTATTGCGGGATGCCGCTTTACAGCGAGAGCCAGGCGGGCTACCTGCACCCGCTCAAGTATCTTCTCTATCCCTGGATGGAGACCTGGAAGGCGTTCAACTACGACACGGTCCTCTCGATCTGGATCACCGGCGCGGGGACCTATGGCTGGCTGCGTCGGCGGGTGCGGCCGGTCGCGGCGCTCGACCGGCGCGGCGGTCTTCGGACTGGGCGGGTTCACCTGGGCCCACCTGGTTCATACCAGCATGATCAACGCCCTGGCGAGCGTCCCGATCGTGATCTGGGGAATCGAATCGGCCTGTGATTCGGGCCGCTGGCGAGGCGTCGTCGTGGCAGCGGCTGCCCTGGCCTGCCAGGTGTTCGCGGGCCATCTTCAGGACGTCTTGCTGACCTCGGGCATCGTGGGGATGTACGGTCTCTACCGGTTCGCCACGACGGGGCCAGGCCGGGCCCGCTGGTCGGGACTGCTCATGCCCGCGACCGTGGGACTGCTGGGCCTGCTCCTGTCGGCCGTGCAGTGGATCCCCTCCAAGGAGCTTCTCGATCGATCGCCGAGGGCCGGAGGGCTCAGTTACAAGGAGCTGACCTACGCGTCGTTCTCGCCCGAGCTGTTGCCGACGCTGGTGATTCGCGAGGCGTACGGCACGCGAGCCCACGACACCGACTGGATGAACGGCTTCTATCCGTATCACGAGATGAACGCATACCTTGGCCTGCTGGGCCTGCTGCTGGCGGTCACCGGAGCAGGGGGGCCCGTCCTTCGCGATCGATGGGTGAACTTCTGGGTGCTGCTGGCCGCGATTGGCGGTCTGCTGATGCTCGGCAAGTTCACGTTCCTGTTCGATCACGCCAACGCGATCCCGATCCTGGGAAGCTCGCGAGAACCGGTCCGCTTTCACCTGTGGGTTGCGCTTGCGGTCGCCGTGCTTGCGGCCGTTGGGGTCGAGCGACTGGCACGGCCCGGGGCCGTGCGGCTTCGCGCGGGTGCTCATGCTGGCAGGGCTGCTGATCGCGGCCTCGGTCCCGATCTTGCTGTACGTCTACGCTCCGGTCTGGACCGATCCGAACCGCTGGAACCAGCCCTATCATCTGGACCGCTTCCGCTGGCTTGGGGCCGAGTTTCGAGGAGCCGTGGCGCGTGGTGCGATCATTCTGGCGATCGGCGTCGTGGCCGCGTGGATCACCGCTCGGATGAGCCATGCCGATCGGCGGGCGAAGCTCGCCTGGATCTTTCCGCGCTTGTTCTGGCCGACCTGGCGATCACCGCCGCCCACGAGGCTCCCACGGTCCCGCATGCCTACTGGACGTCTCCACCCGAAACGGTCACGCGATTGAAGGCTGACCCCACGTTCGTCCGTGTGTTCGGCGACGGCGATCGGCACTCGGGCGAGCCGGGCTATGCCTCAGAGACGCTCGACTTTCTGCCCGCTCGCGACGCCCTCGACTGGAGCCTTCCAGCCGCCTGGGGTCTGCCATCGGCCAAGGGAGAGACGCCGATGATCCCCAGGCGCCTGCTGGATTACTACGATCACGCCCGCCGCGGCATGGGGCGTTTCGACATCGAGAGCGTCAGCCATGTCGTCACCGGACGCAACCTCCGCAAGGCGTTCCAGCCCAGTGAGCCGGTTGGCTCCGCCTTCATTCACATCAACAAGACGGCGCTGCCTCGCGCGCGGCTGATGGGCCATCCGGTCTACGTGGACAATCCCGAGGGAGTCATCGAGGCACTCGGACGACTCGGGGCCGAGGCCCGCAAACGCCTGATCGTCGAGGACCCGACCCGGCCGCTGGCCGAGTCGGCCGAGGCCCAGGGGACGGCCCGCATCGTGGTCGATCTTCCTGAAGAGGTCGTGGTGGAATCCGAGTCTGCCACAGCCTCCTACCTGGTCCTTGCCGATACGTTCGACCCCGGCTGGTCGGCCACCGTCGACGGGGTCCCCGCGATCGTGCGTCCGGCGTACGCGGCCTTTCGCGGTGGCGTTGCCGTCGGGCTCACATCAGGTCCGGTTCAGCTATCGGCCCGCGGGGTTCATGGTCGGACTGGCGGTCTCAGCCGTCGGGCTTCTGGTCGCCATCCTCCTGGTGACGGTTGCCCCCGTCGCTGGCTCCGACCGCGCTTTCGGGTCCGCCGTGGCTCGTGGAAGTCACACGCTATCGCTGGGGGCTACTCGTGGCAATTCTGGCGATCGTGGCACTGTCCGTTTGCCGCATCGATGCGGGATTTCAGGTACGCCCGCATGATCGGTGGAGCAATGCATTTCACCGCTTTTCCTGGGGGGCCGGGCTGGAGGCGATGAAGGAATACCGTCAGTAAAGACTGCCGGCCTCATCGATCCTGCGGCGTTCACAAGCATTTGAACACCGTCGGAGCCGCGAGGAGGGATTGAATTCCAGTGCGGCATCGCCTACTATCTGAACCTTAAAGTGTTCACGGATCTTACGGTAGCGGCCCTCGATCTGACGGCCGGTGAAGCGGGGCGAATGATGTCGATTAC